>CAVSVU010000025.1:0-265824 GCA_963731515.1 uncultured Actinomycetes bacterium | reverse complement strand
CTAGCGGCTTCGGCGTGACGGCCGGTGCTGCACGGGTACCCGCCGGTGCACGGGTGCCGCACGGCGGTTCGCGTCGTACCCGCCCTCGGTGTCGTTCTTGGGCGTCTCGCTGGGAGCCGTGATGTGGATGTCGACGAGCACTCGGCGCTGGTCGCGCACTGACTCGAGGGCCTCGTCGGCGCTGTCGGCCTCGATCGAGAGCACGGTCTGCGAGCCGCTCTGGTAGCGCAGTTGCACGGTGAACTCCATGTGCGCTCCTCGGTGGTTTCGGGTGGGGACGGGGCGAGTGCTAGCCGCTTGCGGGCGGCGTGGGCTCGTCGTCGTCGTCGGTCTTGGTCTGTCGTTTGGCGTTCGGATCGTGAAATCCGGCGGCCGAGAGCACTGCCCGCAGCTTGCGCAGGTCGGCGAGGTCGCGGCGGCCGTAGGCATAGGCCGCTGCCTCGCGCAGCGCCCGCTCGAACGTGGTGTTGCGTTCCAGCTCGCGGCGCAGCAGGACGCGCAGGTCGTGCTCTGTACGGACACCGCTCGAGGCCGCCCTACGCGGCGCCTCGTGGGGCCGGTCTTGGTCAGGGCTCGTGCTCATGGCTCCCTCCAGGTCTCGGGCCGGTCCAGAGCCGGCTGGCCCAAACGGCGCCTTTGGCGGAGCTCTCTTCACACTGTAGCAGCGGCCCCGCGCCGGGGCAGACGAGGTATGCTCGGTCACACCGGGGTAGCCCCTCGTCGCCGATGGCAGCGGCTGTCTGACCCGAAGGAGCGACACATGCGGACTCCCCCGCCAGGGCCCGTTGCGCTGGCGGCGCCGGCGTGACGGCCCCCCAACGGATGCGATTCCAGGGTGCGGGTGCGTTCTCGCGCCTGCTCAACGAGCGGGCCGACGCCGTCCTCGCCGACTCGGCCGCGATCCGGCGCGGCTATCGCATCCTGTGGGCGAAGTCCGCCCTGGTGGTGGCGTGGACGGTCGCCTCCTACCTGCTGCTGCTCGTTGTGACGACGACGCCGCCGGCGGTGATCGCGGCCTCGATCTCCCTCGGCCTGGCCATGGCGGGCATCGGGTTCTGCATCATGCACGACGCCAACCACGGCGCATACTCGCGCAGCCACATCGTCAACCGCCTGGCCGCGCACTCGCTCGACCTGATCGGGGGCTCCTCGTACGTGTGGCGGGTGAAGCATCTGGCACATCACACGTACACGAACGTCGCCGACCACGACCCGGACATCGACGCGCTGCCGTTCGCCCGCTTCGAGCCGACCCAGAGGCGCCGCTCCTGGCACCGCTACCAGCACCTGTACATGTGGCTCCTCTACACCGTGGTGACGCTCCGCTGGCAGGCGGTGACGGACTTCACCTTCCTCGCCCGCGGCTCGGTCGGACGCTCCCGCTTCCAGCGGCCGCGGGGATGGAACCTGGCAGGCCTCGTGGCCGGCAAGACGTTCTTCCTCGTATGGGCGGTGCTGCTCCCGCTGAGCCTGCACTCGCCCGGCCACGTGCTGCTCGTGTTCCTGATCGTCTCGGCGGTCGCCTCGCTCGCGCTCACGATCACGTTCCAGCTGTCCCACTGCCTCGAGGAGGCCGTGACGCTCGCGCCGGACGACGGCTCCGAGAGCCCCGAGTGGCACGTTCACCAGGTGCTTTCGACGGCCAACTTCGCGCCTCGCAACCCGATGATCCGCTGGTACGTGGGCGGGCTGAACCACCAGATCGAGCACCACCTCTTCCCCCGCGTCCCGCACACGCTGCACCCGCAGCTCGCCGACGTCGTCCGCCGGACGGCGATCGACTGCGGCATGTCGTACACGTCGCACCCGAGCACGTGGACCGCGCTGCGGTCCCACACGCGGTGGCTGAAGCAGATGGGGGCGGCGGCCGGCGAGCCCGCCGTGTAGACGCCCGTGTGGGGAGCGCTCTGGGCGCCCCCCACAGGACGGATCAGCGGCGATCTACGCCTGGGCGACGGTCACGACGTTCGTCGCCTCGGGGCCCTTCTGGCCCTCGCGGCTCTCGAACTCGACGTGCACGCCCTCGGCGAGCGACTTGAAGCCGTCGCCGGCGATCGAGGAGTGATGGACGAACAGATCCTTCGATCCATCGTCCGGCGCGATGAAGCCGTAGCCCTTCGCGTCGTTGAACCACTTCACGGTTCCGGTTGACATATATCCACCTCCCTCACCATTTCTGAACGAGTAAGGAAGTGCGAGTGCGCAACCGAACGAACGTTCTTGACCCCGCAACCCTAGCAGGTTCACGGGCACCCGACCTCACGCCGGATTGTCGATCGTGATCGGCCAGCAGCGGTGGTGCGACACGTTGCGGATGGTGACCGCGCTCGTGCAGAACCGGTAGCTGCCGTTCGGCAGGAGCGTCGTGTCGACGCCGCGGCCGCCGACGTGGACGACGAGCCGGGTGCTGCACAGGCCCAGCGGCCGCATGAAGCATTCGTTCACGCGGAAGGTGCCGTGGGCGTAGACGCTGTCGACCTGCTGCGGCGGGATCAGCCGGCCGCCGAGGAACGGGACGATCGGCGCGCTCACGCGCATCAGGTCGTCCGTCGCCGGCGCGATCCAGCTGCGGAGCCCCGCGACCATCAGCGGCTGCTGCGGCCATCGGGTCGTCCGGTGCACCGGCATGTCCCACACCCAGGCGCGGAAGTCGACCCGGCCGTGCAGGCTGTCGAGTGCCATCGGCGTCGAGTCCACGCTCCCGTCGCCGCGCGGGCTGAAGGCCGCGGCATCGGCGACGAACGCGGCCAGGTGGCTCATGCCCGGCCTCTCGCGATTGACGGGGTCGCGGAGGATCCCGGTCGGCCGGCGGGGATCGACGAACCCGCACACCGGATTCCACTCCGACAGGTGGACGTGGTTGGCGCCGGGGACGACCCGCCCGATCCACTGTCCGCGCGTCACCCGTGCCCCCGGGGCGACCCGCGTGAGGGCGACGTGCCAGTAGTCGTACCTCGTGCTCCGAAGCCCGGTCGTCGGGCTGAGGATGAACCGGGCGTTCGCGCCGGCCCGATGGACATCCCAGATCCGGCCGGTGACGACGGCGTAGACCTTGGCCCGGTCGTGGGGGGCGGCCACGTCCACGCCGAAGTGCGCGTGCGTGAGGCCGCGGGGATCGTCGAAGCCGCCGCGGATCGCCGGCACCGCCCCGGTCGGGTAGACCGGCGAGGATCCGGGCGGGGACGGATAGTCGAAGCACGTCCGGTCGACGCGTGCGAGAGTGAGGCTGTGGACGCGCTGGAGTCGCGGTGCGGCTGCGGTCGGTGCGGGCAGCAGAAGGGCCACCAGGCCCAGCGCGGCGAGCCCGGCGCCGGCGGCCGCCGATCGTATGGTCATGATGTTCATCGCGCAGGACCTCCCTTGGGTCGTCGTCTGACCTCAAGGGACACCGGCGCGCTCGAAGGGCGCTCTGGAACGGCTTATCCGGCGCTCTCAGCCCGCTCTCAAATCGCTCTCATGACCCGTGGTAGAGTCGGGAGCCGGGTGTGAACCGCCACACGGAGTACCGGTTGCTGGGCCCGCCGGAGGTGCTCGACGAGGGGCGGGTCGTGGCGCTGACCGGCAAGGGCGCAGCGGTGCTTGCGCTGCTCGTCCTGAACGCGAACCGCGTCGTCCCGCGGACCACGCTCATGGATGCGGTGTGGCCCGGCGAGAGCGCATCGGCACGCCGCAACCTGGAGGTGCACGTGTCGCGGCTGCGCAAGTCGCTCCCCTCCGGCGAGGGCGGCGGCGAGATCACGAGCCGCGGCGGCGGGTACGTGCTGGCCGTGGATCGCGACGCGGTCGACGTCAACCGCTTCGAGCGTCTCGTCGAGTCCGGCCAGCGGGCGCTCGGCGCGCACCAGTACGAAGCCGCGATCGCCGATATCCGGAGCGGGCTCGACCTCTGGCGGGGGCGGCCGCTCGAGGGCCTCGACGACTACTCCTTCGCCGCCTCGGAGGCGGAGCGGCTCGAGGACGTTCGCCTCGGCGCGCTCGAGGTGCGGTTCGAGGCCGAGCTCGCCCTCGGTCGTCACCAGGCCGTCGTGGGCGAGATCCGCGCGCTCGCGAACAGCCATCCGGCGCGCGAGACGCTCCGCTATCAGCTGATGCTCGCGCTCTACCGCAACGGCCGCCAGGCGGACGCCCTGGCCGCGTATGCGCAGGCGCGCCGCCACCTGGTCGAGCAGCTCGGGATCGAGCCGTCCGCCCGGCTGAGAGATCTCGAGCGGGCCATCCTCCAGCACGATCCGGCCCTCTCCCCGCCGAGCTCCGCGCCGCCACCGGCCGCCGAGCCCGTCGAGGAGGCCGAGCCGTCCACGCCCGGCCTGCGCACGTTCCTGGTCGCCCACGTCGACGGGCACGACCGCTACACCCGGGAGCGCGGCGACGAGGCGGGGTCGGCGCTGGCGCGGACGTTCGCCGGCATCGCCCGCAGCACCGTCACGGAGCTTGGCGGCACGCTCGTCGAGCTGCGGGGAGACGAGGCCATGTGCGTCTTCGGCTCGGCACGGGGCGCGCTGCGCGCGGCGGTCGACCTCCAGCGCCGGCTGCGCACGGCGCCGGCGGATGGAGGCCCGTTCCCCCTCCCGGTCGGCGTCGGGCTCGACGCCGGCGAGGCGATGGCCACGGAAGGCGGCTACCGGGGAGGCGCGCCGAACCTCGCCTCACGCCTGAGCGTCGCCGCGGCTCCCGGCCGGATCCTGGCCACCGAGACCGTCGCGAGCGTGGCCGGACCGGTGGAGGGGCTCGGCCTGAGCGCCTCCCGGCGCGTGGCGCTCGAGGGCTTCGGCGATCCCGTGCGCGCCGTCGAGGTGATTCCCGAGCAGACGCTGCCACCGGTTCCCGCCTCCCCGTGGCCGCGCGAGGATCGGCGGCGGCGGCGGCGCCTGATCCTCGCCGTCGTCGGCGGGCTGGTCGTGCTCGTCGCGGCCGTCGCGGCCGTCGACCACTGGCTGGTGGGCGGCGACACCGGCGCGGCCACCACCCAGAGCCCGCCGGACAAGCCCCGCCTCACGCTCGCTGCGGACACGCTCGGAGCGAGCGGGGCGACGATCGTCCTCGGCGGTGCGGCGAACACCGGCGCGACCTACCGTCCGATCGTCGACATCCGCCTGTACGCGGCCGGTGAGCCGCGCGGGAAGGTGCTCCAGCTGTGGGTCGCGACGGTGTCCGCCGCGGGCCGCTACGAGCTCGTGTTCAAGCCGCGCCTCGACCCCGGCAGGTACACGGCCCAGTCCAGCCAGTCGTTCGGGGGCGGCACCGGGGTCATCCGGTCGGCGAACGTCCCGTTCGCCGTGCCGGCGGCGGCGGCCGGCTCGCCCGACCGGCACGGCCGGATCGAGATCGCCGCGCCGACGCCGGGCGCGGTCATCGCCGATCCGGGCTTCCGGGTCACCGGCACCGACGACCCCAATCCCGTCGCCGGGCTGGGCTACGTGCAGGTCGCCGCGTTCGCCGGAACCGACCTCCGCGCACGTCACGTGTGGACGAGCCGGCCGGTGCGCGTCGCGGCCGACGGCACATGGGACGTCGCATTCGACTCGACGCTGCCCGCGGGGGGCTACACGCTCCTCGTCAAGGAGACGGACGCGTCCGGATTCGTGACCGGGCTGTCGCGCACCGTGCCGTTCACCTGGAACGGCTGAGGTGCCGGCGCCCGCCCGCCGGGCGATCGAGGCTACGGTCCGTGGGCTCGTGACCGACTCCCCATCTACGATCGCCACGTTGCGCGAAGAGGAGATCGAATCTCGCTGGGAGGCTGCGCCCGCGATCGGGGTCGTGATCGGGATGCAGGCGCTGCTGGCCCTGGTCAGCCGCAACCAGGACTGGAAGCTCTGGATCTACCCCTGGTGGGTCTGGCTGATCCCGATCGTGCCGGAGGTGATCCTGCTCGCTCCGCTGGCCTGGCGGCGGCCGCGCCGCCGCCTCGAGCAGATGGGTCACCGTCGCACCGTCGCGCTGGCCCTCCTCGCCGTCGTCAGCCTGGCCAACCTGCTGCTCCTCGTGGCGGTGATCGCCTCGCTGGTCAGCGGCAACGAGACGAGCGGCGCGCAGCTGCTGCTGAAGGCGATCACCGTCTGGACGACCAACGTCGTCGCCTTCGGGCTGTGGTACTGGGCGTTCGACCGCGGCGGCCCGGTGCGCCGGCTCCAGCCGGATCCGTTGCCGCCCGACTTCCAGTTCCCGCAGATGGAGAACCCCCAGCTGGCGGCTCCCGGCTGGCAGCCCGAGCTGATCGACTACCTGTACGTCTCGTTCACGAACTCGATCGCCTTCAGCCCCACCGATGCGATGCCCCTCAGCCGCTGGGCCAAGCTGCTGATGCTCTCGGAGTCGTCGGTCTCGTGCGTCACGGTGCTCCTGGTGACCGCGCGGGCGGTCAACATCTTCAGGTAACGCGGGCGGTCTCCTCGGCGAGCACGCGATGCACCGTCTGCACCGCGGTCGCGCCCTCCCCGACCGCGGCCGCGACGCGCTTGACCGACCCGTGGCGGACGTCGCCGGCCGCGAACGCGCGGGGGATGCTCGTCTCCATCGGGAAGGGCGGCCGGTCGAGCGGCCAGCCGCCGGCGACGTCGGCGCCCGTGAGGAGGAAGCCCTTCCGGTCGCGTGCGAGCTCGGGCGGCAGCCAGTCGGTCAACGGGTGCGCGCCGATCAGGACGAACAGCGCATCGGCGGGGACGGCCTCGTCCCCGCCGGTGGCGGTGTCCCGGAGCACCAGCCGCTCCAGATGGGCGCCGCCGTCGCCGCCGGCGACCTCGGTCGCGGTCCGCACCTCGAGGTTGGGCGTCGCGCCGACCGCCTGCACGAGGTAGTGGGACATGCCGGCGGCGAGCGAGTCCGACCGTATGAGGATGGTCACCTGCCGGGCGTAGCGGGCCAGGTGCAGCGCGGCCTGGCCGGCCGAGTTGCCGCCGCCGACGACGTAGACCGCCTTCCCCGTCAGCGTCGGTGCCTCGGACACCGGGCCGCCGTAGTACACGCCCGCCCCGATCAGCGCGTCCAGCTCGGGGATCCCCAGACGCCGGTAGCTCGCCCCCGTCGCGAGGATCACGACCCGCGCGCGGATCGAGCGCCCGTCCTCGAGCGTGAGCGCGAACTCGTCGCCCGATCGGGCGAGGCCGGCCGCGCGGTGCATGAGGACGAAGTCGGCGCCGAGCACGGCCGCCTGCTCCCACGCCTGCTCGGCCAGTCGGCTGCCGCTCACGCCGCGCGAGAAGCCGAGGTAGTTGCGGATGAGCGAGCTCGACCGGGCCTGTCCGCCGATCCCGCCGGCGTCCACGACCACGACGCTCAGCCCCTCGGAGGCGCCGTACACGGCCGCCGACAACCCGGCCGGGCCGGCCCCGACCACGAGGAGGTCGAACGTGCGCTCCTCGATCCCGTCCGGCGCGCCCGCCGCGATCGCGATCTCGGCGTTCGACGGATCGCTCAGGGCACGCCCGTCGGGCAGCACCATGAGCGGAAGCCGCACGTCGGGGCCCGCCATCGCGAGCAGCTCCTGGCCCTGCTCCGAGTCGGCCAGGGAGAAGACGTGCGGGACGGCGCAGTTCTCGAAGACGGCGCGCAGCTCGTAGGCCCGCCCCGCCCACTCCTCGCCGACGATGTGCACGGTCGACGGAACCAGCCGGCGCTCGCGGGCCCACTCCAGCAGGAAGCTCGAGATGGCCTCGTGGAACACCTCGTCAGGCGGCGGCCCCGGCTCGAGGACGAAGTGGTCGATGCGCCCGAGCCCCATCGCCCCGCGGATCGTCGCCGCCCTCGGCGGGTCGGTCCAGACGTGCGGGGACACCAGGAGCGCCCGTTTCGCCTGCGGGTGCAGCCGCCGGCACTGGTCGAACAGCTCGCCGTCGCCGGCGTCGAGGGCCGCCGGTCCGGCCAGGACGAGCGCAACGTCCGCGTCACCGCCGGCCAGCCGCGCCAGCAGCTGCACCGCTTCGCCGGGATTGCGGACGACCTCGATCCCGTAGTGGCGCGAGTAGCGCTCGGTCAGCTGGCTCTCGACGCTCTCGAGGACTTCCGCATCCTCGTGCGCCGCGATGATGGCGGGCAGGGCCATACCCGACCCTACTGCATCACGAGATCGGCGGCCTGCCCCGCCGCGGCGGTCAGAGGGTGGCCCGTGTGGGCGTCGGCTGCGCGGGCGTCTTCGGCGCGCGGACGATGCTGCGGGTGGCGGTCCAGCCGATGGCCCACCAGAGCACGATCAGGCCGAAGGCGATGTCCCACGCAGCGAGGATGAGCTGCTGTCCGAGGGAGAAGGCGGCGATGGCGCCCGCGGACGCGGTGTTTCGAAGCGCGGCGGTCGCAAGCGCCTGCTGGGTGCCGACGCCGCCGGGCGTGAGCGCGAACGTCGAGGCGACGGCGTTCGCGGCAACGATGAGGAGCACGTTCTCGACCGACGTGGGCACTCCGTAGGCGCGCATGAACGCCGCCGTCACGCCGATCCGGGCCACGTAGGAGGCCATCTCCACCGCGAGCACCTGCGAGGCGTACACGCGAGGGGTCGTCAGGATCGCGGCGCCCTCCTTCGCGTGGGGCCACGTGCCGTGAAACCGCCGCACAATGGCCCAGGCGACGAGCACGATCGTGGTCGCCGCGGCGAGCCCGAGCGCCGCATGCTCCGTGAGCGAGCCGAGCGGGAGCGAGAACAGCCCGGGCCTGAAGACGACGAGACCGGCGCCGATCGAGGCGGCGGCGACCAGGAAGAAGGCGCCCTGTGCCACACCCGCGCCGATCAGGCCAGGGGCGGTCGAGGCCCGGATCTTCGCTCGGTAGAGACCCAGCATCGCCACGGTCCCCGCCTGCGCCGGCAGGACCGCGTTGAGGCCGATCCCGCCGCCGTAGGCCCCGAGGACGAGCCTGTACGAGACGCCGGCCTCCGGGTAGGCGCGGCGAAGGATGTTGCGCCAGGCCAGTGCGTTCAGGAGCGTCTCGCAGGTGTGGAGCGTCAGCGCGAGCAGCAGGATCGGAAGGGAGATCGACCCCAGCTGGTCGAGCACCTCTCGCAGCCAGCCGGCGACGATCACGATCCCATCGGTCCTTCCCTCTGGGCGACGACCGGTCGTCGTCGACGGTGGCGGGTCGGCGGGCTACCTGGGAGCGTTCATCGAACCGCGCGGCCATGCGGCGGGCGTACCCTGAGCGCTTATCCTAGCACGCTGGATCAGTCGCAAACTCATCACGGACGCCCTCTGGCGGCTACTCTTCCCCGTAGAGCTTTGCTGCGCGCCTCGTCCCGAGGCTCGATCGCACGCAAGGCCTCCGCCCCGGAAGGGGGCACAATGACCGGCACCACTGCACTCGTGCGGCATCGCGTGGCCGACTACGACGCCTGGAAGGCGACCTACGACAGCTTCGCGCCGATCCAGGCGCAGCACGGCGTTCGCGCCCACCAGGTCTTGCGTTCGCGGGAGAACCCGACCGACCTGGTCATCACCCACACGTTCGATGACCTCGAGACGGCCAAGGCGTTCTTCGTCCTGCCCGAGCTCAAGCGGGCGATGACCGAGGCGGGGGTCGACGAGAACTCCGTCAAGGTCGCGTTCTACGACGAGGTCGAGGCCGGGACGCTGATCTCGGCGTAGCTCGAACGGAAAGCCGGGTTGCGCCCGTAGAACCGCGGTGCAGCCCGGCTTTCAATCCGCGGCGAGGGAGCGCGATGAGCGAACGGGACATCCGTGAGGTTCTGGCACAGGAGCTGGCGACGACCGCCGCATGGAAACGGGAGGCGGCGGACGCGCATCCCGAGGAGCCGGCCCACGCTCGCAGTGCATCTGCCCTCGACCGCCTGGCGCACGACATCCGGTCGCTGCCTGCCGATGACCCACGGCTGCTCACGCTCGCCCGGCTGAACCGCGACCCGGACTTCTTCCTGATCGGCGGCGACGGCACCCGCGAGCTCATCGACCGGTACGGCATCGAGAGCGCGGGCGGCGCGGACGACGACTCGGCGGTCGACGCCTTCCTCGAGCGGCTGATCCGCGCATCGCGTTCCGACGAGGACGACGCCGAGCTGCACCGGCTGCCGCCCTCCGACGACTGATCAGAAGCCCATGCCCGGCCGCATGTCGGTCGCCGTGGCCGCGTTCCCGAGGAACGTGGTGATCCCGAGCGCCTCCTCGGCCGAGCGCAGCATCGAGTAGTGCGTGTAGAAGGTCGGGTCGGCGACCGGCTGCACGCCGGCGGCGATCGCGACCGTGACGACGTGGCAGGACGGGTCGGTGTTCGCCGGGTCGGCGCAGTCCTCGCCCGCGGTGCCGCCCTGGCCCTCGTCGAACGTGACGAGGACGAGCGTCTGGCCGGCCTGGTAGTCGGGCGTCGCCTGGATGGCCTGGATCGTGCCCGAGAGCCAGGCGTCCATCGACTGCGTGAACGCGTCCGGGTTGCTCGCCCCGGTGCACCCGGTCTGCCAGTGGTGGTTGTGGCACTGGTTGGGCGTCATCCAGGTGAACGCGGCCGTCGGCAGGGCGGTCGCCCCGGTGTCCGACGGCGCCATCGGCAGATCGTTCAGCAGGCAGTCCGCCGCGATCGCCGGATACCAGAAGGCGGGATCGTGGCCGTGCTTGTAGTGGGCGCCCGCGCCGCCGCAGTTCGCGCCCATCGACTCCTCGAGGTCGTTCCACGACGGCACCTGCTCGTAGATCGACGGGTTCGTGCTCTCCTGGTCGACCCCGGTGACGAAGCCCGACGTCGCCGCCATGTAGTTCGGCTGGCTGGGATGGGTCTCGTTGTGGAAGTTCGTGGCGAGGGCGCAGTCGGACGCGAGCATGTTGAGGTAGGGCGCGTTCGCGTTCCCGATCGTGTCGTCGTAAGAGAAGTTCTCCTCCATGATCACGACGACGTGCGTGTAGGTCGCCGGCGGCGCCGGCAGGAGCCCGCACGGATCGGGCGCCGGAGTCACGGCCGCCGTGTTCACGGCCGCTGCCGCGCTTCCCCCGAGCGGTACGAGCGCAGCCGCGCCCGCGAGGAAAAGGACGCCCAGCCATCGTGCTCTTCGCAGCAACGTGCCCATCGCACGGACAAGTTACCCGATCGGGCCCCCGTCTCCTGCTCCGCTCACAGAAAGTTGATCTCGGCCGACATGCGTCTGAGCGGCGCGTCGTGTCTCTTGACGTTCCGCGGTCATCGGTCTACTGTCGACAACCATGTCCGAGGCGCGTCACGCGGTCATCGTCGGCGGTGGCCACAACGGTCTCGTCGCGGCGTTCTACCTGGCCCGGGCGGGGCTGCGACCGCTCGTGCTCGAGCGGCGCCCGTTCGTCGGGGGGGCGTGCAACACGGAGGAGTTCGCGCCGGGCTTCCGCGCGTCGACCGGGGCCTACGTGCTCTCGATGCTGCGGGAGTCGATCTGGCATGACATGCGCCTGGCGCAGCGCGGCCTGGTCGTCGACCCGGCCGGGCCGAGCCTGAACCTGTTCGCCGACGGCACGACGTTCATGCTCGACGACGATCTCGGCACGACCCGGGAGGAGATCCGCCGGTTCTCGCGGTCGGACGCGGCGGCGTTCCCGGCGTTCGAGGCCGAACTGGCGGGCCTGGCCGAGGCGATCCGGCCGATGTTCGACTGGACGCCGCCCAATCCCGGCGTCGAGCGCGCCCGTGACCTTCCCGGCCTCCTCCACCTCGGCGCACGAGCACTTCGCTACCGGCGCAGGCTGCTCGGAGCGGGCTACCTCTTCTCGACCTCTGCCACCCAGTACCTGGACGAGTGGTTCGAGTCGGACGTGCTCAAGGCGGCGCTCGGGTGGCACGCGATCAACGACAGCGTGGCCGGGCCGTCGACGCCCGGGACGGCCTACGTCCTCCTGCACGACCATGCCGCTGAAGAGTCGGGCGGCGGCGTGCGCGCCTGGGGGTTCGTCCGCGGCGGCATGGGCGTCGTCACCGAGCTGATGGCGGACGCCGCCCGTGAGGCCGGAGCCGAGATTCGCACCGGCGCCGAGGTCGAGACGATGCTCGTGGAGGGCGGCCGCGCCGTCGGCGTCCGCCTCGCCGGCGGCGAGGAGGTGCGCGCGGCGGCCGTGCTCTCGAACGCCGACCCGAAGCGGACGTTTCTCTCGCTGTGCGATCCGTCCGACCTGCCCGGGCCGTTCCTGGCCGCGATCCGCGCCTACCGGTGCAACGGGACGAGCATCAAGATCAACCTGGGGGTGTCCGAGCTCCCGCGCGCGGCGGCGATGGGCGGCGGCGGCGACGTGCAGCCGTACCAGCGCGGGATCATCGAGCTGAGCCAGCCGCTGCTCGACATGGACCGGGCGCAATCGCTCGCGCTGCGGGGCATCCCCGCCGACGACCCGCACATCGAGCTCTGCATCCCCACCGTGCACGATCCGTCGCTCGCTCCGCCCGGCTGCCACGTGGTCACGATCGACGTGAACTCGCAGCCGTACCATCTGGCCGAGGGCGACTGGGACGCGATCCGCGACGCGGCCGCCGACCGGGCGGTCGCCCAGATCGGGGCGCTCTTCCCGAACCTCGAGGGCTCGATCCTGCACCGCCAGGTGCTCTCGCCGCTCGATCTCGAGCGCGTGATCGGCCTCACCGGGGGTCACGCCCTGCACGGCGACATGGGCGCGGACCAGCTCTTCTCGCTGCGGCCGGTGCGCGGATACGCCGACTACCGCACCCCGCTCGCCGGGCTCTACCTGTGCGGGGCGGGCACGCATCCGGGCGGCGGCGTCACGGGGGCGAACGGGCGCAACTGCGCCCGCGAGGTGCTGAACGACGTGCGCGACGGAGCGCCGCGCCGCCGCCGCCCGCCGTCTGGGCCGGCGCGTCGTCAGCGGGCTGACACGTCCCTCGTAGCTACTCGAGCCGGTTCAGCTTGGAGAGGTAGTACGCCACCGCCGCCATCACTCCCGATGCGGCCAGCAGGACCGCGCTCAGCGCCGCGCCCTGGCCCAGGTCGCCGCTCTCGGTGATCAGCTCGGCGTTCAGCTGGCCGAGCATGTACGAGCCGGTTCCGCCCACCAACGTCGGCGTCGCGAACTCGGTATAGAGCGGGATGTAGACGAGGATGATGGCGATGAAGATGCCCGGAGCCGCGAGCGGCAGGAGGATGCGCCGGGCGCGCACCGCCCAGCTCGCCCCCAGGTCGGTGGCCGCCTCGATCAGGGCCGGGTCGATGGCCTTCATCGCGGCGTACACGGGGATCACGGTGTAGGTGATGTAGCTCGTGGAGAGCACGACCACGACCGCGAACTTGTCGAAGAGGAGCCAGCTCAGCGGGTGGTTCGAGTTCACGACCCCGACGGCCTCGAGCGCCCGGTTCAGGATCCCCTCGCGGCCGAGGACCACCCGGTACGCGTAGATGCGGACGATCGGGTTGAGCTCGTCGGCGAGCACAAGGAGCAGGATCAGCGGCAGCTCCCAGCGGCCGGCGCGAAAGGCGAGCACGTACGCGAGCGGGAGCCCGACCGCGAGCTGCACGAGCATCGTCGCCGTCGCGATCTCGGCGGTGGTGACCGCGATCTGGCGATAGCTGCCCGTGCGGAAGATCGTCGAGAAGTTGTCGAGCGTCCAGCCGCCCACGTTGAAGAGCGAGTTGTGCTGGAACCCGATCAGGAACAGCGTCAGGAGCGGCGCGACGAACAGCACCCCGAGCAGGACGAGGGGCGCCGACAGCAGCCACCACGGCGTCATCCCGCGCCTCAGCCGCTGGCGGCGCGTCTGCGTCGTCGCGTGTGCGGCGGCGCTCACTTGAGCGCGTCCACCACGCTGGCAGTCTGGCTGCTCCCGTCGCCGTCACCCCGGGCGAGCAGACGCCACACGACCAACACGAGCAGCACCTGCACGAACGAGATCAACGTCGAGCTGGCGTTGATGATCGGCAGGTTGGGGGCGCGCCGCAGCTCGGAGTACACCCATACCGGGAACGTCTCGTCGTAGCCGCCGACGAAGAAGTCGATCTCGAAGTTGTTGAACGACCACGAGAACGCGAAGATCGCGGCGGCGCAGAGGGACGGCGTGAGCTGGGGCAGGATGATGCGACGCAGCAGCTGGAAGCGGGAGGCGCCGAGGTCGATCGCCGCCTCCTCCTGCACCCGCTCGAAGCGCACGAGCCGGGCCGCCACGATCGCGACCACGAGCGGGAAGGTGCAGATGATCTGCACCGCCGTGACCGAGTGCAGGGACAGGGGGAAGAGCCCCGGCACGTGGTAGTGGAAGAAGAAGATCGCGGCGCCGACCCCGATCATCAGCCAGGGCACGACGAGCGGGGCGCCGACCAATCCGGCCACGCCGCCGCGCAGCCGGAAGCGGAACCGGGTGATGGCGAACGCGCACATCGTGCCCAGCACCATGCTGATGGCGGTGACGATCGTGGCGACATAGAGGGAGTTCAGGATCGCCGAGCGCAGGTCGCTGTTCGCCCAGGCGTCGCGGTACCACTGGGTCGTGAAGCCGGTCCAGTCGAGGGCGATGATGGTCGAGTGGTCGAACGAGAGCACCGCCAGGAGCACGATCGGCCCGAACAGGATCAGCATGATGAGGAACACCAGCACGATGCTGGCGATGCCCGGGAGCACCCGCTGGATCCGCACCCGGGCGGGGATCGTCCCCGGCGCGCGGTCGTCCCGCGCCGACGGAGCGCCCGGCAGGCTCAGCCGCTCTTCACGTCCTGCCACGCCTGCACCCATGATGTGTAGTTCGCCGGCTCCGATGCCGGGATGGGATTGACGAGCTTCTGGTTGTTCCCCGACCGCTGGAGCACCGACTTGGGAAGCGCCGCCCGGGCCTTGACGTTGGCGATCCGGTAGAACCAGGTCTTCGCCTCGTAGGTCTCGGCCTGGACGCCGGCGTACCAGTTCAGCATCGCGTATGCGGCGCTGAGGTTATGGGCGTGCGCGCTGATGCCGTAGCCGCACGTCCACTCCAGCGACCCTTCCTTCGGCAGCACGAAGTCGTTGGGGACGCCCGACTTCTGAATCGTGTACGCGTCGTCGCGGTAGCCGGTCGAGATCCAGATCTCGCCGGTCTTGTACAGCTGTTCGTTGTCGGTGTCGCTCTCCCACCAGGTACGGAACTGGTTTCGGTGCGCGATCAGGAAGTTCTTCACCTGATCCAGCTGCGCGTCCGTCATGTGCAGCGGATCCTTGATCCCGATCGCAAGCGCGCCGGCATCGATCGCCGTCACGGGGTTGTCCTCGATCGACGCCCAGCCCGAGTACTTCGGATTGAAGAGGTCCTTCCAGGAGGTCGGGGCGGGCTTCACATGCCGCGGGTCGTACTGGATGCCGCCGTCCCCGGCGTCGACGGGAATCACGTACACCTTGCCGTCCGACTCGACCCCCGGCAGCTTCTTGAGCTGCGGGTCGATGTTCTTCCAGTTCGGGATCTTCGAGACGTCCAGCGGCTGGAACACGCCCAACCGCACCTCCTCGGCGGCGTTCTCGTCGACGCAGGTGTTGATCACATCGGGCGACACCGCGCCGGTGCGGAGCTTGGTCAGCGCCTGCGTGCTCGACTGGAACGCCTGCGTCTTCAGCTGCACCTTGGGGTACTCGGCCTTGAAGCTGCGCACGTAGCCCGGCGTGAAGCCGTCCTCGTAGGCGTACACCTCGAGCGGCCCGGACACCTTCTGCGGAGACGTGTTCACGCTCGCGTCGCCGCCCGAGCTCGACCCGCCGCCGCATCCGGCTGTCGCCGCCAGCATCAGCACCGCCGCCGCCAGCCACCGTCGTCGCCTCATGTCACCCTTCCCGGTCGCCCTGGCAGTCTCGCCCGAGCGCGACCTGTCGACAGTCGACAAGTCTCGCAGGTCGCCTTCCGGGTGTCAAGGTAGACTGTCGACATGCGACCGCTGCGCGCCCGCAAGCCGCTGGCCGAGGAGGCTGCGGATCAGATCCGGCAGGATATCCTGGCCGGCCGTCTGGGGCAGGGCGAGCGGTTGGTCGAGCTGCGCGTGGCCACGGCGCTGAACATCAGCCGGGGCCCGGTGCGGGAGGCGTTCAAGCTGCTGCGTGCCGAGGGCCTGCTCCAGGAGGAGCCCAACCGGGGCACGTACGTCGTGCGCCTCTCGCGTGACGACGTACGCGAGATCTACGACCTGCGCGCCGCCATCGAATCGCGCGCTGCCAAGCTGCTTGCCCGCGCCGGCCGGCCGGCCGACATCGACGAGCTGCGGCGGGCGCTGGACGAGCTCGAAGGCGCGGCCGATCGTCGCGATGTCGCCGCCGTCTCGCGCACCGACCTCGCCTTCCACGAGACGCTCTGCCGGTTGACGGGGAACGGCCGGCTGCACGCGGTTTTCATGCGTCACGTGCCGGTGGTGCGCACGCTGATCCGGCTTGACGAGCACCTGTACTCCTCTCCCGACGAGATCGCCGGCGAGCACCGGCCGATGCTCGAGGCGATCGAGGCCCGCGACCCGGACCTCGCCGCCGCCCGGTTCGAGACTCACGTCGAGCACGCGTTCGGGCTGGTGGCCGAATACATCGATCAGCTGCCGGGTGCGCACGACGGCGAAGTGCTCGGCTAAACGACTTCGTCGACTGTTGACAGTCCGCAACCGGCCCGGGTACGATGGCCGGGCGCGTCGGCGACGGGCCGGCGGCGCCGAACCGTCGAACCCGAAGCCCCAGGAGGCTGTATGCCCGACGTGTCGATCTCCCGCATCGTCGCCCGCGAAGTGCTCGACTGCCGCGGCCTCCCCACCGTCCAGGTCGACCTGACCCTGTCCGACGGCACGGTCGGCCGCGCCGACGTGCCCGCCGGACGCTCGACCGGCTCGGGCGAGGCCCGCGAGCTGCGCGACGGCGGCACCCGGTTCGGCGGCTTCGGCGTCCGGGCGGCGGTCGAGAACGTGCGCGACCGGATCGGTCCGCAGCTGGCAGGGATGCCCGTCTCGTCCCAGCTCGAGATCGACCGGGCCCTGCTCGAGCTCGACGGGACGCCGGACAAGTCGGGACTCGGCGCGAACGCGCTCCTGGGCGTGTCGCTCGCCGCGGCCCGCGCCGCCGCCGCTGCCGCCGGCGATCCGCTGTACCGGCACCTGCGCCGCAACGCCCACGTGATGCCCGTGCCGCTGCTCAACCTGATCAACGGCGGCCAGCACGCCTCCAACGACCTCGACTTCCAGGAGTTCATCGTGCTCCCGGTCGGCGCGGAGAGCCTCATGCACGCGCTCCAGATGGGCACCGAGATCAACCTGGCGCTGGGGGAGATCCTGCTCGCCCGGTTCGGGAAGGTCGCCCTGAACACCGGCGACGAGGGCGGCTACGCCCCGCCGATGTCGAGCCCCGACGAGGCGCTCGGGTTCCTGCACGAGGCGGCCGACCGGGCCGGCTATGCCGGCGACGTCGTCTACGGGCTCGACTGCGCGGCGACGCATCTCTACGACGAGGCGTCGGGCCTCTACACGATCGACGGCGAGCGCTACGACCGCACGGCCCTGATCGAGCTCTACCAGCGCCTGATCGCCGACTACGGCATCGTCACCATCGAGGATCCCCTGCACGAGGCCGACTTCGAGGGCTTCGCCGACCTGACCGCCGCGACCGGCATCCAGATCGTCGGCGACGACCTGTTCGTGACCAACCCCGCCCGGGTGGCCGAGGGCGTCGCTCAGGGTGCGGCCAACGCGCTCCTCTGGAAGGTGAACCAGATCGGCACCCTCACCGAGGCCCTCGACGCCGCCGACCTGGCGCTGCGATCCGGATACCGGGTGGTCGTCTCGGAGCGCTCGGGGGAGACCGAGGATCCGATCATCGCCGACCTCGCGGTCGCGCTCGACGCGGGCCAGATCAAGACCGGCGCGCCGGTGCGCGGCGAGCGCACGAGCAAGTACAACCGCCTGATCGCGATCGAGGAGGAGCTCGGCGCGACGGCCGTCTACCCCGGCCGCAGCGTCGTCCGCGGCCCGGAGCTCGTTGCGTGAACGCGACCCGGCCGGCCCTGATCGGCAACCGCGCGTCGCTTCTGTCGCACGGCCCGGCCGAGCTGCGGGCGGCCGTCCTCGACGTGGTCGAGGCGGGGCTCGCCGCCTGCGATCCTGGCGACGCCGTCGGGCGGCTGGTCGCGCTCGACGGCGACGCGGTGGTCGTCGACGGCACCCCGCACGACCTGCGGACGGGCCGGCTGCTCGTGATGGGTGCGGGCAAGGCGACGCTCTCGATCGCGGCAGCGCTGGAGCGGATCCTGGGCGATCGCATCGACGCCGGCCTGGTCGTCGTCCCCCGCGGCCACGGCCGCCGGCTGGGGCGGATCGACGTCGTCGAGGCCGACCACCCGCTTCCGACCGAGGCCAGCCTGGCCGCCGCCCGGCGGCTGGCCGCGCTGGCGGCCACGGTCGTGGGCGGCGACCTGGTGCTCGGGTGCTTCACCGGCGGCTCCTCGGCGCTCGTCTCCCTGCCGGCGCCCGGCGTCACGCTCGCGGAGAAGCACGAGCTGCACCGGCTGCTGGTGCGCTCCGGGGCCGGCATCGGCGAGGTGAACGCCGTCCGCAAGCACGTCTCGGGCATCAAGGGCGGGCGGCTGGCGCACGCGATGGCCGGGGGCCGGATCGTCAACCTGACCGTCTCGGACGTCTCCGGCGGCGCCCTCGATGCAATCACCGATCCGACGGTGCAGGATACGACCACGGTGGAGAACGCGATCGAGGCGCTGCGCATCCACGGCCTGTGGGATCAGGTGCCCGGGTCGGTGCGCCGCCACCTCGAGTCCGGCGGAGCGGAGTCGCCCTCGCTGGCGGGCGTCGCCGTACGCACGGTGGTGCTGGTCGACGGCGAGACGGCCTGCCGGGCCATGGCCGAGCGGGCGGCGGAGGTCGGCCACCGGCCGATCGTGATCTCGACCAGCCTCGAGGGCGAGAGCCGCGAGGTGGGGGCGACGCTGATCGACCTCGGCCGTGAGTCCGCGCGCAGCGACCGTCCGTTCACCGCTCCGTGCATGCTGATCGGCTGCGGCGGCGAGACCACCGTCACGATCCGCAACAGCGCGCTTCTCGGTGCGGGCGGGCCCAACCAGGAGGCAGCGCTGGGAGCGGCGCTGCGGCTGGGCGAGAGCGAGCTGGTCGCGGCCGCGTTCCTGGACACCGACGGGGCGGACGGCGGCTCGGAGGCCGCCGGCGCGCTGGTGGACGGGCACACGTCGGCCCGTGCGGCCGCGGCCGGGATCGACCTGCGCGGAGCGCTGGTCGGGCATACGTCCGGCGCCGCGCTCGGGGCACTCGACGACCTGATCGTGACAGGCTCCACCGGGACGAACGTCAACGACATGTTCGCGATCGGGGTCGCGAAGGGAGGTGGTGGACCGTGAGCGAGCCGCCGCGCGACGGCGAGATCAGGTTCGAGCGGGTGACGAAGCGCTTCGGTGCGGTGGTGGCGGTGAACGACGTCTCGTTCACCATCCGCGGCGGCGAGTTCTTCTCGATGCTGGGGCCCTCCGGCTGCGGCAAGACCACGTCGCTGCGGATGATCGCCGGCTTCGAGCAGCCCGACGCCGGCCGGGTGCTGCTCCAGGGTGAGGACGTCACCTGGGTCTCGCCGCGCAAGCGCAACGTCAACATGGTCTTCCAGGCCTACGGGCTCTTCCCGCACATGACCGTCGCGCAGAACGTCGCGTTCGGACTCGAGATCAAGCGCGTCCCCAAGCCGGAGCGCGAGCAGCGGGTGGCCGAGATGCTGCGGATCGTGCGGCTGGACGGCTACGAGAAGCGGCGCCCGGGCCAGCTCTCGGGCGGCCAGCAGCAGCGCGTCGCCCTGGCCCGCGCCCTCGTCAACCGGCCCGCCGCGCTCCTGCTCGACGAGCCGCTCGGCGCGCTCGACCTCAAGCTCCGCAAGGAGATGCAGCTCGAGCTCAAGGCCGTGCAGGGCGAGACGGGGACGACCTTCGTCTACGTCACCCACGACCAGGAGGAGGCGCTGACGATGAGCGACCGCATCGCCGTCATGAACGGCGGCGTGGTCGAGCAGCTGGCCGGGCCGCGCGAGCTCTACGAGCGGCCGGCGACCGCGTTCGTCGCCGGCTTCATCGGCACCTCGAACCTGATCATGCTCCGCGTCGACGGGCGCGGCGACGGGCTGGTGCACATGGACCTCGGCGAGGCCGGCCGGATCGTGGCCGCCGACCCTGGGCGGCGGCGCGGCCTCGCTGCAGATCACGGTGCGGCCCGAGAAGATCAAGCTCGAGGCCGGCGCCGGCGACTCCTGCCACGTCGACGGGACCGTGGTCGAGGTCGTCTACCTGGGCTCGACGACGCAGATGATCGTGGAGCTGGCGACGGGCGAGCGGCTGGTCATGCACCGCCTGAACGACGACACCGCCGGCGCCGATCCGGCCGGCGGCGACCGGGTGACGCTGCACTGGGCGGCGGAGCACAGCTTCGTCGTCGGCGGCCAGGCCGGCGCCCCGGCGCCGGAGCGGGCGACCATCGCGTGACCGCCCCCCGGATCGTCGTCCCGCCGCCGGGCCCGCGCAGCCGCGAGCTGCTCGGACGGGCGGAGGGGATGTTCTACCCGGGGACGGCGCACGGCCTGGTGCCGTTCGTCGTCGACCGCAAGGACGGCCACACGATCACCGACGTCGACGGCAACGTCTATCTCGACCTGATCTCGGCCTCGGCCTCGGTCCCGCTCGGGGCCGGCCGCGAGGACATCGTCGCGCCGGCCGTCGAGGCGCTGCGGCGCTACGGCAACGAGGACAGCCACACGATGGCGAGCGAGCCGATGATCGCGCTCGCGGAGCGGCTGCTCGAGATCGTGCCGGACGGGCTGACCCGGGTCGACCTGGCCCTGAACGGCACCGAGGCCGTCGAGACCGCGATCAAGATGATGCGCCGCGCCACCGGCCGGCCGGTCGTGATCGGCTTCTTCTCGCAGTACCACGGCGAGTCGACCACGACGGCGACGCTCGGCGCCGAGCAGAGCGAGATCAGCCGCGGGATGCGCACGTTCGCCCCCGGCTTCGCCCACGTGCCCTATCCGCACCCGTACCGGTCGCCGCTGGGGCCGCCGCGGCCGGGCGGGAGCGGCGACGCCACCGTCGACTACATCCGCGACCACCTCCTCTTCCACGCGATCCACCCGGCCGACGTGGCGGGCGTGATCGTCGAGCCGATCGTGGGCTCGGGGGGCGTGCTGGTGCCGCCGGACTCGTTCTGGCCGGCCCTGGAGACGCTGTGCCGCGAGCACGACTGGCTGCTGTGCGCGGACGAGGTGAAGACCGGGTTCGGGCGCACGGGGCGCATGTTCGCCGTCGAGCACTGGGATGTGCGGCCCGACCTGATCTGCCTGGGCAAGGGGATGGGCGGCGGCGTGATGCCGATCGGCGCCGTCGTCGGCACCGAGCGGGCCATGGGGTTCGACGACGTCCCCACGGGCAGCACCTGGGCCTGGCTGCCCGCCGCGTGCGCGGCGGCGCTGCGGACGATCGAGATCTTCGCCGAGGAGCCCGTGCTCGAGAACGTGCGCGAGCTCGAGCGGGTCGCCGTCGAGGAGCTTCGGCGGATCGCCGAACGGCACGACCAGGTCGGCGACGTGCGCGTGCGCGGGTGCTATCAGGCGATCGAGTTCGTGCGCGACCGTGAGACCCGGGAGCGCCATCCCGAGCTGCAGGAGCGGGTGGCCGCGGAAGCGCTCCGGCGCGGCGTCCTGGCCGACTCGAGCACCACCTCCTACAACATCCAGCCCTCGCTGGTGATGCCCGCCGACGACCTGCGGCGCGCGCTCGCGATCGTGGGCGAGGCGGTCGACGCCGCCGTGGCCGACCTCGGGCGGTGGCCGGTTGTGGCGACGAGCTGACGCCTCCGGCGGCCACGACGCGATCGTCGTCGGCGGCGGCCACAACGGCCTCGTCGCCGCGTTCTACCTCGCCCGCGCCGGGCTGCGGACGCTCGTGCTGGAGCGGCGTCCGATCGTCGGCGGCGCGTGCGTCACCGAGGAGTTCTCGCCCGGGTTCCGGGCATCGCCGGGCGCGTATGTCCTGAGCGCGCTGCGGCCGGCGATCTGGCGCGACATGCGGCTGCGGGCGCGCGGCCTGGCGGTGAGCCCGGCCGGGCCCTCCCTGAACCTGTTCGCCGACGGGACCTCGTTCGTGCTCCGCAACACCGACGCCGAGACGGCGCGTGAGATCGGCGCGCTCTCGCACTCCGACGCCGGCGCGTTCCTCGACTTCAAGCGGGAGATGGCGGCGATCGGCGCGCTCCTCTTCCCGACGATGGACGGGCCTCCCGGCGCGGCCCGGATCGGGCTCCGCGCGGCCCGCCGCCGCGGTGTCGCCGAGCTCGCGGCCGAGCTCCTGACGACGTCGGCGCGGCGCTACCTCGACGCGCGCTTCGAGTCGGAGCACGTGAAGGCGGCCCTGGGCTGGGACGCGATCTCGAACACGCTCGCCGGGCCGTCCGACTCCGGCACGGGCGTCGCGCTCCTGCACGAGCACGCGGCCGATCCCTCGGGCGCCGTGCCCTGGGGCTTCGTCCCCGGCGGCATGGGCGAGGTGACGCGGATGATGGCCGACGCCGCCCGCGAGCAGGGCGCCGAGATCCGCACCGGGGCCGAGGTGGCCCGGGTGGTGGTCGAGGACGGGCGCGCCCGCGGCGTGGAGCTGCGCGACGGCGGCTACCTGCGCGCCGGCGTCGTGATCTCGAACGCCGATCCCAAGCGCACCTTCCTCGGGCTGTGCGACCCGGCGGATCTGCCCGCCCGGTTCCTGGGCGCGATCCGCGCGTACCGCTGCCAGGGCGCCAGCCTGAAGCTCAACCTGGCGCTCGCGGGGCTGCCGGCCCTGGCCGGCCGCGGGTCGCCGGGCGAGGAGCATCGCGGGCTGATCCAGGTGACGCTGCCGCTCGCGGAGATGGACCGGCAGCAGGACGACGCGCGCCGCGGCATCCCGGCCGTCGACCCCCACCTCGAGGTCTGCTTCCCGACCGTCCACGACCCGTCGCTCGCGCCCGAGGGCCGGCACGTCGCCACCGTGGGCGTGCGCTCGCAGCCGTACGCGCTCGCCGGCGACGGCTGGGATGCGATGCGCGACCGCGTCGCCGACCGGGTGGTGGAGCAGCTGGGCCGGTTCTTCCCCGACCTGCCGGGCATGGTCGTCGACCGCGAGGTGCTCTCCCCGCTCGATCTGGAGCGGCGGCTCGGGCTGACCGGCGGCCACCACCTGCACGGCGACATGCTCCCCGACCAGCTCTTCCTGCTGCGACCGGTGCGCGGTGCCGCCGGCTACCGGGCGCCGATCCGCGGCCTCTACCTGTGCGGCGCCGGCACCCACCCCGGCGGCGGCGTCACCGGAGCCAACGGCCGCAACTGCGCCGGCGTCGTCGTCGGCGACCTCCGCCGCAGGCGCGTGAGAGGATCGGCGCGTGGTTGAGCTCCGCGCCGGCTCGTTCACGATCCTGGTCGAGGACCTCGACCACCCCGAGGGCGTCGCCTGGTCGCCCGACGGCGTGCTCTACGCCGGCGGCGAGGCGGGGCAGATCTACGAGGTGACGCTCGCGGGCGAGGTGCGCGAGGTGGCGACGACGGGCGGCAGCCTGCTCGGTCTGACGCTGGACGGCGATGGGCGCATCTATGCGTGCGACTGCGAGCGGCTCGAGGTCGTCCGCGTGGATCCGCGCACGGGGGCCGCCGAGGCCTACTCGGCGCTCGAGATGACGCTGCCCAACGCCTCGGCCTTCGACGCCGCCGGCAACCTGTACGTCACCGATTCCGGCGACACGAAGGCCGACGACGGGCGCGTGATCCGGATCGCGCCCGGGGGCGAGGCGGCCGTCTGGTGCGAGGGCGTTCCCCGCTATCCGAACGGGATCTGCCTCTCGGCGGACGGCGACGAGCTGCTCGTGGTCGAGTCGTACCTGCCCGGCGTGTCGGCGATCCCGATCCTGCCCGACGGGTCGGCCGGCGAGCCGCGCGTCGTGCTCGAGCTCCCGCACACGGTGCCGGACGGCATCGCGCTCGACGCCGCCGGGACGATGTACGTGGCCTGCTACCGGCCCGACCGGATCCTGCGCGCCCGGCCGGGGGGCGCGGTCGAGGTGCTGGCCGACGACTGGGAGGGCATCGTGCTGAACGCGCCGACCAACCTGGCGTTCGCGGGCGCGGGCCTCGACGTGCTCGTCGCGACGAGCGTCGGCGAGACGCAGCTGGCCTCGGCCGCCGCCGACGTTCCCGGACTGCCGCTCGCGCGGCCGCGGGTGCCGTGAGCGCCCGCTTCGAAGGGCGCGGGGTCGTCGTCACCGGCGCCGCGCGGGGCATCGGGCGTGCGATCGCGACCGCCTTCCTGGCGGAGGGCGCCCGCGTCGTCGCCGTCGATGTCCTGCCGGGAGTCGGCGACGTCCCCGGCGTGCAGCCGCTCGTGGCCGACCTGTCGCAGCCGGGAGCGGCCGCCGCGATGGTGGCCGACGCGGCCCGGCTGCTGGGACGGATCGACGTCCTCGTGAACAACGCGGCGGTGATGCCGGACGGCCCGCTCCTGGACGTCACCGAGGAGGAGTGGGACCGCACGTTCGCGGTCAACGTCCGGGCCGTCTTCTTCGCGAGCCAGGCGGTCGCCCGCCACATGGTCGAGCACGGCGGCGGCGCGATCGTGAACCTGTCCTCCGCGAACGCGGTGCGGAGCGAGTCGCCGGAGGCGCCCTACAACGCGTCCAAGGCCGCGGTGATCGCGATCACCCGCAGCCTCGCGCACGAGCTCGGCCACCACGGCGTGCGGGCCAACTGCGTGGCGCCGGGGGAGACCCTGACACCCGAGGAGGCCGACGAGATGACCGCGGCCGACCGTGCGGCCGAGCGCGAATACGTGCGCCGGATCCCGCTGCGCCGGCTGGGGCGGGCGGCGGAGCAGGCCGCCGCGGTGCTCTTCCTGGCGTCGGACGACGCGTCCTTCGTCAGCGGCGAGACGCTCGTCGTCGACGGCGGCGAGCTCGCGGGGGACTGGTACGACCGGTCGGAGGCGCCGCCCCTGCCGGACCGGATCGCCGGCCTGGATCCCTAGCTCCGCACCGCGACAACCGGGGACTGTCCCCGACGAAGCGGGGACAGTCCCCCTCCGCGTCAGCGGTCGAGCACGCGGAACTCGGGCGGCGGCGATGCGGCCACCTCGGCCACCGCCTCGCACACCTGCGCACACGACCACGCGAACAGCTCGGGCGGCATGTTCAGCGCCGGGTGGAGGCGGTAGATCCACTTGCCCCACTGGGTCATGCCCAGGACGCCCCGGCGGACGAGCGCCTGGTGGACGGCATGGTGGAACGCCGGGGCGGGCGTGATCGAGCGCTTGTCGGTGACGAACTCGATCCCGACCATCGCGCCCAGGGCGCGCACGTCCCCGACCTGCTCGTGGCGGTCGATGAGCGGCGTCAGCTCGCGCCGGCCGATGGCCTCGAGCTCGGCGACGTTCTCGAGGACGCCGCCGGTCGCGATCATGTCGAGGTTCTCGAGCGCCCCGGCGCACGCGGCCGGGACCCAGGCGAACGTGCCGCCGGCCCCGCCGTCGGCGTCGGCCAGCACCTCCTCGCGGCCCAGGACGGCCGCGATCGGCTGCCCGCCGCCCGCGAAGCCCTTGCCGAGCAGGAGCAGATCGGGCTCGAGCCCGTGGAGCTCGGCACCGAAGAGGGTGCCGCAGCGGCCGATGCCGGTCTGCACCTCGTCCAGGATCAGCAGCCATCCGTAGCGTCGGCGCAGCTCGTTCAGGCGCTCCCAGAATGCAGGCGAAGGCACCACCACGCCGCCCTCCGTCAGCACCGGCTCGATCAGCACGCCGGCGATCTGGTCGGGCTCGACCTGGTGCACGAGCAGCCAGTCCTCCACGTAGTCGAGCGTCAGGGTGTCGTCGAACGGGCCGGCCCCGCGGTGGAACGGCATCCGGAACCGGTTCGGGAACGGCGCGAACACGAGGCCCGGCACGAACTGGGCGCTGCCGCTCGGCACCTCGGAAAGGTCGGTGCTCTGCGCCGCGGTCATGTAGGTGCCCTCGCCGTGATACTGGCCCAGGAACCCGAGGATGATCGGCCGCCCCGTCGCCCTGCGCGCGAAGCGCACCCCGGCCTCGACCACCAGCGTGCCGCTCATGCTGGGCGCGTAGCGGGTGAGACCGGGGGGCGCGAGCTCGATCAGGCGCTCGGCCAGCTCGACCACGGGCGGGCTCGTGATGTAGTTCGAGATCTCCATCCCGTAGCGCCGGTGCGCGTCCGCGACGGCGTCGAGCACCCGCTCCGGGGTCGCGCCGAGCGGGGTCGCACCCCAGCCGCTGACGTGGTCGGCGTACGTGTTCCCGTCCACGTCCTCGATGATCGAGCCCCGTTTTGCGGCCATCACGAACGGCACCTCCCCGTGGGCATCGCGCAGGGCGGCGTAGCCGTGCCGGGCCTGCGCCTCCAGCAGCGGACGGCTGCGCGGGCCGGGCAGCGAAGTTGTGACCGAAGGGGTTTCGACTGCGGTCGACATCCCGGCTACAGCCAGCCCTTCTCCCACGGCCCCGTGATCGCGTACGTCTTGCCGGGGTACTGGAGGTGGACGAAGAGCCAGCGGCCGTCCGGGCTGTAGGTGGCACCCGACCACTCGCTGCGGCCGATCGCGCCGAGCGGTGCCTCGTCGTCCCACTGGTGGAGGTCCATCGGCTGGTCGTTGCGGGCGAACGTCTCGATGTGGCCCGCCGGCGTGAGGCAGCGGAGGTAGTTCGTGCCGCCGTTCACATCCTCGCCGTCGCCGTCCTCGCATACCACGATGCCGCCCCGGGGGCTGACCGCGAGGCTGTCGGGCTCGTCGAGGACGCTCGTGCTGCGCGACTCGTAGAGCAGCGTGAGCTTGCCCTTGTCATGGCCGTGCGGCGTGTAGCGCCAGATCTGGCCCTTGCCCTTGTCGCCGGCCTCGCTGGCGACGAAGTACACGCTGCCCTTCGACCAGTGGGCGCCCTCGAGGCCCATGAACCGGGCCGCGCCCCTGGCGACGCCCTGCTCGAACACGGCGTCGGGATGGTCCTCGGCGTCGCTCGGATCCGGGTCGTCGATGTCGACCCACTCGCACTCGAGCGTGCGGCCGACCGTCTGGCCCTTGTAGGTGATGTAGCGGGAGCGGCCCTCGACCGCGAGCATCTGCAGCTTGCCGCCGCGGTGGAGCTTGCCGGGGACGTCGGGGATGTAGCGGTAGAAGCCGTCGGCGGGGTCGCCGTTGTCCTCGGTCATGTAGACGATGCCGCTGCGCGGGTCGATCGCGCAGGCCTCGTGCTCGAACCGGCCCATCGCCTTGATCGGCACCGGGTCGACGGGCTCGCGGCTCGAGAACGGCACCTCGAAGACGTAGCCGTGCTTCTTCTCGTAGCCCTCCCCGGGGCCGACCGTCGACTCCTCGCAGGAGAGCCAGCTGCCCCACGGCGTCGGGCCGCCGTTGCAGTTGTTGTCGGTGCCGTTCAGGACCAGCGCGCTCTCGACCAGCACCCCGAGACGGGTGTCGAAGAGCGACGTGGTGACGCCGCCCTGGGCCACCCGGTCGTACGCCTTGACCGGGCCCAGCGAGCGGCCGAGGTCGTAGCCCTCGTGGTTCCGCAGCAGGCGGACGCGGTGCGTCCCCGCGCCGACGCAGGTCGTGCCGTCGTGGCAGGTCGGCGTGAGAATCCCGTCGGACATCGGCGAGCCGGCCGCGCCGAAGGCGGTGACGCGGAACCCGGCCGGCAGCGACATCTCGCCGGTGTGGTTCACGAGCGGCCCGTAGCCGGGCTTGTGGACGCGCGACGCGGCCTCGCGCACGCCGGCGGCGAAGGCCGTGTCCGCGCCGGTGGCGGCCATCACCTGGGCGCCGACGGAGAGGCCGGCGATCGCCCCGGCCCCGCGAAGCAGCGCGGTCTTGCGAGTTACCTCGTTGGGTTCCTGGTGGTCTTCGGGGAGTCGCACACCTGCCATGGCCTGTCACTCCTTCCAGATTGGGAAACGCTCGGTGCGGGTTGACGCCGGGATCGCTCCCAGCAGGTTCGTCTCGGCCTCGAACAGGTGGGCGCGCATCCGGACGACGGCGAGCGCGCCGTCGCGGGCGACGATCGCCGCGAGCAGCTCGCGATGCTCCTGCGCCACCTGCGCGGGGCGGTCGTAGTGGGGCCGCAGCTGCACCAGGCAGTAGGCGATCTCGGCATGGATCGCCGCGTAGGTGCGCACCATCCGTGGGCTGCCGGCGGCCTCGACGAGCGCCCAGTGGAAGCGCATGTCCGGCTCGACCACCTCGTGCCATCCCGCGGTCGGGCTCAGCGCCTCCATGGCCGCGACTGCGCTGGTGGCCCGGGCGGGCACGTTTCCGACGAGCGCGATCTCCTCGATCGCGTCGAGCTCGATCAGGCGCCGGATGCGGAAGACGTCGCTGACGTCGGCGGGCGTCAGCATCGGCACGTGCACGCCGCGATGGTGCTCGTGGCGGAGCAGCCCCTCGGAGACGAGCTGGCGCAGGGCGGCGCGGAGGGTGTGGCGGGAGACGCCGAGCTCCGCCGACGTCTGCTCCTCGGGCAGCCGCGCGCCGGGGCCGAGCGCGCCGTCCAGGATCCGCTTCCGGATGACCGATGCCGCCGAATCGATCGTCGAGATCCCCGCCACCGCGCGATTGTTCCACAATCCTGTAGCGCAATCAAGCCGGCGCCGCCACGGCCTGCCGCGAGACGATTGTGTCGCAAAGGTTGCCCATGACATAGAGCACACGGATACTTTCGCAAAGCCACGAAGCATGGGAGCGCGAGTTCGGTGTGTATCCGCGCCAGGGCAGGTGGCTCCATCGCGAACGGGAGGATGCATCGTGAAGGTGTTTGGCAGAAAACGCGCTGCGGCGATGGCCGTGGTGTTCGCGGCGCTCGCAGCCGCGCCGGTCGCAAACGCGGCCGTCATGCGCCAGCAGCCGTCGCCGTCGTACCAGGCGAACGGCACCGTGCGCAAGATCATCGTCGTGGGCACCACGGCCTACCTCGGCGGCGACTTCACCGCCATGATCCCGAGCGGCGGCGGCACCGCCGTCACTCGCAACCACGCCGCCGCCGTCAACCTGACGACGGGCGCGCTGCTCCCGTGGAATCCGAACGTCAACGGCACCGTCCGCGCGCTGCTCGCGAGCGGCGGCAACGTCTACATCGGCGGCTCGTTCACCACGGTCGGCGGTGTCGCGCACAAGAACATGGCCGAGGTCAACGGCACGTCCGGTGCGCTCGTCCCGGCGTTCGCCAACACGACCCGCCCGAACAAGATGGTGCGGGCATTCGTGCAGATCGGCGGCAACCTGTACGTGGGCGGGGCGTTCACCAACCCGCGGTCGTTCCTGATGGAGGTCAACGCCACCAACAACACGTACATCCCGACCTGGCAGCCCGTCGTCGACGGCGAGGTGCACGCGCTGGCGACCGACGTGAGCGGCTCGCGCATCGTCGAGGGCGGCTTCCAGCAGTGCGCCGTCGGATCCGGCTGCGACGGCCGCATCGCCGTCGGCGCCGTGACCACGACGGACGGCTCGTTCGTGCCGTTCGCCTACCACGGGCCGCCGACGTTCATCCCGCCCCCGGGCTTCCCGTACCGGCCGTTCCAGACCCTCGCGTTCACGACGGACGGGAACACGCTCTTCCTCTCGGGCTCCGGCAACGGAGGCACGCTGCTGTCGATCAACATCCTGGACGGCACGGTCAACTGGCGCGCCGGCTTCAACGGCAACGTGGTGGGCGCCGGCGTCACCGACGGCGTCGTCTACGCGGGCGGTCACTACAGCACCTACTGCGGCCCGATCAACGGCAACAACTTCGTCTGCGCCGGACTGCCGGGCTCGGCGTCCCGCGACAAGCTGACGGCCTTCGACGAGACCACGGGCGCGCTGTTCCCGTGGAACCCGTCCGCGAACACCGCACTGGGCATCGAAGCGGTGGCTGCGGGGAGCAACCTGCTGGCGATCGGCGGCGAGTTCACTCGCGTCGGCGGCGTGGACCAGCAGCACTTCGCTCGCTTCACCGAGTAGCACCACCCGCAGCACCGACCGGACTTCCGGCGGCACCCGGCCACCCGCACCACGGCCGGGCGCTCGCCGGAAGTCGGCGGTTAACGAACGGGAAACGGAAGCTCTCCAGTCTGCCTTGTGGCAGTAGACTCAATCCCGTGGTATCGCTCCGGGGCGATGCCGGCGGGTGAGGGTCCCCGGACCATCTCGACGACTGGAGGCAGCATGTTGCAGCGTGCGATTCGAACCGGTCTTCTGCTCGGAGGCGTGATCGCCCTGAGCCTCGTCTCGACGGCGGGGGCGACCGACGGCTCGGCCGTCATCACCGGCCACAGCAATACCTCGAGCCTGACCACCACGGTCACCTCGACCACCAACGGGTCGGCGTTTCACGGCATCTCGACGGGAACGGGCGTCGGCGTGAAGGGCTCCGGCGACTTCGCCGGCGTCGAGGGTGAGGGCCGGCGGGGGTCTACGGGATCAGCGGCGGCACGTTCGCGGGCGAGTCGGCCGACACGGGCCTGACGGGCGTCGTCGGGTTCGGCAACGACACCGGCGCGTTCTTCGAGGGTGTCGACGGCGGCGTGGTCGCCACGTCGGACGAGGGTGTGGGCGGCGCGTTCAGCGGCGACCACCTCGGCGTCTCGGCCGACGGCGAGACCGGGATCTCGGCCACCGGCGACCACACCGGAGTCGCGACGACGGCGCCGATCGCGCTCGACGCGACCGGCGAGGTGCAGTTCAGCACCGCCGGCCTGGCGACGGTCGCCAAGAACACGACCTCGGTGACCGTCAACCCGGGCGTCGACATCGACCAGTCGTCCAAGGTGCTCGTGACGCCGCAGTCGGGCGGCGGGACGTTCGCCCGGGTCGGCCGCAACTTCAACGCCGACACGATCACGCTTCACCTGACGGGCAAGGCGACCGCGCCGGTCACCCTGGCCTACTTCATCATCAGTTAGACACGCGCAGGTGGCGGTCGAGCCACGCCCGCATCCGCTCGATGCCGTCGAGCACGTGGGCGTGCTCCCGCCACCCGTGGCCCTCGCGCGCGTAGACGACCAGCTCCGTCTCGACGCCCTCGGCGGCGAGCGCCTGGTACAGCTCCTGTCCCTGCGAGAGCGGGACGCACAGGTCGAGCTCGCCGTGCATGACGAGCGTCGGCGTCCTCACCCGGCGCACGTGCGCGATCGGCGAGCGGGCGAAGTAGTCGCCGGCAGGGTCGTACGGATCGGCGTCGAGGAACAGCTCGTCGAAGCGGCCGATGTTCGTCGTGTTGTGGAACGAGAGCCAGTTCGTGACCGCGGCCATCGGCACCGAGGCGCGGAAGCGGTCGGTCTGGCCGATCGCCCACGCCGACATGAAGCCGCCGTAGCTCGTGCCGACGATCGCGACCCGGTCGCCGTCGGCGATCCCCTCGGCGGCGAGCGCGTCGACCCCCGCCAGGATGTCGCGCAGGTCGCCGCCGCCCATGTCGCCGAGGTTCGCGCGGGCGAACGCCTGGCCGCGGCCGGAGCTGCCGCGCGGATTCGGGAGCAGGATGGCGTAGCCGGCCGCGAGCATCCCGGCCAGCCTCGCGTCGGGATGCGAGCAGGCGTAGCTGTCGGTCGGCCCGCCGTGCACCCAGACGACGAGCGGGAGCGGGCCCGCCCCGGGCGGCGTCAGCAGCAGGCCCTCGATCTCGAGCTCGTCCGACGTCCACGTTCGCCGGGCGCAGGAACCCTCGATCGGCGGAGCCTCCGGGTTGAGGTGCGAGAGCGCCCGCCAGCCCGCCGCCGGTTCAGCGACGTCGAGTGCGCGCAGCTCCGGAGCGCTCGTCCAGGCGCTGTGCGCCGCCGCGAGCCGGCGCCCATCCGGTGCGGGCGAGACGGCCGGCACCCAGCCGGAGACGATCGACTCGTCCCCGCTCCAGATCACCTCGGCGCTCCCGTCCAGGTCGATCGTGCCGACGGTGTGCGCGAGCCCGCGCGCGCCCGCGAACCAGAGCGTGCGTTCGTCGCGCCACGCCAGGCAGCCCACGTCGATCTCGGGCGCGAGCACCCGGGCCTCGCCGCCGCCCGCGGGAACGACGGTCGTCTCGCCGAGCAGGATCCCGCGGTCGGAGCAGAAGCCCTCGACGAACGCGACGGTGCTCCCGTCCGGCGAGAGCGTCGGGTAGGCGATCTGCATCTCGGGCTCGTGGATCGTCCGCGCGGACGCGGACGCGGTCGCCAGGTCGACGGCGACGAGCCGGGCCCGGTACCAGCCGCTCTCGGACGGGTCGTCGCTGACGACGGCCGCGACATCGCCGCCGCGCCAGTCGAACTCCCAGACGTTCAGCCCCGCCGGGCCGACCGGCGCCGTCTCGCCGGTGGCGAGGTCGATCGTGTAGAGGCGGCGCCAGTGCTCGGCCGGCCGGGTCAGGCGGGGGTCGCCGTTGTCGGCATCGATCCGCGTCGCCGAGTCGGCCCCGGCCCGGTCCGAGCCCGGATCGGCGGCGAGTACCAGCAGTCGCGACCCGTCCGGCGAGAAGCGGACGTCCTCGGCCGATCCCTCCAGCGAGCCGATCGGGCGGGCCTCGCCGGCGTCGTCGTCGAGCAGGTGCACCGCGGCGCGGCCGCCGTGGCCGCGGTCGGACAGAAAGGCCAGGGTGCGGCCGTCCGGCGACCACCGCGGCGACGTGTCGGCCCGCGGCCCGCGGGTCGCCTGGCGGGCGCCCGAGCCGTCGGCCCGGGCGATCCAGATCCGGCTCGACACGCCCGCGTCAGGTCGGCTGAACGCCTCCTGGACGGTGAAGGCGACGCGCGCCCCGTCCGGCGAGAACGCCGGCTGCGACGGGTGCAGCAGATCCAGGAGCCGCTCGGCGATCACGGTCGCGATCCTAGAGGAACGCGCGGTCTTGAATTCACGTGCGCCGCAGGTGTACATTTTCTGCGCGATGCGCAGGAGGATCCTCATCGGGATCGTCACGGCCATGGTCGCGGGTGCGGCCCTCGCCGGTCCGGCTGATGCGCGCTCCCCGAGCAACGCGAACATCACCTTCCGGATCGGCTCGACGGTGAGCCAGGTCGGGCCGAGCACGATCGTCGCCTCTGCCGTCGTGACCTGGAGCCCGGGCGCGAGCAACGTCGGCGCCCGTTGCTGCACGAACCACGTGCAGGACGGCCTGGGCACGATCGACGCCGACACCACCGCCAACCGCTTCCCGTTCACGTGGAACAGCGACGACCCGGAGAGCTTCCAGATCGACTCCTACGACGCTCGCGGCTTCTACGTCGGCTCCGCGTTCACGAACGCCCCGAGCTTCGTGTCGCAGTTCGGCCAGATCGGGGATCAGTTCGGCACGTACGCCGGCTCCTGGCAGACCCAGACCACCGCGAACGCGCTCGACGGCTCGCTGCACTTCTCGACGGCGAAGGGGGCGAGCGTCACCTTCTCCGACACCGTGCGCACCCTGGGCTGGATCACCACGGTCGGCCCGACGCACGGATCCGCCCGCGTCTACGTCGACGGCCGCCTGGCGCAGACGGTCTCGACCCACGCAAGCGCGACCGGCTACCGCCGGATCGCCTTCGCCCGCGCCTGGTTCGCGGGCCCGGAGGATCCGGTCCACACGATCAAGATCGTGAACGCCGGCACCGCCGGACACAGCCGCGTCGATGTCGACGGCTTCATCAACGTGGCCGAGGACTGAGCCCGGCGCGTTCTCAGGTAGAGGTCGTGGTGGTGGGCGTACGACGGCATCTACGCGGTCGCGACGCCGAAGACGTCGTTCAACATGCTCTTCAACACCGCGAACGTGACCCGCGGACAGGGACGGCGGGAGCCCGGCGGCACGCTCATGGTGTACTCGGCGGCGAGCCTCGCCGACGCGCTCGCCGGCCACGACGACGAGGAGGTCGCCCGCATCTACGCCGCCGACGTCGCCCGCATCTTCCCGGCCGTCTCGGGCCACATCCGCGAGGTGCGCATCCGCCGCTGGCCGCAGGGCCGACTACCTGGGCACGACGTACGTCGACACGGCCGTCTCGACCGGCACCGCCGCCGCCCACGAGATCCGCCGCCGTCTGCGACGTGAATAAACGGGTCAGACCCCGTTTATTCACCCGTGGTTAGACCGTGGCGCCGCCGTCGACGACGAGCGTGTGCCCGGTGACGTAGTCCGACGCCGCCGACGCCAGGTAGGCGATCGCGCCCTTCAGGTCGGAGTCGCCGCCGAACCGGCCCATCGGGATCCCGGCCACGAGCAGCTCGCCGGCCCGGTCGAGCGCCGGCTGCGAGAGGTCGGTCGGGAACCAGCCGGGCGCGATCGCGTTCACGGCGATCCCGTGCCGCGCCCACTTCGCCGCCAGGTCGCGGGTGAACGCCACCACCGCGCCCTTGGTCGTGCTGTAGGCGATCGCGTCGAGCTGCTCCGGGGCCGCGCCGCGCAGGCCGGTGATGGAGGCGATGTTGACGATCTTGCCGCCGCCGCTTGCGATCATCACCCGCCCGACCGCCTGGCTGCAGAGGAAGACGCCGGTCAGGTTCACGTCGACGACCTTCTGCCAGCCGCGCAGCGGCGTGTCCTCGACCGGGTCGGCCCACGCCGTCCCGGCGTTGTTCACGAGGATGTCGATGCGGCCGAAGCGGTCGGTCGTCTCCGCCACCAGCCCGGCGACGTCGTCGGCGGAGGAGACGTCACAGCGGACGCCGAGGCAGCGGACGCCACGATCCCGCTCGAGGGCGGCGGCGACCCGCTCGCAGCGCTCCCCGTCGCGTCCGCACAGGACGACGCCTGCGCCCAGCTCGGCCAGCGCGTCGGCCATCTGCAGGCCGATGCCGGTGGCGCCTCCCGTGACGATCGCGACCCGCCCGCTCAGGTCGAAGAGGTCGCGGACGTTCACCCGGCGACCCCGGGCGCCGCCGGCTCCCGCGCCCGGTCGCGCAGCACGTGCTTCTGCACCTTGCCGGTGGCCGTCTTCGGCAGGACGTCGACGAGCTCGACCGCCTTCGGCAGCTTGTGCCGCGCCAGCCGCCCGCCGGCGAACTCGCGCAGGTCGTCGATCGTCGGCGCGGCGCCCTCGCGGGCGACGGCGTACGCCTTCGGCACCTCGCCCCAGAGATCGTCGGGGACGCCGACCACGGCCACCTCGACCAGGTCGGGGTGGCCGGCGAGCGCGTGCTCGACCTCGATGCTCGAGATGTTCTCGCCGCCGGAGATGATCATGTCCTTGAGCCGGTCGCGGATCTCGACGTACCCGTCGGGATGCATCACGCCGAGATCGCCGGAGTGGAACCAGCCGTCGCGGAAGGCGGCCGCCGTCATCTCGTCGTCCCGGTAGTAGCCGACGGCGACATTGTTTCCGTGCATGACGATCTCGCCGATCGGTCTCGCCGTCCGCCGGGACGTCCGCGCCGGAGGCGTCGACGATCCGGAGCGCCTCGCTCACGACCGTCCCCACGCCCTGGCGGGAGCGCATCACCATGCGCTCGGCGGCCGGCAGCTCGTCCCAGCCCGGCTGCCAGGCGCACACGGCGATCGGGCCGTAGGTCTCGGTCAGCCCGTAGAGGTGGGTGACGCGCATCCCCAGCTCCTCGACCGTCCCCAGCAGCGCCGGCGACGGCGGCGCGCCGCCCACGAACACCTTCACGTCGTGCGGGAGCGGCCTTCTGCGGGCGTCGCCGGCGAGCATGAGGAGCACCGTCGGGGCGCCGCAGAGGTGGGTGACCTCGCCCGCGGCGAGCATGTCCCAGACGGCTTCGCCGTCGAAGCGGGGAAGGCAGCGGTGCTCGCCGCCCATCGCCGTCACCGCCCACGTGAACGCCCAGCCGTTGCAGTGGAACATCGGCAGCGTCCAGAGGTATTTCGCTCGCGCATCGATTTGGGCTTCCGCGATCACGCCGAGCGTATGCAGATACGCACCGCGATGCGTATACATGACACCCTTCGGGCGTCCCGTGGTGCCGCTGGTGTAGTTGATCGAGAGAAGCGCAGTCTCGTCGGCCGGCGGCGCGATCGGGCGTGGCTCGGCCGCCGCCAGCCGCGCCTCGTAGTCCGAGTCGTCGTGCGGGCCGGCCCGGGTCTCGACGACCTGCGGCGGGTCGGCCAGGCCGGCGACCGCCTCGGCGGCCGTGGCCGCGAGGGCCGGGTGCACGACGAGGACGCGGGCGCCCGAGTGCTCCAGGATGTAGGCCACCTCGGCCGCGGTGATGCGGACGTTGATCGGGACGAGGATCGCGCCGGCCGCGGGGGCCGCGAAGTGCAGCTCGAGCATCTCCGGGACGTTGGGCAGGAAGGCGGCGACGCGGTCGCCGGGCGCGACGCCGCACTCCACGAGCGCGGCGGCGGCGCGGGCGCAGCGGTCGACGAACTCGCCGTAGGAGACCGTCCGGTCGTCCCAGCGCACCGCCGGCCGGTCGCGCCACACCGAGCCGGCATGCGTGAGCAGGGTCAGCGGGCTGAGCGGCGCGTGTGATGCGGAGGACGTCATGGGGCCGTCGCGCGGTACCGGGTCACGGCTGCCGCCGCCGCTTCGAGCCTGGCCGGCACTCCCGTCTCCATGGCCCGAGCGAAGGCGTCGCGCCGCTCGCCGGCGAGGAATCGCTTGTACATATTCTCGCAGAAGATCGCCGCCTTCCAGTGGGCCAGCGCCTCGTACCAGTCCAGCCGCTCGACCGGCCGTCCGGTGCGCTGCGCGTACCGCTCCACGAGCCCGTTGCGCATCGGGAAGCCGGCGGCGCGGGTCACCGGTGAGAGGTCGACGATCCCCTCCGCCGGCGGCGGGCCGGCGTCGACGTACGTCGAGACGAGATAGCCGAGGTCGGCCAGCGGGTCGCCGATCGTCGCGAGCTCCCAGTCGAGGATGGCCGCCACCCGTCCCGGTGCGTCGCGGGCGGCGAGCAGGTTCCCGACGCGGTAGTCGCCGTGCACGACGGTCGCAGGGCCCGAGTCGGGCACCGTCTCGGCCAGGGCCGCGCCCACCTCGGCCACGAGCGGGAGGTCGCGGGTGCGGTTCACGTCCCAGAGCCCGAGGAACCGGCGCACCTGGCGGGCCAGGTAGCCGTCCGGCCGGCCGAACGCGCCGAGCCCCGCCGCATCCGGATCGATGGCGTGCAGCTCGACGAGCGCGTCGACGATGTCGGCGCCCAGGCGTGCGCATTCCGTCGGGTTGGCGATTTCGGGCGGAAGCTCCGTGTCTATCGGAACGCCGTCTGCGAGCGTCATGAGATAGAACGGGGCGCCGAGTACATCCTCGTCGGGGCAGACCGCGAGCACCTCGGGGACGCGCGCGCCGGCCTCGTGCAGGGCCGCGACGATCGCGCTCTCGCGCACCATGTCGTGGGCGGAGGGCGGGAGCGGCGGCGGGGGCGGACGGCGCAGGACGACGCGCGCCCCGTCCCGCTCGACGACGTAGGTCAGGTTGGAATGCCCGTCTCCCAGCCGTTCGACCCGCGCGCGTCCCGCCCCGATCCCGTGCCGGTCGCAGAACGCGGCCACGGCGGCGGGGTCGACGCCTGCGCTACTCGAAGCTCCAGCCATCTCCCGATCGGTAGCGCTCGAGGATGCGCCGGGCGACCACCATGCGGTGCACCTCGTCCGGGCCGTCGAGGATGCGCGCATACCGCGCGCCGAGGTACATCGCCGCGAGCGGCGAATCGCCGGAGACACCGAGCGCGCCGTGGACCTGCACGGCGCGATCGATGACGTCATGTAGCGCTACGGCGGCAAAAGTTTTGATGAGTGAAATTGCGACCCGGGCATCCTCGCCGCGGTCGATCCGTCCGGCGGCATCGAGCGTCATCAGCCGGCAGGCGGTGATCTGCGCGGCCGAGTCGGCGATCCAGGTCTGCACCGCCCCCTTCTCCGCCAGCGGCTCGCCGAACGCCGTCCGCTCGAGGCTGCGGGCGCACATCAGGTCGAAGGCGCGCTGCATCTGCCCGATCCAGCGCATGGCATGGTGGATGCGGCCGGGCCCGAGCCGCATCTGGGCGAGCCGGAAGCCGTCGCCGCGCTCGCCGAGGGTGTTCGCCACCGGCACGCGCACGCCGGTGAACCGCACCTCGCAGTGGGAGTCCCATCCCCGGCCCTCGTGCCCGAAGACCTCGATGCGGCGCACCACCTCGACGCCCGGCGTGTCGGTCGGGACGACGATCAGGGACATCCGCCGCCGCGGCGGCGCGTCGGGGTCGGTCACCGCCATCACGATCCCGAACGCCGCGCCGTCGGCACCGGTCGAGAACCACTTGTGGCCGTCGATCACCCACGCGTCTCCGCGTCCTCGCGGGCCCGGCTCTCGAGCCCCGTCGGGTCGGCGCCGGACACCGCCGGCTCGGTCATCCCGAAGAACGAGCGCACGTCGCCGGCGACGAGCGGCGCGAGCCAGGCGGCCTTCTGGTCTGGCGTCCCGGCCAGGGCCAGGATCTCCCCGTTGCCCGCGTCGGGCGCCTGGCAGCCGAAGGCGAGCTGGCCCCAGTAGCTGCGGCCGATCTGCTCGTTCAGGAACGCGTAGGCGAGGAAGCCCTGGCCCGTGCCGCCCGCCTCGGGGCCGATGTGCGGCGCCCACAGGCCCCGCCTCGCGCGCCCGCCGGCGCACGCCGGCGATCAGCTCCTGCGAGGCGTCGTCGCCGCGCGCGAACGCCGCCTCGTCGGGGTAGACGTGCTCGTCCATGAACGCCGCGTAGCGCTCGCGCAGCGCCCGCACCTCGGGTGTCACGGCCGGGGCGGCGTCCGTCATCCCGGTGTGTATACCTGAAGGTCCCGGGGTACCGTCGCGGGCATGAGCGGATACACGAAGACCAACCTGCGCGGGGTCGAGGACGCGGCGCCCAAGTTCGGGATGCCGACCGAGATGAACGCCCGCTTCGCCCGCACGCCGATCGAGGGGGAGACGCTCGGCCTGAGCCTCTTCAGCCTCGAGCCCAACTTCCGCATCCCGTTCGGCCACAAGCACGAGAGCCAGGAAGAGGTGTACGTGATCGTGTCCGGCTCGGGGCGGATCAAGGTCGGCGACGAGGTCGTCGACGTCGCCCAGTGGGACGCGATCCGGTTCGACAAGGACACCATGCGAAACGTCGAGGCCGGGCCGGACGGCATCGAGTACGTCGCCTTCGGCGCCGGCGAGGACGCGTCCGAGGTGGAGATGGCGCAGGACTGGTGGACCGACTAGCGCCCCAGCCGGCGACCGTCACGCTGCGCATCAACGGCGACGAGCGGACGCTGGAGCTCGACACCCGCACGTCGCTGCTCGACCTGCTGCGCGAGCGGCTCGGGCTGACGGGCGCGAAGAAGGGCTGCGACCACGGCCAGTGCGGCGCCTGCACCGTGCTCCTCGACGGGCGGCGGGCGAACGCGTGCCTCCTGCTCGCGGTGACGCTCGACGGCGCCGATGTCACCACCATCGAGGGGCTCGCGGGGGACGGCGAGCTGCACCCGCTGCAGGCGGCCTTCATCGCCCACGACGGCTTCCAGTGCGGGTATTGCACGCCCGGCCAGATCTGCTCCGCCGTCGCCATGCTGGCCGAGGTCGACGCCGGCTGGCCGAGCCACGCGACGCCGGACGTCGCCGCCGCCCCGGGCCTCGACGCGAACGAGATCCGAGAGCGGATGAGCGGGAACCTGTGCCGGTGCGGCGCCTATCCGAACATCGTCGCCGCGATCGAGGAGGTGGCGGGACGGTGAGGCCGTTCCGCTACGAGCGCGCCTCCGACGAGCGCGGGGCGGTCGCGGCGGTGGCCGAGCCGGGCGCGAAGTTCCTCGGCGGCGGCACGAACCTCGTCGACCTGATGCGGCTCGGCGTCGAGTCGCCGTCCCTGCTGGTCGACGTGACCCGGCTGCCGCTCGACCGGATCGAGCCGCTCGACGACGGCGGCCTGCGCATCGGCGCGGGGGTGCGCAACAGCGACCTCGCCGCCGACCCGCGCATCCGCGATCGCTATCCCGCGCTGGCCGAGGCCGTGCTCGCCGGCGCGTCCGGCCAGCTCCGGAATCTGGCCACGACGGGCGGAAACCTGATGCAGCGCACCCGCTGCGCCTACTTCCAGGACGTGACGATGCCCTGCAACAAGCGCCGGCCGGGCAGCGGCTGCCCCGCCCGCGACGGCGAGCATCGCAACCTGGCGGTGCTCGGCCACTCCGAGCACTGCGTGGCCACCCACCCGTCGGACATGGCGGTGGCGCTGGCGGCGTTCGACGCGACGGTGCGGGTCGTCGGGCCGGACGGGGCCCGCGCGACTCCCGCTCGTCGAGTTCCACCGCCTGCCGGGCGACGCGCCGCAGCGCGACACGGTGCTCGCGGACGGCGAGCTGATCGTCGCGGTCGACCTGCCCCGGCTGCCGCTCGCCGCCCGGTCGCGCTACCGCAAGGTGCGGGAGCGGGCCTCGTTCGCGTTCGCGCTGGTCTCGGTCGCCGCCGCGCTCGAGGTGGCGGACGGACGGATCGCCGACGTGCGGATCGCGTTCGGCGGGCTGGCCCATCGGCCGTGGCGGGCCGCCGCTGCCGAGGAGGCGCTGCGAGGCGCCGTCGCCGGCCCCGAGGCGTTCGCCGCCGCCGCCGACGCCGAGCTGGCCGCGGCCCGGCCCCTGCGCGACAACGCCTACAAGGTCGGCCTGGCGCGGGCGGCGCTCGTGCAGACGCTCGAGGAGCTCGCGGCATGAGCGTCGCCGTCCGGGCGGTCGGCGCCCCCGTCGAGCGGATCGAGGGGCGTGAGAAGGTCACCGGCGAGGCCGTCTACGCCTTCGAGCATGCGCCCGAGGGCGTCGCCTACGCCGCGATCGTCACCTCCTCGGTCGCGCGGGGCATGGTGCGCGGGATCGACGCCGAGCCCGCGCTCGCCCTGCCCGGCGTGCTGGGCGTGCTCACGGCGGAGAACGCGCCCAGCCTCCCCGGCGCCGAAGGCGAGCTGGCGGTGCTCCAGTCGCCGGCGATCGCCTACCGCGGCGAGATCGTCGCCGCCGTCGTCGCGGAGACGCTCGAGACGGCCCGCCACGCGGCGGAGCTCGTCCGTGTCCACGAGGACGCCGCCCCCCACGATGTCGTGCTGCGTCCCGACCATCCCGGCCTCTACCGGCCGGACAGGGTCAACCCCAACTACCCCACCGATACGGAGGACGGCGACGTCGACGCCGCCCTGGCCGGGGCCGCGGTGCGGGTGGACGAGACCTACTCGACCCCGACCGAGCACAACAACCCGATGGAGCCGCACGCCACCGTCGCCGTCTGGGAGGGCGACGGGCTGACGCTGTACGACTCCAACCAGGGCGCCTGGAACGTGGTGCGGGCGATCGCGAAGGTCTTCGCGATGGACGAGGAGCGCGTGCACGTCGTCTCCCCGCACGTCGGCGGCGGGTTCGGGTCGAAGGGGACGCCGCGGCCGCACGTCGTCCTGGCTGCGATGTGCGCCCGCCATGTCGGCCGGCCGGTGAAGCTCGCCGTCACCCGGCAGCAGATGTTCACGCTCACCGGCTACCGCACCCCGACGATCCAGCGGCTGCGCCTCGGGCGCCGACCGCGACGGCCGGCTCGCGGCCATCGCCCACGATGTCGTCGAGCAGACCTCGACCGTGCAGGAGTTCGCCGAGCAGACGGCGCTTCCCACCCGGATGATGTACGCGTCGCCGGCGCGGCGGACGACCCATCGCCTGGTGCGCGCTGGACGTGCCCACGCCCTCGTGGATGCGGGCTCCGGGCGAGTGCCCGGGCATGTTCGCGCTGGAGTCGGCCATGGACGAGCTCGCCGTCGCCTGCGGCCTCGACCCGATCGAGCTGCGGATCCGCAACGAGCCCGAGATCGACCCCGAGAGCGGGAACCCGTTCTCGACCCGCAACCTGGTGGAGTGCCTGCGGCAGGGGGCGGAGCGGTTCGGGTGGCAGGGCCGGGGCGAGCCGGGCAGCCGCCGCGACGGGCGCTGGCTGGTCGGGGCCGGCGTGGCCTCGTCGACCTACCCGGCCCGCCGGGTCGGCTCCACGGCGCACGGCCGGGCCGAGGCCGACGGGACGTTCACGATCCGCATCACCGCCTCGGACATCGGCACCGGCGCGCGCACCGCCCTCACCCAGATCGCCGCCGACGCCCTCGACGTGCCGCTCGAGCGCGTGCGGGTCGCGATCGGCGACAGCGAGTCGGGCCAGGCGATGATCGCCGGCGGCTCGATGGGGACCTCGTCCTGGGGCGCCGCGGTCGTCAAGGCGTGCGGGCGTCTGCGGGCGGGCGAGGCCGAGGTGCACGTCGACACGGCCGACGACGCGGATCCCGGCGAGGGGTTCGCCAAGCACTCGTTCGGCGCCCAGTTCGTCGAGGTGCGCGTCGACCCGGCGACCGGCGAGGTGCGCATCCCCCGGGCGCTCGGCATGTTCGCGTGCGGCCGGATCGTCAACCCGCAGACGGCCCGGTCGCAGTTCATCGGCGGCATGACGATGGGCATCTCGATGGCGCTCTTCGAGGAGACGCTGATCGACTCCGCGCTGGGCGGCTACGTGAACCACGACCTGGCCGGGTACCACGTTCCCTCGAACGCGGACGTCGGCGACATCGAGGCCGCCTGGATCGACGAGGAAGACTTCCGCGTGAGCCCGATGGGGGCGAAGGGCATCGGCGAGATCGGCATCGTCGGCACCGCCGCGGCCGTCGCGAGCGCCGTCTTCGACGCCACCGGCGTGCGCTACCGCGACCTGCCGATCACGCCGGCCCGGATCTTGAACCGCTAGGCAGCGCGGTCGCAGCGCCGCCCAGACGTGCTGTTCAGACCGGGACGCGCCGCGCCAGGAAGTCGCGGATGCAGGCCAGGTAGAGCTCGGCCTCCTTCTCGAGGATCGTGAGGTGGCTGGCGTTGCCGAACACGACGAACTCGTTGTCGGCGATGCCGTCGGCGAGCGTGCGGCTGCAGCGCTTCGGCGAGAGCTCGTCGTACCAGCCGCACAGGATCAGGGCGGGGACGCGGATCTCGCCCAGGCGGCCGGAGATGTCGAAGAACGCCTGCGGCCCGGTGCCCCTGAACTCGTGCGGCCCCCAGAGCGCGTAGGCGGGCCGATGTCGCCCATGTAGCGCGCCTCGATCTCGCGGAACTCACGCCGCGACGTCTCCGGGTCGTACGGGCTCGACCGGCGCAGGTGCCGGGAGTTCAGCTCGAGCACGGCGTCGAGGTACTCCGGCGCGTCGAGGTCGTCCGCGTGCTCGTGTCGCAGCATGAGCGCGTGCCGGTCCTTGCCGAGCGCCATCCGGTGCTCGGAGATGTCGAGCAGGTAGTCCTTGCCGTTGGCGTAGGTGTTCGAGAGGACGAGCGCGTCGACGCTCTCCGGATGCTCGAGCGTGTAGGCGAGGGCGAGCATGCCGCCCCACGACTGGCCGTAGAGCAGCGGCTGCTCGCGCCCGGCCCGCCGTGGAGCGCGAGCAGCGTGCGCCGGCCGTCGCCGAAGACGCGATAGGCGATCGTGTAGCCGTCCTCGACCGCGATCCGGCCCTCGTCCGTGAGCTGCGCCGCCATCGCGCCAATCGTACGTTGGCGGCTGCGGTAGGGTGGCGCGATGCGGGACGTCGGCATCGGACTGGTCGGCTCGGGGTTCATCGCCGAGGCGCATTTCGAGGGCTTCGCGCACGTGCCGGCGGCGACCGTGCGCGGCGTGGCGTCGCCCACGCCGGGGAACGCCGCCCGGTTCGCCGAGAAGCGCGGCATCCCCCGCCACCACACCGACTACCGGGCGCTGATCGAGCAGCCCGATGTCGACGTCATCTGCATCGGCGCCCCCAACGACCTGCACCGCGACATCTGCGTCGCGGCGGCGTCCGCGGGCAAGCACGTGATCTGCGAGAAGCCGCTCGCGCGCACGCTGGCCGATGCCGACGAGATGATCGCCGCCTGCCGCGACGCGGGCGTCCTGCTCATGTACGCGGAGGAGCTGTGCTTCGCCCCCAAGTACGTGCGGGCGAAGGAGCTCGCCGACGAGGGCGCGCTCGGCGACGTCCATCTGGTGCGCCAGGGCGAGCAGCACTACGGCCCGCACTCGGACTGGTTCTGGGACCCCGACCGGGCGGGTGGCGGGGTGCTCATGGACATGGGCTGCCACGGCATCGAGTTCGCCCGCTGGGTGTACGGGAAGCCGGCGGTGGAGTCGGTCACGGCCGAGCTGGGGACGTTCGTGCACGGCGAGCGCACGCGGGCCGAGGATCACGCCGTCGTCACCGTCCGCTTCGCGGGCAACCGGCTGGGCGTGGTCGAGACGAGCTGGGCCAAGCCGGGCGGGATGGACGACCGGGCCGAGCTGATCGGGTCGACCGGCATCACCTACGTCGACATCCTGCGCGGCTCCGCGCTGATGACCTACAGCGAGCACGGATACGGGTACGCGGTCGAGAAGGCGCCGCAGACGAGCGGCTGGACGTTCACGATGTTCGAGGAGATCTGGAACTACGGCTTCCCGCAGGAGATGCGCCACTTCGTCGACTGCGTCCAGCACGGCTCGCAGCCGGCCGAGACGGGCGAGGACGGGCGAGCCGTGCTCGAGATCATCTACGGGATGTACCTGGCGGCGGGGGATGCCGGCCGGGTCAGGCTGCCGCTCGATCTGGGGGCCGAGGACGCCGCCCGCCCGCCGTACCTGCTCTGGAAGGACCCGGCGCAGGCGCGATGAGCGCGCCTGTCCGACCCGTCGCCGCGGGCGACGCGGCCTGGGTGCGGGAGACGCTTCAGGCCCGCTGGGGCGAGGTGCGGGTCGTGAGCCGCGGCGCGGTCTGGGATCCGGTCGCGCTGCCCGGGTTTATCGCGGAGGCGGACGAGACCCGGGTCGGGCTCGTCACCTACCGGATTGGCGACGGCGAGTGCGAGATCATGACCCTCGACGCCCTACAGGAGCGGGAAGGGGTCGGCACCGCGCTCATCGCGGCGGTGATCGACGCGGCCCGCGCCGCCGGCGTCGCACGCGTCTGGCTGATCACGACGAACGACAACCTGGACGCCCTACGCTTCTACCAGCGGCGCGGGTTCGCGCTCGCGGCGCTCCACCGCGGCGCGCTTCGGGAGTCGCGGCGTCTGAAGCCCTCCATCCCGGCGACCGGTGCGTACGGCATCCCGCTCCGCGACGAGCTCGAGCTCGAGCGGCGCCTGGACGGGGAGGGGTAGGTGGAGGTGGACGTCGAGACCGACGTCGAGATCCTCCGCCCCCGTGCCGAGGTGGCCGCCTACGCCGTCGACCCGGACAACGTCCGCACCTGGTACCGCAACATCAAGCGCGTCGACTGGCTGACCGAGCCGCCGCTGCAGGTGGGGACACGGCTCGCCTTCGCGGCCGAGTTCCTCGGCCGGCGGATGGCCTACACCTACGAGGTGGTCGCCCACGAGCCGGGTGAGCGCCTGGTGATGCGCACCGCCGACGGCCCGTTCCCGATGGAGACCACCTACGCCTGGGCCGATGCGCCCGGCGGCGGGACGGTGATGGTGCTGCGAAACCGCGGTCAGCCGGCGGGGTTCTCGGCGATCGCGACGCCGATGATGGCCGCCGCGATCCGGCGCGCGAACCGGGGCGACCTGCGCCGGCTGAAGGACGTCCTCGAGTCGAACGGGTGAGGGCCCGCGATGGGGACTGTCCCCGCTTACCGGGGACTGTCCCCGCTTGTCGTCACAGCACCGACGGCAGGCTCGCCTCCCAGGCGTAGTACGTGGCGAACCCGAGCGGGTCGCGGGTCATGACGCGGGCGTAGGCGAGCACCGCGTCGACGTAGAGCGTGGAGCGGTTGTAGGCGAAGAGCGCCCGGCGCTCGTCCCCCGGCGCCCCGGAGCGGTGCAGGTAGTTGGCGGCGCCGAGGATGGCGTCGCGGGCGCTGTGGACGTTGCCGCCGAGGCCGTACGCCCGCCACGTGGCCGGCATGAACTGCATCGGGCCCTGGGCGCCGGCGCTCGAGCGGTTGACGACGCGGCCGAACGCGGACTCGATCAGGTTGACGGCGGCGAGCACCTGCCAGCGCACGCCGAAGCGCGCCTCGGCGCGGCGGTAGTCGGCGAGCAGGGCGCCGGCCGGGAGCGGCGGCACCAGGTGCAGGTGGCCGCCGCTCGGCGGCCCGGCCAGGCGACGCAGGTCGACCGCGGCCGTGACCTCGAGCCGGATGGCCGACCGCAGCGGCGCGGGCAGCTCCGCGATCGTCGTCCGGGCGAGGGCGGGCGACGCGGCCAGGCTGTGGACGATCGACCGTTCGGCGGCCGCGGCATGGATGACGTCGGCCGGCGGGCGGGAGCGGAGGCCCGGGTCGGCGTCCTGCCAGGCGTGGAGCGCGGAGTGGAGCCGCGCGTCGGCGGCCGTGAGCCGGCTCGCGAGCGACGCCGGCGTCGAGACGGCGTCGCCACTCGACCCCGACGGGCCCGACCCTCCGCCGCACGCCGCCGCGGCGCATACGACCGCGAGTGCGATGGACAGCCCCCGGCTCAGGGCAGCTCGACCCGGCCGAGGGCGCGGGCGGCGACCCAGGCCGTCGCCGCGGCCACGGCGACGAGCACGATCCCGGCCACGAGCGTGCCCGACACCGGCGCCGCCGCCTGGGGCAGGACGCGGCCGACGAACGCGCGCCCGTACGCGGAGATCGAGAGCTTCGCGGCCGACGCGGCGAAGGTCGCGATCGACCCCTCCCAGAGGAGCACGTAGAGCACGCCGATCACGATCGGCCGGCGGGTGTAGAGCGAGAGCAGCACCGACGCCGCGCAGTACGCCAGGCTGGCGAGGACGACGCCCGCGAGCGGCCAGCCGACCAGGCCCACCGTGAGGCCGTGGCGGAGACTGAGGGCGCCGCTCACGATCAGGCTCGGCACGAGCAGGACGAGCGCCGCCGTCCACGCCGCCGCCACCTTCGCGACCACGAGCCGCAGCCGGCTCTGCGGCGTCGCCACGAGGTAGAGGATGGTGCCGTCCTCTCGCTCGTCGCCGAACGCCGACACCCCGAAGACGAGCGAGACGAGCGCGGCGACCGTCGGCACGAAGAGCTGCTGCACGAGGTCGGAGTAGAACGAGTGGTCGTGGTCGCCCGGCGAGCGCGCGAGCGCGTAGGCGAGCGCCATCAGCACCGGCGTCAACGCGACCACCACGAGCACGATCGTGCGCTTCTGCAGGAGCAGGGAGCGCAGGGTGAGCGTGTAGACGGAGACGGTCACCGCGCCTGCCCCCGGGCGCGCTCGTGCAGGTAGGCGTAGACGCTCTCGAGGTCGTCGCCGACCGGCTGGATCCCGCGCAGGAGCGTGTCCGTGCGCTTGGCCGCCTGGGGCAGCTCGTGGCTGAGGGTCGTCGGGTCGCTGGTCTCGATCTCGATCGTCCCGTTGCGGAGCCGCACGGCGTCGACGTCTGCGAGGGCGAGCAGCTCGCGCGCGAGCGCGCGGCCGTCCCGGTCCGGCTGGACGAGGACCCGCCGCGGCCGCTCGCTGATCAGCCGCCGGATCGCGTCGGTCGCGCCCTCGGCGACCAGATGCCCGTTCACGAGGACGAGCACCCGCGGCGCCATCCGCTCGACCTCGTGCAGGACGTGCGACGACACGATCACCGTCCGGCCCTCCTGGCCGAGCCGGGTGAGGAGCTCGATGATGTGGCTGCGCTGGGTGGGGTCGAGCCCGTTCAGCGGCTCGTCGAGGAGCAGCAGGTCGGGGTCGTGGGCGAGCGCCTGGGCGAGCTTCACCCGCTGGCGCATGCCGTGCGAGAACCCGCCCACCGGCCGGTCGGCGGCGTCCTCGAGCCCGACCGTCTCGAGCGCGGCGGCTGCCGCGGCCCTGTGGTCGGCGACGCGGTGCAGCTCGGCGGCCAGCTCGACCACGCGGCGGGCGGTCAGGAAGGGCCACGGCGGGCTGTGGTCGGGGACGATGCCGACGCGGCGGTAGACCTCCGGCGTGCGCCGCGGGTTCGTGCCGAAGATGCGCACCGTGCCGCTGCTCGGCGACGAGAAGCCCGCGCACAGCTTCAGCGTCGTCGACTTGCCGGCGCCGTTGTGGCCGAGCAGGCCGATGACGCCGCCGTCGGCGGTGAACGACACGTCGGCCAGTGCGACCGTGTCGCCGAACCAGCGCGACACCGCGTCGAACGCGATCGCCGGCGCGTCGCTCATCCCGTGTCCCGCCCGTAGCGGATGGCGAGCACGGCGACCGCGACGACCATCAGCTCCACCGAGGTCGCCGCCCACAACCCCGCGCTGAGGTGGCCCTCATCGGTGTATTTCGGATAGAGGCCGCGGGCCGCCTGGATCGGCACGGCCGCGAACGCGAGCAGGCGCAGGTAGCGCTCGTTCAGGGCGTGGGCGAGCACGCCGCCGACGATGGTCGGGATCGCCAGGAACGCCAGGTAGCCGCCGACGGCGAACGCGCGCCGTGAGGTGAGCGACGAGATCGCGAGGCCGACGAGCGCGTAGAAGAGCCCGATCAGGAGGCCGGAGCCGATGATGCGGGGGATGTCGGCCGCGTGCTTGTCCAGGTAGCCGACCGGGTGGATGGCGAAGAGCACGTTCCCGGCGTAGAGGATCAGCGGCGGCACCAGCGTCACGAGCATGATCGGCATGAGCGCCGCGAGCACCTTCCCGACCACGTAGTCGCCCCGGCTGATCGCCGTCGAGAAGTAGAGCGAGAGGGTGCGGTCGCGGCGGTCGGGGCAGACCAGCTCGGGCGTCACGACGACGCTGAAGACGAGGATGACGATCCCGATCGTTGCCATGTAGTCCGAGTAGGGCAGCGCGTTCGCGAGCCCGCCCTTGAAGACGGTCGGCCCGAACAGCGCCCGCAGCCCGAGCACGACGAGCGCCGGGGCGAAGCCGAGCAGGATCAGCGTGATCGGGATGACCTTCGCCTTCCAGCCGCGGCGGGCACCGAGGGCGCGCAGGGAGCTCCAGCGCGCGAGCGACCAGATCGCCGCGAGCCGGCCGGCGCGGGGGCCGTCGTAGCGGCTGTAGGCGACGTCGGAGACGCGGGCGTCGGCGCTCATCCGATCGCCCCGATCAACGACTCCTCGAGCGTGGGGCCCGGCCGGCCGCAGCTCGCGCAGGCCGACGCCCGCCGTGCAGGCGGCGTCGCGGACGCCCGTGAGCACCCCGTCGGCGTCGCTCCCGCGCACGACCAGCCAGCCGTCCTCGCCGCCGCCGTCAAGCTGCACGGTCAGCCCGAGCTCCTCCGCGGCGCGGGTGAACCCGTCCGGGTCGCCGACGATGCGCACCCGCACGTCGCCGCGCACGGCCGCCGCCGAGTGGTCGATCGTGCGGGTCGCGGCCACCTTGCCCTCGCGCAGGACGATGACGGAGTCGCATGTCCGGGCGACGTCCTCGAGCACGTGCGACGACATGACGACGGCGATGCCGAGCTCGGTGGACAGGCGGCGCACGAGCGAGAGCATCTCCTCGCGTCCGGCCGGGTCGAGGCCGTTCGTGGGCTCGTCCAGGATCACGAGGCCCGGCGAGTGGACGATCGCCTGGGCCAGGTTGGTGCGCTGCTTCATCCCGACGGAGAAGGTGCGGATCAGCCGCGAGCGCTCCTCCTCGAGCCCGACCTGGAACAGCACCTCGGACGCGCGCAGCACGGCGACCCGGCGCGGCAGCCCGCGCAGCTCGCCCATGTGCACCACCAGGTCGCGGGCGGTCATCCCCAGGGGCAGGCAGCTGTGCTCGGGCATGTAGCCGAGCAGCCGCCGCACCTCCCACGCCGGCTTCGATGCGTCGATGCCGAGCACCCGCGCGCGGCCGCTGTCGGCCCGGATCAGCCCGAGCATGACCCGCATCAGCGTCGACTTGCCGGCGCCGTTTGCGCCCAGCAGGCCGACGGCGCGCTCACGCACCGTGGCAGTGACGCCGTCCAGCGCGACGATGCTGCCGTAGCGCTTGCTGACGCCCTCGATCTCGACAAGCGGCTCGTCGCCGCCGTTCCGGCTCACGCCAGAGATTGTGCCGCAGACATGAGCAGGTCTGCCGACTGTGACCCTGCGATGGTGTACGTCACGCCGCCGCGGCTCCACTGGATCACCGAGCCGAGCGTCGTGTCGAGCTCATGCGCGCGGATCCCGTTGACCGCGGCCGACGGCAGCGACGAGAGCGCGGTCTCGGCGCCGCTCTTGCGCTGCTCGAGCAGGAACACGGTGCCGAGGCCGCGGCCGTAGGTGACGAGCGCGGCGCGGTGCGAGCCGAGGCCGACCACGCGCACCTCGTGCTGCGGCAGCCCGGCGAGCGTCTTCGGCGCCGCGACGGTGAACCCGACCGCCTTCGAGGCGGCCGCCGCGCCGACGGCCGGGGCGACGTGCGCCTGCTGCGCCGACCGCTCGTGCCGGCTGGGCAGGTGCACGTGCACGATCTTGGTTCCGGCGGGCGTGGTCATGCTAAGCGCGCTGGCGGGCACCGTTCCGAAGCGGATGTGGGTGACGGTGATCGAGATCGCCGCCGTGCTCGACCCGCGCGGGAAGATCGCGAACCGCAGCGGCACGCCGTGGGCGGCGTCCCAGGCCAGGTCGAACTCGCCGAACAGGCCGCCGTTGTGGCGCGGCGAGACATGCACCGTGTAGGCCTCACGGCCGGCGACGTTGCTCGGGATCGCGCCCGAGATGACGGCGAACTTCGCGGCCTCCGAGAGCGCATGGCTGATCGCGGCCATCGTGGGCACGTTGTGCTCCGTGGAGGCTCCGGCCTTCTCGTGGTGCTTCACCGGGAGGATGTAGGCGACGTGGTTCTTCCGGTCGTACAGCGTCACCTGATGGCCGTCGTAGGCGAGGGCGGTTGTGCCGAGCTGCGAGTTCAGGACGAGCCGCGCGCGGCCGCCGCCGACCCAGACGCTTCCGGTTGCGCCGGAGAGCGGGCTGGACGAGAGGGCCGTCGACGTGCCGGCCAGCAGGTGCTGGTCGATCCGGAACTGGGCCGAGACGCCGGTCACCGGCTTGGCAGTGATCACGCCGTGGACGGCGCTCGCGAGCGACCGCTGCGGCGGCTTGGCCGCGCCGGAGCGCGTGACCGCGTAGGCGGTGACGGAGATGGCGGACAGCAGGACGACTGCGAGGACGAGCCAGCCGGCGAGGCTGGTGGCGGACGAACGCTTGATGATGCCCATGGGTGCTTCCTTCCCGGTGGACCGATGCACGCTACCCTGATCTTGAGAGCCGCGTGAGGGCGGCGCCCCCCGGTCAGGCGGCGCGCTCGACCTCGTGCCGGGCGCGGGGCGCCTGCTCGATCTGCGCCGCGGTGCGTCCTCCGCGCATCAGCGATGCCGCCGCCGCGACCAGGCAGGCGGTGATGGCGAACGCGAAGGCGGCGTGCAGGCCGTTGCGGAACGGCGTCGCGATCAGGTTGGGGAAGAAGGAGCGGCCGGTGAGGACGGCGCGCTGATGGACGGTCAGGGCGTGCAGCGCCCCCGGCCCGAGCAGGTGCCCGATCGGGTTGTATCCGAGGAACGCGGCGAAGAGGATCGAGACCGGCGGCAGGTGCGAGACGTGGGTCGCCGTCGCCGCCGGCACGCCGTGGTCGACCAGGCCGGTGTGGATCGCGCTCGGGAGCGTCGCCGCGAGGCCGAGGATCATCAGCGTGAAGAAGATCCCGATCGAGAGCACCTGGGCGGAGTTCTGGAAGGTCTGGTTCATCCCCCCGCCCGCGCCCCGGTCGCTCGCCGGCAGGCTGTTCATCACCCCGGCGCGGTTGGGCGAGGCGAAGAGGCCCATCGAGATCCCGTTCAGCGCCAGGATGGCGGCGAAGACGGGGTAGGAGAAGTCGATCGGGAGCAGCAGCAGGAGCCCGAAGCTGAAGGCGGCGCCGAGCATGCCGGCGGTCGCGAACAGGCGCGAGCCGAAGCGGTCGGAAAGGTATCCGGAGGTCGGCCCGGCGATCAGCATCCCGAGCGTGAGCGGCAGCATGTAGATGCCCGCCCAGAGCGGCGTCTCGCTGAAGGTGTAGCCGTGCTGGGGCAGCCAGATCCCCTGCAGCCAGATGATCAGCATGAACATGAGCCCGCCGCGTGCGACCGCCGAGAGGAACGTCGAGAGCGTCCCGAAGGTGAACGCGCGGATGCGGAAGAGCGGCAGCCGGAACATCGGGTTCTCGGCCCGCCGCTCGACGTAGGCAAAGGCGATCAGGCTGACGGCGGAGCCCGAGATCAGGAGGAGCACGCGCATGCTCGTCCAACCGGTGGCGTGGCCGTTCGCAGGCCGGATGCCGTACGTGACCGCGACCATCAGCAGCACCAGGCCGAGGGCGAAGGTGATGTTGCCCCACCAGTCGATCGGCGCCCGCTTGCGCACGCCCCGCTCCTCGAGCTTCAGATACGCCCACACGGTGCCGGCGATGCCGACGGGCACCGAGATCAGGAACACGAGCCGCCAGTCGATGGGGGCGAGCAGGCCGCCGAGCACGAGGCCGACGAACAACCCGCTCACGCCGACGATGTTGTTGATGCCGAGCGCCATGCCGCGCTGGTTGGCGGGGAAGGCGTCGGTGATGATCGCGGCGGCGTTTGCGAGCAGGCAGGCACCGCCGAGGCCCTGGACGATCCGGAAGATGATCAGGTAGCTCGCGCCCGCGCGCCCGGTCATCCAGTCGACGGCGAGGAAGAGCGAGGCGATCGTGTAGATGACGAAGCCGAGGTTGTAGATCCGCACCCGCCCGAACATGTCGCCGAGCCGGCCTAGGCTGACGATCATGACGCTCGAGACGACCAGGTAGCCCAGGATCATCCACAGCAGGTAGAAGCTGTTCGAGGGGACGAGCGGGTCGAGCTTGATGCCGCGGAAGATGTCCGGCATCGCGATCAGCGTGATCGACGCGTCGAGCGTCGCGAGCAGCACGCCGAGCGTCGTGTTCGAGAGTGCGATCCACTTGTACCGGTCGGCGGCCACTGATTCAATTCTACAGGCAAACTGTTCAGGTATGCTGCATATGTGATCGAGCCCGAAACGGTTGCGAGCGAGCTGCGTGTCGTCCTCGGCAGGATCGTCCGGCGGCTGCGCGCCGAGCGCCGACGCGGGATCCCCCTGGCGCAGGTGATCGTGCTCGGCCGGCTCGACCGCGGCGGGCCCTCGGGGATCAGCGCGCTGGCCGCGGCGGAGCACGTGCGGCCGCAGTCGATGGCCGCGACCGTCGCCGCCCTCGAGGAGGCGGGCCTGGTCGGCCGCCGCCCCGACGCCGACGACCGCCGCCGTGTGGCGATCGACCTGACCCCCGCCGGCCGCGACGTGCTGGCCGCCGACCGGGCGCAGCGCGTGGGCTGGCTGGCCGAGGCGATCCGCACCGACCTGAACGCCCGCGAGCGGCGGGTGCTGGCCGAGGCGACGGGACTCCTGGCCCGCCTCGCCGGCGACTGAATAACGGGGTCAGACCCCGTTTATTCAGGTCAGCGCACGACGAAGTTCGCGCCCGCGATCTTCACGTACAGGTCGTCGCGCAGCAGGTAGACGCTGTAGCGGCCGGGCGTGAGCGGGACCGCGAAGATGCCGCTCGGGCGCAGCGTGAACGTGCCGTCGATCGCGGAGTGCGTGTAGCGCCAGAGCAGGTAGGAGGCGACGAGCGGGTTCGCACCGCGCCGGTAGATGCCGAGCCAGTCCCAGCGATCGCCGGGCGCGTTCTTCACCGTCACGCCGATCGGCTCCCCCACGGCGAAGGCCGGCTTCGTCATGCGCACGACGGGTGGCGCACCGGGCGCGGCGACCCAGAACGGGAATCGCGACCGCGCCCGCCCGTCCGGGCCGAGCAGGACGGCCGCGTAGGCGCCCGCCGCCCAGCGCCCGCTCCGGAACGCGACCGTCCCGATCCCGTGGCCGCCGGCAACGTGGCGCCTCGCGACCACCTGGGCCGACCCGCCACGCAGGTGCTCGACGGCGACGGCCGTCACCGGCCGGCCGGCATGGAACGAGACCGGTACGGCCTCGCCGATGCGCACGAGCCGGTGCGGCACGGTGACGAGTGCGGGCGGCGTCGCGCCGCGGACGCGGAACGTCGAGACGACCAGGCGGTGGTCGGACGGCCACGGGGCCACGGTCGCCGACGTGCCCGGCGCACCCGGCTCGCCCACGATGGTGCTCGCGATCGCCTTCGCCCCCCGCGAGAACACGAAGTCGATCCTGTCCTTCGGCTCGCCCAGGAAGAGGTCGACGCCCGGGATCGTGCGGTGCGCCGGCCAGGTGAGGCCGGGCGTCTTCACGGGATTCGGGTGGACGGCTCGGAACGAGTCGGTGAAGCCGGCCGCCTCGACGGCGGCCGAGACCGGCCAGCGCAGCGGGTAGTCGAGCCACGGCCGCGTGCCGACCGTCGCCTTCGTCCAGTCGCGGAACGACGGCGAGTTGAAGTCGCCGGTGAGGAAGGTCGGGATGCCGCGCGCGTGGAGGGTGCGCGCGGCGGCGAGGTCGGGCTGGATCGCGGGCAGCCGCACGCGCTTCTCCATCGCGATCACCTGCGCCGCCGTCTTGCCGTGCTTCACCCACACGGGCCCGTACGGCGCCGAGGGCAGATGCACGTTCTCCATCGCGACGACCCGGCCGGGCGAGACCTCGACGTAGGTGTAGAGGCCGTTCCCGTCCGGCGGGTCGACGAGCGGCAGCCGCGAGACGATCTGCATGCGGATGTCGTAGTAGCGCCATCCGAGCGCGTGCGCGATCTGGGGGATCTCGCCGCCGCCCTCCTCGATCCCGACGACGTCCGCGCCGCTTGCGCGGATGGCGCGGGCGACGAGCGAGGCCTTGATGATCGGGAACTCGTCGGAGATGTCGCAGTTGAACTGGGCGACGCGGATCGTGACGGCGGGCGCCCGCACGGCGGCGTGCGCCGCGGCCGGCGCGGCTCCTCCACACATGAGCGCCGCGGCGGCGACGGCCGCCACGAGCGTCGCTCGTCCCCCTCGCACGGTGTCGAGCATAGTGCATCGTCTGCGACCGGGGACAGTCCCCGCTGACCGGGGACAGTCCCCATTCCCGCCCGCTGTCCGCCTACGTCCCGTAAGATCGGCCGATGGAGGCTCGTAACGACAGTCGCGAGCCTGCGGTGGGCGCGCGGGTTCGCAAGACGGTCACGATCGTCTTCTCCGACGTGGTCGGGTCGACCGGGCTCGGCGAGCGGCTCGATCCGGAGTCGTTCCAGCACGTGATGAGCCGCTACGGCGGCGAGATGCGGCGGGTGGTCGAGCTGCACGGCGGCCGGGTCGAGAAGTTCATCGGCGACGCCGTCATGGCCGTGTTCGGCGTCCCTGTCCTGCACGAGGACGACGCGATGCGGGCCGTGCGGGCGGCGCTCGAGATGCGGGCCGTCCTGGCGGAGCTGAACCGCGAGCTCGACCGCGACTACGGCGTCGAGCTCGGCATCCGGCTCGGCGTGCACACCGGCGAGGTGATCACCGACGAGCGCGCGCTCGACCAGGGCCTGATCGCCGGCGACGCCGTGAACGCGGCGGCGCGGCTGCAGTCCTCGGCGCCGACCGGCGAGGTGCTGATCGGGCCGGAGACGCACCGGCTCGTGGCCGGCGCCGTGCGGGTGCGCCGCCACGGCGACCTCGAGCTGCGGGGCAAGTCGGGCCGCATGCGGACGTGGCGCGTCGAGGGGCTCGCGCCGGACCGCATCCGCATGCGCCCCGGCGCGGGGAGCGCGATGGTGGGGAGGCAGCGCGAGCTGGGTGCGCTGCGCCGTCGTTTCGAGAGCTGCGTCCAGACCCGCCGGTGCGTCGTCACGACGGTGCTCGGCCCGGCGGGCATCGGCAAGTCGCGGCTCGTCCGCCAGCTCGTGTCCGAGGTCGAGCCGGGCGCGCGCATCGTCGTCGGCCGCTGCCTCCCCTACGGCGAGGGCATCACCTACTGGCCGCTGAAGGAGATCGTCGACGACCTGGGCGGCGTCGCGGCTCTCGAGCGGCTCATGCCCGGCGACGACCAGGACGCGCCGGCGGCGGCGATGGTCTCCGGCGCCATCGGCCGGTCGCAGTCGACCGCGACGGCCCAGGACGTGCAGTGGGCCGTGCGCCGGCTGCTCGAGTCGATCGCGCGGCCGCAGCCGCTGCTCGTCGCGTTCGACGACATCCAGTGGGCCGAGCCGCCGCTGCTCGACCTGATCGAGTACCTGGCCGGCTACGTGACGAGCGCCGCGGTGGGCGTCGTCTGCCTGGCCCGCGACGACCTGCTCGAGCGGCGGCCGTCGTGGGCGACGGCGTTCGGGCGCGGGGCGACGCTGCGGCTGCGGCCGCTGTCGGACACCGACTCGGCGAAGCTCCTGCGCGGCCTCGCCGGCCGCCAGGCGGCACGGCTGCGCCGGTTCGAGATCCTGGCCGCGGCGGAGGGCAACCCGCTCTTCCTCGAGCATCTCGTGGCGATGCGGGCGGACGACCCCGCCAGGGCCGTGCCGCCGAGCATCCAGGCGCTCCTCGCCGCCCGCGTCGACGGCCTGCCGCACCACGCCCGCCGCGTGATCGAGGCGGCGTCCGTCGAGGGGCGCGAGTTCCGCCGCGTCGTCGTCGCGGCGCTGCTCGCCGACCATCCGGACGTCCAGGTCGACGCCGGCCTGGCCGAGCTCGAGCGGCGCGAGCTGGTGCGCCCGGTCCAGCGCGAGGTTGCCGGCGACCGCGGCTACCGCTTCACCCACCTGCTCGTCCGCGACGCGGCCTACGAGCTGATCCCGAAGCGGCGTCGGGCCGAGCTCCACATCGGCTTCGCCTCCTGGCTGCGGCGGACCGGCGGCCGAGGAGCGCGAGCTCGACGAGATCATCGGCTACCACCTCGAGCGGGCCTACACCTACCGGCGCGAGCTGGGGCGAGTCGACGCCGTCCCGCACCGCGCGCTCGCGGCCGACGCGTCGGGGTTCCTGAGCGCGGCCGGGCGGCGGGTGCTCCGGGCCGGCGACCGCTCGGCGGCTGTGAACCTGCTCCGCCGGGCCGTCGCGCTGCGTCCGGCCGAGGATCCCGAGCGGGCGGCATTGCTGATCGATCTCGGCGGGGTGCTGGGCGAGGAGGGCCGCTTCGACGAGGCGGCCGGTGCCCTCGCACAAGCGATGCGCGTCGCGAAGGCGTGCGACGATTCCGCGCTGGTCGCGCGGGCGCAGGTCGAACGGATGCTCGCCCAGGTGCAGGTCGACCCCGAGGGCGTCGCCCGTCAGGCCTCCCGGTTGGGCGGGCGGCTGTCGCGGACGCTGACCGAGGCGGACGACCACGCCGGCCTGGCCCGGTTGTGGCATCTGCGCGGCCTGCTCTCGTGGATCCGGGCCCGGGCCGGCGACGCGTCGGAGTGCTGGCGGTGGGCCGCCGAGCAGGCGTCGCTGGCTGCGGACGACCGCACGCTTGCGGACGCGCTCGGCTGGGAGGCGTCCGCCGCGACGCAGGGCCCGACGCCGGTCGACGAGGCCTTCGACCGCTGCACGGAGATCCTGAGCCGGCTGACCACGAACCCGTGGGCGGCCGCGCTCGTCCACCAACAGGTCGCCGGCCTGCACGCGATGCGCGGAGAGTTCGACCGCGCGTTTGCGCTGCTCGACGAGGCGAACGAGGCGCTGGCCGGCTTCTCGCCCACCGTCGATGCGGCGGTCTCGCACCCGGAGGTGCTCGTCTCGATGCTGGCGGCGGAGCCCGAGCGGGCCGAGCGCCACCTGCGTGCCGGTCGGCGCCGGCTGGAGGCGATGGGGGAGCGGGCGGTGCTCGCCTCGACCGAGGCGTTGCTGGGGATGGCGGTGCTCGCCCAGGGCCGGGTCGAGGAGGCCGACCGGCTTGCCCGCCGCTCCGCGCGGCTGGCGACCGACGGCGACATGTCGGCGCAGGTCATGTGGCGGCGGGTGCGGGCGGTCGCGCTGGCCGCGCAGGGCCGGCCGCGCGATGCCGAGCGGTTCGCGCGCGACGCCGTCGTCCTGGCGGAGCGGACCGACTACCTGAACGACCACGCGGGCGCGCTCGAGGATCTCGCCCACGTGCACGGGCGCGCCGGCGATTCCGAGGGAGCGAACCACGCGCGGGAAGAGGCCCTTGAGATCTATCGGCGGAAGGGAAATGCTGTCAGCAGCGTCAGGTTGGAGCGAGCGATCGCAGGCGCGGTCGCTTAACGGAGAGGGAGGGGAAGCCCGATGAGCCCCAAGATCTACGCCATCCAGCAGAACCTGCCCGCGGCGGGGCGGTGGGCGGTGATCAGAGGCCCGATCGGGCCTGGGCACCGACGAGCTCGGTGCGGTGTTCACGGTCGTTGTCTCCCAGATCGCTTCGGATCGTCGGTTGTGACGGGCGTCGGCACGAGCGATGTCTACCACGAAGCGGCCAGTGGAGAAACGGACTGGGATTCCGACGTGACCGTGTTGAACGGCGGCCGCATTCACCGACGGCGGTGCGGTCGTCGCCGCATGGGCGTCGATCGCCGAACGCGACGGCGGCTGGAAGATGTATCCGTGGACGCTGCCGGTGCGGATCGTCACCCCGCCCTGACGTCTCCGGAAGGAAACTCGCTGGTCAGGGCCGTACGAGCGATCGCGAGGTGATCCACACACAGGAGGGATCGCAGATGAGCCCAAAGGTCAACAAGAAGCAGAAGCTCGACGACGGGAATGGAGAGTTCATCATCAACGGCCCGACCGGCCGTTGGAAGACGGATGAACAGGCCGCGGTAGTCACGTTCGTGATCAAGCAAGGGAACAACGGCACGACGGCCGTCGGCATCGGGGAGACCACCCTGCTGCAGCGCCCGACGAACGGACACTCGTTTCGCTGGAGCGCCGACGTCACGCAGGTGTCGGGGCCGGCCTTCGCGGTCGGAGCGGCGGACGTGCAGGCGTGGGCGTCGATCGCAGACTCGGACGGCCCGTACCTGTACGGCTGGAACGTGCCGATCACGATCTCCTAGTCCCTGATGACCCAGAAGAGCGCGGCCGGTCGCTGCGCGATGTTGCGCCACCCGCGGATGCTCGACCGGTCCGCGAGCAGCGCTTCACCCTGCCGCAGCACCGGCCGTCCGCTCGTCAGCTGCACCTGGACGAGCCCGCCGATCACGGCGACGAGCTCGCTGCCCTTGTGGGCGACGTTCGGCGTCGCGGTCGCGCCCGGGGCGAGCCGCACGAGGTAGGCCCGCAGGCCGGCCTCGGGGTCGTCGAGCAGCGGGATGGGATTGCCCGTCGGAGTGGCCGCCGGGTCGTCGCGGCGGCCGAGCCGGTAGCCGGGCGCGACGTGGCCGCGCAGGAGCTCGTCGACGGTGATGTTCAGGTTCGCGGTCAGCGTGAGCAGGGTCTCGAGCGAGAGGCCGCGCTGGCCGCGCTCGGCCTGTGAGATCGCGCTCGCCGAGACGCCGGCGAGCTGGGCGAGCTGGGCCTGGCTCAGCTGGCGCTGCATGCGCACTGCCCGAAGCGCCCCGCCCAGCCGGGCCGCGGCCGGCGCCTGGGTCAGCTCGGGCTTCCCGTCGGCGAGCCGGTAGTGGTAGACGCTGCCCTGCACGCCCACGGGCCGGCCCTCGGCCTTCGCGATCCGCAGCCGGCCGTCGCGGACGACGAGCACGCACTGGGTCACGTCCTCGACGTCGCGCCGCAGTGCCTCGAACCGCTCGCCCTGCGAGAGCGTCCAGTACGCGATCGCGCCGACCTCGAGCAGGAGCGGGCAGCAGCGGGTGAAGAACCGCCGGGCCATGTCGGTGCCCCAGCGCGCGGCCATGTCGTCGAGCGGGTCGAACAGGAGCAGCGTCCGCGCCTGCGGCTTGGAGCGGCGGCGGACCTCGTTCAGGAGCGCGCCGGCCTCGGCGAGCGGCGTGTGCGGGCGCGCGTCGATGACGCCGAGGCTGGGGTAGTCGCGGTTGATCTGCTCCGGGTCGAGCGTGAGCGTGACGTAGGCGGCCTGGTCGTAGGGCTCGCTGTGCTCGGCGACGGCGGCGAAGAACGGGACGGCAGTATCGGTGCTGTCGGGCTCGAAGACGACGTTGTCGCCCCAGTAGAGGCCGTGCAGGGCGCGGTCCAGGTCGGCGACACCGGTGCTGGCGACGGGATAGTGGGGGCCGTCGTCGTCCGCCACGAGGCGCTATGAAGCGTTGCTGTCGAGAATATGGATTCTCATGACGATCGCTCTAGGTTAGACCGAAATAGAAACCGAGAGGAGCGATTTCATCATGGAAACCATCATCGTGGCACTCGACGGGACCGAGTCGGAGCGCGCGCTGCCGGCCGCCCAGGAGCTCGCGAAGCAGTTCATGTCGCGCATCGTCGTCCTGCACGTCAACCAGCTCGTCGCCGGCGCCCGCGGCGGCCGCTTCTCGGCCCACGTGGACGAGGACGACCGCACCGCCCGGCTGCACGAGATCGTCGCCAAGCTGCGTGCGGAGGGCTTCGAGGCCGACCTCGAGCTCGCCTCGACGTCGCTCGCCCATCCGGCGACCGTCATCGCCCGCCAGGCGAAGGAGCACGGCGCAGGCGCCATCGTCATCGCCACCCGCGGTCACAAGCCGGTCGTCGGCGTGCTCGCGTCGAGCGTGACGCAGCGGCTGCTGCACGACGCGCCGTGCCCCGTCATGGTGATCACCCCGTCGACCACGCGCGAGACGTTCCATGCGGTGCGCGGCCAGGAGCCCGTCGCCGCGTGATCGCCTCCGCAGGCAGAATCGGCGGGACGCGACGGGTCGTCGCCCCGACGCTCGCCTATCTCACGCCGCTCGCGGGCGCCCTCGTGGCGCTCGCGGCCGGCGTCGAGACGCGCGCAGTGGTCGTCGCGGTTGCCGCGGCGGCCGTGGTCTGCGCGGTCGTGCGGGCGGTCGTCGAGCACATGCGGATCGAGGCGGACAGGGAGCGCGCGGACGAGTGGATCGCGATGCGTGCGGGCTGGCCGCCCGAGGACGAGCTCCTGCGCGCCCGCATCGACGAGCTGCTCGATCCGGCGTTGCGCGATGCGCTCGCCTGCTCGTTCCGGCGGATCGCGCAGGAGGCGCTCAGCACCGGCGGGGTCGTCTCACCGGCGCGGCTCAACCGGCGCACGCTCCGCCCGCAGGCGCCCGCGCTCATGGCCGTCGCCGACCGGCTGGACGACCGGACACGGCCGGTCGCTCCGCGCGGCGTCGCCCTGGCGTACCGGCTGGTCACGGCCGGTGCCGGGCCGTTGTACCTCTGCCACCGGGCCGACGAGCTCGGCCCGAAGCTGCAGACGATGCTTGCCGCGCTCGAGGCCGACGGCCTCGCCTAGAAGCCGCTGCGGGGGTCGACGTCCTTCCCCGTCCACATGACCCCGCGCTCCTCGGCCCGGTTGTCGGCGGCCAGGCCTTCCATGTCGCCCGAGATCGTCTCGCGCTCCTCGACGGAACCGCCTCGCATCTTGTCTTCGGCACGCTTGATCGCGTCTTCGTCGGCGTGCTTGCTCCGGTTGGCAAACCAGTCACGTATTCCCATGGCTACCAGCTTCGTCCTCCCTGCGGGCTGGACGGTCGTCCCATCGGGATGATGTGGCGGCGTCAGCCCTCGGTCGTGTCGGCCGCTTGCGGCGGCTCCGCGGCGGCCGAGTCGGCGCCGTAGTCCGCCTGCAGCTCCTCGGACAGCTCGCCCGATCCCGTCTCCGGCTCGGTGTCGCCGGGCCCATGGCCGGCCGCCACCACCTTCGTGCCCTTCTTGGTGAGCCGATCCATGAGTCCGTCGAGCCAGTTCATGGCGGGGAGTGTAGTGGTTGCACGCCGCGACGTGTTGTGGGAGAGTGACAGTTCGCACAAAGGGTCGACGGGGAGGGTGGACGATGGCCCGATGGCGGTGGGGCCGAGCGCTTGCGTTGGCGGCGCTTGTGAGCGGCGCCGGGCTGAGCTCGGCGCAGGCGGCCACGCCCGCCGCCAACGGCGGGCTCGCGTTCGTCGCGCCGAACGCCCGCATCGTCAGAGCGCTGCCCGACGGGTCGCATCGCGTGCAGGTGAGCCACGGCCCGGGCAAGGATCTCGACCCGGCGTACTCGCCCGACGGCACCAGGATCGCCTTCGACAGCACCCGCACCGGCGGCGGCGACATCTACGTCATGAACGCCGACGGGTCGGGCGTCGTGCGGCTGACGACGGATCCGGCCGAGGACAGCCAGCCGGCCTGGTCGCCGGACGGAAACCGGATCGCCTTCACCCGCTGCGGATCGACGGCTTGCCACATCTGGGTGATGACGAGCGCCGGCGCGAACCAGCATCCGATCACGAACAGTGGCGGCGCTCTCGAGACCGATCCGGCCTGGTCGCCGGACGGGCACCTGATCGCATACCGGGCGATCCTGCTCGGCGGCCTCTGCAACCGGATCCGGGTCGTCCGCCCAGACGGCAGCGGCGGGCGGGCGTTGACGTCCTGTCGCCGGCAGAACACGGGCGGGACGCAGGACTTCAGCCCGACGTGGTCGCCGGACGGCACCCGGATCGCGTTCGACCGGTCGTACGACGCCACCCTCCGGGTGACGGTCGACCGGATCATCGTCATGAAGCGCGATGGGTCGGGAAAGCACTTCGTCACCCCGCTGGCCATGACCGCGTTCGACCCGGCCTGGTCGCCTGACGGCGGCGAGATCGCCTTCTCCCGCGGCATCCCACACGAGATCGACACGATGGTCATGCGGCCCGACGGGCGCGACCAGATCGTCGTTGCTCGGCATACCCGCGAGCCGGCGTGGAGGCCGGTCGCATGCACGATCACGGGCACGAGCGGGCCCGACCGGCTCGTCGGCACACCCGGGAACGACGTCATCTGCGGCCTGGGCGGCGGCGACATGATCGCCGGGCGGGGCGGCCAGGACGTCATCTCGGGCGGCCGCGGTCGGGACACGGTCTCGTATCAGTGGATGCCGCGGTCGGGCCGTTCGCGTTCGTGTCGCACTGCGTGCCTTCGCTCGAGGCACCGAGTTCCTGTCCGGGATCGAGGATGTGATCGGCTCGCGCTTGGAGGACGACACGATCCACGGCGGCGACCTGCCGAACGTCATCCGCGGTCTGGCCGGCGATGACTTCGTGATCGGTGGGCCGGGACGCGACCACCTCTACGGCGGCCCGGCGACGACACGGTCGACGGCACGACGGCGTGCCGGGCGACGTCGTCCATGGCGGCGTCGGTCTCGACGTGTGTCGACGCCGACGTCGGGTGATCTCGTGCGGAGCTGCGAGGTCGCCCGGCAGTAGCCTGCCCGGCGTGCGCATCACCGACATCCGCGCGACGCCGGTCAACATCCCCTTCCACGCGCCGTACCGCTACGCGCTCGGCTCGACCGCGTCGGTGACGAAGACGATCGTCGAGGTCGAGACCGACGAGGGCATCACCGGCATCGGCGAGGCCGCCGACGGCGACCGCTCGGTCACGATCGCGCGGCTGCGCGACCGGCTGATCGGGCTCGATCCGTACGACCTGAACGAGTGCGAGCACCGGTGCGTGCCCGACCTGCACTACACCCTGTGGGAGCGGCTGACCGCCGACCGGCGCGGGTTCGGGGCGATCGAGATGGCGCTCTGGGATCTGCGCGGGCGGGCCGAGGGGCGGCCGCTGCACGCGCTGCTCGGCGGGGCGGTGCGGAACGAGATCGCGTTCACCGAGTACTTCTCGTTCCGGCTCGCGCGCGACGGGGCCGGCGGGGAGAGCACGCCGGCCGACATCGCCCGCTACTGCGCGCGGATGATCGAGGAATACGACTCGCCGACGTTCGAGGGCAAGATGGCGACGATCGACCTCGACACCGAGATCGCGATGGTGCGCGAGGTGCGGGCCGCGATCGGCGAGGAGCGGATGCTGCGGCTCGACGCGAACGGCGGCTGGACGGTGGCGACCGCGCGCGAGGCGCTGCGGCGGCTGGAGCCGTTCGGGATCCGCAACATCGAGGAGCCGACGAACACCCTCGAGGAGATGGCGCGGCTGCGGCCGCACACGTCGATGTCGTTCTCGGCCCACCACGTCGACCTGCGCCGGGCGGTCGACCTGGGCGTGCCCGACTTCTTCGTGCTGAACCTGGTGGAGCTGGGCGGGATCCGGCGCACGGTCGAGTTCGTGCGCGCGTGCGAGATGTTCGGGATCGGGTTCTGGTTCCACAGCGGCGAGACGGGCGTCGCGAGCGCCGCCTACCTGCACGTCTCGGCGGCGCTCGAGCCGATCCGCGAGCCGAGCCAGGCGCTCTTCCACTGGGCGGCCGACGACGTGATCGAGCAGGGGCCGTTCTGCCCCCGAGGCGGGGTGCTGGCGGTGCCGGACGGCCCGGGGCTGGGCGTGACGCTCGACCGGGCCGCGCTCGCGCGCTGCCACGAGCGCTTTCGGCGCGAGGGCGAGTACCCCTCCGGCGAGGCGTCCCGGCCGGAGGAGCGGTACGGCAGCTTCGGCGGGCTCACCCGCCGGTGAGTCTCGGCTAGCTCGAGTAGGCCCGGCTCGCGTCGGCGACCTCGCTCGCGCCGTGCAGGGCGCCGATGGCCTCGGCGCTCGTCATCGGCTGCGAGAACATCGGGTAGTCCTGCGACGTGGCCGACTTCTGCTCGTCCGCGCTCGTGGCGGCGGTGCAGTCGGTGAGCGTGATGACGTCGTAGCCCTTCTCGTAGGCCGAGCGCATGGTCGACTCGACGCAGCAGTTGGTGAGGAAGCCGCCGAGCATGACGGTCTCGATCTCGCGGCTGCGCAGGATGAAGTCGAGGTTCGTGGTCGCGAAGGTGTCGAGGCCGCGCTTGCCCTCGACGACGATGTCCTCGCCCTGCGGCGCCATCTCGTCGCAGATCTCGGCGCCCCAGGTGCCCTTGACGAAGGCGGTCGAGTCGATCACGCCCTTGAGGATCCCGTACACCTTGTCCTGGTTTCCGAGCTCGCCGTAGCCGGGCGCGAAGGTGATCGGCGCGTGGATGACGGTGGCGCCGGCCTTGCGCGCCTCCTCGGCCATGCGGCGCGAGTTCGCGAGCATGCCCGAGTCGTCCATGACGCCCTTGACGGCGTCGTGCAGGGCGCCCCCGTCGCTCGTGAAGTCGTTCTGGTACTCGATCAGGACGACGGCGGTCTTTGCGGGGTCGACATCCATGGTGGCCTCCGGTGGCGACGTGTGTGGGGGTCAAATGTAGCGTTCCGAACGCGCCCCACGCACTCGCGTGTGGGGTGCGGCGGGTGGTGCCCACCGCACCCTCTGAGAAGTGGTCACGGCATCATGGTGAACCCCCGGTCTCAAAACCGGCAGGCCGTGGTAGCCCCACGGTTGATAGGTTCGATTCGTGCGCCGCTCCGTTTGGCGGATGCGGCATGGTTGAGCGAAAACCGCCATCCCTGGGTGCGTCGAGCGTGCTGGCGATCGGGGCCGTCGTGATGTCACGTACTACGTCGCAGGTGGCAGGGTCTCGTTCTTTCGGGTGGTGAGGAAGTCGTAGCCAAGGCTGTCGTCGCTGCACTAGGCCACGTGCGCCCTGCAAGGACTGTCCGTGCCTGGTGACCGCGGTCGTCACGGTTCGCGTACCGGGAGTCACCTCGCGTCGTGTGACTACGAGAGAGCGGGTGGCGTCATCGGGGCCCCGCGGGCCCTAGTCCGGGATGTCCGGCCGTCTCCACCAACGAGCACAACGTCGAGATCAACCGCATCTCGTCGACCGTCCTCGCTCGCGCCTCCAGCAACCCCGGTGCGCAGCAAAGGTACGCCAGGCTGCGGGCGCGGCTGATAGCGACGTTCAGGCGGTTGCGGCTGAACAGAAAGGCGATGCCGCGGGGGACGTCCTCGCCGCTCGACGTCGCCATCGAGAAGATGACGACCGGCGCCTCCTGGCCCTGGAACGCGTCGACCGTGCCGACGCGGACGTCCGCCGGCAGGCGCCGGTGCAGCAGCCTGACCTGGGCGTTGTACGGCGCGACGACCATGATGTCGTAGGCCGCGAGGTCGGCGCGTGCGCCCGTACTGGTCCGTCACCGGCGTACCCACGAGCTCGGCCACAAGGCACTCGATCCGGTCGGCCTCCTCCGGGCTCTGGGAGCCGTTGCCACTGTGCTCGACCGGCAGATACCGGATCCCCGTCCCCGCGCCGGTCGTCTGCAGCGCGCACGAGGCGTGGCTCGACAGCCGGCCCTCGTAGACCTCCTCAGAGATGAACCGGCACACGTCCGGGTGCATTCGCCATGTCTCGGTCGAGGAAGACCCCGCGATCCTCCGGCACCGTCTGCGTCGATCCCGAGCAGATGCTGAAGCACGCTCGCGTTCGTCCCGGGCGGATGCGTCGCCTGTGACACCTGCGCCAGCTGCAGCGGGTCGCCGAGCAGGATCAGGTTGCGCGCAGCCGTCCCGGCGGCGAGGGCGTCGGCGAACGACAGCTGGCCAGCCTCGTCGATCACGAGGTAGTCGAGTTGGTGGTCGAAGGTCTCCGGAGCGAAGAGCCACGTCGTGCCGGCGACGAGTCGATACCTAGGATCCAGGCACTCCGCGTTGTCGCCGACGTTCTCGACCTGACCGCCGTCCGGTACGCGGCCCGCGGGGTGCGCGGCGGTCTTGCGCGCGCCGCGGAATCGGACTCCGCGCTCGCGGGCGGCCTTCTCGATCTCCTCGACGAGCTTGTTGATCGCGCGATGGCTGAGCGCGGTCACACCGACCCGATGCCCCTGGTCGATCAGATCGACGATGAGCCTCGCACCCGTGTACGTCTTGCCCGTTCCCGGCGGCCCCTGCACCAGCAGATAGCTGCGATCGAGCGCGCGGGCGAGCGCCTGCTGCTCGGCGATATCCGTCGTCTGGATAGGAACGCCGGCGGTGCGGTCGGAGAACCGCGGCAGGTTCGCAGCGAGCACCTCGTTCACCGCGGCGTAGTGGTTCGACGAGTCGCGCACGGACAGGGCGATCCGCATCAGCGCGGCGCGGTGCGGCCGGGTGTCAATGGGCTGCTGCGGTATCAGCGCACGCGGCGGCGGCTCTGTCCCGAACCGCTGCCCGCGGACAATCAGCGTGCAGGCATCGTCGTCGATCGCCGAGACTGTGACGCCCTTCCCTGTTGCGGGATCGATCAGGCCGCCAGCCTCAAGCTTGTGCTGCTGCTCGGGAAACCGCAGCGTGACCGCGAACATCTTGTTCGGCTGCGCCTGTGGCGGTCCCTCGGGCTCGAGCCCTCCGATCGCCTCGGCGTCAGCGATCAGTTCCTCGCCGTCCATGTCGACCATCGAGAACCAGCGCCACCAGGCGGGACGCGCCTCCCGGCGGTGATACTCGAGCAGCTCACCCGCGAGCCACGGCACACTGCCCGGTTCGGCGCCGGTCACGAGCTCCAGGCGCAGCGCCTCGCGGGCGGTCGCCTCCTCGGCGGTCTCCGTGGCGAGGTCCTTGTGCGGCACCGGTGCCAGCCGTTCGGCGTCCGATGGCCGCACCGACACGAGCCAGTCGCGGAGCGCCAGTGTCGCCCTGCAGTCCTCGTCGTTGTAGCGCGCGATCCCCTCCAGCTCGGCACGGTCGCCCGTCTCGACATACCGCTCGTACCCGAGCACCGCGTCGGCGCCCGAGCCCATTTCAGCCGAGCGCCGGAACCCCGCGAGCACCTCGATCTGTTTCAGCGAGTACGACTCGACGCCGACCCGCATCGACTGGCGCACGACAGTCAGAAGGTCGACCATCACCCTGCGCCGCAGGAGCTCATCAATCTCAAGCTCGCGTGTGGCATGTGCCGCCATGAGGCGCGTGAGCGCGCCCGGCTCGGCCGGGCTGTAGTGGTAGACGTGCATGTCTGGATGCGCCTCGAGGCGGGCCATGAGGACGTCGACCACGCGCTGGAACGCCTCGCGCTCCTCCTCGATCGAGTGCCCCCAGATCGGCTCGTACCGCCACCCGTCGCCGTCGGCCAGCAGGAGGCCGAACAGGAACGTGAGCTCGCGGGCTGGAGTCCACAGCGGATCACCCTCCAGGTCGAACATCACGTCGCCTGGAGACGCATCGGGCAGCCGTGCGAAGCCGCGCTCCGACTCGAGCGGAAGCAGCTCGTAAGGCGGCACGGCGAGGGTGTCGGCCTCGACCTGGAGTCGCGCCTGCTGATGGAGGTTCGCAAGCGCCGCCGGCCGCATGGCCGGGACGGACGCGCCCTCGCGGAGCGCCCCGAGCCCGCAGCGGGTCCCCACGCCTGCACCGGTCAGCAGGTCGACCTGGCGCCGGCTGATCCACGCGACGAGCGAGAGGTGATCCTGGTCCCGCCACCACGATTCGCACTCGCGCCGGTACTCGCAGAAGCCACAGTGCTCGCAGGGGTAGGGCGTCGTCGGTCGCTCGCTCTGAGCCGCCTCCTCAAACGCCGTCCGGGCTCGCCGGAAGTACGGCGCCACCTCTCGCAGCCGGATCGTCTCTCGCAGGCCCGACCCGAGCTCGAGGTGGGCGTAAACCGGCGTAACGCCCTGCACGCCTGCGACTCCCTCGCTGTAGAAGCACAACTGGAGGACGTGCGACGGTGCGGCGTGCGATCGCGCGAGCTTCGTGTCGACGACGTCGTACGACCAGTCGTCCAGATCGGAGGGCGCATCGACGCGCTCAACGAAGTCCGCCAGCCCTCGCCACGCACCGACGACGAACGCGCCCTGGTAGATGACGTCAGCACCCTCGCGCATCAGCTGGGCCGTTCGCTCAGCGGCCTTCGCGAAGTCGACGGATCGCCCGACCTCGTGTACGTCGCGCCCAGCCGCGCGCACCCGCTCGAGGTACTCCGCCTCGTGCTGGTCGCCCTTCGCGAAGATCAGATTCGCGTAGGCGCTGGCGACGTACGCCTTCGCCACGCTCACCCCTGGCGACGGCTCGCGACAACGCCGACGCGTGTGCGCACGCCAGGTACTCTGTGAGATCCGATGGCGAGAAGCGCAGCTCGTCGTCAACGCTCTGCATGCCACCCTGGATCGTAGGCGCCTCCGCCGACGGCCGGAGCGTCGCCCCCTACGTCGTCACAGTCACCGTCACCGTCGGCCCCGGCAGGGTGATGGTGATCGGCGGGCCCTGAACCGTCGTCGTTGGCCCGGTCACGGTGCGGACGACCGTGGTCACCGTCGTCGTCGTGTGGTTGACCGTGGTGGTGTTCGTCTGCGTGTCCGTGGTCGAGACCGTCACCGGCACCTTGACGGTGCGATTCACGTCGACCTTGACCGGAACGGTCTTCCCCTTCACCACCGTGCTCGCGGGCAGCTTGACCGTGCTGGCGGGGATGTGCACGGTCTTGCCCTTCACCTTGACGGTCACCGCCGGCGTCGAGATGAAGCGGCTGCCGTCGATCGTGATGACCTTGCCCTTCAGCTTGACCGTGCTCGTGAGCACCGCGGCGTTCGCGTGACCGCCCACCGCGCCGCCCAGCCAGAACCCGCCGACGATCAGTGCGAGCGCAGCGACGAACGCGGGGACCGCGTGCCACGGGCGCATCCGCAACAGGGCCGCGGCCATCCACCCGTCCCGCTCGCGCAGCCGATCGCGCATGTCGTCGATCGCGAGCCCGATTGCCGGCAGATGCGGCCTCCGGCCCTGCCAGCCGCGCGTGTTGTCGTGCAGCCGGTCGCGCACGCCGTCGAGGTTCGGACGGCGCCCGCGCAGCCCGGACGCCCACGTCCGCACGCCCCTTCCCCGGTCGCGGAGCCCGTCCATGGCGTCCAGCAGGCGACCTTTCAGGTCTTCGAATCGGCCTCCCATGTGAAGTGCCAGACTCTACCAGTCACCCCTTTTCAGAGTGACTGGTTATTCACGCTATTTGCGGACTCCCGCGGCTCACCGCTCATGCGTAAGCCGAGAGCTGGAGCAGCTCGGCGTCGAGCTCGAGCCCGGTCGCCGCGACGAGCTTCGTCGCCGCGCGCAGGTCGGTGCCGAGCCCCGCCGACCGCCGCCGGGAGAGGGGTACGAGCGAGAGCCGGTGCAGCATCCGGTTCACGGGCTCGATCCCGGCGGCGGGCCGGTCGAGCTGGTCGAGGGCGTCCATCAGGTAGCCGTCGAGCAGCTTGCGGTGGTGCTCCGCATAGGCATCCGGCCGCGAGAGGTAGTCGAGGCACGTGTGCCCGTCGGGCAGGACGAGAATGACCCCGCACTGGCCGGGACGGGCCGGGAACGCCTCGCGCAGCTCGCGCAGCGCCGCCTCGTGGTGCGAGAAGAGGTCGGCGTGGGCGCCGGTCGGCGACGCGACGCCGCGGCGGTGAGACTGCTCGTCGATCGCCTGCCACACCTCGTGCTGGGCGACGCCGCGCACGAGCGCGTCGGCTCCGAGCGCCCGCGCCTTGCGCAGGCGCAGCTCCGGCCCGGCCGTGTGCGCCGCCGCCGCGAACGCGGACGAGCGCATCCGCCACCGGCCGACCTCGACGCAGCTCACCGGGATCGGCGTCCGCGACCCCGGCGCGACCAGCACCGTGAGATTCAGGATCCGGTTCTGCTTCGCCCCGATCAGCTCCTCGCCGTCGTAGAGCAGCACGCGCTCGTCGAGCGGGTTCTCGACCACGAGCTCCGGCACGGCCCCGTCCGGCCCCGTCTCGGTCACGCGCACGCCGCGGCGCAGGCCGTCGGCGAGCGTGGCGTACGCCGCCTCGGGATCGCGGCGCGGGTAGAGCGGGACGACCGTGATCCCGCGGTGGACGGTCGGCTCGTCGAGCTGGGCGGGCAGGGTGATCGGCATCTGGGCGGGGCCTCCTCGGTGGGGCGTGCGGAGGAGACGTCCGCCGGGGCGGCGCGATCCTTACACGCCCCGCCACCGGTCGACCTCGGCCTGCAGGTCGACGGGCAGCGCCTGCAGGTAGCCGAGGGTGACCAGCCGGAAGCCCATCGCCACGTCGGAGACGCCGAAGCGCCCGGCGAGGGCGATCGGGTCGGGGCCGTCGCGGTCGGCGGCCTCGCGCACCATCGGCTCGGGCATCAAGAGCTCGGCGGCGAAGCGGTTGGCCTCGCGCTCGCGGGCGCGCTCGCTGGCCTGGGCCGTCTCGACGTCGGCCGGGCGGCACAGCACCGCCGCCCCGTCGGAGTGGAGCAGGTGGTGGCCGATCTCGTGTGCGACGGTGAACCGCCGCCGCGGCGCCGGCTCGTCCTGTCGCACCCAGATCTCCCACCGCGCCGGCAGCAGCACGCCCGAGATCTGCGCCGCCGGGCCCGCGCCTGCGATCGGGCCGAGGTCGTCCGCCGCGCGGACGCGCAGCCGGCACAGGCTCGCGGCGAGCTCCTCCACATCGAGCGGCGGGACGGTGGCCGCGTAGACGCCGCAGAAGCGCTCGAGCGCCTCCCGTGCAGCAACGAGCTCATCCACCGCCGGTGAAGAGGTCGTCGATCTCGGCCACCCGGGCGGCGTCGCCGGCGCCCTCGGCGGCCGCAGGCGGCGGCACCATCGACGGCGCTGCGCGAAGAAACGTCGCCTCCGGCCTCAACCCCGCGGCCGACGGCACCACCCGCCGCCCCAGCTCGAGCACCGCCTCGGGCACGTCCAGGATCCGGGCCAGCGCCGCCACCACCGGCGGGCGCACGCGCGCCGCCGCCAGTTGCCCCGTCTCGAGCCCGTGCACGTGCTCCTCGACCTGCGCCCGCGCCTCGGGGTGGCCGAGCGCCTCCGCCAGCCGGGTGACGAGCGCCCCCCGCGTCGTCCCGCTCCGCGCCCGCAGCGCGGGCAGGAGCTCCGGCCACGCCCGCGGCGGCTCGCTGTGCGGGTCGGCGGCCCGCGCCGCCACCTCCTCCTCCGTGACGTCCGTGCGCGGGTGCGCGGCCAGGTAGGCGGCGAGCATGCCCGCCAGCGGCTCGCGGTCGGCCTCCGCGGCGGCGGCGATCGCGGCCGCCGGGTCGGGTTGCCCGCCCCGCTCCCAGGCGGCGGCGAAGTCGGCGAAGGCGCGCTCGGCGCTCATCGCTCCAACACCTCGCGCAGGCGTCTCATGGCACGGAAGAAGATCACATCGACGTTGCCGGGCGTCGTGTCCAGCCGCTGCGCGATCTCGGCGCCGGTCAGCCCCTCCCACAGCCGCCCCCACACGACCTCGCGCTGCCGGTCGGACAGGGTCGCCAGCAGCTCCGCAGCGACCTCCTCGGCGGCGACCGCGTCGTAGCCGTCCTCCGCGGCCGCCATGTCCGCGATCTCGTCGAGCGGGATGCCGGCAGGCTTGCGGCGACCGTGGAAGGTCGCGACGACCTTCCGGGCCATGTGGACGAGCAGGCCCGCCGGCGCCTCGATCGGCCGCTGCCGCAGGTAGACGACGCGCACGAACCGCTCGTACACCGCCGCCTCGAGGTCGTCCACCACGTCGTGGGGCGCCTTCGCCCCGCAGACCGACCGCACCAGCATCCGGTGCCGCTCGAACACGAGCGCAACGCAGCGCTTGGCCGTCTCGAGCCCGGCGTCGCCCGTCGGCCTACCGCTCGCGCGCATGCGCGACCAGGTCCGCGTCGGACATGGGCGCGAGTGCATCGAAGGAGGTCGGTCGTTCCATCCCCACCGGCGCGGAATCCTAAGCCACATGCGACAGAGGTCGCACGCGGCCGCACTGCGCTTACATCAGGTCCTGGCGCGTGCGCAGGTAGAGCGTCGGCACCAGGAAGAGGTTCAGGAGCGTCGAGGTGGCCAGGCCGCCCAGGATCACGAGCGCCATCGGGTACTCGATCTCGGCTCCCGGGATCTCGCCCGAGATCACGAGCGGCACGAGCGCGAGGCCGGTCGCGAGCGCCGTCATCAGGATCGGCGCCAGCCGCTCCCGGGAGCCGCGTAAGACCAGGTCGACGCCGAACTCCTGGCCCTCCTCGCGCTCGAGATGCTGGTAGTGGTTGATGAGCAGGATCCCGTTGCGGGCGGCGATGCCGAACACGGTCAGGAACCCGACCAGCGAGCCGAGCGAGATCACGCCGCCCGCGGCGAAGGCCGCGAGCAGGCCGCCGACCAGCGCGAGCGGCAGCGTCAGGAACGAGAAGGTCGCCACCCGCCAGCTGCCGATGCACGTCTGCAGGAGCAGGAAGATCCCGATCGCCGCCGCGAGCCCGAATGCGAATAGGCGTCCCTGGGCGGCCTCGCGCTCGGCGAACTCGCCCAGCACCTCGGAGTGGTACTCGTGCGGCATCTGCACCTTCGCCAGCCGGCTTCTGACGTCGGCGACGACCGAGCCCAGGTCGCGGCCCTTCACGTTCATGCCGACGTCGATGCGGCGCGAGTTGTCCTCGCGCGAGATCTGGTTGGGCGTCGAGCCGATGTAGACCCTGGCGACGTCGGACAGGAGGACGTGGCCGCCGCCCGGGGTATCGAGGGGCAGGTCGCGGATGCTCTGCACGTCCTTGCGCGCGCTCGGCACGCTCCACGCCATCACGTCGTACACCTTGCCGTTCACATGCAGGTCGGAGACCTCCTCGCTGGCGACGATGGTGGCCGCCTGGCGGCGGATGTCGCCCGGCTTCAGCCCGTAGCGCGCCGACTTGCGCAGGTTGGGGACGACGCGGATGTAGGGCACGTCGACCTGGAGCTCGGTGCGCAGGTCGATGACCCCGGGGATCCCCTTGAGCGCTCGGTGCACCTCGGCCGCCTCGTCGCGGAGGGTGTCCAGGTTGGGGCCGAAGATGCGCACCGTGATTGCCTCGCTCGACCCGGCCAGCACCTCGTCGATGCGCTCGTTCAGGTAGGTCGTCTGCTCCCGGAAGAGGCCCGGGTAGGCGTCGACGGTGGCCCGGATCTGCTCGAGGGTCTTGTTGTAGTCCGCCTTGGGATCGAGGCTGAGCCAGTCCTCGGCGAAGTTGATGCCGTTGATCTCCTCGCCCTGCACCGCCCGGCCGATGTGGGCGCCGAAGCCGCGCACGCCCGGGATGGCGCGGAAGTCGTGGCTCGCCCGCTTGGTGATGCGCACGATCTCCTGGTGGCCCGTGCTCGGCCGCGTCACCCACAGTGCGAGGAAGTCGCGCTCCTTGAACGTCGGGAAGAGCGACTCTCCTGTGTACGGCAGCACCGCCAGGCCGGCCACGAGCGTCCCCGCCGTCGCCACGATCACCACGCTCGGCCTGCGGATCACGCGGCGCAGGAGCGCGGTGTAGGCGCGCTGGAGCAGGCGTACGAGCGGCGGCTGCTGCTCCTTGAGCGGCGCCCGCCCCAGGAGGAGCAGCGCCAGCGCGGGCGTGACCGTGAGCGCGACCACCATCGACGCCAGCACGGCCAGCCCGTACGAGAGCACGAGCGGCTTGAAGAACGCACCCGAGACGCTCTGGATGAAGAACACCGGCATCACGGCGAGGACGATGATGAGCGTCGCGTACACGATCGCCCGCCGCACCTCGAGCGACGCCTCGAGCACCACCGACATCACGCTCGTCGGATTGCCGGCCGCCCGGTTCTGGCGCAGGCGGCGGACGATGTTCTCGATGTCGATGATGGCGTCGTCGACCACCACCCCGACCGAGATCACGAACCCGGCCAGCACCATCGTGTTGATCGTCTCGCCGCGCAGGTAGAGCACGAGCGCCGCCGCCATCAGCGAGAGCGGGATCGCGGCCAGGCTGATCACCGCCGCCCGCCACTCGAACAGGAACGCGACCAGGACGACGACCACGAGCAGCGTCCCCAGGAGCAGGGTGTCGGTCAGGTTCGAGATCGAGATCTCGATGAACGTGGCCGGCCGGAAGATGTGCGTGTCCATCTGGATGCCGGGCATTCCCGGGCGCATCTCCTCGATCGCCCTGTCGACCCCGCGCGTCACGTCGAGCGTGTTCGCCCACGGGAACTTCTCGACCACGAGCATGAGGCCCTGCTTGCCGTTGATCACCGCGTCGCCGAAGAGCGGCTGGTGCCCCCACGTCATGTTGCCCAGGTCGCCCAGGGTGAGCGCGGTGCCGTCCTTCTTGAACCGGCCGGGGATGGAGATCCGGTCCATCGACGCCGGCGTGAACACCGGCAGGACGTGGTGGATGCCGAGGCGCTGGTTGGGGGTGTCGATGAACCCGCCGACCCGGTTCTTGGCGGCGTCGGTGTACTTGAGCAAGCCGAAGTCGAGCGCGTCGGAGGCGACCGACTGCGCGTAGTCCACGCTGACGCGGTGCGTCCGCAGCTTCTCCGGGTCGAACTGCAGCTGGAGCTGCTTCCAGCGGTCGCCCCACACGTTCACGTTGGCGACGCCGGGCACCGCCATCAGCCGCCAGCGGATCGTCCAGTAGGCGATCATCGACAGGTCGGTCAGGCTGTAGCGGTCGGTCGTCAGGCCGATCTTGAGGGCGCGGCTCGTGGCCGAGAGCGGCTGCAGCACCCACGGAATGCCCGCGGAGGCGGGCAGGCTCGGGATCGCGATCGCCACCCGCTCGTTGACGAGCTGGCGGGCCTCCAGGCTGTCGGTGCCGCGCTTGAAGAAGAGCGTGATCGAGGAGAGCCCGGGGACGGTCTTCGACCGCATCACATCGAGGTTGGGCGTCGAGTTGAGCGACTGCTCCATCGGGATCGTGATGAGCTGCTCGACCTCCTCGGTCGACATGCCCAGGCCCTCGGTCTGCACCTCGACGAACGGCGGCGCGAACTCCGGGAAGACGTCGACCGGCATGTCCCGCACCCGGGTCGCGCCGAGGGCCATCATGCCGACGGCCAGCGCGACGACGATGAACCGGAACTGCAGGCTCGACCTGACGATCCAGCGCATCATCGGGAGCGGCTCACTCCCCTTCGATCTGGAACTCGGTCCCGAGCAGCTCCTGGCCGCCGACGCTCACGATCTTCGTGCCGGCCGGGGGGCCGCTCTTGAGGACGGCCACGTTGCCGTCGATCTCCTCGATCGTGATGGGCGCGCGCACGAACGTGAGCGGCGCGACCTGTGTGTACACCCAGGCGCCGCCGTCGATCCAGTAGATCACCGACGAATACGGGACGGTCTCCTGGGCGCCGCCGCCCTTCTCGGCCAGCTGCACGCGCAGGCGCTGGCCGTCGTGGACGGCCGTCGCGCCGTCGAGCCGGTAGTAGCGCGCGCCGTCGCCCGCAGCGGAGCCCGCAGGCGGCGCCTGGGGCGGTGCGACCAGATCCTCGCCATCGAGGCCGAGGATGCGCGCCGGGCGTGATGCGTCGACGCTCGCTGCCGTCACGGCGGGCAGCGTCACCCGCACCGCGACGCTCCCGCCGCCGTCGCCCGCGACGACCGTCCCGGGGACGACCAGGTTGCGGTCGACGGATGCGTCGGAGACCGCCGTCGTCTCGAGCCCGATGCGCTTGGCGGCGGTCGGCTGGAGCACGACCTTGGACAGGTCGGAGTCCTCGATCGCCTCGACCGTCGCCGGGCCGCCGCCCTCCTCCTCGGCCGCCGCCGAGTAGCCGCACGCCGACACGGTCAGCGCCGCCGCGATCAGAAGCAGATATGTCATGGCTCGGCGCGGCATCCGGATCCCTCCGTCAGGTGGTCGCAGGTTCGGGGGTGGGGCGGGGCTCGGCCTCGCGGCGCGGCTTGAGCGCGGCGTAGATCGCGGGGACGAGGAACGCCGTCACGAGGGTCGTCGTGATGAGCCCGCCGAAGACGACGATCGCGATCGGCTGGGCGATCTCCTGGCCGGGCACCGTGCCGGTGACGATCAGCGGCACGAGGGCGATCATGGTCGCGATCGCGGTGGTCAGGAGCGGGCCGAGGCGCTCGCCCGCCGCCTCGACGACGGCGGTCGCCCGTGTCCTTCGTCCGTCCTCGGCCTCGAGCGCGCCGGCCCGGCTGAGGAGCGCGATCCCGCCCCGGACGGCGACGGCCAGCACGGCGATGAACCCGGCCAGCGTCGCGAGCGTCATGTCGGTGCGGAAGAGGAACGCCGCCAGCACGCCGCCGGAGAGCGAGACGGGCAGCGTCAGCGTGAAGAGCGCGGCCAGGCGCCAGCTCGAGAACGCCGCCTGCAGGAGCAGGAAGATGCCGACGAGTGCGGCGAGGCCGGACGCGAACATGCGCCGGTGGAGGGTCTCGGCGGTCTGGTACGACCCGATCACTTCGGCGTGGTACTCGAGCGGCATCGGCGTCGAGGCCAGCTTGTGGTCGATGTCGGCGGCGACGGCGCCCGGATCGCGGCCGTGCGCGTTCAGGCCGATGTCGATCCGCCGTGACACCTCGTCGCGCTCGATCACCGTCGGCGTCGGGCTGATGCGCACCTGGGCCACGTCCTGGAGGCGCACGTGCCCGCCGCTCGGCGTATCGATCAGGAGGTTCTTGATGGACGTGAGGCTGCTGCGGCTGTCCGGCGTGCTCCAGACGACGACCTGGAACACCTTCTGCTGCTCGAAGAGGCTGCCCACCTCGAGGCCGGCGAGCATCGTCGCCGCGGCGCGGCGCACGTCGCCCGGCTTGAGGCCGTAGCGCTGCGCCTTGCCCAGGTCGACCTCGACCTCGATGTTCGGCTGCTCGGGCGGCTCCTCGACCTGGAGGTCGGAGACGCCGTCGATGTGCGAGAGCATGTCGCGCACGTGCCCGGCGGTCTCGCGCAGCGTGCCGAAGGCCGGGCCGTCGACGCGCACGGTGATGTCCTTGCCGGTGCCCGTGTCGAAGTGCTTCACCCGCTCGTCGAGGTAGGTGCTGACGTTCTCGGACACGCCCGGATAGCCGGACACGGCGTCCTTCACGTCCTGGACGGTCGCGCCGTAGTCGGCCGACCCCTTCACGGTCACCCACAGCTCGGCCGAGTTCACGTCGACGATCTGGTCGCCGAGCACCGCGCGGCCCAGGTGGGCGCCGACATGATCGACGCCGGGGATCGAACGCAGCTCGTTGCCGACGCGGGCCGTCAGCCGGGCCATCTCGGGCTGAGACGTCCCGGGGGCGGCGTTCCAGCGCACGACGAGGTTGCGGTCGTGGAACGACGGCAGGAGCGACTGGGTGAAGAACGGGGCCGCCACGAGCGCGAGCACGAGGACGGCGCCGGACGCGAGGAAGGCGGGGCGGGGCGCCCGCACGACCTGCTCGAGGGCCGGCGTGTAGCGGCCGCGCAGCCGGCCCAGGAGCGGGGAGCCTTCGCCGTCAGTCGACGCACCGTGCGTGAGCAGCAGCATCGAGAGCGCCGGGATGACCGTCACCGACACGACCAGCGAGGCCAGCACGGCGAGCAGGAGCGAGAGCACGAGCGGCTCGGCCACGGCCTGGTCGACGCCCTCGGAGAAGAGGTACGGCAGGAGCGGCAGCAGGGCGATCAGGGTCGCGTAGAGGATGCCGCGCCGGGCCTCGACGGCCGCCTCCAGCACGAGCGTGTGGGCCGGGGTCTCGCGGCCCTCGTCCCGGTCGGCGCGTATCCGGGCGGCGATCGTGCGCGTGCAGCTGACGGCGTCGTCGACCAGGATCGCAAGCGCGATCAGGAGGCCGGCGAGGATCATCAGGTTCACCGTCTCGCCGCGCAGGTCGAGCACGAGCAGCGCGGCGGCCAGCGAGATCGGGATCGCGACGACGGCGATCAGCCCGCTGCGCCAGCCGTGGAGCAGCACGCCGAGAGCGGCGATCAGGAGCACGGCGCCGGCGATCAGGGCGATCTCGAGATTCGAGATCGAGTCGTCGATGTAGGTGGCCGGCCGCGAGACCGACGTGTCGACGTCGATCCCGCCCAGCCCGGGCTGGAGCTTCGCGAGCGCGGCCTCGACGCCGCGGGTGACCTCGAGCGTGTTCGCGTTCGGGAACTTCTCGACGACGATCAGGCTGTCCTCGTTGCCGGTCAGGAGCGCGTCGCCGATCAGCGGCTGGTGGTCGGCGGTGACGTCCGCGACGTCGGAGAGCCGAAGCGGCGCCGCGCCGTCCACGCCGACCTTGGCCAGGTCGGCCGCCGTCGAGATCGGGAAGATGTGGCGCACCTCGAGTCGCTGTGAGGGTGTGTCGATCCAGCCGCCGCTGCCGGGCGTCGAGGCCTGCAGGAACGTCAGCGGCGACACCCACATCGCGTTGCCGGTGGTGCGCACGATCTGGTCGAGCGTGACGTCGGCGGCGAGCAGCTTCTGCGGCTGCACCTGCACCTGCAGCTGGCGCTCGCGCTGGCCCCAGATGGCGACGTTGGCGACGCCGGGCACCGCCAGGAGCGCCGGGCGGATGTTCCACCGCGCCAGCACGCCGATCTCGAGCGGCGATTGCGTCTTCGACGAGAGCCCGATCATCATCACCCGGTTCGTCGTCGAGAGCGGCTGGATGATGATCGGCGGCTTGGCCACGTTCGGGATCGCGAACGACAGCGTGAGCCGCTCCTGCACGAGCTGGCGCGCGCGCAGGACGTCGGTGCCCGGCTCGAAGCTGAGCAGGATCGACGAGAGCCCCGGAACCGACGTGGAGTGGATCGACGTCAGCCAGGGCGTGCCGTTCAGGAGCTCCTCCAGGTTCAGCGTCACCAGGCTCTCGACCTCCGGCGCCGACAGGCCCAGGGCCTCGGTCTGCACCTCGATCTGCGGCGGCGCGAACTCGGGCAGCGCGTCGACCGGCATGGTGCGCGCCTGCTGGACGCCGGCGACCAGGACGGCCGCGCCCAGGGCGACCACGAGTAGGCGGAACCGCAGTGCTCCGTCGATGGCCCAGCGCATCATCCGTGCCTACCTCCCGCTCCCCACCAGGGCTTGTATGGGAGGTCGTACCAGGCGCCCGTCACCGCACCGTCACGGCGCCGTCACGGCCGACGTTCGGGGTCAGACCCCGCTTCCAGGGTCGGGTGCCTGGCACCGCGGGTGCGGTGCCTGGCACCGGTCGTCCTGCCACCACCGCAGCGAGTCGCCGGACCGGTGCCAGGCACCTACGCCGCGGCGCCGGGGACGGCGAGCTCGTGCGGCACGAGGCCGGACACCAGGTCGCGCATCTGCGGGGACGGCGGCAGGCCGAGCCGGGTCAGCGTCAGCCGCTCGTAGAGGTGGTACTGGCGGACCGCCTCGTACGAGTTCCCGTCGGCGATGTGCACCCGGATCATCAGCCGGTGGGCGGTCTCGCGCAGCGGCTCGCGGGCGAACACCGCCAGCGCCACGTCGAGCGCCTGCGGCAGCGCCCCGGCGGCGAGCATGCGGTCGGAGAGCGCCTCCATCGCCTGCAGCGACAGGTGGCGGTGGTGCTCGCGCTCGACGATCACCCAGTCCTCGTCCCAGTCGGGCAGGAGCTCGCCGGTCAGGGTGTCCCACTCGATCGCCGGGTGCACGTCGGTCGCGGCGCGGTCGAGCAGCGCGCGCGAGAGACACGCGGCGTCGCGGTAGTCGACTCGCACCGACGGCGCCAGCCCGAGCCGGGCGTCGCGCACCTCGATCACGTCCCCGCCGGCCTGCTGCAGCCGCCAGAGGGCCGAGCGCAGGCTGGCGAACGCGCGCTCCTCCGGGCTGTCGAGCCAGAGCGACGCGGCCACGTGCGCCCGCCGCAGCGGCTGGAGGTGCAGGGCCAGGAAGGCCAGCAGCCGCTGCGCGCTTCGCGGGACGGAGATGTGTCTTCCGTCACACGTGAGCGCAAAACAGTCAAGCAGGTGAAGGTCAGCATTCATGAATTTTTCATCTTCCCGTACAGAACCTATTGTTCCGATCGGCACATGTCAAGGGGCGGCGGTCACACGCCGGCCGGAGGCCCAGCCGCGGGCAGCGCGACCCAGACGTCCGTGCCGCCGCCCGCCCGGTTCCGCACGTGGGCGGCGCCGCCGTGCGCCTCGGCGATCATGCGCACGATCGAGAGCCCCAGGCCCGTACCGCCGGCGTGGCCGCGGGCGGCGTCCACGCGAGTGAAGCGCTCGAACGCGCGGTCGATGAACTCCGCCGGGATGCCCGGGCCGTGGTCGGCCACGTGCAGCTCGACGGTGCCGTCGACACGGGCGGCGGAGAGCTCGACATCGCCGCCGCCGTGGCGCAGGGCGTTGTCGATCAGGTTCCCGAGCGCCTGCTCGAGCCGGATCCGGTCGCCGCGCAGCGACGTCTCGCGGCCGGACTCCAGGGCGATCCTGCGGCCGGTCTCCTGCGCCCGCCACTCGAACCGGCTCGCCGTCGAGGCGAGCAGGTCGGCCGTGTCGAGCGACTCGATCCGCAGCGCCAGCCGGCCGGCGTTCGACTGCGCCATCAGCAGCAGGTCCTCGGCCAGCTGGACGAGGCGGTCGACCTCGATCGAGCTCCGCCGCACCGCCTCGCGCAGGTCGTCGGCCGACTCGGCGTGGAGCAGGGCGAGCTCGAGCTCCGTGCGCAGGAGTGCGAGCGGCGTGCGCAGCTCGTGCCCGGCGTCGGCGACGAACCCGCGCTCGCGCTCGATGCCGGCCTCGAGCCGGGCCAGCATCGCGTTCAGCGTCTCGCCGAGCCGCTGGATCTCGTCGCGGGTCTGCGGAACCGGCAGCCGCTCGCCCGGCGTCGCCGCCGAGATCGACGCCGCCCGCTCGCGCATCGAGTCGACCTGGCGCAGCGACAGTCCCGCGAGGACGTAGCCCGCCAGGGTGGCCAGGATGAGCGCGATCGGGCCCGCGACCAGGAGCTCGTTGCGCAGCCCGCGCAGGGTCTCGGCGCGGTTCTCGCGGGTCGCGCCGACGACGAGGATCAGGTGACGCCCGCTGCGGCTCACCGGCGTCGCCAGGAACCGGGACGGCTCGTTCAGCCCGGGCAGCGCGTGCACGTTCGCGAAGATGGTGCCGCGGCGGGCGGCCCGCACCTGTGCCGGCGTCAGCACATGGGCGACGCCGAGCGGCTGGGTCGCGTCGAGCACGCGCCCGTGCAGGTCGAGCAGCTGGGTGTACGCCTCGCCCTTCTCGACGAACGGGTGCGGGCCCGTCCGCGCGAGCGACATGTCCGGGTCCTGGACGATGGCGGTCATGTCGAACGCCCGCAGCTCGAGCTCGCGGTCGAGCGCGGTCTGCAGCTCGCCGCCGATGCGGACGTAGAGGAACAGGCCGGTCGCGAGCAGGACGACGGCCATCGCGGCCGCGAAGGCGGCGGCGACGCGAACCCGGATCGGTGTGCGGCTCATCCCCCGTCGCCGTCGAGCAGCCGGTAGCCGCTCCCGCGCACCGTCTCGAGCGTCCGCCGCCCGAACGGCACGTCGATCTTCGCCCGCAGGTGGCCGACGTAGACGTCGACGACGTTCGACCGGCCCTGATAGCCGACGTCCCAGGCGTGCTCGAGCAGATGCGCCCGCGGCAGCACGTCGCCGGGCCGGCGCATGAAGGTCTCGAGCAGCGCGAACTCCTTCGCGGAGAGGTCGATCGCGGCGTCGCCGCGGTGGACGGCGCGCGTGGCCGGGTCGAGGCGCAGGTCGCCCACCTCGAGCACGGTCGGCCGTTCGTTGTCGCCGCGGCGGATGAGCGCCCGCAGACGGGCGAGCAGCTCACGCCAGGCGAACGGCTTCACCAGGTAGTCGTCCGCCCCGGCGTCGAGACCGGTGACGCGGTCGTCGACGGAGTCGCGCGCCGTCAGCATCAGCACCGGCGTCCACACGGAGTCGTCGCGGAGGCGGCGGCAGGCCTCGAATCCGCTGATGCCGGGCAGCATCACGTCGAGCACGAGGGCGTCGTAGGCGGTGGCGGTCGCCATCCGCATGCACTCCTCGCCGTCGGCGGCGACGTCCACCGCAAACCCCTCCCGGGAGAGGCCCTTGCGGATCAGCTCCGCCATGTGCGGCTCGTCCTCGACCACCAGTACCCGCACGTCTTGCGTCCCTCCTTCCTCCAGTCGGCGTTCATCTTCCCTTCATGTGCGGAAAGCGTAGAGCGAATCGTCACGAGGCGCGCGAGGGGCCGCCGCGATGAGTTTGCCCGCGCGTGCAAGTCTTCCCACCGAGCAAACCTCATTGGAGGGATCGAGATGGGAAGGATCGTGGTTTCGGAGTTCGTCTCGCTCGACGGCGTCATGGAGGATCCGGGCGGCGCCGAGGGTACGCCCCAGGGCGGCTGGGCCTTCAGGTTCGAGCGCGGCGACGACGGCGACAGGTACAAGCTCGACGAGCTGATGGACGCCGAGGCGATGCTGCTCGGCCGCGTGACGTACGAGGGCTTCGCGCAGGCGTGGCCGTCGGTCACCGACGAGGTCGGCTTCGCTGCGAAGATGAACGGCATGCCGAAGTACGTCGTGTCCTCGACGCTCGAGAAGGCCGACTGGGAGAACTCGACCATCCTGCGCGGCGACGGCGTCGCGGAGGCGGCCGGCCTGCGGCGCAAGCTCGACGGCAACATCCTGGTCGCCGGCAGCACCTCGCTCGTGCACGCGTTGCACGACGCCGGCCTGGTCGACGAATATCGGCTGATGATCTACCCGACGGTGCTCGGCGGCGGCAAGCGCCTCTTCCCCGACGGCGCCGGCGCGGCCGGCTACGAGGCGGTCGAGGTGCGCCAGACGGGCGCGGTGGCCGTCATGACGCTGCGCCCGCTGTCCGACGGAGGTGCCGCGGCCGCATGAGGCCCGTCCCGCCGGCCAGGCACCTGCTGCGTGCCAAGGATCTGATCGACGCCCGCTACCGCGAGCGCCTCGACGTGGAGGCGCTCGCGCGGGCGTCCCACCTCTCGCCCGCCCACTTCAGCCGCGAGTTCCGCCGCGCCTTCGGCGAGGCGCCGCACCAGTACCTGCTCACCCGCCGGCTGGAGCGGGCGGCCGCGCTCCTGCGCAACACCGACCACTCGGTCGCCGACGTCTGCATGGCGGTCGGCCTGCGCAGCGTCGGCTCGTTCACGACCAGCTTCGGCCGCGCCTACGGGCTCTCCCCGACCGCCTACCGGGCCGCCCATCCGCCCGCCGCCGATCGCGTCCCCGTCCCCGGCTGCCTCGCCCTCGCCTGGGCACGGAGGCCGTCCAGCACGTTTCGAGAAGACACCACGCTCGTCGCTGGTTAGCGTGGGGCCAATCGAGATCCCGGGAGGGACACCATGCTGCAGAAGCTGACCAACGTGAACGTCTGGGTGCACGACCAGGAGGAGGCGCTCGCCTTCTACACCGAGAAGCTGGGGATGGAGGTGCGCTCCGACGTCACCCTGCCCGAGCTGGGCGGGTTCCGCTGGCTGACCGTCGGGCTGCCCGGCCAGGACGACGTCGCCCTGGCGCTCATGACCGTGCCGGGGCCGCCGGTCTTCGACGACGAGACGCAGGCCGCGCTCGAGACGCTCGTGGCCAAGGGCGCGGCCGGCGGGCTCTTCTTCTCGGTCGCCGACTGCCACGCCGCCTACGAGGAGCTGGTCGGAGCGCGGCGTCGAGTTCTCGCAGGAGCCGACCGAGCAGCCGTACGGCGTCGACGCCGGCTTCCGCGACCCGTCGGGCAACCAGATGCGGATGGCGCAGCTGTCGTAGACCCGGGGACAGTCCCCGCCTCGCGCGAGCGGGGACTGTCCCTGTTGGGGCCGATGTTTCGCCGGTTACGAAGTGGGGAAACATGGCGTCACCGTGAGTACGCGGCGAGCCTTGGGCGTAGTGGTCGGGGTCATGGGCCTTCTGGCAGTGGCCGCGGCGTGCGGCAGCGGCAGCACCACGACCAAGGGCCCGGTCACCCTCAACTGGTACATCTTCCCCGAGTTCTCCGGCGCCTTCGTGAAGAGCGCCCAGCAGTGCTCCGCGCACTCGGGTGGCGCCTACAAGATCCAGATCCAGACGCTGCCAAACGCGGCCGACGGCCAGCGCCAGCAGATGGTGCGCCGCCTCGCGGCCGACGACCCGTCGATGGACATCCTCGGCCTCGACGTCACCTGGACGCCCGAGTTCGCCGAGGCGGGCTGGATCACGCCGTGGCCCGCGAACGTCGCCCGGCAGATCGTGCACGGCACGCTGAAGACGATGGTCGACACGGCCACATGGAACGGGAGGCTCTACTCGGCGCCGTTCAACACGAACACGCAGCTCCTCTGGTACCGCAAGGATCTGGTCCCGCACCCGCCCAAGACGTGGAAGCAGATGATCGGGATGGCGGAGGCGCTGGCCAAGCAGGGCAAGCCGCACTACATCGAGATCCAGGGTGCCCAGTACGAGGGCTACACGGTCTGGTTCAACACGCTCGTGAACTCGGCCGGCGGCCAGATCCTGAGCGACAACGGCCAGAAGGTGCTGCTCGGCCCGCCCGCCGTCAGGGCGCTCGACGTGATTCACACGCTCGCCCACTCGCCCGCCGCCGACCCCTCGCTGGGCAGCCAGATGGAGGACCAGAACCGGCTCCAGTTCGAGGCGGGCAGGGCGGCGTTCGAGCTGAACTACCCCTACGTCTACCCGTCGGCCAAGGCCGATGTGCCCGACATCTTCAAGAACATGCGCTGGACCACTTACCCGACGGTGAAGCCGGGTGAGCCCGCGCACGTGACGATCGGCGGCATCAACCTCGCCGTGGGCGCGTTCTCGAAGCACAAGGCACAGGCGTTCGCCGCCATCGAATGCCTGCGGAACCCCCAGAACGAGATCCGAAACGCGGTGCTGGGCGGCCTGCCGCCGGTGCTCGAGGCGATCTACTCGCAGCCCGCGTTCCAGAAGGTCTACCCGATGTGGAAGGCGATCTTCGACACCCTGAAGACCGCCAGCGTGCGGCCCAAGACACCCGCCTACCAGTCCGTGTCCCTGCAGATCTCCTACACGCTCTCGCCGCCGAGCGGAGTCAGCGCCGGCGAGCTCGGGACGCTGCGGAGCCGTCTGGATGACGCAATCAACTCGAGAGGGCTGGTGCCATGAGGCTCGGAATCGGTACCGGGAGGCTGGGAGCGGTCGCGGAAGCCGGAGCGCCGGCCGGGCGGGTGCGCCGGCGGACCCCGGTCACCGAGCGGGCGCGCGCCGAGCGGCGGCTGGCCTGGATGCTGTGCGCCCCGGCCGTGGCCGTGATGGCGCTCGTCGCGATCTACCCGATCGTCTACGCGATCTACCTGTCGTTCCAGCGCTACGACCTGCGCTTCCCGAACGACAAGGCGTTCATCGGTTTCGACAACTACACGGCCATCCTCACGTCCACGGGCCTGTGGTGGCAGGCGTTCGGGATCACCGTCCTCATCACCGTCGTGTCCGTCGCGATCGAGCTCGCCCTCGGGATGGCAGTGGCGCTCGTCATGCACCGCGCCATCTTCGGGCGCGGCGTCATCCGCACCGCCGTGCTCCTGCCGTACGGCATCGTCACCGTCGCCGCCGCGTTCAGCTGGCAGTACGCCTGGACGCCTGGCACCGGCTACCTCGCCGGCCTCCTCTCCTCGACGAACGCCCCGCTGACGCACCAGTGGCAGGCGGTCGCGATCATCATCCTGGCCGAGGTGTGGAAGACGACGCCGTTCATGGCGCTCCTGCTCCTGGCCGGGCTCTCCCTCGTGCCCGAAGAGCTCTTGCGGGCGGCCAAGGTGGACGGCGCCACCGCCTGGCAGCGGTTCTGGAGCGTGATGGTGCCGGTGATGAAGCCCGCGATCCTGGTGGCGCTTCTCTTCCGCACGCTCGACGCGTTCCGCATCTTCGACAACATCTACATCCTGACCCAGGGGTCGCAGAACACCCGCTCGGTCTCGATCCTGAACTACGACCAGCTGTTCACGGCGCTCAACCTGGGGGTGGGCTCGGCGATGTCCGTTCTGATCTTCATCGCGGTAGGGCTGATCGCGTTCGCCTACATCAAGGGCTTCGGCGCGGCGGCGCCGGGGCAGGAGCTGGAGCAATGAACGTCACCGCACGCCAGCGAGTCGGCTGGGGGTTCGCGAACACGATTGTCGTCCTGATCGCGGCGATCCCGGTGCTGTGGCTCGTGTCGCTCTCGCTCAAGGACCCGAGCACGCTCACCGACGGCAGCTTCTACCCGCACAAGTGGACGTTCGCGAACTACCGGGGCATCTTCAACCAGCCGCTGTTCACCCACGCGCTCGTGAACTCGATCGGCATCGCCCTCATCTCGACGTTCCTCGGCGTGGCGCTCGGGGCGATGGCGGCCTACGCGATCGCGCGGCTCAACTTCCCCGGCAAGCGGCTGCTGGTGGCATCGGCGCTCCTGATCGCCATGTTCCCGGCGATCTCGCTCGTGAACCCGATGTTCAACCTGTGGCGGACGCTCGGCATCTTCGACACCTGGATCGGGCTGATCATCCCGTACATGACGTTCTCGCTGCCGCTCTCGATCTACACGCTCTCCGCGTTCTTCCGCGAGATCCCGTGGGAGCTCGAGAAGGCGGCCGCGCTCGACGGAGCAACGCCCTTGCAGGCGTTCCGCCGGGTGATCCTCCCGCTGGCCGCCCCGGGCGTGTTCACCACCGCGATCCTGGTGTTCCTGTACTGCTGGAACGACTTCGTGTTCGCGATCTCGCTCACGTCCACCAACAACGCCAGGACGGTGCCGGCGGCGCTCGCGTTCTTCACCGGCGCCTCCCAGTTCCAGCAGCCGACGGGATCGATCGCGGCGGCCGCGGTCGTCATCACCATCCCGGTCGTGATCGTTGTCCTGTTGTTCCAGCGTCGGATCGTCGCCGGCCTCACCGCCGGGGCGGTCAAGGGCTGACCGAAGGAGGGTAAGCGGGCATGGCAGAGATCGTCCTCGACCACGTGACCAAGCGGTTCCCCGACGGGGCGCTCGCCGTCGACGATGTGAACCTCACGATCGCCGACGGCGAGTTCGTGATCCTGGTCGGCCCGTCCGGCTGCGGCAAGTCGACGACCCTGAACATGATCGCCGGCCTCGAGGACATCTCGGACGGCGAGCTGCGCATCGGCGGTGAGGTTGCAAACCAGAAGTCGCCGCGCGACCGCGACATCGGCATGGTGTTCCAGAACTACGCCCTCTACCCGCACATGACCGTGCGGGAGAACATGGCGTTCTCGCTCAAGCTCGCGAAGGCCGACAAGGCCAAGATCGACGAGCGCGTGACGTGGGCGGCCGACATCCTCGACCTGACCCCCCATCTCGACCGCAAGCCGGCGCAGCTCTCCGGCGGCCAGCGCCAGCGGGTGGCGATGGGCCGCGTGATCGTGCGCACCCCAAACGCGTTCCTGATGGACGAGCCGCTCTCCAACCTCGACGCCAAGCTGCGCGTGCAGATGCGCACCGAGGTCTCGCGGCTGCAGAAGCGGCTGGGAACGACGACCGTGTACGTGACCCACGACCAGGTCGAGGCGATGACGCTCGGCGACCGCGTGGCGGTCATGCGCGCCGGCGAGATCCAGCAGGTGGCCTCGCCCGAGGAGCTGTACGAGCGGCCCACCAACCTGTTCGTGGCCGGCTTCATCGGCTCGCCGGCGATGAACTTCCTGCCCGCGAAGGCGTCCGGGGGCGTGCTCACGACGCCGCTCGGCGACCTGCGCCTTCCCCCGGGCCGCGGCGGCGGCCTCGGCGGCGGCGAGCGCGACGTCATCATCGGCATCCGCCCCGAGCACTTCGAGGACGCCTCCCTGATCGGCTCGGACAAGCGCGACCACGGCGCCACCGTCCGGGCCAAGATCGACCTGCTCGAGTCGCTCGGCTCGGACAAGTTCGCCTACTTCACCGTCCAGAGCGAACGGGCGACCGCCGAGCACCTCGAGGAGCTCGCGGCCGACGCCGGCACCGGCGACCTGGGCGGCGGCGAGGAGGGCGGCGTGCAGGTGACCGCGCGGCTCGACGCGGCCAGCAAGGCTGCCGAAGACCAGGAGCTCGAGATCTGGGTCGACCTGGAGAAGGTGCACGTCTTCGACCCGGAGAGCGGCGAGAACCTGACCCTGGCCGACGGGGCGCCGTCGCGGTCGGAGGCCGAGACGACGGTGCAGGCTGCCGTCCCCGCCGCGGACGACGACGACGCCGAGGCCGAGGCCAAGGAGTAGCGGCTACCCCCGCCTGCCGCGACGGGGGCGCGGGCGCAGGCGGGCGACGATCTCGTCGCTCCACTCGTGCGTGCGGATGAGCCGGTAGCGGTCGCACGCGACGCGGAGGTACGCCTCGGCGTCGGTGCCGTGGCCGACGAGGCCCGCGTCGTGCAGCATGCCGAGCACCGGCAGGTACTCCTCCTCGAACCAGCGCCGGGCGGCCGTGCGGCGGTCGAGGAACGCGCGCTCGTCCTGGAGGAGCCGGAACGCCCATGCCTCGACTGTCTCGGAGAGCTGTGCATAGTCCCACGGGTCGCTGACGCGGATCCGCTCCGCCATCTCGGGCGGCAGCGGCACCCGCTGGCGGAACAGGCGCTCGTAGTCCTTCACAACCAGGTCGCCGCGCCTGGAGATGCCGACCGCAGGGATCTCGGTCACGATCTCGGTCACGTACGCCTCGATCACGGCGAGGCGCATGGCGAGCGCGACCGAGACGCGGTGGTGGCCGTCGCGGACGAAGTGGAGGTCGCCGATGCGGTAGACCGAGATCGGCGGCATGCCCCGCCCGCGCCGCAGGGCCATATCGATCCCCTGCCAGCGCTCTCGGAGCCGGTTCGATGTCGGCCGGAAGCGGCGGTCGAAGTCACGGGTGCGGTCGACGCTGCCCACGATGCTCTCCAGCGGGATCGTCTGCAGGCCGAGTGGGCGCTCGCCCCTGCGGCCGAGGGCGCGCACGACTTCGTCGAACGGCAGGATCAGGTTGATGTCATCGGGCTCGCGGCGTAGCCGCCCCGACAATGCGGCGAGCACGTGCCGCCGCCGGGCACGCTGGAAGTCCGTCTCCGCGTCGATCTGGTGCAGGCCGGTGTCCCACGGCATGGCCGTAGGCTACTCCCGGACGATTGCGCCTCCGCCCGGCCCGAGCGCCGGCCCGGGGTGGGTGCGCAGGAGCGGCTCCCCGGACGGGAGCGGCAGCGTCCCCGCGCCCAGGTTGAGCGCGACCAGGACGTCGCCGCGGCGGTAGGAGAGCAGGCCGTCCTCCCGTGCCGCCACCAGCTCGAGGCCGCCGCGGAGCCCGCGCCGCAGCGCGATCAGGTCGCGGTGGAGCGACCACAGCGACCCGGGATCGCCGCGCTGATCGGCCACGTTGCGATCGGCCGGGTCGACGGCCGGCAGCCACGGCGTCCCGGTCGTGAACCCGCCCTGCGGCCCGGCGTCCCACTGCATCGGGTGGCGGTGGCGGTCGCGGCCGTAGCGGTCGGCGGGCGGGTCGCCGTCCGGGCCGTCCAGCAGGCCGATCTCGTCGCCCTGGTAGAGGAAGACCGGCCCGGGGAGCGTGTGCAGCAGCATCGCCGCGGCGCGCAGGTTGCCCTCCCCGATGCGCGAGCCGACCCGGCTGAAGTCGTGGTTGGAGAGCATCCACGCGGCTCCGGCGACCGGCGTCGCCCGCTCGAGCGCCCTGCCGACCGCGTCTGCCCGCCACTCCGAGAAGAGGAGCTCGAACACGAACGCGCACGTGAGGTGATCGAGGTACGGCCCGAGCTCGTCCGTCGGCCGGTACACCTCGCCGACCAGGAACGCGTCGCCGGCCGCCTCGCGCAGCGCGGCCAGGGCGGGGCGCAGCGCCGGCCCCCAGTTGTGCGAATGGCGCCGCTCGAGCGCCGCGGCGTCAGGCGGCTCGGGAAACGGCGGCGGGCCGGTCGCGGGCGGGTCGTCGAGCAGGTCGGGGTGCTTCCCGAGGGTGTCGATCGCGTCGATGCGGAAGCCGTCCACGCCCCGCTCCAGCCATGTGCGGACGACGTCCTGGATCGCGGCGACCACCTCCGGATTGCGCCAGTCGAGGTCGGGCTGCTCCGGGTAGAACGAGTGCAGGTACCAGCGGCCGCTGCGCTCGTCCCGCGTCCACGCCGGCCCGCCGAACGCCGCCCGCCAGTTGTTCGCCGGGGCGTCGGCCCACACGTACCAGTCGGGGTGCTCGCGGAACCAGGGGTGCTCGATCGAGGTGTGGTTGGGGACGAGGTCGAGCAGCAGCCGCAGCCCCCGGCGGTGTGCCTCGGCGATCAGCTCGGCGACGTCGTCGAGGCTCCCGAGGCGGGGGTCGACGCCGGTGAAGTCGGCGATGTCGTAGCCGCCGTCGGCCAGCGGCGAGGGGTACATCGGCGAGAGCCAGAGCGCGTCCACCCCGAGGGCGGCCAGCTCGTCCAGCCGGCGCACGATCCCGCGGATGTCGCCGATCCCGTCGCCGTCGGAGTCCTGGAAGGAGCGGGGGTAGATCTGGTAGACGACCGCGTCCCGCCACCCCCCTGAATAAACGGGGTCAGACCCCTCTTATTCACACCGCAGCACCTCGCGGGCGTTGCCGGCGTAGACGCGGTCGCGGTCGCCGCCGGGCAGCGCGAGCGACTCGACGTCCGCGATCGTCTCGCCCACCACGTCCGGGCCGCCCAGCGGCATGTCGGTGCCGAAGAGGACGTGGCCGGGGCCGAAGAAGTCGAGCGTGCAGCGCAGCGCGTGCGGGGCGCCGAAGAGGGCGGTGTCGGCGTAGAAGCGGCGGAAGTAGAAGAGCGGCTCGTGCGGCAGCCGCTCGAGCGCCGGCCGCTGGTCCTCCGTCTGGATCTTGCGGAACCGGCCCGAGAAGTAGGGGATCATCGCGCCGGCGTGGTGGGTCAGGATGCGCAGCCGCGGATGCTCCTCGAGCACGCCGGAGTAGACCAGCCGGCACATCGCGGCCGCCGTCTCGTACGGCCATCCGATCGACCACCAGATGCCGTGCTGCGACGCCGTCTCGACCGGGTAGTCCGGCCAGGCCGGGCTGCGGGTCGGATGCAGCCAGACCGCGACGTCGAGCTCCTCCGCGAGCGCGAACAGCGGCCGGTAGCGGGGGTCGTCGAGCGGGCGGCCGTTCACGTTCGAGTACACCTGGAAGCCGAGCGCGCCCAGGTCGCGCACGGCCCGGCGCAGCTCCTCGAGGCCGGCGTCGACGTCGTTCAGCGGCAGGGCGGCGGCGAAGCCGGTGAAGCGGTCGCGGTCGCGGACGAGCGCCGCCATCTCGTCGTTGGCGAGCCGGGCCAGATCGCGCGTCAGCGCCGGGTCGCCCAGCTCCTCGATCGGCGGCGCACCCAGGACGAGCACCTGGCGGTAGTCGTCGAACGGCTCCAGCGCCCGCTCGCGCGCATCGAGGTCGTAGAGCACCGGATCCTCGCGCAGCCACGGGCCGTGCTCGCGCACCGCCGCGCTCGCGCCCGGCCCGGCCAGGATCTCCTCGACCCGTTCGAGATAGCGGATGGGCGAGATGTGGGCGAAGGCGTCGATCTTCACGGTCGGCCGGCCCGATCCTAATGCCGACCTCAATCGGCCGGAGTAGGCTGGTGGGCTCCCAACCGAAACGGAGGCCACATGGCCGACTCCACACGCACGATCCTGGCGGCGAGCTTCACGACGATCGACGGCGGCAGCCGCGGCGCGGCATCCGTGGGCGGGGCGTTTCCCGATCGGGTCGGGAACACCGCCGTCCTCGTGGTGCGCGACGACGGCAAGGTCAAGTTCGTCGAGTCGAAGGACTGGGGCGCCGGCCGCGGCGCGCTGCTCGGCGGCGCGATCGGCATCATCGGTGGCCCGATCGGCATCCTGGCCGGCGGCAGCATCGGCGCGCTGACGTCGAAGCTGCGCGACTCCGGCTTCAAGAACAGCCAGCTCGAGGCGCTGGGCAAGTCGATGCAGCCCGGCTCCTCGGCGGCGGTCGATCGAGATCTCGCAGGACGCCGTGCCGCAGGCCGAGCAGATCCTGAAGGTGCTGAACGCGTCCGAGATCGTCACCGAGGCGATCGACTCGAGCGTCGCCGAGCTCTTCGAGGGCGAGGCCGCGCCGGCGCCGGAGACGGAGGTCGCGTCGGCGGCGACGACCTGATCTAGCCGGACCGGGTGGCCGGGCGGCGGGCGGTGATGGGCCAGCCGTCCCGGCCCGGCCACCAGACGCCGTGGGCGAAGTTCGGCTCGCGGCGGACGCGCACGTCGACGAACCCGGCCGCCTCGAGCCGCGCCAGCAGGTCGGGCAGGGCGAAGAGGCGCAGCTCCAGCGTCTCGCCGGGGCCGCCGTGGAACACCAGACCGCCGTGCTCCACGAGGCGGCCGTCGCGGGTCGTGTTCCGCAGCACGTGCTCCCCGCCGCGCTCGACGATCTCGTAGTCGTGCAGGTCGGGGAAGTGCTCGACGGTCTCGCCGTCGGCGCGGTAGGGGACGCTGAAGACGAGCAGTCCGCCCGGCCGCAACAGGTCGTGCAGGCCGGTGAAGGCGGGCTCGACCGGCGGCGGGACGTGCTCGAGCACCTCGCTGCAGACGACGAGGTCGTAGCGCCCGGCGTGCTCGCCCGGCGCGCAGACGTCGAGGCGCGGCTCGCAGTGGTAGAAGGTGTTCACGTAGCGCATCCGGCGGCCGAGCAGGGCCGCCAGCGGCAGCGGGTCGCTCATGCCCACGCCGGCCAGGTCGGGCCGGGCGGGGAGGGCGTAGAGCGGGTCGGTGCTCCCGAAGAGCTCGCGCGCGACCAGGTCGGCGAGGCCGCGGAAGCGCGCGGCGGAGCCGCAGCCCGGACACGTCGCCGTGTCGCGCGGCCAGCCCCGTGTCTCGGCGACCGCCGCCGTCCCGCAGAGACTGCAGGTGAACCGGTAGGCCCGCCGGGCGCCGGGCGCGCGCAGGTCGTACAGCGTTCGCAGGTCGCGCGCGCCCAGCCAGGGCAGGCCGGCCAGGGCGCCGTGGGCGAGCTCGGAGGAGAGCACCGCGTCGACTCGCGGCTCGAGCTGCGCCGGCTCGACGTGCTCGACGAGCACCATCTCCGGCGAGGCGTCGCCCAGGGCCGCGGCGACGGGCGCCACGTCCGCCGCAGCGCCGCCGTGGATCACGAGCGTCGCATCGTCGCCGCGGCCGAACCGGCCGGCGTAGTCCCGCAGGAGATCGGCCGCAGAGAGTTCGCGCCAGTCGAGCGCGGTGGTGAAAGCCATAACGCCTGCACATCGGCGGGTCGCCGGCGCGGCTTGAGCCGGGCGACGCAAACTTCTCCGTCACGAGAGATTGACAGTTTCCATACAGCGGATAGGATGACGGCCGTAAGCGGCGCGTTTACTGGACGACTTTAGGAGGCTGGTGTGAGGAAAATGGGTGTCCGCGGCGTGGTCCTGCTCTGTGTGAGCATGGCCACCCTGGCAATGGCGTCGGTGGCTGACGCTGCAGTTGTCGGTTCGAAACCGATCCAGACGTGGCAGGCGAACGGCACGGTTCGAAGCGAAGTGATCAGCGGCAACATCGTCTACATCGGTGGCACGTTCACCGCCATGCTCCCTGCCGGCTCGACCGGGGCGGGCGCCGTCACGCGCAACAACGCGGCCGCCATCAACCTCGATACCGGGGCCCTCCTGCCCTGGAACCCCAACGTCACCGGCGGCACGGTCTACGCGATCCGGCCCTCGGGGTCGAACGTGTACCTCGGCGGCGGGTTCTCGACCGTCGGCGGCAACACGACCCACAAGAAGATCGTCGAGGTGAACAACTCGACGGGCGCGATCGTCAGCACGTTCAAGCCGCCCACGCCGAACAAGACGGTGCGCGCAATCACCGCCTCGGGCTCGAACCTCTACATCGGCGGCGCGTTCCTGAAGATGGGCGGCGCGAACCGGGCCTATGCGGCCAAGGTGGACGCCACGACCGGCGCCCTCAACTCGACGTGGGCCCCCGTGGTCGACAACGAGGTGCGCGCCATCGCCCTCGACTCGGGCGCGACCCGTGTCGTTCTGGGCGGGTTCTTCCGCAACCTGAACGGCGCCTCGTTCATCGGCGTCGGTGCGGTCGATCCGAACACCGGCGCCACGGCGCCGTGGGCGTGGCACACGAACGACCTGCAGACGTTCCGGCCGTTCCAGCTCCTCGCCTTCACGCAGGACGGGAACACGCTCTTCGGCGCGGCCAGCGGCAACGGCGGCTCGATGATCAGCTGGAACATCTCGACCGGCACGCTCAACTACATCGAGGGCACGAACGGGAACGTGGTCGGCATGGGAGTGCTCGACGGGTTCGTCTACTTCGGCGGCCACTTCTCGGGCTACTGCGGGCTCATCCCCGGGAACAACTTCTGCACCGTCCAGGCCGCCCGCGACAAGCTGATCGCGGTGGATGAGACGACGGGCGCGCTGCAGAGCTGGCACCCGTCGGTGAACACGACGCTCGGCGTCGAGGCGGTGGCGGCCGGCGACGGCTCGGTCACGCTCGGCGGCGAGTTCACGAAGGTCGGCGGGGTGGCGCAGCAGCACCACGCCCAGTTCAAGGAGTAGGTCGCGGCGCGGGGACTGTCCTCGGGTGAACCGGGGACAGTCCCCCTACTCCTGCGAGGCCCTACCCGAGCTCGGCGCGGGCGGCCTGGAACTGCTCGACGGCGAAGTCGAGGTCGGCGGTCGAGTGCGCGGCCGACATCTGCGTGCGGATCCGGGCCGTGTCCCGGGGGACGACCGGGTAGGAGAAGCTGACGGCGTAGACGCCGCGGCTGATCAGGCCCTCGGCCAGGCGGGCCGCCTTGACGGCGTCGCCCACCATCACCGGCACGATCGGGTGGGTGCCGGGCAGGATCTCGAAGCCGAGCTCGCCCATCCGCGCCCGGAAGTGCTCCGTGTTCGCGGCCAGGCGCGAGCGCAGCTCGGCCGAGCCCTCGATCAGGTCGAGCGCGCGCAGGCTGGCGGCCGTGATCGGCGGCGCCAGGCTGTTGGAGAACAGGTACGGCCGCGCCCGCTGCCGGAGCAGGTCGACGACCTCGGCACGGGCGGCGACGTAGCCGCCGCTGGCGCCGCCCATCGCCTTGCCCAGCGTGCCGGTGATGATGTCCACCCGCCCCATCACGCCGTGCAGCTCGTGGGTGCCGCGGCCGCCCTCGCCGACGAAGCCGACGGCGTGCGAGTCGTCGACCATCACGATCGCGTTGTGGCGTTCGGCCAGGTCGCAGATCTCCGGCAGGCGGGCGTAGTAGCCGTCCATCGAGAACACGCCGTCGGTCGCGATCAGGCGGTGGCGGGCGTCGCCGGCCTCGCGCAGGCGGGCCTCGAGCTCGTCCATGTCGCCGTTTGCGAACCGCAGCCGCCGGGCCTTGCAGAGGCGGATGCCGTCGATGATCGAAGCGTGGTTGAGCGCGTCGGAGATGACGGCGTCCTCGGGGCCGAGCAGCGCCTCGAAGAGGCCGCCGTTGGCGTCGAAGCACGAGCCGAACAGGATCGCGTCCTCCGTGCCGAGGAACGCGGCCAGCCGCCCCTCGAGCTCGCGATGGGCCTCCTGGGTGCCGCAGATGAACCGCACCGACGCCATCCCGTACCCCCACCGCTCGAGCGCCTCGTGGGCGGCCGAGACGATGGCCGGGTGGTCGGCCAGGCCGAGGTAGTTGTTGGCGCAGAGGTTCAGCACCTGGCCACGGTCGACGACGCGCACCCGGGCCGACTGCGGCGAGCTGATCAGATGCTCGGACTTGTAGAGGCCCGCCTCGCGGATGTCCGCGAGGCGCCCGCGCAGGTCGTCGCGAAGGTCGGTGTCCACGTTCAGCCCTCCGTCCAGTCGAGCACGACCTTGCCGGAGCGGCCCGAGCCGGCGATGGCGAAGCCGTCGGCGAACTCGGAGTAGGGCAGGCGGTGCGTGATGACCGGGGAGATGTCGAGCCCCGACTGCAGCATCACGGTCATCTGGTACCAGGTCTCGTACATCTCGCGGCCGTAGATCCCCCGCAGCGTGAGCATGTTGAAGACCACCTGCGTCCAGTCGATGGCGATCTCCTGGGTGGGGATGCCGAGCAGGGCGATGCGGCCGCCGTGCGACATGCTCGCGATCAGCTGGTGCAGGGCCTCGGGGTTGCCCGACATCTCGAGGCCGACGTCGAAGCCCTCGGTCATGCCCAGCTCGTGCTGGACGTCTGCGAGCGTGCGCTCGCCCGGGTCGACGGTGAGGCTCGCGCCCATCCCGGCCGCGAGCGCGCGCCGGTACGGGTTGGGGTCGCTGACGACGACGTGCCGCGCGCCGGCGTGGCGGACGACCGCCGCGGCCATGCAGCCGATCGGCCCGGCGCCGGTGATCAGCACGTCCTCGCCCAGCACCGGGAAGGCGAGGGCGGTGTGGACGGCGTTCCCGAACGGGTCGAAGATCGCCGCGACCGCCTCGTCGACGCCCGGCCAGTGGTGCCAGATGTTCGTCATCGGCAGGGCGATCAGCTCGGCGAACGCGCCGGGCCGGGTGACGCCGACGCCCTGGGAGTGCGCACACAGGTGGCGCCGGCCGGCCATGCAGTTGCGGCAGCGCCCGCAGACGACGTGGCCCTCGCCGCTGACGAGGTCGCCGGGGTGGAAGTCGCTCACGTTCGAGCCGACGGCGACCACCTCGCCGACGAACTCGTGGCCGATCACGAGCGGCACCGGGATGGTGCGCTGTGCCCACGCGTCCCAGCGCTCGATGTGGACGTCGGTGCCGCAGATGCCGGTCCGGCGGACGCGGATCAGGACGTCGTTGATGCCGTGCTCCGGCTCGGGGACGTCCTCCAGCCACAGGCCCGGCTCGGCGCGGCTCTTGACCAGGGCGCGCATTTCCCGGGGAGGATAGGCCCGAACGCACCAGGCGGGGTCAGACCCCTTCTGGTGCGCAGGTCTGCGTCACCCGGCCTCCTCGTAGACGAAGGTGTACATCCGGCGGGCGTCGATGCGGGCGTAGGGGTGCTTCTCGGCCCACCCGATCCAGTCCTCGCCGTAGCGGGGCGCGTACACCTCGACGAGCGCCGCCCGGAAGCCGGCCGCCTCGGGATCGCGCAGGTCGGCGATGCGGGCGCGTCCGTGGACGGTGACCGCGAAGGGCTCGCCCTCGATGTGGGTCGCGCTCACGTCCGGCCGCGCTCGGATGTGGCGGAAGCGCACCGAGTCAGGCGCCGACCCGAACCAGAACGCGCCCCGGTAGAAGATGCCGTCGACCGGGCCGACGATGGGCCGCCCGTCCGCCGTTGCCGTCGCCAGCGCGAGCAGGCGCACGCCGGTGAGCCGCGCGGCCAGCGCCGCGGCGTCCAGCCGCCGCTCCGGCGTGACGATGCGGCGCAGGTGCGCGCCCGAGGCGTCGTAGCTCGTGTCCAGCAGGCGTTGGAGCGCCTCGAGGTCGGCCGCCGTCTCGTGCACGCGCTGCACGATAGAGGCCGCGTGCGGCGGGCAACCATCTACGATCGCCGCCATGGCCGATGTGAGCCTCCCCTGGACGGTCCCGGTGATGCAGGCCCCGGTCGGCCCGGCGGCGACGCCCGAGCTGGCCGCCGCCGTCTCGGAGGCCGGCGGGCTCGGCAGCCTGGGCGCGTCGTGGACGGCGCCGGCGGTGCTGCGCGAGCAGGTCCGGGCGATCCGGCGCCGCACCGACCGGCCGTTCCTCGTGAACCTGGTGCTGGCGTTCGACCAGGAGGAGCGGCTCGAGCTGCTCTGCGAGGAGGGCGTCGCGCATCATCTCGTTCTCGTGGGGCACCGACCGCCGGCTGGTCGAGCGTGCCCACGCCGCCGGGTGCCTCGTGGTCGCGCAGGCCGGGTCGGTCGCCGAGGCGCGGGCCGCGGTCGACGCCGGCGCCGACGCGCTGATCGCGCAGGGGGTCGAGGCGGGCGGGCACGTCCAGGGCGAGACGCCCCTGCTCGACCTGGTCGGGGCGCTGCGCGGCGGGGTGCCGGTCATCGCGGCCGGCGGGATCGCCGACGCCGACGGCGTGCGCCGCGCGCTCGCCGCGGGCGCCGAGGGCGTCGTGATGGGCACGCGGTTCCTGGCGACGCCGGAGGCCGACATCCATCCCGGGTACGCCGATCGCCTCATCGCCGCCGGCCCCGACGACACCGTGAGGACGTACCTCTTCGACGGCGGCTGGCCGGGCGCCGCCCACCGCGTGCTGCGCAACAGCACCTACCGCGCGTGGGAGGAGGCCGGGCGGCCGGAGCCGGGCGCGCGGCCGAACGAGGGCGAGATCGTGGCCGAGACCGGCGGCACGCCGATCGCCCGCTATGCGGCGGATGAGCCGCGCCGCTCGACGAGCGGCGAGATCGAGACGATGTGCATGTACGCCGGCCGCGGCGTGGGCCGGATCACGTCGGTCGAGCCCGCGGCCGAGATCGTTGCCCGCATGGTGTCGTAGACTCGGCCTCCATCACGACAAGGAGGCCGGGAATGCGAAGGACGCTCATTCTGACGACGGCCGCGGCGGTGCTCGCCTCGGCGCTCACGGCGGGGGCGATGGCGATCGGCTCCGGCTCCGGCGGGATCGTCTCGCCGATCCGGATCCACGTCGTCGAGCACCCGATCACCGACCAGGTGATCGACATCGGCGCGCCCGGCGACTCGCCCGGTGACCAGCTCCCGTTCGCGAACCCGATCTTCGACGCCGCCAACACGCACCGGGTCGGCTCCGACGAGGGCAACTGCGTGCGCGCGAGCGCGAAGCAGGGCCGGTGGGAGTGCATGTGGACGACGTTCCTGCGACACGGCCAGATCACGGTCGAAGGGCCATTCCGCGACGCCTTCCCGACCACGGTTCTGGCCGTGACGGGCGGCACGGGCGCCTACCGCAACGTGCGCGGGCAGATGGTGCTGCACACCCGCAAGGACGGGAACTTCGACTTCATCTTCAAGCTCCAGCCCTAGCCAGCACGGATCATCTCCCGTACCGTTGCCTTAATTCGAGGTGTGGCCACGGGGGAGGTCGTGCTGTGAGGTACGGATGGATCCGCGCGATCGCGGCGGTTGCCGCGTTCGTATGCACGCTGGCGGCGCCGGTCGGCGCCGGAATCGGTGTCGCGCAGGCGGCGCCGAGGGAGCCGGTCATTCTGATCGTGCTCGAGAACAAGACGTTCAACGACATCGTGGGCAACTCGCACGCACCGTACATCCAGTCGCTGATCGCGGGCGGGACGCTGTACACGAACTACCAGGCGGCGCCGGGCAGCCTGCCGGACTACCTGCGGATGACGAGCGGCGTCGCGACGACGTCGGCTGCCAAGAACTCCGACAACCTGTTCAACCAGCTCCAGGGCACGGGTCAGAGCTGGGGCGAGTACATGGAGTCGATGCCGAAGGCGTGCTACACGCGGTCGGGCCCGCTCCCGTACGACAAGACCCACAATCCCGCCGCCTACTACAGTGACATCACGTCGAAGCCGGCGGCGTGCGCGAACATGCTGCCCTACACGTCGTTCGACCCGACCCACCTGCGGTCGTTCTCCTATGTGGTGCCGAACGACAACGACAACATGCACTCCGGGTCGAGCAGGACCGCCGAGATCACGGCGGGCGACAACTGGCTGAAGGCGCACGTCCCGGCGATGGTGGCCGGCGGCGCGCTCGTCATCGTCACGTGGGACGAGGGCACCCGCTCGAACGAGCACATCGCGACCATCGCGATCGGCGGCTCGGCCGGGAAGGGCGTCACCAGCTCCGGCGCCTACACGCACTTCGGGCTGCTGGCCGGCCTCGAGGACGCGTATGGGCTCCCGCTCCTGAACTCGGCGAAGACGGCGACGCCGTTCCCGATCAGCTAGCCCGCCAATCGGGGACAGTCCCCGATCGGGGACTGTCCCCGGGGGGTGGTCACGCCTCGGCGGTGAAGGAGATCGCGCAGGCGAGGGCCGCGCCGCAGATGCCGAGCGCGAGGGATGCCTGGACGCCGGTGTGCGCGATCAGGGCTCCGCCGGCGGCGGTGCCGATCGCGATCCCGATCGTGACGGCCGTCGACATCCACCCGAACACCTCCGCCTGCGTCCCGGCGACGGCGGCCCGCTCGAGCATGTTGTAGGCGACGGCGACGCTCGGGGCGATCGGGAGCCCGGCGATGAACATGACCACGGCCATCTCCGTGATCGACCCGGCCAGGAGCGGCGGCAAGAGCACGAGCACGAACGCGGCGCTGATCACCTGGAGGCGGCGGTTGAGCGGCCCCGACGAGGCGGCGGCCCCGGCGACCACGCCGCCGATCAGGCTGCCGCCGGAGAATGCCGCGAGTGCGATCCCGCCCAGCGTGCGGCCGCCGTGGGCCTCGGCGAAGGCCGGCATCGAGACCTCGGCCGCGCCGAACGCGACGCCGTAGGCGATCCCGACCATGAGCAGGCGGCGGATGCCCCAGGGGACGAGCGCCTCGAGCACGTGCTGCCCGGAGCGGTCATGGCCGGGGTCGGGCCGGCGGGCGCGCACCGCCGGGGTCGCAGTGAACCCGATCGTGCCGGCGACGCATGCGACGGCGGCGGCGACGATCCCGGCGCTGGCCGAGAACGAGGCTGCGAGCACCGCGACGATCAGCGGGCCGGCGACGAAGATGACCTCCTGGATCGTCGCCTCGAGCGCGTAGGCCGTCGTGCGCAGCTCCGGTCGCGGCAGCATCGCCGGCCACATCATCCGGATCGTCGGGCCGACCGGTGGCGCGAGCAGCCCGGCGACGAGGGTGGCGGCGACGAGCACCGGCTCGGCGACGCGGGCGTGGGCGAGGGCGAGCAGGGCGGCGAGCGCCGTCCCGTAGGCGAGCGCGTAGGTGATGACGACCGGCGCGGGCGGGCGCCGATCCACGAGCCGTCCGCCGACGACGCTCCCGGCCCCCGACGCCACCGCGTAGGCCCCGCTGACGATCCCGGCGGTCGCATAGGAGCCGCCCTCGCTGCGGACGAGCAGGACGAGGGCCAGCGCGCTCATCCCCATCGGCATCCGCGCCAGCAGCCCCCACGAGACCACGCGGCGCGCCTCGCCCGCCGAGAGCAGCTCCCGGTAGCTGCTCACCCCCAGCGCCTCTGCGACGCTCATGCGTGCAGCGGCAGGCGGTCGGCCACGAGGCCGGCGATATCCGAGACCGAGAGCGGGTCCTCGCCCGTGAGCGCGCGGTAGTCGCCGCCGGCCACGTCGAACTCCCCGGCGCGGAGGGCGGCGTAGGACGTGAGGCCGGCCTCGATCGCCCACGCCTCCTTGCCCCGCGCCCGCCAGCGCTCCTCCCACCACGCGTCGCTGGTGGGGGCGTAGCGATAGTTCTGGCCGCTGACCGCCCACGCGATCTCGGCCAGCTCGCGCATGCTGACCGCCTGGGGCGTGACGATGTCGTAGGCCCTGCCCTCGTGCCCGGGCTCGGTCAGCGTGACCGCGATGGCACGGGCCAGCTCGGGACGGTAGGAGAAGCTCATCCGGGCGTCTCCGCCCGGCACCGTGTTCAGGCCGTCGGCGTCGAACCAGCCGGGGATGTCGTCGGCGTACATCGAGTTGCGGATCGCCGTCCAGCCCACGCCCGACTCGGCCAGCATCCGCTCGGTCTCCCCGTGCGAGCGCGCGTGCAGGAAGATCGCGTCCGGCCCCGCCGCGACGAAGGAGAGGTAGACGATGTGGGCGACCCCGGCGGCCGCGGCCGCCTCGATGAACGTACGGTGGTGGAGGATGCGCTGCTCGGGGCCCTCGTGCAGCGACACCATGAAGACGCGGTCGTCCGGCTCGAGCGCCGCGGCGAGCGAGGCCCGGTCGCCGTAGTCCGCCACGGCGATCTCGGCGCCGGGGACGTCGGGCGCCCGATCGTGGTCGCGGACGAGCAGGCGCTGGCGCAGGCCGCGCGTCGCGATCTCGCCGGCCACCAGGCGGCCCACGTGGCCGGTCGATCCGGTGACGACGATCATGCCCGCCAGCCTATCCCCGCCGGGCGGCCGGCGGCGTCAGAGGAGCTCGGATTCGTGCGCACGGAAGATCGCGGCGTAGTCGCTCGCGCCGGGGGCGTGGAGCGCCTCCACCAGCCGGTGGATCCGCGGCGCCATCACGAGCACGTAGCGGGCCGGCTCCGACCGCGCGTTCCAGAACGTGTGCGGCGTGCCGCGGGGGACGAGCACGGCGGCGCCGGGGCCGGCCTCGACGACCTCGGTCCCGACCCGGAACCCGAGCGTGCCCTCGAGCACGTACCAGGCCTCGTCGTCGGCGTGGTGGACGTGCGGGGCGGCGATCGGCCGGTCGGGGCCGGTGACGCGGCCGGGATCTCCCCACTCGACCATCACGAAGTCGCCGTCCGGGAGGCCGAGCGGCCCGTCCCGCAGCGCCGGCGCCGGGGTCGGTTCCATGCGGCCGATGTTACGCCCGCACGAGAGGGTCAGCTCTGCGGCGTCAGGCGCTCGTCGGGCGAGACGGCTGCGATTACTTCACCGCGGGCGATGATCGGCTCCGGCTCTGTGATCTCGCCCGTGCGCTCCCGGAACCAGGCGGCGGCCGTGTCCGTGGAGGCCTCGGCGGCCTGGGCGGACTCGCAAACGCTCACGCTCGCGCAGCCCGCGTCGGTTCGGAAGAGCGTGTACGAGCGCAGGCCGCGGACGCCCGCCATCAGCGTGGCGATCTCATCAGCGTGGCCGGCGAGCTCGTCGGCGAGGTCCGGCTGGTTGTAGATCCTGATCGTGGCGTACATTGGCCACCCTCCTTGTCGGCGTTCCCTGCCACGCCGCCCTCTCTACCCGTCCCAGCGGCAGGCGAAACCGGTGCCTGGCACCGTGGCGGTGCCAGGCACCGGCGCTTGACGGGCTACTCGAAGGCCGGGAAGGCCTCGCCCGTCTCGAGCAGCGTCTTCATGTTGGAGAGGATCCACATCCAGCCCCCGGAGACGTGCGCGGCGGTCTTGGGCGCGCCCTCCAGCCGGTCGTGGATCAGCGTCAGCTTGCTGAGGCCGCCGTCGGCCGGGTCGATCTGCCAGGTGACCCGGCTGTCCTCCTCCTGGGCGAGCTCGGCGTCGTACAGGCTGCGCCACGTGTGCACGAGCCTGTGCGGTGGGTCGGACTCGAGCACCGTGTTGTCGCCCCAGACCTCGCTGCCGTCGGGGGAGATGGTGCGCATCGGCGCGCCGGCCTCGAAGGTCGACTCGACGCTCGTCCCGAAGAAGTACTTGCGCCGGAACTCGCTCGTCGTGATCGCGTCCCACACCTGCTCCGGGCTGGCCCGGATGTAGAGCTCGTACACCTGCGTCGTCTGGGCGGTCATCGTGGTCATGCGGTGTCCTCCAGGCTGGTCTTGAGGTCGAGCAGCGCCGACACCTCGCGCTCCCGGTACTTCGAGATCCAGCGGTCGTGGATCTGCCGGATCGGCACCGGATTGAGGAAGTGGAGCTTCTCCCGGCCTCGCTTGCGGGAGACGACGAGCCCTGCCCCCTCGAGCACCTTCAGGTGCTTCATGACCCCGAACCGGGTCATCTCGAGCTGCGACTCGAGCTCGGTGAGCGTGCGGCCGTCACGCTCGAACAGCCGGTCGAGCAGCAGCCGGCGGGTCGGGTCTGAGAGCGCCTTGAAGACGGGATCGTCGTCCATGGCCGGCATGATAGGTGACTTAATAGTCACATGTCAAGAACGGCGCGCGCCGGCCGGTAGAACACCTCCATGGAGCCTGACCCGGTCGTCCGCGAGTTCACGCACCAGTCGGAGTCGTTCAACGTCGCGCCGGTGATGCGGTCTGCCGACACGCTGGGGCGCCTGATCGACCTGATCCCGGCCGCGGCCGGCCAGCGCTGGCTGGACGCCGCCTGCGGGCCCGGCCTCGTCGCCCGCGGCCTCGCCCCCAGGGTGGGCGAGGTGCACGGCGTCGACATGACGCCGGCGATGGTCGACGTCGCCCGGCGCGAAGCGGCGGCCGAGGGGATCACGAACGCCGTCTTCTCGGTGGGCGACGCGACGGCGCTCGACTTCTCGTCAGGGGCCTTCGACGGCGCCGTCACCCGCTTCAGCCTCCACCACATCCCCGTTCCCGGCCGCGTCGTCGCCGAGCTCGCCCGGGTTGTCCGCCCCGGCGGCGCCGTCGTCCTCGCCGATCACGTCACCTCGGCCGACGCCGACGAGGCCGCCTGGCACGAGCAGATCGAGCGGCTGCGCGACCCGTCCCACTGGGCCTGCCTCACGCCGGCGCGGCTGCGGGCGCTCGGCGAGCGGGCCGGGCTCGTGCTCGAGCGCGAGGACGAGACGCCGATCTCGATCGACTACGAGGAGTGGCTCGCCCGCGGGAGCGGCGGCCCGGGCTCAGCCGGCCTGATCGCCCGGGCGCTCGCCGAGCGCGTCCCCGCCCCCGACGTCTTCCGCGTCGTCGACCGGGGCGACGGCCGCCGCCTCGAGCTCCGCTACTGGATGTCCGTCTGGCTCCGGCCGTGACCGCCGCCGCTGACGGCCGGCGGGTCGCTCGGGCGGCGTGTACGCAGCAGTCGCGTCGGCCGGCGGGACGTACGAGGGCGGCGCGACGTACGTGGGCGGCGGCTGGTAGTCCGGCTGCTCCGGCCGCACGTCGTCGGCGCCGGTGATGCCCGCGCGGAACTCACGAATGCCGCGGCCGATCGCGTTCCCGGCCTCGGGCATGCGGCTGGGCCCGAGGAACACGAGCGCGATCACGAGCACCAGGATGATTTCGGGTAGCCCGAGCTGAAACGGCATCAATGCACCCGGGATCAGGCTAGCATCGCGGCCGCGGCCGAGGACGGGCTGTGTTAAAGGTTGGTTACAAGGGGGTTGCCGCCGGCGGCGGGAGCCGTACCCTTGAGCTGAAGGCCCCATGGACGTTCGCGGGGCCGTGAGAGCACTCAAGGAGGGAAGGGCACACATGTCGCATCGTCGACGCGCCGGCCGAGCGCTGGCGGGGATCGGGTTGCTCGCAGTGGCCGCGGTGGCATCCGCAGGCCCTGCAGGCGCCGCAACGCACAACTTCACGCAGTTCACAATCAAGAGCCCGAACAACCAGCCGGGCGACATGACGATCGGAAACGACGGCAACGTCTGGTTCGTCGACCAGGCCACGAGCAAGATCGCCAGGATCACCAGGTCCGGCGCCATCGCCGGCTTCCTGGCTGCCAAGGCGAGCCATCCGGTCGGGATCACGACCGGGTCCGACGGCGCCGTCTGGTTCACCGAGACGGCGGTCAACAAGGTCGCCCGCACGGTGAGCGGCTCGACGATCACACAGATCGCGCTGCCCGCGACCGTCAAGAGCCCGCGCGGCATCACGGCCGGGCCCGACGGCAATCTCTACGTGGTCGGCTTCACGACGCACAACGTCGCCCGGATCAACCCGAGCACGCACGCCGTGACCGTCATCGCCACGCTCCCCGCTGCCAGCGGCCCGGTGCGCATCACGACCGGTTCCGACGGCAACCTGTGGGTGACCGAGTCGACCGCGAACAAGGTCGTCAAGGTGACCACGGCCGGCGTCATGACGCCGTTCTCGCTGCCGGCCAAGTCCGCGCCGTCCCGCATCGTGTCCGGCCCCGATGGCAACCTGTGGGTGACCGAGCCCGGCACCAGCAAGGTCGCGGTCGATCACGACCGGCGGCGCGATTAGCCAGATCGGCATCGACGGCAAGCCGACCGGCATCACCTCCGGCGCCGACAACTTCATGTGGGCGACGCTCCAGAGCGGCACCGGCGGAAACGCCATCGCCCGCATCCCGCTGGTGGCTCCGCGCACGATCAAGAAGTTCACTGTCCCCACCGCGAAGTCGCTCCCGAGCGGCATCACGGTCGGCGACGACGGCAACATCTGGTTCAGCGAGACCGCCGGGAACAAGATCGGCCGCCTCGCCGACGCCCCCGGCCACTCCAGCTTCGTGGCCGTCAACGACCACGGCTACGCGCCAGCGTCGCAGGGGATCGCGCTTCAGACCGGCAAGAACCACACGCCGGTCAAGGTGGAGTGGCTGTTCCGTGGCGCCAAGAACCACAGCGTCACCGACCCGACGACGATGAACCTGTTCGACTCGGGTTCGAAGGCGCCGGGCACGAACTTCAACACCACGTTCGGGAGTGCGGGGACGTTCACGTACCACTCGACCGTCGGCTCGGACACGATGACCGGCACCATCAAGGTCACCCCGAGCGCCGTGCTCCAGAACGGGAACATCATCGTGTCGGTCGGCAACTCGGCGATGGGTGCCGGCGTCACCTGCGACGTGCAGGTCGAGGCCCCCGGGGCGACCACGTTCTCGTCCGCTGGGAGCACCGGCAACACGACGTTCACCTTCAACCCGAGCGCACACGGTGTGTACAAGTTCCAGGTGCGCACCAACGCCAACGGCGGCCAGTCCGGCTGGTCTCCCTCGGCCCGCGCGACCTTCTAGACGCAGTACCGCAGACGCCGGCCGGGGAGGCAGCTCCCCGGCCGGCGTTCGCGTCTCAGCGGTAGGGCAGCCGCGTCCCGATCCCCAGCTCCCGGGCGCGCTCGAGCATCGCCCGGCCGAGGGCGATGTCGGTCGTCGAGAGGCCGCGATGCCAGAGCAGGATGCGCTCGTCGTCGCGCTCGCGGCCGGGGCGCTCGCCGCAGACGATCTGGCCCAGCTCCGCGTGCAGCCGCTCCGCCGTCAGCCGGCCGGAGTCGACGTGTGCGCGCAGGGCGCCCAGCGGCCCGGCGTGGGCCTGGCCCCAGTCGTCGACCACGATCTTGTCCATGGCGTCGGTCAGGTCGAGCTCGACGGCGCTGACCGTGCCGTAGGGGACGACCAGCGTGCCGCGGCCGAGCCAGGCCGTGCGCAGGAGCGGCTCCGGCGCCCCCAGCCGGGACGCCTCGACCACGACGTCGGCGCCGCGGACGCACTCCTCCCAGGAGCCCACCGCGCGCACGTCGGCGTCGAGCTCGGCGTCGAGCCGCCGGGCGAGCGCCTCGCGGCTCTCCGCCGTGCGGGAGTGGATGCGCACCTCCTCGATGCCGGGCAGGACGTGGCAGAGCAGGCGCACGTTCCACTCCGCCGTCCCGCGGCTGCCGATGTGGCCGAGGACGCGGCTGTCCGGGCGGGCCAGGTGGCGGCCGCCGATCGCGGTGACCGCGCCGGTGCGCATCGCCGTGATCGCCGTCGCGTCGACGATCGCGATCGGCACGCCGGTGGACGGATCGAGCAGCAGGAGCAGCGCCAGCTCCGACGGGAGCCCGAGCCGGCCGTTGTCGACGAAGTCGCCCACGACCTTCACGCCCGCGACGCCGTCGCGGGGCAGCGACCCGCGCAGGACGTTGAAGTGGCCGTCCGCGCCCGCGCCGGGGAAGAGGTGGACGCGCGGCTCGAGCACCACCTCGTTGCGGCCCTGGGCGGCCAGGACGTCGGCCACCGGATCGAGGATCGCGTCGCCCGCCAGCTCCAGTCGGTCGACGTCCGCGCCGCTCAGGTACGTCAGCTCGATTCCTGCCACCGCACCGCCTCCCCCACGCGCTCACGTAGCCGCCCGGACGCCACCAGCTCGCGCGCGACCCGCTCGACGTCGGCGCCGAGCGGCCGGTCGTCGTCCAGCGGCTCCACCAGCTCGCGCACGCAGGCCTGCGCGGCCGCGGTGCCCCGGCCCAGGCGGTCGGGCCCGGCCAGGTCGACCGCCAGCGCGGCGCAGACGAGCTCGACGGCGATCACGCGCTCGAGCAGGCCGAGCTGCGCCTCCAGGCGCAGGGCCGCCGCCGCGGCGTTCGTGGAGTCGTCCTCGACGCCGTCCGCACCGAAGCGGGGGTCGGCGGCCAGCGGCGCCGCCAGGTGGCGGATGTCGACGGCGAGCGACTGCGAGGTCTTGAGCAGCGGGGCGACGCCTGAGCGGCCGTCGCCGGCGCGGCTCAGGTTGGCGGGCAGGCCGCTCAGCCGCTCGGTGGCGAGCCGGGCGGGGCGCTCCGACGCCGGGGCGGACGCCTGCGAGACGGCGATCGCGCACGTGTCCAGTGCGAGCGCGAGCGCCGGCGTGTGGAAGTTGCCCGTCGAGACGACGTCGCCGCCCGCGAGCACGAGCGGGTTCTCGCCGGCGCCGTTCAGCGCCGCGGCGACCGCGGTCGCGAGCAGGTCGAGCGCCCAGCGCAGAGCCCCGTGGACGTGGCTCGCGCAGCGGAAGCTGAGCGGGTCCTGCAGCCGGCGGCCGGGGCCGTCGAGGAGCGAGCCGCCGCGCAGCAGCTCGCGCAGGCCCGCCGCCTCCCACTCCTGGCCCGGGGCGGGATGGGCGCCGGCCACGTTCGCGTCGATCGGCGACGGCGACGCCCGGAAGCCCTCCATCGAGAGCGCCGCGGCGATGCCGAGCGTCTCGAGCAGGCCGTCGGCCGTCTCGAGCGCCAGCGCGGCGACCCCGGCCGCGACGGCGGTGGAGCTGACCAGGGCCAGGCCGTCGCCCGGGCCGAGCGCGAACGGCGCGACCCCGGCCCGGCGCAGCGCGTCGGCCCCGGCCAGGCGATCGCCGCCGAGGTCGGCCTCCCCCTCGCCCATCACCACGAGGCCGATGTGGGCGAGCAGGCACAGGTCGCCGGAGCCGATCGACCCGCTGCGGGGCACGACCGGGTGCACGCCGGCGTTCAGCATGGCGGCGAGCGTCTCGGCCAGGGCCGGCGATGCGCCGCTGCCGCCGGCGCAGAGCCCGTTCAGGCGCGCCAGCATGGCCGCCCGCACCGCGTCAGCCGGGAGCGGCTCGCCCACCGCGGCGGCCCGCCCGCGCACGATCCGGGCCGACTGCTCCGCCGCCCGCTCGGGCGCGACGGCCTCGCCCACGCGGGCGCCGAGTCCGGTGGTGAGCCCGTAGACCGGACGGTTCTCCGCGAGGGCGCCCTCGAGCGCCGCCCGCGACTCCGCCATGCGCTCCAGGGCCGCCGGTGCGATCTCGACGTGGCGCCCGCGGCGGGCGACGTCGGCGAGGTCGGCCGGAGTGAGGCCGTGGCCGGTGAGCGAGAGCGGAGGGGGCGTTCCGGCGATCCCTCAATGTATCCGCGGCCGCCGCGACGGTTCGCGGTTGACGCTCTGGCAGACCGCACGTATATTTCCAAGTATGCCGATCGAGATTATCGACATACGGTGATGGAGCCCCACGTCCAGCGTACGGCCGGTGCCGGCGTCCCGCAATCGCCCGAGCCGCAGGTGCACAACACCGCCGCCCGGCTGGCGGCTCTGGGGGCCGAGACGATGCCGGCACCCGAGCACTTCCGCCGCGAGCACTTTCCCGCCCCCGAGATCGACCCGCTCGCGTGGCGGCTCGTGCTCGGCGGGCTCGTCGAGACCCCCGCGATCCTGGCCCTGGCCGACCTGACAGCGCTTCCGGCCCGGACGCTCCCGGTCGTGCTCGAGTGCGCGGGCCACCGCCGCGCCGAGCTCGCCCCGGCCGTGCCCGGTCTGCAATGGGAGGTCGGCGCGGTGTCGGAGGCGCGCTGGACCGGCGCCCGCCTGCGCGACCTGCTCGAGCGTGCCGGGGTCGACCCGCGGGCGCGCGAGGTCGTCCTCGCGGGTGCCGACCGCGGCCCGTTCGAGGGCGACGGGCGCCGCCACGCCTACGGGCGCTCGCTGCCGCTGCGCAAGGCGATCGACCCGGACACCCTGCTGGCCTACGAGATGGACGGCGCGCCGATCCCGGCCGAGCACGGCGGGCCCGTCCGCGCCATCGTGCCGGGCTGGTACGCGACCGACTCGGTCAAGTGGCTCGAGCGGATCCAGGTGACGGCCGACGAGTTCGCAGGGCCGTTCCAGGCGATCGACTACCGCTTCGCGACCGCGGACGACCCGGGCCCCGGGACGCGGATGGAGCGGGTCCCGGTGCACTCGCTCGTGACCGCGCCGGCCGCGGGCGCCGTGATCGACCCGGGCACCGCCCGCGTCCACGGCATCGCCTGGAGCGGAGGCGGCGCCGTCACGCGTGTCGAGGTGCAGGTGGACGGGGGCGCCTGGCGGCCCGCGACGATCACCGGCCGGGCCGGCGTGTACGGCCGCACCCGCTGGGAGCACGTCCTCGCCGCCGAGCCCGGCGGGCACACGATCGCCGTGCGCGCCCGCGACGCGGGCGGCGACACGCAACCGCAGGAGCCCGTCTGGAACAGGCGCGGCTATCGCAACAACGCCGTCCACCGGGTCACGGTGACGGTGAGGGAGGCACGCTGATGGGCACGTTCGCACGCGACGCTTCGGTCGCCAACGAGACGGTCGCCGCCGACGCCGCGCTCGACGCGTGGCTGGGCGCCCGCGACCTGCGCCGGGAGTCGACCCGGGCCGAGCTCGAGGAGCTCGTCCGCGAGCTGGCGACGCGGCCCGACCTGTGGCTTCACCACGTCCGCCACTCGCCGGTCGAGCGGCTCTACGTCCGCCTGCACCTGGACGAGCACCTGGAGGTGTGGCTGATCTGCTGGTCGCAGCGGCAGGACACCGGCTTCCACGACCACGACGGCAGCCGCGGGGCGGTGGCGGTGGTCGGCGGCGCGCTCGCCGAGCGGCGGCTGGCGGTCGGAGGCCCGCCGCCGCCGACGGCGATCCATCCGTCCGGGGCGGCGTTCTCGTTCGGGGCGACGCACATCCACGACGTCACCCAGACCGGCTCAGGGCTGGCCACCTCGCTGCACGTCTACTCGCCCCCGCTGGGCGAGATGGGCTTCTACGAGGTCGCCGCCGACGGCACCCTCTCCCGCGCGCACGGGCGACTACCGCGAGGAGTTCTGCTAGCCAGCGGGCGGGGACAGTCCCCGCCGAGATCGTGCTATCCGAAGAGGCAGCGGGGCGGCGGGCCGACGGGTACCGTGTGGCCGCGTGAACCGGCCCAACATCCTCTACCTGCACTCCCACGACACCGGTCGCTACGTGCAGCCGTACGGCTTCGGCGTCCCCACGCCGCGCATCCAGGGACTCGCCGAGCAGGGCATCGTCTTCCGGCAGGCGTTCTGCGCCGCCTCGACGTGCTCGGCCGCGCGCGCGTGCCTGCTCACCGGCCAGTACGCGCACTCCAACGGCATGCTCGGCCTCGCGCACCGCGGCTGGTCGCTCCACGACTACACCCATCACATCGTCCACACGCTCCACGACGTCGGCTACCACTCGACGCTGATCGGCGAGCAGCACATCTCCAAGCGACCGGACGTGATCGGCTACGACCGCGTCGTCAAGATCCCGACGACCCGGGTCGCCGACGTCGCGCCCGGTCACGATCGACATCCTCCGCAACGCCCCGGCGCAGCCGTTCTTCCTCTCGGTGGGCTTCTTCGAGACGCATCGCGAGTTCTTCCGCCCGGTGGAGGGCGAGGAGCACTACGTGCGCCCGCCCGCGAACCTGCCGGACACGGTCGAGACGCGCGCCGACATGGCCTCGTTCGTCGCCAGCGCCCGCTCGCTCGACCGCGGCGTCGGGGCGGTGCTCGACGCCCTCGAGGACACCGGCCTCGCCCGCACGACGCTCGTGATCTGCACGACCGACCACGGCATCGCCTTTCCCGGCGCCAAGGCCACGATGAGCGACCGCGGCACCGGCGTGATGCTGATCCTGCGCGGGCCGGGCGGGTTCGGCGCCGGCAAGCTGTCCGACGCGCTCGTCTCCCACATCGACCTCTACCCGACCGTGTGCGATCTGCTCGAGATCCCGCACCCGGACTGGCTCCAGGGCCGCTCGCTGATGCCGATCGTGACGGGGGCGGCCGACGAGGTGCGAGACGCGATCTTCACCGAGGGCACCTACCACGCCGCCTACGAGCCGCAGCGGGCCGTCCGCACGCAGCGGTGGAAGCTCGTGCGCCGGTTCGGCGACCGCCGCCTGCCCGTCCTCCCCAACATCGACGACAGCCCCAGCAAGGACGTCTGGCTGCGGCACGGATACGCCGAGCGGGAGCTGCCGCCGCTCGCGCTCCACGACCTCGTGTTCGACCCGAACGAGGCCGAGAACCTCGTCGCCCACGTCGACCTGGCGCCGGTGGTGGACGACCTGAGCACGCGGCTGGAGCGGTGGATGCGCGACACCGGCGACCCGCTGCTGCACGGCCCGGTGGCCCCGCCGCCCGGAGCCGAGGTGAACGATCCCGACCAGCGCTCCGCGGCCGACCCGGTGCACGTGTGTTAGGCGTCCGCGTAGTTTCCCGTTAGTCTATTGACATAGTGGGAAATACGGATATGGTGTTCCCATGACCACGGCGCACACGTCGTACCTGATCTGCTCGACCCCGCGGACAGGCTCGAGCCTGCTGTGCGACGCGCTCGCGGGCACGGGGGTCGCCGGGCGTCCCGAGGAGTACTTCCAGTTTCGCGCGCGGACGGGGTTCCCCCGCCGTCCGCAGGAGTACTTCGAAGGTGCCGGCGACCCCGAGATCTTCGACATCCTCGGCCCCCGCAGCGCGGTCGAGGACGTCGAGGCCCGCTACGACCCCAGCCGGTTCGAGCGCTACGAGGAGTACCTGGACTGGGCGGTCGACGCCGGCACCACGCCGAACGGCGTGTTCGGCGCGAAGGTCATGTGGGGCTACTTCAACGGTTTCGTGACCGGGCTGCGCTGGGCCCTCCCGGGCGGCCGCCAGCGGCTCGCGGTGCCCGATCTCGTGCAGTCGGTATTCCCCAACCTCACGTACATCACGGTCAGCCGGCGCGACAAGGTGGGCCAGGCGGTCTCGCTGTGGCGGGCGCTGCAGACGTGGAGCTGGTCGAGCGACCAGAACGCGGCGCGCGCCGTCGGCGATCACCTCGTCTACAGCCATGCGGCGATCGCCCACCTGATCCGCGAGATCGACGACCACGAGTTCGGGTGGCGGGCGTACTTCCGCGAGTGCGGAGTCGAGCCGTTCGAGGTCGTCTACGAGGACTTCGCCGCCCGCTACGAGGACACCATCCGCGAGATCCTGCGGCATGTCGGGCTCGCGGAGGCCGACACGGTCAGAATCGCGGTGCCGACGAGGCGCAAGCAGGCGGACGACCTCTCGCAGCGCTGGGCGGAGCGCTACCGCTCCGAGGCGGGCCGGCTCTCGCACGCATAGCCGTACGATCCGGCGCATGTGGATCGACCCGCCCGGCTCCGACGCCGTGCTCGTGCTCGCGCACGGTGCCGGCTCGGGCATGCGCTCGCCCTTCATGGCCGGCTTCGCGGAGGAGATCGGGCGCCTGGACGTGGCCACGCTGCGGTTCGAGTTCCCCTACATGCAGGCGGGACGGCGCGCGCCCGACCGGCCTGAGGTGCTGCTCGACGCATGGGTCGAGGCGTTCGCCGAGGGCGTCGAGCGGGCGGAGGGACGGCCGGTCTTCGCCGGCGGCAAGTCGATGGGCGGGCGCATCGCCTCGATGGCCGCGGCCGAGGGGATGGCGCCCGCCGGGCTCGTCTTTCTCGGGTATCCGCTGCACCCGCCCGGCCGGCCGGAGAAGATCCGCGACGCGCACCTCGACGCCGTGCCGGCGCCGATGCTCTTCCTGCAGGGATCGAGGGACGCGTTCGCCCGGCCCGACCTGCTCGCCGGCGTGATCGCCCGGCTGGGCGCGCGGGCGGAGCTCGTCGAGGTCGCCGGCGGCGACCACTCGTTCCGCGTCCCCGGCGGCCCGCGCGACGGCGCCGTGATCGGCGCATCGCTGGCCGAGTCGGCAGCGGCGTTCATCCGCCGGGTGGCGACCGGCCTGAATAACACGGGGTCAGACCCCTTTTATTCACCAGGTGGCTGATCATCGCCACGCGAGGGTGCGTCCCCGGGATCGCGGTCTGCTCGCGGGCCACGAGCGCCCGCAGCTCCGGGCCCCACTCCGCCTCGGGGAGCTCGGAGAAGCCGAGCCGGGCGTAGTAGGGCGCGTTCCAGGGGACGTCGCGGAACGTGGTCAGCGTCAGCGCCGGGCGGCCGGCCGCGAGGGCGACGCCGGCGACGTGGTCGATCAGGGCGGCGCCGATCCGGCGGCCGGCGTGGGCCGGGTCGACGCTCACCTGCTCGATGTGCAGGCAGCCGTCGACCTCCGCGGCCAGGAGGTAGGCGAGCGGGCCGTCGCCGTCCACGGCCGCCCAGGCCAGGCCGGCCGCCCGGAATGCCTCGAGCTCCGCCGGCGTGCCCGGATCGTCGGCCGCGATCTCGGGCATGCCGTGGTCGGCGAACACGCGCCCGGCGGCCGCCTCGATCTCCACGAGCCGGCCGAGCTCGTCCGCGGCCGGCGGCCGGATCACGTATCCAGCAGCCACCGGGCCGCCTCGACGTGCTCCGGCGGGCCGCCCCCGACGGCCCACGCGACCGTCTGCCCGATCGTCCAGCCGCGGGCGCGGTCGCGGTCGAGCCCGAGCTCGGACGTGAGCCGGTCGAGCCGGCCCAGCACGGCCCGGCGGGAGTGGCCGAGCTCGAAGGAGCGCACGATCGGCGCGACCGCGAACTCGCGCTCGCCCGTGAGCGGCTTGGGGTCGATCGCGAGCCAGGGCTCGCGCGCGGCGGCCAGCACGTTGTCGCCGTGCAGGTCCTGGTGCAGCAGCACCTGCTCGCCCTGGGTCGGGGCGAGCGCGGCCAGCGCGTCGACGGCGGCGTCGACCAGCCGGCGCTCGAACGGCCGCCCGGCCGCCGCCCACTCGTCCGCCAGGTAGGCGACCCACCACGCCGCCTCGTCGGCGAGCGAGTGGAACGGCGATCCCGCCGGCCACCCACAGCCGCGGCAGGAGGGCCGTGAGCACCGTGAGCGCCGTCTCGGGCCCGGCCGCCGACAGCGGGGTGCCCGGCTCGCATCGCTCGAGCAGGACGCCCGATCCGTCGTCGGTGCGGTCGAGCAGGCGCACGGCGCCGTCCCCGTCCCAGCGAGCGAGCGCGTCGGCCTCGTGCTCGGACTCGCGGTGCAGGTGGATCACCTTCAGCACGGCCGGCGTCCCGTCGGGGAGCGCGGCCCGGACGGCGTAGCCGGCCGCGCCCGGCGGGTAGGGCTCGCCCAGGCTCAGACCCCACCTGCGGCGCAACTCCTCGACCCGGCGTGTCAGAGTCGGGTGCGGATCGCCCACAGGTCGGGAAACGCCTGGCGGCCGATCGTGGACGCGAGGTAGTCGACGCCCGCCGAGCCGCCGGTGCCGGCCCTGTGGCCGATCGTGCGCTCGACCATCTTCACGTGCCGGTAGCGCCACTCCTGGACGCCCTCGTCGATGTCGACCATCCGCTCGCACACCTGGGCGCTGGCGGGGTCCGCCTGGTACACCTCGACCAGGACGTCCTGCACCGCCTGCGACGGCTCCACCGGCAGCGACGGGTCGCGGCCGAGCACGCCCTCGGGGATCCAGTGCCCGAGCCGGTCGAGGTGCAGCAGGAAGGAGTCCCACAGGCTGCGCCGCGACATCGCCGCGGCGATCCGGTCGCGGGCGGGCCCGGGCGGGTGGTGGGCGAGGACGTCCGCGTCGCGGCTTCCGAGCACCGCCTCGAGCTCGCGGAACTGGGCCGACTGGAAGCCGCTCGCCCGCTCCAGCCGGCCGCGGAAGCTGGAGAACCCGAGCGGCGTCATCGTCTCGAGCACGTCGATCTGGGCGACGATCGTCTTCAGGATCGTCAGGATCCGCTTCATCGTCATGAGCGCCGAGCCGCGGTCGCCGATCTCGAGCCGGTCCTGGAGCCGCTCCAGCTCGTGCAGGAGCACCTTGAACCAGAGCTCGTACACCTGGTGGATGACGATGAAGAGCATCTCGTCGTGCTCGGGCCCGTCGGAGAGCGGCTGCTGGCAGGCCAGCAGCTCGTCCAGGTGCAGGTACGACGAGTACGTGACGGCGGGATGCTCGGGGGCGGCCACTTGCGCCGAACTATCGCACCGCCGCCAGCGGGTCGGGATCCATTCCCGGCCGCTCGCGCAGGTGCGGCAGCGGGTAGGCCGGGTCGGGCGAGTCGATCTCGCGGCCGAGCCGGTGGCCGTCCCAGATCGCGTCGGCGATCAGGCGCGGGGCGACGCAGTCGCCGATGCGGTAGACGCCCTCGATCCCGGCGGCCGCCAGCGCGTCTCGGTCGGCGGTGAGCTCGAGGTAGAGCGACTCGTCGGAGACGCGCTGGGTGACGAGCACGAAGGCGTCCGCCTCGACGGCGAACGTGTCGCCGAGCTCGGTCACGGCGTCGGCGCCCCCGGCCGCGATCCGCGTCAGCCAGGCCTCGGCCCGCATGCCGATCCCGAGGTCGTGCAGGTGCCGGCGGAGGATCGGCCCCTCCAGGGTCTCGTCGCACATCGGCGCGACCTTCTCGCACGACGTCATCAGCTCGACGCGGTGGCCGTGGGCGTGGAGGAGCTCCGCCATCCCGGCCCCCATGAAGTAGCCCTCGCAGTCGAGGACGACCGCGCGCGAGCCCGGCGGCCGCTTGCCGTGCAGCATCACCTGCTCGGGCGTGAGCACGTGCGGGAGCGAGGCGTCCGCGCCCGGGATCGGGCCGCGGGTGACGCCGTTTCGGCCGTCGCCGGCCCAGGCCGCCCCGGTCGCGACGACGACGAGGTCGGCGCCGGCCGCCCGCACGGCGGCGGCGTCCATGTCGACGCCGGTCTCGATCTCGACGTTTCGGAGCTGGGCGAGCTGGCCCAGGCGCCACGTCCGCAGCCGGTCCCACTCGGCCAGGCCGGGCAGGCGCGGGATCCAGCGGGTGAGCCCGCCCGGCTCCTCCGCCGCATCGACCAGGCGGACGCGGCGCATGCCCCTGCGGCCGAGCACCATCGCGCACTCCATGCCGGCCGGCCCTGCGCCGACGACGAGCACCTCGCGGTCGGCGTTGGCCGCCCGGTCGAACCGCTCCGGGTGCCAGCCGCGGCGGTGCTCCTCGCCCGCCGTCGCGTTCTGGGTGCAGCCGATGTGGCGGCGCACGTCGCCCTTCGAGATGCACATGTTGCAGCCGATGCAGGCGCGGATGTCGTCGAACCGGCCCTGGCGGATCTTCTCGGGGATGAACGGGTCGGCGATGTTCGGGCGGGCGGCGCCGATCAGATCCCAGGCGCCGGACTCGATGATCTCCGCCATCCGCTCGGGCGTCGTCAGCCGGCCGACGCCGACGATCGGCTTCGCCGTCGCCTCGCGCACGTGCCCGGTCCACTCGAGCTGCCAGCCCTCGGCGAAGAAGCGGGACGCGCCCGAGTCCTTCGACCACTCCAGGATCGAGCCGATGTGGACGTCCCACAGGTCGACCAGATGGTCGGCCATGCGCACGAACTCGAGCCCCTCGTCCAGCTCGACGCCCGGGCCGCCGGCCGCCGAGACCGCCATCCGGCAGGCGATGGCGCAGTCCGAGCCGACGGCCTCGCGCACGGCCGCGAGCGTCTCGATCCACATCCGCGCCCGGTTCTCGAGCGAGCCGCCGTACTCGTCGGTGCGCTGGTTGTAGAAGGGCGAGAGCATCTGCCCGAGCAGGTAGGAGTGGCCGCCGTAGACGTAGACGATGTCGAAGCCGGCGTCGCGGGAGCGGACGGCCGCCCGCACCCAGTCGGAGACGATCCGGTCGATGTCGAGCTTCTCCATCCGCTTGGGCGTGATGTTGGAGAAGTCGCTCGCGATCTGGGAGGGCGCCGGGGGTGGCAGCCGCGTCTCGCAGTTCTCGCCGTGGGCGCCCGAGTGGGAGAGCTCGATGCCGGCCAGGGCGCCGTGGGCGTGCACCGCGTCGCAGAGGAGCGCCAGGTGGCGCAGGTCGTGGTCGTCCCACATGCGGGCCGAGATGTAGGGCGTCTCGTCGGCGTCGGTGGAGACGGTGCAGTACTCGGTGCAGACGGCGGCCCAGCCGCCCTCCGCCTTGACCGCCCTGTGGGCCGCCTGCGACCACGGCTTCTCGACGCCGAAGCCGGTGCAGTGCGGCACCTGGTAGAAGCGGTTGCGGAGCGTCTTCGGCCCGATCTGGACCGGCTCGAAGAGGATGTCGAAGCGCGGGTCGGCGGCCATGGCGGGCCGACTATACGATGGAGCGAGAGCGGTGCCTGGCACCGTGCCGGTCGCCAGGCACCTGTCGGCCGTGCATCACTGGGACGAAGATGGGTGTTTTTCCCCGCCTTGACTTCCGTCCTGACCCGAGACGACAATCCCGAAACGTGCGGGTCTTCTTCGCCACGGACATCCATGGGTCGGAGACATGCTGGCGCAAGTTTCTGAACTCGGGAACGCACTACAAGGCAGACGTCCTGATCCTGGGCGGTGACATGACCGGCAAGGCCCTCGTGCCCGTCATCAACGACGGCAACGGGCACTGGCACGGGACGCTCCAGGAGCAGCGCCGCGAGCTCTCCGGCGATGACGAGGTGACCGCGTTCGAGCAGGACGTGATCCGGCGCGGGTACTACCCGTTCCGCACGACGCCGGACGAGCTGAAGGAGCTCGAGGCCGACTCCGAGCGCCTGGACGAGCTCTTCCACAGCCACATGCTCGGCACCGTCGAGCGGTGGATGCAGATGGCCGAGGAGAAGCTCGCCGGCCAGCCCCAGCGCATGTTCGTGTGCCCCGGGAACGACGACCAGTTCGAGGTCGACGAGATCCTGGCCGCCGCCCGCCGGGTCGAGCTGGCCGAGGGCCGCGTCGTCGACGTCGACGGCTTCCAGATGGCGTCGACGGGATGGGCGAACCCGACCCCGTGGCACACCTACCGCGAGGAGGCCGAGGACGTCCTGCTCGCGCGGATCCGGGCGGTGACAGCGCAGCTCACCGCCGCGCCCGAGCGGACGATCCTGAACCTGCACTGCCCCCCGTTCGGCTCCGGCCTCGACGACGCCCCGGGCATCGACGAGGACCTGAAGCCGAAGCACGGCGGGCACGCGCCCGAGCCGGTCGGCTCGACTGCGGTGCGCGAGGCGATCGAGGAGACCCGGCCCGTGCTCTCGCTGCACGGCCACATCCACGAGGCCCGCGGCCACGCCCGCATCGGCCAGACCCTCTGCATCAACCCCGGCAGTGCCTACGAGCAGGGCGATCTGATGGGCGCCCTGATCGAGCTCGACGGCAAGAAGGTGAAGAACTTCGTGCTCACCAGCGGCTGAAAGGAGAGGGGATGGCTGCAGCAGACGTGCCAATGGAGCGCACCATGTTCGTGCGCAAGGCGACGGGTCTGGTGAAGGGGTGGTCGGTGTTCGACGCCTTCATCTACTCGGCGTTCGCCATCAACCTGATGGCGCTCGGGTTCGGATACGCGTTCACCGGCATCGCCGTGTTCCCCACCGGCGGGCTGATCGCCGCGATCGTCCTCTCGGGCCTCTTCATCCTCTTCGAGGTGCTGACCTACGCCTCGCTGATCGCGGTCATGCCGCGCGCCGGCGGCGACTACGTGTGGCAGTCGCGCGTGTTCGGCGGCGGTATCGGGTTCGTCCTCGCGGCCACGGGCTGGTGGTTCATCCTGTGGCACTGGGTCCCGATCTACGCCAACATCCTCATCCTCGAGTTCATCCAGCCGATCCTGAACGTCCTCGGCGAGAACGGCACGAGCACGTTCCACGCCGCCTGGTGGAACCCGGTCCACGGCACCGGCATCTTCGTCGCCTCGCTGGCGACGGCGGCGATCGCGACCATCGTGGTCTCGATGGGCATGCGCAACTACGCTCGCTTCCAGAAGGCCTGCTTCTACGGCGCCATGGTCGGGCTCGTCATCATGCTGGCGCTGTTCCTGTTCCACTCCAAGGCCGACTTCGCCTCGGCCTTCAACAAGCAGACCGACATCTACGGCTCGCACGACCCGAACGCCTACGGGAAGACCGTGGCGGCGGGCCACGCGGCCGGCCTGGACTACAAGGGCTACGGGGCGTTCCCCCTCAAGGCCACGTTCCTCCTGATCCCGTTCATGCTGTTCTACAACCTGTGGCCGAACTGGGGCGCGACCCTGTACGGCGAGGTGCGCGGGGCATCGGACTTCCGCAAGAACATCTACGCGATGGGCGGGGCGCTGGTCTTCACGACGTTCGTGGTGCTCGTGACCTTCGCGGCCATGGCACACGCGATGGGCTACACGTTCTACGGCGTGCTCTCGGGCGAGTACTGGGCGTCGGTGACGAAGGCGCCCACCTACTGGTTCCCGTACCCGGGCATGCTGGCGGCGATGTTCCTCGGGAACGGGTTCCTGCAGGTGGTGCTCCTGCTCCTGCTCTCGCTGTGGTTCTTCGGCTGGGCCGGGAGCGTGTTCCTGTCGTCGACGCGGATGATCTTCGCGGCCGCGTTCGACCGGATCCTGCCCGAGTGGGCGGCCAAGGTCGACGACCGCACCCACGTCCCGATCGCCGCGCTCCTGCTCATGCTCGTGCCGTCGATCCCGATCAGCTACCTGTACGCGTACAACTCGAACTTCTACGGGTACACCCTCGACGCGACCGTCGTGATCGCGATCACCTACTTCGGCACGACGCTCTCGGCGATCGTGCTGCCGTGGCGGCGGCGGGACATCTACCAGGCGTCGCCGATCGCGAAGTACGAGCTCGCGGGCATCCCGCTCGTGTCGATCGCGGGCGTCGTCTTCGCGGCCTTCCTGGCGTTCTGTGGCTACAAGTGGTTCTTCACGGACGCCTACGGGGTGAACCACTCCAACTCGCTCAAGTACATGGCGGTGCTCTACCTGATCGCGATCGCCATCTACGTCGCGAGCCGGATCGTCCGCCGTCGCGAGGGCATCGACCTCGCCATGATCAACTCCGAGATCCCGGTCGAGTGAGCCGGCGCCGCGTGGGGGCCGGGAAACCGGCTCCCACGCTGGCATTCCGATCCGAGCGCAAGCTGCGTCGAGCGTGTTGACTTCCCGCCGGATCTCGGAGAAGATTTCTCCGGTCTAGACCACAACCGTCTCCGCAGAGGAGGGGAGGGGCATGCAAGAAGGCACCCGCTCGGACAGCCAGCAACTGGCGCAGTTCGGGTACCGGCAGGAGCTGCACCGGACGCTCGGCAGCTTCTCGTCGTTCGCCGCCGGCTACAGCTACATCTCCATCCTGACCGGCATGTTCCAGACGGCGTTCCTGGGCTTCGCCTTCGCCGGCCCGGCGTTCGCCTGGGCATGGCTCGTCGTCATGTTCGGCCAGTTCATGGTCGCCCTCCAGTTCGCCGAGCTCTCGGCGCACTATCCGCTGGCGGGCTCGGTGTACCAGTGGTCCAAGCAGCTCGGGTCGAAGGCGTGGGCGTGGAACACGGGCTGGATGTACCTGTGCGCGCAGATCATCACGGTGCCCGCCGTGGCGCTCGCCTGGCAGGTCATCCTGCCGCAGATCTCGACCCACTTCCAGATCGTCGGGTCGGCGGCCAACTCGGGCAACGCCTACACGAAGGACTTCGCCGAGAACGCGATCCTCCTGGCGATGGTGATGGTCGTGTTCACCACGCTCATCAACGTGATCGGCGTGAGCGTGCTGGCCCGGATCAACAACATCGGCGTGATCGCCGAGCTGGTCGGCGCCACCGGCCTCATCCTCGTGTTCCTCGTGCACGCCACCCGCGGTCCCCAGACCGTGCTGACGACGACCGCCAACACGGCCAACGTCCCCGTCCACCACTCCCTCGGCTATCTGGGCGCGCTGCTCGTGGGCGCGATCATGCCGCTGTACGTGATGTACGGCTTCGATACCGCCGGGTCGCTGGCCGAGGAGACCGACGATCCACGCAAGAAGGCGCCTCGGGCCGTCCTCCAGGCGCTGGCGACAGCCGGGACGATGGGCTTCCTGCTGATCCTGTTCGGCACCATGGCGGTCAGCGACGCACTGTTCAAGAACGGCACGGCGCTCTCGCTGCCCGGCATCACGGAGGATGTGCTCGGCACCACGTGGGGCAAGATCTTCCTGGCCGACGTGGCCGTGGCGATCTTCGTCTGCTGCCTGGCGATCCACGCGATGTCCGTGCGGATCCTGTTCGCGATGGGCCGGGATGACAACCTGCCCGGCGGCTCTCGCCTGGCGCATGTCTCCGGAAGCCGGCGCGTGCCGGTGTTCCCGGCCGTGCTGGTCGGGGCGATCGCGCTGGTCGTGCTCGCGTTCAACGTCTACAACCAGTACGCGTTCGAAATCATCATCGCCCTCGGGATCATCTTCATGTACATGGCCTACCTGGGCGTCACGATCCCGCTGCTGCAGCGGCGGATGAACGGGTGGCCGGGCAATCTGCCGAGCGCGAGCCTCGGCCTCTTCAAGCTCGGCAGATGGGCAATCATCACCAACGTGATCGCGATCATCTACGGCGCCGCGATGACGATCAACCTGGCCTGGCCGCGGGACTACTACTACGGCGTCAAGTGGTACCAGCAGTACGGCCCGATCACCGGCATCGCGGTGGTGGTGATCGCCGGGCTCGCGCTGTACTACGGCCGCCAGCAGTACCACGGCACCGTCCTCAGCGAGCACCGGGCCGACGTCGCGGCGACGGCCGAAGGCGACTGAACAGCCTCCCCGGGGGGCGGCGTCGGCACCGATGACGCTGCCCCCCGATCAGCTGCGCCGGCTCGTCCGCCGCGACCTGATCGTGGCGGCAGGCGGCGCGTTCGCCGCCGTCGCCGCGACGGCGTTCCTGGTCGCCGGACGGCTGGGGATCATCTCCGAGCTCGCCGCCGGCCGGCTCGCCGTCTCGCTGGCCGCGATCATCGGCGTCGTCTGCTTCTACTGGTGGGCCGCGGGGCCGCGGATGTACCTGCGCGACCGCATCATCGTGCTGACGCCCGTGTTCCTGATCGCCGGCCCCGGGCTGATCGGCGTGAACGACCTGGGCGGCGGCCTCGCCGTCGCCATCCTGTCCGGCGCGGTCGGCTTCTCGGCCGCGGCGATCCTGGGCATCGCCTGGTCGTCCAGGGGGCGGTAAGCGGATCGGTGCCTGGCACCGGTGCCCGGTGCCAGGCACCCGTCGGCCTATCCTGCGGCCATGAGCCAGACGTACGTCTACTCCATGTACCGCTGCAACAAGTTCTTCGGGCCCGAGCGGCAGGTGCTGCGCGACATCTCGCTCTCGTTCCTGCCGGGGGCGAAGATCGGCGTGCTCGGCCCCAACGGCGCCGGCAAGTCGACGCTGCTGCGGATCATGGCCGGGCTGGAGGAGCCGTCGAACGGCGAGGCCCGGATCGCGCCCGGCGCGACCGTCGGCTACCTGCCCCAGGAGCCCGAGCTCGACCCGGGCAAGGACGTGCGCGGGAACGTCGAGGACGGCGTCGCCGAGAAGCGCGCGCTGCTCGACCGCTTCAACGAGATCTCCGCGAGGTTCGCCGAGCCGATGTCGGACGACGAGATGCAGGTGCTGCTCGAGGAGCAGGGCGAGGTGCAGGACCGGATCGACCGCACCGACGCCTGGAGCCTCGACCGCATGCTCGACATCGCCATGGACGCGCTGCGGCTGCCGCCGTCCGACGCCGACGTCGCGAACCTCTCCGGCGGCGAGCGCCGCCGCGTCGCCCTGTGCCGGCTGCTGCTGTCCGCGCCCGACCTGCTGCTGCTGGACGAGCCGACGAACCATCTCGACGCCGAGTCGGTGGCCTGGCTCGAGCGCTTCCTCGACGACTACGCGGGCACCGTGCTCGCCGTGACCCACGACCGCTACTTCCTCGACAACGTCGCCGGCTGGATCCTCGAGCTCGACCGCGGCCACGGCATCCCCTTCCAGGGCAACTACACGTCGTGGCTGGAGCAGAAGCAGGCCCGGCTCGCCGTGGAGGAGAAGCAGGAGTCGGCCCGCCGGCGCACGCTGCAGCGCGAGCTCGAGTGGGTGCGGATGGCGCCGCGCGCCCGCCATGCCAAGAGCCGCGCCCGCGTCCAGGCCTACGAGCAGCTGCTGGCCGAGGACGCCGCCGTCAAGCTGGACACGGTCGAGATCCACATCCCCGCCGGCCCGCGCCTGGGCGACGTCGTCGTCGAGGCGGCCGGGCTGCGCAAGGGCTACGGCGATCGGCTCCTGATCGACGGCCTCGACTTCTCGCTGCCCGCCGGCGGCATCGTCGGCGTGATCGGGCCGAACGGCGCCGGCAAGACGACCCTGTTCCGGATGATCGCCGGCCAGGAGGAGGCCGACGGCGGCGAGCTGCGGCTGGGGCCGTCCGTCGAGCTCGCCTACGTCGACCAGGCCCGGGCCGACCTCGATCCGGCGAACACGGTGTGGAAGGAGATCACCGGCGGGAAGGACCGCATCACCGTCGGCACGCGCGACGTGGCCTCGCGGGCGTACGTCGCGTCGTTCAACTTCCGCGGCGGCGACCAGCAGAAGCGGGTCGGCGACCTCTCCGGCGGGGAGCGCAACCGCCTCCACCTGGCCAAGCTGCTGCGCTCGGGCGGGAACCTGCTGCTGCTCGACGAGCCGACCAACGACCTCGACGTCGACACGCTCCGCGCGCTCGAGGAGGCGCTCGTGTCGTTCGCCGGGTGCGCCGTCGTGATCAGCCACGATCGCTGGTTCCTGAACCGGGTGGCGACGCACATCCTGGCGTTCGAGGGCGACTCCGAGGTGGTGTGGTTCGACGGCGCCTACGACGAGTACGAAGCCGACCGGCACCGCCGCCTCGGCGCCGAGGCCGACCAGCCCCACCGGATCAAGTACAAGCCGCTCGTCCGACCCTGATCGGGGACCGTCCCCGGACGGGGACAGTCCCCAGTCGCCCCACAGATGCCGGCCGACGAAGCGCACCTGTGCGGGCAGCATCCGCCGCCAGAAGTCCTCGTCGTGGCATCCGGCCACGAACCTCCCCGCCGGCCGGTGCGGTAGATGCGCGGCGAAGGCCCGGTCGTTGGCGAGGAACGGGTCGGCGGTGCCGCAGCTGATCGAGACGGCCGTCGCGGCGAGCCGGCCCGCGCCGGCGAAGACGTCGTTGCGGGCGAAGTCGGCCGCGCCGTCGAACGCGTCCGGCACGGCCGCCGCCTGCTGGGCGTGCGTCGGCCATATGGCGGCGCTCGAGACGGCGACCACGCGGAACCGCGCCGGGTGCCGCTCGGCGGCGAGCAGCGCGCCGTACCCGCCCATCGACCAGCCCATGATCGCGGGTGGGTCGAGGCCGAACCGGCGCCGCAGGAGCGGCAGGAAGTCCTCGATCAGCATGCGCATGCGGTCCTCGCCGTCGGCGCGGCGGTGCCAGTAGCTCTCGCCGCCGTCGACGGCGGCCACCGCGTAGCGCAGGCCGGCGGCGGCCACGAAGTCGACCGCATGGAGCACGTTCATCACCCAGTCCGCGTCGCTCCCCCGGCCGGGTAGGCAGACCGCCGCCGCGCTCCCGGCATGACCGGGCGGAAGGCCGACGGCGTAGCCGACCGGCTCCGCGACGAAGGCCGAGCGCAGCGTCCCCGAGACGACCCGGGTACCGGGAAGCCGGGGCGGCGAGGGGCCGTTCGGACCACAGGCGCCGGTGAGCTCGTCGTACCAGCTGTGCAGCGGGAGACGCCGGGCGCCGGCGCCGGCTCCGCCCGCGGCGAGGGCGGCCGCCCCGAGTCCCGCGACGGCTTGTCGACGGGTCATGCGCATCCGCCCACGCTATTGAGCGCGTGTTTCGGGCGCGTAACGGTCGTGTCTCGATCCGGTCTGGACGGTTCCGGGCGATCGTGACGGCTCGTACGATCGGCGCGTGGCACGGCTCCGCGGGATCCTGCTCAGCGCACCGGCGATCGGCCTCGGCCTCGCGCTCGTCATCACCGTCGTCGCCTACTTCGCGACGAGGCCCGATCCGCTCCCCCGTGGGAAAGTCGTCGCGGCCGGCTGCGCCTGGCACGGCCGCAACCTCGTCGTCACCGGCGCCGTCCGCAACCTGGGCTCGTCAGACGCCGACTTCGAGGTGCGGCCCACGTTCTGGGTCGTCGGCCTCGGCGTGCGCGGCGCGAACGCGGCGGCGTTCGTGCACGTGCCGGCCGGGCAGGAGCGAGCCTGGGTGTACGTCCATCGCGACATCGCGCCCCGGCGGTCGGGCATGCCCATCGGCCGCTGCTTTCCGACCATCGAGCCCGCACAGCGGGGCGGCGAGGATGAGCGTGGACGCGACGACTGACGCCGCTCAGGCGGCCATGCGCTCGATGGCGCTCAGGCGGTTGGCGGCGTCGAGGGCCGCCACCTTGTACGACTCGGCCAGCGTCGGGTAGTTGAAGACCGTGTCGATGAGGACGTCGATCGTCCCGCCCGTCGCCATCACCAGCTGGCCGATGTGGACGAGCTCCGTCGCGCCGGTGCCGAACACGTGCACGCCGAGCAGCGTGCGGTCGACGGGGGAGACGAGCAGCTTGAGGATGCCCGACGTGTCGCCCAGGATCTGGCCGCGGGCCAGCTCGCGGTAGCGGGAGACGCCGATCTCGTACGGCACCGCCGCCTCGGTCAGCTGCTCCTCGGTGCGGCCGACGAAGCTGATCTCCGGGATCGTGTAGATGCCGATCGGGAGCTTCTGGTCCATCGCGTGGGCGGCGATGCCGAAGGCGTCGCAGGCGGCCAGCCGGCCCTGCTCCATCGAGGTGGCGGCGAGGCTGGGGAAGCCGATCACGTCGCCGACCGCGTAGATGTGGCGGACGGACGTGCGGAAGTGGTCGTTGACGGCGATGCGGCCGCGCTTGTCCGCCTCGAGGCCGGCCTTCGCCAGGTCGAGCGTGTCGGTCGCGCCCTGGCGGCCGGCCGAGTAGAGCACGGCGTCGGCGGCGATGAGCTTGCCGCTCGCGAGATGGGTGACGGCGCCGTCACGGTGCTTGTCGACGCCGGTCACCGTCTCGTCGAAGCGGAAGATCACGCCCAGGTCGCGGAGGTGGTACTGGAGCGCCTCGATGATCTGGTAGTCGCAGAACTCGAGCAGCCGCTGGCGCTGCTCGACCACGGTCACCCGGGTGCCGAGCGCGGCGAACATCGAGGCGTACTCGATGCCGATCACCCCGGCGCCGACGACGACGAGGGAGTTCGGCAGCCAGTTGAGCGAGACGATGTCGTCGGAGTCGAGGACGGTGCGGCCGTCGAACGCGACGGTGGCCGGGCGGGCCGGGCGCGTCCCGGTCGCGATCACGATCTTGGCGGCGGTGACGCGGCGCTCCTCGCCGGAGGCGCTCTCGACGCACACGGCGTGCGGGTCGAGGAAGCGGCCGTGCCCGGGGAGCACCTGCACCTTGTTGCGGCCGAGCTGGCTGCGGACGACGTCGACCTCGCGCTGGACGACGTGCTGGATGCGCGCGAACACGTCCTCGCTCGTGATGTCGTCCTTCACCCGGTAGCTCTGGCCGTAGATCCCGCGCTGGCTCATGCCGGTCAGGAAGACGACCGCCTCGCGCAGCGTCTTCGACGGGATCGTGCCCGTGTTCGTGCAGACGCCGCCGAGCTCCTCGCGGCGGTCGATCACGGCGACGCGGCGGCCGAGCTTGGCGGCCTGGATGGCGGCGCGCTGGCCGCCGGGGCCGGAGCCGAGGACGAGGAGGTCGTAGTCGAACTTCACGCGTGGGTAATCGGCGGCGACCGGCGCGGATTGACGTCGACCCTGCCGACCGCCGCTCTATCATCCGGCGCCATGGCCGAGTACCGCATCACGAGCTGGCGCGAGATCCCGACGATGGTGACCGCCCGCGACGCCGCCGGTGCGACCGCCAAGGTGGCGCTGCCCGACCGGTTCCAGGAGGCCGTCGACGAGGCGGCGATGCGCCAGGGCCTGGCCGGCTCGGACGCCTACCTGGAGGCGTGGGTACAGGGCGACTGGCGGGAGGCCGACGGCTCGCCGGACGAGGTCGCGGCGCGGGTGGCCGCCGAGCTCGACGAGGCCCATCCGCCCGAGCGCCTGGCCTCCATGCTCGACGCGTAACCCCGACGGCGTAGAATCGCGCTGGCTCCACGTCCAGCGACCCCGGGGAGGGGACATGGCGCGAACGCCCTACGACTACATCATCATCGGCGGAGGCAGCGCGGGCAGCGCGCTCGCGAACCGGCTGTCCGCCGACCCCTCGACCCGCGTGCTGGTGCTGGAGGCCGGCCGGCCGGACTGGAAGTTCGACATCTTCATCCACATGCCGGCGGCGCTCACGTACCCGATCGGCAGCCGCTTCTACGACTGGAAGTACGAGTCGGAGCCCGAGCCGAACATGCACGGCCGCCGGATCTACCACGCCCGCGGCAAGGTGCTCGGCGGCTCGAGCAGCATCAACGGGATGATCTTCCAGCGCGGGAACCCGCTCGACTACGAGCGCTGGGGCGCCGATCCGGGCATGGAGGCGTGGGACTACGCCCACTGCCTGCCCTACTTCAAGAAGATGGAGACGTGCCTGGCCGGCGCGGACGAGTACCGCGGCGGCGACGGGCCGCTCGTGATGGAGCGCGGGCCGGCGACGAACCCGCTCTTCGGGGCGTTCTTCGAGGCCGTCCAGCAGGCCGGCTACGAGCTCACGAAGGACGTGAACGGCTACCGCCAGGAGGGCTTCGCCCCGTTCGACCGCAACATCCACCGCGGCCGCCGCCTGAGCGCCGCCCGCGCGTACCTGCACCCGGTGATGGACCGCCCCAACCTGACGGTGAAGACGAACGCCTTCGTCCGCCGGATCGTGTTCGAGGGCAACCGCGCGACCGGCGTCTCGTTCGACCTGCTCCGCGGGCCGACGCGGCGGGCGCACGCGCGCGAGATCATCGTCTGCGGCGGCGCGATCAACTCGCCGCAGCTGCTGCAGCTCTCCGGCGTCGGCAACGCCTCGGAGCTCGAGGCGCTCGGCATCGACGTCGTCCACGACCTCCCCGGCGTGGGCGAGAACCTGCAGGACCACCTGGAGGTGTACGTCCAGTACGGCAGCAAGCTGCCGGTCTCGGTCGCGCCCTCGATGCTCTACCGCAACCGGCCCAAGGTCTACCTGGAGTGGCTGGCCCGGCGCGGCGACGGCGCGACGAACCACTTCGAGGGCGGCGGGTTCGCCCGCTCGAACGACGAGGTGGCCTACCCGAACCTGATGTTCCACTTCCTGCCGGTCGCGATCCGCTACGACGGCTCCCAGCCGGCCGGCGGCCACGGCTACCAGGTGCACATCGGGCCGATGTACTCGAACTCGCGCGGCTCGGTCAAGCTCACCTCGACCGATCCCGACGGTGCACCCGGCGCTGCGCTTCAACTACATCTCGACGGCGGAGGACCGGCGCGAGTGGGTCGAGGCCATCCGGGTGGCGCGCAACATCCTGAACCAGCCGGCCTTCGACCCGTACAACGCCGGCGAGGTCTCGCCGGGGCCGAGCGTGGCCACCGACGAGGAGATCCTCGACTGGGTCGGCCGCGACGGCGAGACGGCGCTGCACCCGTCGTGCACGTGCGCGATGGGCACCGGCGCGATGTCGGTCGTCGACCCGGCCAGCATGCGCGTGCACGGCATCGACGGGCTGCGCGTGGTGGACGCCTCGGCGATGCCCTACGTCACGAACGGGAACATCTACGCGCCCGTCATGATGATGGCCGAGAAGGCGGCCGACCTGATCCTGGGGAACACGCCGCTCGACGCCCAGCACGTCGACTTCTACCGCCACCAGCCGAAGGCGGCCGCGGCGGGCGAGTAGGCGGGCGTGTGGGGACTGTCCCCGACTATCGGGGACAGTCCCCGATCTAGGCGAGGTCGAGGATGACGCGGGTCGCGTCGCCCGAGCGGACCAGGTCCATCGCGGCGTCCGCCTCGTCCAGCGGGAGCCGGTGCGAGATCAGCCGGTCGAGCGGCAGGTGGCCGCGCCGGTGCAGGTCGAGGATCAGCGGGAAGTCGCGGTCGGGCCGGGCCGAGCCGTAGATCGATCCCAGCACCCGCCGCTCCATCCGCGGGATCGAGAGCGCCGGCAGGGTGATGGTGGCGTCGGCGCGGGGGATGCCGCACAGCACCGCCGCGCCGCGCACGCGCGTCGACATGAACGCGGCCTCGGCCGCGGCCGGCCGTCCCCGCGCCTCGAAGGCGTAGTCGACCCCGCCGCCGCTCGCGTCGCGCACGGCGGCGGCCACGTCGGCCGGCGACCCCTCCCAGCGGACGGTCGCGGTGGCGCCCAGCTCGCGCGCCCGCTCGAGCCGGGCCTCCTGCGAGTCGACGGCGACGATGTCGGCGGCCCCCGCGGCCACCGATCCCACGATCGCAGCCAGGCCGGTGCCGCCGAGGCCGAAGACGGCCACGCGCTCGCCGGGGCGCACGCCGGCGGTCCGCCACACGGCGCAGACACCGCTCGCCACCGCGCAGCCGACGAGCGCCGCCACGTCGAACGGCACGTCCGCCGGGATGCGCACGCACGAGCGCTCCGGCACCACCGCGCGCTCGGCGAACGACGACAGGAAGCAGTAGTGGTGCACCGTCGCGCCGCCGAACCGCAGCCGCGTCGTGCCGTCGAGCAGCCCGCCGGTGAGCATCTTCGGCCACGCCGTGCCGCACAGGTGGGGCAGGTCGCGCAGGCACTCCTCGCAGTGCCCGCAGTAGGGCGCCCACGAGAGCGCGACGTGGTCGCCGACCCGCAGCGCCTCGACGCCCGCGCCGACCTCCTCGACGACGCCCGCGCCCTCGTGGCCGAGCACGGCCGGGCACGGCACCTCGATCGAGCCGTCGAACGCGTTCAGGTCGTCGCTGCAGACGCCGCTCGCGTGCAGGCGCACGCGCACCTCGCCCGGCCCGGGCGGGTCGAGCTCGAGGTCGACCACCCGCAGGCGCGTGCCGACGGCCGGCAGGAGCGCCGCCCGGATCGTGACGGCCTCAGCCATCGCCGCCCGCCGCGACCAGGCGCTCGAGGTCGCGCTCGAGGCCGCCCTCGCCCACCTCGACCACCTCGAGCGGCAGCCCGATCCGGTCGGCCGCCGCCCGCGCCTTCGCCTCGAGCTCCGGCGTCGGCCGCTGGGCCAGCCACACCACCCGCCGGTAGTGGCGGAAGTAGTCGTCGCGCAGCTCCGGATGGCGGTCGAGTCCGAGCGAGCGCACGACGGTGCGGTCGAACGTGCGCGCCAGGAAGTCGGTGAGGAAGTACGTGCCCGGCTCCTCGCGGAGGGCGTCGCGCACCTCGGACCGGGCGAACACGTCGTAGCAGTGGTCGCCCTCGAGCCGCTCCAGGCCGAGATCGTCGATCGCGCCCTGGCTGCCGCAGTCGGCGTAGGCGAGCACGACCCGCTCGTAGTCGTCGCGCAGGCCCGCGATCAGCTCCCGGGCGGCCGGCGCGATCCGCTCCGGGCGGTTGTGCAGCTCGGGCGGCAGCGGATGCACGTCGACGTCCCAGCCCCGCCGCCGGGCGATCCCCTGCACGTGCAGGGCCAGCGCGCCGCAGGCGACGACGGCCACCCGCGCGTGCGTCGGCGCGCTCATCCCGGGAACGCGAGCTGGTCGATGAACATGTCGTTGAAGTCTGCCCGCCCGGACAGCTCGACGTACTCGACCTCGTCCAGGATGGCGTCGGCGGCGGCCCGCTCGCGCAGCGAGAGGGCGGCCATCTTCGCGCCCTCGCCGGCGACGTTGCCGGCCGAGACGATCCGCGGCAGCGGCAGCCGCGGCACGAGGCCGATGCGGACCGCGCTCGCCGGCGACAGGTAGGAGCCGAAGCTGCCGGCGAGCAGCACCTGGGAGACGTCGTCCGGCGTGATCCGAAGCTCGCTCATGAGGATCCGCCAGCCGGTGGCGATCGACGCCTTCGCGAACTGGAGCTCGCGCACGTCGCGCTGGGAGAGGTACACGGCGTTCTCCGGCTCCTCGCCCCGCCACGCCAGCACGAACACCCGCTCCTCGCCCACCTTGACGAGCCGCCTGGCGAGCTCGGGATGCATCTCCGCGGCCGTCTCGTCGGGGACGAACCGGCCGGAGTGGTCGAGCAGGCCGGCGCCGACGAGCTGGGCGACCGCGTCGACGAGGCCCGACCCGCACATGCCCACCGGGTCGGTGTCGCCGATCACCTCGAGGGCCAGGTCGTCGCCCTCGACCCGCACGCCCTCGATCGCGCCCTCGGCGGCGCGCATCCCGCACTTGATCTGGGCGGCCTCGAACGCCGGCCCGGCGGGGGCAGCGGTCGAGACGACCCGCTCCTGGGAGCCGAGCGCGATCTCGGAGTTCGTGCCGACGTCGATGAAGAGCCGCACCCGCCGGTCGCGGGTGAGGCCGGTCGCCAGCATCCCGGCCACGATGTCGCCGCCGACGTAGGCTCCGAGCGCAGGAAAGGTGAAGGCCTGGGCGCGCGGGTGCAGCGGCACGCCGTAGTCGGCCGAGGTGACCGGCGGCAGCCGCCGCGCGGCGACGATGAACGGCGCCACCGCCAGCGGCTCCGGGTCGATCCCGAGCGCGATCTGGGTCATGGTGACGTTGCCGCAGAGCACCATCTCGTACACGCGCTCGCGGTCGATCCCGGCCTCCTCGCAGACCTCGGTCGCGAGCAGGTTGAGCGTCTCGGCCGCGCGGGCCTGGAGCGCCTCCAGGGCGTCCGGATCGAGCATGGTCGCCGACACGCGCGAGATCACGTCGGCCCCGTAGGGCTGCTGGCGGTTCAGCATCGAGCGCACGGCCAGCGGCTGGCCGGTCGCCAGGTCGAGCAGGTTCGCGACCACCGTGGTCGTGCCGAGGTCGAACGCGATCGCGTGCCGCTGCGCGGTCGTGTCGCCCGGCTCGACGTCGATCAGGAGGTCGTCGCAGATGACCGCCGTCACCTTGTAGTCGGCCGCCCGCAGCGTCCGGCCGAGCAGGCGCACCGCCCCGGGATGGACGCGCAGCTCGTAGTCGTCGACGGCGGCGAGCACCCGCTCGAGGTCGGAGACCTGGTCCTCGAGCGAGGGCTCCTCCAGCTCGAGGTAGCGCTTCTGCACCGCCGGGCGCAGGATGACGTGGCGGCCGACCCCGACCAGGGCCGCCTTCGGCCGCGTCTGCAGCGGCGGCACGTCGATCTCGAGATCCTCGGTGGCCGCTGCGCGGCAGGCCAGCCGCCAGCCGCCCTTGAGCTCGTCGATCGTGAACGCGCGCGGGTCGACGCTGTCGATCGGCACCGCACCGGACATGACCCGCACCTTGCACTTCTTGCAGGTGCCGTGGCCGCCGCAGGTGGAGTCGATCGCGATCCCGTTCCACGACGCGGCGTCGAACACCGTCGTCCCGGCGGGCACGCGCACGTCGCCGCCGTCGGGGCGGAACTGCAGCCGCACGCGGCCGGTGCCGGCCTGGACGGCGGCGTCGCTCATGCCGTCCCGGCCGCCTGCGCCGCGGCCAGCTTCGCCCGGTGGGCGGCGATCCAGCGCGCACCCCACTCGTCGTGGCCGAGCAGGAAGTCGGCTGCCCGCACCGCCTCGACGCACACGGGCGCGCGCGCGTCCATGATCGCGCTGGTGAGGCCGTGGCTGGCGGCGATGCCGAGGAACCCGGCCCCGAGGACGTGCCGCCCCGGGAGCCCGAACGACGTGTTGGATGCGCCGCAGGTCATGTTCACGCCCAGGTCGTCCCGGATCAGGCGGACCGTCTCGATGAACAGGGTCACCGCCCGCGGCTCCGCGCCGACCGGCATCGCCAGCGGGTCGATGACGACGTCCTCCGGCGGGATGCCGTGGTCGCCGGCGACCGACACGACCTTCCGGGCGAGCTCCAGCCGCCGCTCGGGCTCCATCGGGATCTCGTCGTCGTTGGGGAGGGCGATCACCGCGGCGCCGTGTTTCGCGACGAGCGGCAGGATGGCCTCGAGCCGATCGTCCTCGGCCGTCACCGAGTTCACGAGCGCCTTGCCCTCGTAGGCGCCGAGCCCCGCCTCGAGCGCCTCGATCACCGACGAGTCGATGACGAGCGGCAGGTCGGTCAGGCTCTGCACGAGCGGGATCGCGCTTCGCATGAGCTCGACCTCGTCGGCCAGCGGATCGCCCACGTTCACGTCGAGCATGTCGGCCCCGCCCGCCACCTGCTCGGCGACGTCGGGCTCGATCTGGGACAGGTCGGCCGCCTGCAGCTGGGCCTGGAAGGCCTTGCGCCCGGTCGGGTTGATCCGCTCCCCGATGATGCAGAACGGCTTGTCCGAGCCGATGACGACCGTCTTAGACCGGGACTGGAGAACCGTATCCATGTTCAACCCTTTCGGCGTGCGTGGGGATCCCGAGCCGCCGGCACAGGGCGGCGATCCCGGCGTCCTTGCGGAAGCTGATGAAGTGCAGGCCGCGCACGCCGGGCTGCGCCATGGCGTGCCGGGCCAGCTCGTAGGCGACGTCGAAGCACGCCTCCTGCTGGTCGTCCGCGGCCTCGACCCGCTCGATCACGTCGGCCGGGACCGAGATGCCGGCCACCTTCTCGTCGATGAAGCGCAGCGCCCGGGCCGACCGCAGGATCGTGATCGACGGCAGGATGGCGGCCCGCTCGGTGACCCCGAGCCGCACCGCCTCGGCCATGAAGCTCTCCAGCAGCCGGGGCTCGAAGCAGATCTGGAGCTGGACGAAGCGGGCGCCGGCGAGCGCCTTCTTGAGCGCGCGCCGGGCGCGGTACTCGAACGGCGGGGCGCCCGGGTTCTCGACGGCGCCGAGGAAGAGGTGCGGCGGCGGGTCGATCGCCCGTCCGCTCAGGTAGCGGCCGGAGGCGATCGACCGGGCGGTTGCGAGCAGCTGGGGGCTGTCGAGGTCGAACACGCGCCGGGCCTCGGGCTCGTCGCCGGCGCTGACGTCGTCCCCGGTCAGGCAGCACACGTTCTCGATGCCGTGCAGCGACGCCCCGACGATGTCGGCCTGGAGGCCGAGCCGGTTGCGGTCACGGCAGACGAGCTGCATGATCGGCTCCATCCCGCACCGCTGCAGGGCGACCGCGATGGCGAGCGGCGAGGCGTGCGCGTGCGCGGCGGTGTTGTCGGTCGCGTTGCACGCGTCCAGGTACGGCGCCATCGGGTCGAGCTGGAAGCGCACCTCGTCCATGCCGCCGCCGTCGATCGTCGGCATCTCGGCGGTGACCACGAACCGCCCCTGCCCGAGCGCCTGCTCCAGCCGGCTCAATGCTCGCCGGCCCCCCAGCCCGCCGGCGTGCGCCGGTCGCGCCCGCTGGCCAGATTGCGCCACGACGAGGTGCCGCGCAGCGTGTTGTCGACGGGCGGGCGCAGATGGTCGAACTCGTCTCGCCACGCGGCGGGCAGCAGCGGCAGCCGCCGCGAGCGCTCGTACCCGCGCAGCCACACGCAGCGCATCTCCGGCACCACCTCGCAGCCGCCGTCGGCGCGCACACCGCCGCAGGGGCCGTTCCGGAGCGTCTTCGGGCAGTTCATGGGGCACGTCATGCCGGTCGAGTGCAGGACGCACTGCCCGCACATGCGGCAGCCGAAGACGGGCTTCTTGACCGCCGCCTCCATGGCCGTCAGGAGGCCCATTCAGACTGCGGCAGGCTCGCGCCGGTGCTGCTCGATCAGCGCCTTGGCCAGGCGCACCGCCGTCGAGGCGTCCGCGGCGTAGCCGTCGGCCCCGACCGCATCGGCGTACTCCTTCGTGACCGGGGCGCCGCCGACCATGACGATCACGCGGTCGCGCAGGCCCGCCTTCTGGAGGGCGTTGATGTTGGCCTTGAACATCGGCATCGTCGTGGTGAGGAACGCGGAGAAGCCGACGATGTCGGGCTCGTGCTTCTGCACCTCCTCGACGAACCGCTCCGGCGCGACGTTCACGCCCAGGTCGTGGACGGTGAAGCCCGCGCCCTCGAGCATGATGTTCACGAGGTTCTTGCCGATGTCGTGCACGTCGCCCTTGACGGTGCCCATGACGAACGTGCCGATGGGCTTCGCGCCCGTCTCGGCGAGCAGCGGGCGGAGGATGTCCAGCGCGCCCTGCATCGCCCGGGCGGCGATCAGCATCTCGGGCACGAAGAAGTCGCCGCGCTCGAACCGTGCGCCGACCTCCTCGAGCGACGGGATCAGCGCGTCGTAGAGCAACTTCTCCGGGTCCATGCCGTCGGCGAGGCCCTGGTTCGTCAGGTCCTTCACCTCGGGTGCGTTCCCGATCAGCGTGTTGTCGTACAGCCCCTGGAGGATCTCGTCGTTTGTCATGCTGCTCCTTGCGTGGTCGTGCCGTACCCCAGTCGTGCCGACACCGTAGCCGCCTCGTGGAGGAGGATGGGCGCCAGGTCGGCGATCCGCTCTCGTGTCAAACGCGTCTCGGGGCCCGAGATCGAGAGCGCGGCGACCACGTCGCCGGCCCCGGCGCGCACCGGCGCGGCCATCGCCGCGAGGCCCGGCTCGAGCTCGCCGATCGCCGTCGCGTAGCCGCGCACGCGCACCGCCTCGAGCTCGGGGACGAGCCCGGCGTGCGCGCGCACGACCCGGACGGCGCCGTAGGCCAGGAAGACCTTGCCGACGGCCGTCGTCTCGTGGGGGACGCGGCGCCCGATCCAGTTCGTCGACCCGATGAAGTGGCCGCTGTCCACCTGGCTCAGGTGCTCGACGCCGAGCGGCGTCGGCACGGCCAGGTTGATCGTCTCGGCGCTCGCGTCGGCCAGACGCCGCAGCGCCTCGGCGCTGAGCTCGGTCAGGTCGCGGTCGCCGACGCCGCGGCGGGCCAGGCGCATCATCACCGGCCCGGGCCGGAGCGGGCCGCGGAGGCTGTCCCGCTGGACGAGCGCGTGCCGCTCCAGCGCGGCCACGAGCCGCGACACCGTGCTCTTGGGCAGGTCGGTCGCCTCGGCCAGCTCGCCCACGCCGATCGGCGCGTCGCTGTCGGCAACCGCGATGAGCAGCTGGGCGGCGCGGTCGATCGATTGTGTCCCGGACGTGTTCGGCATTGAAAATCGACTCACGATGTGGAACTATTGTTCCACCATCAGGATCATAGGGGTCGCCCGGCGGGCCGTCAAGGACGCACGGGCGGTCTCCGGGGCCGACCGGAGGACGCATGTTCCGAAACACCATGCCGCGCTACGAGATCCTCTCGGAGGACGCCATCGACACGCTCGACCGGGGCTGGCGGCGGATCGTGTCCGAGATCGGCGTCGAGTTCATCCTGCCCGAGGCCGTCGAGATCTTCCGCGCCGCCGGCTGCCGCACCGAGGAGGCGACCGTCTTCCTCGACCCGGACTTCGTGATGGAGCAGGTCGCCAAGGTGCCGCGCGAGTTCGACCTGGTCGCCCGCAACCCGGAGCGGACGGTGCGCATCGGCGGCGACAACATGGTGTTCACCGGCGTGTACGGCCCGCCGTTCGTGCGCGAGGGCGACGACCGCCGCGAGGCGACGATGGCCGACTTCGAGCGCTTCGTCATGCTCTCGCAGCAGTTCGAGCAGCTCGACTCGGCCGGCGGGACGATCTGCGAGCCGAACGACACGCCGCTCGACTCGCGCCACCTCGACATGGTGTTCGCGCTCCAGACGATCTCCGACAAGCCGTACATGGGCTCGGTCACGTCCGGCCCGAACGCGGCGGACACCGTCGCGATGAGCGAGATCCTGCACGGCGGCCGCGAGGCGATCGAGGCCGCGCCGGTGACGATCTCGCTGATCAACGTGAACTCGCCGCTGCGCTTCGACGACCGCATGCTGGCGGCCATGCTCGAGTACAACCGCGCCAACCAGGCGGTCATCATCACGCCGTTCCTGCTCATGGGCGCGATGTCGCCGGTCACGATCCCGGCGACGCTCGTGCAGCAGATGGCCGAGGCGCTCGCCGGCATCGCGCTCACGCAGCTCGTCCGGCCCGGCTGCCCGGTCGTCTTCGGCTCGTTCCTCTCGAACACCGACCTCCAGTCGGGATCGCCCAGCTTCGGCACGCCGGAGTCGGCCATCGGCCTGCTCTGCACCGGCCAGATCGCGCGCCACCTGGGCCTGCCCTGGCGCAGCGGCGGCGGGCTCACGTCCAGCCAGACGGTCGACGCCCAGGCCGCCTACGAGGCGCTCATGACGATGATGCCGACGTTCCTCGCCGGCGCCAACTACGTCATGCACTCGGCCGGGTGGCTGGAGTCGGGCCTCGTCAGCTGCTACGAGAAGTTCATCGTCGACATCGAGATCCTGCGGATGCTGCAGGAGGAGTTCACGCCGCTCGAGATCGACGAGGCGAGCCTCGCCTACGGCGCGCATCAGGAGGTCGGCCACGGCGGCCACTTCCTGGGGGCGGCGCACACGCTGGAGCGGTTCCGCACCTGCTTCTACCGGCCGCTGCTGTCCTCGACGGAGAACTTCGAGCGGTGGAAGTCGAAGGGCGGGCGCGACGCGACCGAGCGGGCGGGCGAGATCTGGCGGGAGACGCTGGCGGCGTACGAGCCGCCGCCGCTCGACCCGGCCGTGCGCGAGCAGCTCAAGGAGTACGTCGACAGGCGGCGGATCGAGCTCGGCGACTGACCGGGCAAAAGGAGCGACCATGGCAGTCAGGCTGGCGGAGAGCATGGGCCGGCTCGGGACCGAGACCGCGTTCGAGGTGCTGGCGCGGGCGAAGGCGCTCGAGGCGACCGGCAGGCGCGTGATCCACCTCGAGATCGGCGAGCCCGACTTCGGGACGCCGCAGCACATCGTCGAGGCCGGCATGCGCGCGCTGCGCGACGGCCACACCCACTACTGCCCGGCGCCCGGGCTGCCCGAGCTGCGCGAGGCGTGCGCGGCGCACCTGTCGGCGCATCGCGGCGTGGCCGTCGACCCGGGCCGCGTGCTGGTCGCCCCGGGGGCGAAGCCCTTCCTGTTCTTCGGCGTGCTCGCCACCTGCCAGCCCGGCGACGAGGTCGTCTACCCGAACCCCGGGTTCCCGATCTACGAGTCGGTCATCCGCTTCGCAGGCGCGACGCCGGTGCCGCTGCCGCTGGTCGAGGAGCGCGGGTTCGCGTTCACCGCGGACGACCTGGCCGAGCGCCTCAGCCCGCGCACACGGCTCGTGATCCTGAACTCGCCCGCGAACCCGACCGGCGGGATCGTCCCGCCGGAGCTGACGGCGGAGATCGCCGCGGTGCTGGCCGGCCACGACTGCTACATCCTCTCCGACGAGGTGTACTCCGAGATGCTGTACGGCGCCCGCCACGACACGGTCGCGGCCCATGACGGCCTGCTCGACCGCACGATCCTCGCTCGACGGGTTCTCGAAGACGTTCGCGATGACGGGCTGGCGGCTGGGCTACGCGGCGCTTCCCGCCGAGCTGGTCGAGCCGGTCACGCGCCTGCTGATCAACTCCGTGTCGTGCACGGCGCCGGCGGTGCAGCTGGCCGGCGTCGCCGCGCTGACCGGCCCGCGCGGGGAGGTGGACGCGATGCTGGCCGAGTTCGAGCGCCGCCGAGGCGCCGTCGTCGAGGGCCTGAACGCCCTTCCCGGCGTCTCCTGCGTCATGCCCCGGGGCGCGTTCTACGCCTTCCCCAACATCACCGGGACGGGCATGGAGGCGCGTGCCGTCGCCGACCGGCTGCTCGACGAGGCGGGCGTTGCGGTGCTCTCGGGCACGGCGTTCGGCGAGTACGGCGAGGGCTACCTGCGCCTGTCCTACGCCAACTCGCTCGAGAACATCGCCGAGGCGCTCGCCGCCATGGGCGAGCTGCTCGAGGCCGTCGCCGTATGAGCCGCTGATGGCGGCCCGGATCGTCGTCACGCGCCGGATCCCGGAGCCCGCGCTCGAGCTGCTGCACGCCGCCGGCGACGTGTGGCTCTCGCCGCACGACCGGCCCATGACGCTCGAGGAGCTGTACGCGGCCGTGGCCGGCGCGGACGCCGTCGTGACGCTGCTGCACGACCGGGTCGACGACGCGTTTCTCGACGCCGCCGGCCCGGGCCTGCGGGTGGTCGCGAACGTGGCGGTCGGCTACGACAACATCGACGTCCCCGCCTGCACCCGCCGGGGGGTGGTGGCGACGAACACGCCGGGCGTGCTGGTCGACGCGACGGCCGACATCGCGATGGCGCTGATCCTGATCTCGACCCGGCGGCTGGGCGAGGCCGAGCGGATGGTGCGCGAGGGCGGCTCGTGGTCGTGGAGCATGTTCTTCATGCTCGGGACCGGCCTTCAGGGCAAGACGCTCGGGATCGTCGGGCTGGGCCAGATCGGGGCGGCGACCGCCCGCCGGGCGCGCGCCTTCGGGATGCGGATCGTCTACGCCGGGCGCCGCCGTGCCGACGCGGCGCTCGAGGCCGAGCTCGACGCGACGATGCTCGACCTGGACGAGCTGCTGGCGACGGCCGACGTCGTCTCGATCCACACGCCGCTCTCGGACGCCACCCGGCACCTGATCGACGCCCGCCGGCTGGGGCTGATGAAGCCGACCGCGCACCTGGTGAACACGTCACGCGGCCCGGTCGTCGACGAGGCGGCGCTGGCCGCGGCGCTGCGGGACGGCACGATCGCCGGCGCGGGCCTCGACGTGTTCGAGCGCGAGCCCGAGATCGACCCGGGCCTGCGCGGCCTCGAGAACGTCGTCCTCATCCCGCACCTGGGCTCGGCGACGATCGAGACGCGCACCGCGATGGGCGTGCTCGCCGCGAAGAACGCGGTGGCCGTGCTGGCGGGGGAGGCTCCGCTCACGCCGATCGAGTGAATGACCGGTGCCAGGCACCTGCTATTCACGCTGCGCGTGCATATCCGGTGCCAGGCACCTTCTATGCAGACAGCGCGGCGGCCATCGCGGCCATGTGGGCCGGCGTCGAGCCGCAGCAGCCGCCCACGAGCTCGACGCCCAGCTCGCGCATGCGGCGGGCGTAGTCGGCCATCTCGGCGGGCGAGGTCTCGTAGTGGAACTCGTCCCCGTGGATCACGGGCAGGCCGGCGTTCGACTGCGCGATCAGGAGCAGGCCCTCGGGGCGGTGCGCCACCATCTCGACCATGACCGCCTCCATGTCCTCGAGGCCGCGGCCGCAGTTCGCGCCGACGGCGGTGACGCCGAGGTCGCCGAGCGTCTCGACCGCCTGCGCCGGGGAGACGCCCATCATCGTGTGCCGGTTCGTGTCGAAGCTGAGCGTGACGGCCACCTCGAGCTCGGGCGCCGCCTCGCTGCGCGGCCCGCACGACCGCCTCGGCCTCGGCCAGGTCGCTCATCGTCTCGCCGAGGATCAGGTCGGCCCCCGCACCCGCGAGCGCCTCGACCTGCTCGGCGAACAGGGTCTGGGCGTCGGCCGGCGAGAGCGTCCCGAGCGGCTCGATCAGCTCGCCCGTCGGCCCGACGTCGCCGGCCACGAGTGCGCCGAACTCGTCGGCGACGGAGCGGGCGATGCGGACGGCGGCCGCGTTGACGTCGGCGACGCGGTCGTCCAGCCCGGCCGCGGCCAGCCGCGGCGCGGTGGCGCCGAAGGTGTTCGTCGTGACGAGGACGGAGCCGGCGGCGGCGTACTCGCGATGGATCTCGGCGACGGCGTCGGCCCGGTCGAGGTTCCAGCGCTCGCCCGACTCACCCGCCTCGAGCCCCGCCCCCTGCAGCATCGTGCCCATCGCGCCGTCGAACAGGGCGCAGCCGCGGGCGGTGATCAGATCGCGGAGCTTGGTGCGGGAGGCCGTCGTCATGACGGGGGATGGTACCTCCGCGGCGGGTCGCTGCGCCCGCAAGACTATTCGGCGTGAGCCGCCCGACGGGGATGCCGACAGACCGCGAGATCCTGTGGCTCGCAATCCCGGCGCTCGGCGCCCTCATCGCGGAGCCGCTCTACGTGCTCGGCGACACGGCCATCGTCGGCCACCTGGGCACCGTGCCGCTGGCCGGCCTCGCGCTGGCGGGGTTGCTGCTCTCGGAGATCTTCGGCTTCTGCACGTTCCTCGAGTACGGGACGACGGCGCGGGCGGCACGGCTGTACGGCGCCGGGCGGGTCGACGAGGCGCTCGACGTCGGAGTCCAGGCGACCTGGCTCGCCCTGGGCCTGGGCGTCCTGCTGGTGATCGGGCTCGAGATCATCGCCGTCCCCGCGATGCACGTGATGGCGGGCGGCGACACCGCGGCGTCGGTCCAGGCCGTGCACTGGATGCGGATCGCCGCGCTGGGCGCGCCGTTCGTCCTCGTCACCGCCGCCGCCCAGGGCTGGATGCGGGCGCTCCAGGACACCCGCACGCCGCTCGTCGTGATCGGGGTCGCCAACCTGGGCAGCATCGCCCTGTCGGCGGCTCTCGTCTTCGGCGCCGGGATGGGTATCCGCGGCTCCGCGATCGCGAACGTGGTCGCGCAGGCGGCGTCCGGGCTCGTCTTCCTCGTGCTCCTCTCCCGCCGCGGCGCTCCGCTGCGGCCGTCCTTCGAGCGGATCCGGGTGCAGTTCGCCGCCGCCCGCGACCTGACGCTGCGGACGGCCTCGTTCTTCATCGCGTTCACCGTGGCGGCGTCGGTGGCGGCCCGGATCGGCGACACGACCCTCGCCGCCCACCAGATCGGCGCGCAGATCTGGACCTTCTGCGCGCTCTTCCTCGATTCGACCGCGATCGCCGCCCAGGCGCTGGTCGGACGCCTGCTCGGAGCGGGGCAGACGGATGCGGCGCTCCAGCTCGCCCGGCGGCTGCTGTGGGCGGGAGCATGGCTCGGGATCGGCTTCGCGGTCGTCCTGGCCGCCGGCTACGCCGTCATCCCGCGGGCGTTCACGTCCGACCCGGCGGTGATCGACCAGGCGCACGTCCTGTGGCCGTGGCTGGTGCTGATGATGCCGCTGAACGGGTGGCTGTTCGCGCTCGACGGCATCCTGTTCGGCGCCGGCGACCTGCGCTTCATGCGCAACGTGAGCGCCGCGGCCGCCGTCCTCGGCTACCTGCCGCTGACGCTCGCGACGGCGAAGCTCGGCTGGGGGCTGGCCGGGATCTGGATCGGCATCTCGGCCTTCATCTGGATCCGCACGGCGATCGGATTCGCCCGCTGGCGTGGCCGCCGGTGGCTGGTCGGCGGCGTCCGCCTCGTCGACGAGGCCGCCTGAGCCGCCGCGCAACTTCCCCCATACGGGGCATCGGACCCGTCCCCGAACACCCGTATATCTACGGGGGGTCTGAGCATGGATGCAGGAAGCAGCGAATCGGCAGGGTCACGGATGGTCGGGCGATCGCGCGGCATGGTCGCGTCGGTCGGGCTCGGCGCTGCCGTCGTGTCGGTCTACGCCGTGCTGGGCACGATCGCCCTGACGGCGCCGACGGTGCTCTCGCTGCCCGGCTTCGGTCGGATGGTGAGCGCCGACGCCGGCGTCTTCACGGCGCATGCCGAGCGCCCGAAGCCCGCGCACCGCGTACATGTGCTTGCTGCGGTCGTGAACGTGCCCGCGGCTGCCGTCGTCCCTGCGGCGACCGTGGTGCGCGCCGCGACGCCGGCTCACGCTCCGGCGCCGAAGCATCACGGCGGCCATCACCGCGCGGCCCCGCCCCGGCATACGCGGCGGCACCCGCGCCACGGCCATCACAGGCATCATCACCGCCATGCGCATCACCACCACCGCCGCACGGGCACCACCACCGCCACGGCCACGGCCGGCGCGGGGAGCACGGGTGGCGGCACCATCACCACGGCCGCCACCATGAGCGCCAGGGTCGACACGACCATCACGCCGATCCACCAGGACATGGCGAGCACCACGCCCACCACCGCATCACGAGCGGCACGAGCACCACCACCGCACGCACCACGGCGGCGCATTCCGCTCAGGCGGGTGCCGGCGCCACCGCGACGGCGGCCGGCACCATCGGCACCACCCGCACCGCTAGATCGCGTCGACCTTCTCGACGTACCACACGACCCAGGCGCCCTCCGTGCGCTCGGCCTGCACCACGCGCGCGGCGGGGGGCAGCGGCACCTGGCAGTACTCGCGGGACATGCCCCGCACCTCGCCGATCGCCTCGCGTTCGACGGCCATGAGGGGCACGACGATCCGCGCCAGGATCGGCATCCCCTCGGCTTGACTCAGGTCGAGATTCTCCATGCCGGCCAGGTTCTGCGGCGGCCGGGCGTCTCCTGCAATCGGGCCCCGAACCCGGCGTGGCTACCATCAGGGCAAGGAGGCGTCCCCACCACGCTGCTGCTCGCCATCTCGATCTACCACGTCCCGGCCAACCTCGGCTACGGGATCCTCTTCGGGCTGATCCTGATCGAGTCGGCCGGCCTGCCGGTGCCCGGCGAGACCAGCCTGATCGCCGCGGGCGTGCTGGCGTCGTCGGGCAGCATGTCGCTGCCGGTCGTGTTCGCCGTCGCGATCCTGGCCGCGATGCTGGGCGACAACCTCGGCTATCTGGTCGGCCGCCGCGTCGGCCACCGCGTGCTGACGGCGCCGGGCCGGTGGGAGCAGCAGCGGCGCCAGTTCCTCGAGGAGGGCGAGCACTTCTTCGCCCGCCACGGCGGCAAGACCGTCTTCTTCGGCCGCTGGCTGCCCGTGCTGCGGTTCACCGCCGCCCTGCTCGCCGGCGTGAACGAGATGCCGTGGCCGAAGTTCTTCTTCTTCAACGCCCTCGGCGCCGCGGGCTGGGTCTGCACGGTCGGCTCGGCCGCGTACATCCTCGGGTCGAGCGCGTCGAGCCTGTTCGAGGCCATCGGCTTCGCCGGGCTGCTCGCCGTCGTCCTGTCGATCGGCGGCCACATCGCCTGGCGGCGCTCGCAGCGGGGGCGCAAGCCGGCCGCGCCGAGCACGCCGGTGAACGACTCCGGGGACTAGATGTCGAGCTCGACCAGGTCGCCGGCCACGAGCGGCGTCATCCCGTCGGCGGGGATGCCGTTCACCCTCGCGGAGATCCGGCCCATGTCCGCGTCCGGGCGGATGCGGGCGACCGCGCGGGCGACGGTCGCCGCCTCCACCGCGGCCGCCGCCTCCCCGTCCTGCAACGACGCGCACGGCCGGCTCCGGGAGGGCGAGCAGGCGCCGGTACTCCTCCGGCGTGTTCGCGCTGCGCACGGCATCGGGGTGCGACAGGCAGTCGACGGGCAGCCGGGCGACCCGGGCGCCGTCGAGGAGCGCCGCGATCCTGGGCCGCCCGGCGGCGAGCAGCTCCCGCGCCCGCAGGAGCGTGCGCGCGTCGTAGGCCGCGGCGAGGGTCTGGCCGTGCCCGGCGACGACCGGCACGGCAGCGTCGTACCCGGGCAGCGCGGCGATGAGCTCGGCGACGGCGCGCGGATGCAGGAGCGGCAGGTCGGTCGCCGCCAGGAAGACCGCGCCGGCCCGCGCGCCGACCGCGTGCATTCCGGCCGCGACGCCCTCGAGCGGCCCCCGGCCGGCCACGGCGTCCTCGGTCACCTCGACGCCTGCCGGGAGCGGCAGCTCCTGCCCCGGCGCGGCCACGACCACCACGGGATCGCACACGCGCGCCAGGATCGCGGCGACGCGGTGGACGAGCGGGGCGCCGTGCCAGTCGAGCAGGGCCTTGGACGTCCCCATGCGGCTCGATCCGCCTCCGGCGAGGACGATTGCCGCAGCGTCCGCCACGCTAGTGGGCCGACACGTACTGGATGATCATGCGGTCGGTCATCCACTCGATCGGCGCCTGGTCGTCGGTCAGCGGGTTGCTCGACGGGCCGATCGGGCGCAGCCGGAGCGCGAGCGCCGCGGCCGGCTCGAGCGGGTACGGCGCGCTCAGGAGCCGGTAGGCGAGCGCCGTCCGGCTGACGCGATGGCGGAAGCCGACCACGATGTCGTTGTAGCCGCTCTGCTGCCAGAGGAAGACCGATGCGAAGCGGGTGGCCATCGTCCCGGCGACGTCGCGGGCGAGGCTGTCGTCGTCGGGGATGCGGCCGACGTTCGCCATCACCATCCCCCGGGCCTTGAGCCGGTCGGCGGCAAGCCCCCAGAACTCCTGGGTGGTGAGGTAGAACGGGATGTAGGGCTGCTGGAACGCATCGAGGAAGACGGCGTCGTAGCGGCCGTCGTGGGTCTCGAGGTAGACGCGTCCGTCGGCCGTCGCGACCGAGACGCGGGGGTTGGACGCAAGGCCGAAGTAGCGCCGCCCGACCGCGGTCACCTGCGGGTCGAGCTCGATGCCCTTGATGTTCACGCCGGGCCAGAACGCCCCGTACGCGCGGCCGACGGTGCCCCCGGCGTAGCCGATCATCGCCAGGTTCCGGAACGGCCGGCCGTGCAGGAGCGGCGCGAGCAGGAACTGGTCCCAGTAGCCCCCGGTGAGCACCTGGTGGGGCGACCACACCGAGTGGTCGGCCCAGCCCTCGTTCAGGTGCAGGACGCGCTCGCCGTCGGAGAACCGCTGCACCTGGATGAACTGGTAGGCCGACTCGCCCTCGTAGATGATCCCGCTGCCCGGCTTGACCGTCCCCGGCGGGATCAGGGCGATCGTCGCGATGGCGACGGGGGCGAGCATGTAGCGGCGCCCGAGCGCCGGCGCGCACGCGAGCGCCAGCAGGGCGGCGGAGCCGAGCATCGTCCGGCGGGTGCCGATCGCGGGGATCAGGAAGACGACCGGCAGGAACGTGCCCAGGATGCTGCCCATCGTCGAGAGGGCGTACATGCGCCCGGCCACCTCGCCGGCCTCCTCGATCGTGCGCACGCCGAGCCGCACCGCGAACGGCGATGCCATCCCGAGCATCGTCACCGGGATCGAGAAGAGCAGCATGACCGCGAAGAACGAGCCCAGGAACGCGCCCACCGACGTGCTCGCAAACGCGCTCACCGCCGCCGACAGGAAGGGCTGGGCGATGAAGGGCAGCACGGCGATCGCGGCGGCGGCGATCAGCATCAGCCGCGCCATCACCGTCATGGAGGGATGCCGGTCGGCCACCCGGCCGCCGATGAAGTAGCCGACGGCCAGGTAGATCAGGATCAGGCCGATGATGTTCGCCCACACCAGGATCGACGCGCCGAAGAACGGCGCGAGCAGGCGCGAGGCGCACATCTCCGTCGACATCGTGGACGCGCCGGCGATGAACACCAGCGGGTAGAGCAGGCGCGAGCGCACGTGCGAGAGCGTACAGGCGGGCGTCCGCGACAGCCGTGATGAATAAACGGGGTCAGACCCCGTTTATTCACGGGCGCGGCGGCGCAGGACGCGCTCGTCGCCGACCCGGCGGGTGATGCCGTTGGCGTCCATCGCCTCGAGCAGCGCCTGGGCGTACTTGCGCGAGATCCCGAGCCGGTCGCGCAGCTGTGCCAGCGTCACGGTGCCTCCGGCGCTCGCGATCTCGACCGCGGCGTCGCGGGCGGTTGCGAACGCCTCGGCGGTGAAGGCGAGGTCGCGCCCGGCCCGGACGGCCCGGCCCTGCTCGACGAGGGCGGCGACCGCGGCCGCGTCGCCCGCCTCGAGCGACGGCGGCTGGAGCGGGCTCGCGGCCAGCCGCGCGTGCAGCTCGGCGAGGGCGGCCTCGGGGACGGACGGCCGCTCAGGGGCCGGCTTCGGCTCGGCCGGTCGTGCGGGCGCCGGTGTCCGCCGGCGGGGCGGGTCCGGGTCGGTGACGGTCGCTCCCGCCACGGTGACCTGGGGGCTCGTCAGTCGCAGGATGACCCGGTCGCCCGCCGCGGCGGAGATCCGGCGGCGGAGCCGCAGCTGGACGTCGCCGGTCTCACCGGGCCGCAGCTCCGGCCCGTCGCGCAGGACGACCGTCGCGGGCGCCTCGGCGGTGCCGTGGTGCACGGTCACGAGCTCGCCGTGCCGCAGCGGCCGGGCGGCCGAGGAGAGCACGCGCAGGCGGCAGTCGAGCCGGTAGGAGCGCGGCAGCGTGCCCGGCGTCGCGGCCGTATGCCCGCGCCGCACCTGGCTGCGCTCGACGCCGACCAGGGCGAGCGCCACGCGCTGGCCGGCCCCGGCGCGCTCGACCGCGCGGTCGTGCACCTGCACGCTGCGCACCCGGGCCTCGCGGCCGCCGGGCTCGATCGCCAGCCGGTCGCCGACCGACACGGTGCCCGACCACAGGGTGCCCGTCACGACCGTGCCGATCCCGCGGAGCGTGAACACGCGATCGATCGGCAGCCGCACCGGCCCCTCTCCGGCCCGCCTCCCCGCTCCGGTCGCGAGGCCGTCGAGCGCCGTCCGCAGGTCGTCGAGACCGGCGCCCGTGCGCGACGACACCTCGACCACCTGCGCGCCGGCATACGGCCCCTCCGCGAGCAGCTCCTCGATCCCGAGCCGGGCCAGCTCGGCCAGCTCGTCGTCGACCAGGTCGCGCTTGGTCAGCGCCACGGCCCCCGCCGGCACGTCGAGCAGCTCGATGATCGCCAGGTGCTCGCGCGTCTGGGGCATGACTCCGTCGTCCGCGGCGACGACGAGCAGGAAGAGGTCGATCCCGGTGGCGCCCGCGACCATCGTCCGCACGAACCGCTCGTGGCCCGGGACGTCGACCACGGACAGGCGCCGGCCGGACGGCAGCTCGAGCGGCGCGTAGCCGAGCTCGATCGAGATCCCGCGCGCCTTCTCCTGGGGCAGCCGGTCGGTGTCGACGCCGGTCAGGGCGGCGACGAGCGCCGTCTTGCCGTGGTCGATGTGGCCGGCCGTGCCGAGCGTCAGAGGCTGATCTGCAGGCACTGCTCGTCGGTCAGCGTGCGGCAGTCGAGCAGGACCCGGCCCTCGCGCACCAGCGACACCACCGGCGGCTCGCCCGCCCGCAGGGCCGCCGCGAGCGTCTCGCCACCGTCGAGGGCGCAGGCGAAGCTCTCGATCTCGAGCAGCGGGACGGCGCCGCCGCCGACGCGGGCGGTGGTCGCGACGACGTCCCCACCCAGCCGGGCGGCGAGCCGCTCCGCCCGGGCTCGCACCGACTCGGCCGACTCGGCCGCGGCGGCCAGCACGGGCACCTCCCGAAGTGCCCGCTGCGGGTCGCGGTAGAGCTCGAGGGTGGCCTCGAGCGCGGCCAGCGACAGCTTGTCGATGCGCATCGCCCGCGCCAGCGGGTGGCGGCGGATGCGCTCGACGGCGGCCGCCGTCCCGACGATCACGCCCGCCTGGGGGCCGCCGAGGAGCTTGTCGCCCGAGAAGCAGACGACGTGCGCACCGGCCTCGACGGAGCTGCGCGCCGTCGGCTCGTCCGCCAGGTCGGGCAGGTCGAGCAGCTGGCCGGAGCCGAGGTCGTCGATCAGCATCACATCCCGGCGCGCCGCGAGCTCTGCGAGCTCGCCCAGGCCCGGCGCGGCCGTGAAGCCGACCATGCGGAAGTTCGACTGGTGCACGCGCACGATCGCCGCGGTCTCGGGGCCGATCGCGGCCTCGTAGTCGCGCAGCGACGTGCGGTTGGTCGTCCCGACCTCGACCAGCCGCGCGCCGGACTGGGCCAGGATGTCGGGGATGCGGAACCCGTCGCCGATCTCGATCAGCTCGCCGCGGCTGATGATCACCTCGTGCCCTGCGGCGAGCGCCGCCAGGCTCAGGAGCACCGCGGCGGCGTTGTTGTTCACCGCCATGCCGGTCTCGGCGCCCGTCAGCTCGGCCAGCAGGCTGCCCAGGTGGGTGTGGCGGGATCCGCGGGCGCCCGCGGCGAGGTCGTACTCGAGGTTCGCGTAGCCGGCGGCGACGGCCCGCGCCCGCTCGAGCGCGTGAGCCGCGAGCGGCGCCCGCCCGAGGTTCGTGTGGACGATCACGCCCGTGGCGTTCAGCACCGGCCGCAGGCTGGGCGGACGGCCGAGCAGCTCGGCGGCGCGCGCCAGCAGCACGTCGGATGGTCGCGCCTCGCCGGCGGCACGGGCCTCTGCGAGCGCCGCCCGGATCGCCTCGACGGTGGCGGGACGCCCGTACCGGGCGACGAGCTCCGAGGCCTCTGCGAGCAGGGCGTCGACCGAGGGCAGCTGGCGTAGCGGATTGGCCGCCATGGCTGCGATTGTACGTGGTGGAAGTGAACCGTCCTGTGCGCCCACCGCTGTACGGCCTCGAGGCCGGCCGCCGCCGACGCCGTCGCCGCCTGCCGCGGCTGCGCCTGCCGCCGCTGGCGGCCGTCGCGCTCGTCCTCCTGGCGGTGCTCGTCGCGGGGAGCGCGTTCGTCGCCTACCGGCTCTGGCCGCTGACCGACCGCGGCGCGGGCGTCATCGGGCCGCCCGTGCGGGCGGGCCACCACCACACCAACGGGACGACGCCCCCCGCGTCGCTCACGCTGCGGCCGCTCGCCGCGCCGAGCGAGTCGCGCGCCCACATCCCCGGCGTGCGCCCCAGGGCCGGGATCCTGGTGGACAGCGTGAGCGGCAGCGTGCTGTGGGGGCACGAGGTGCATCAGCGGCTGCCCATTGCGAGCCTGACCAAGCTGATGACGGCGCTCATCGCCATGCCCGCCCCGCAGCGGCTCGACCGCCCCTTCGCCGTGACGGGGGCGATGGTGGGCGTGCCGGGCTACACGATCTCGCTGCATGCCGGCCAGGTGGTCACCCCGCGGCAGATGCTCGCCGCGACCCTGATCGCGTCGGCGAACGACGCGGCGAACGTCCTCGCGGTGCACTCGACGGGCTCGATCGCGAAGTTCGTCGCCCGCATGAACGCCGCGGCCGCCCGGCTCGGCCTCTCCGACACGCACTACTCGAACCCGTCCGGGATCTTCGACCGCGACAACCGCTCGTCGGCGTGGGACGTCGCCGATCTCTCCCGGCACGTCCTGGAGAAGCCGCTCCTGCGGCGGCTGGTCGGGCGGCGCGCCTACCAGAGCGGCAACGACCTGTTCGTCAGCCGGAACCGGCTGCTGTGGTCGTACCACGGCGCGATCGGGGTGAAGACCGGGTCGACGACCGCGGCCGGCAACTGCCTCGCCGTTGCGGCGGTGCGGCACGGGCGCACGCTCGTCGGTGTTCTGCTGCACGTGCGCGGCGACCAGTTCGCCGCCGCCGGCCGGCTGCTCGACTGGGGGTTCCGGCACGACCGCTGAACCGTCGCGGAAGTGTCACAGCCGACGTTCGGGGTCAGACCCCGATCCGGTGGGCTACGAAGGCCGCGGCACGTACGCCGCGTGCATCCCGGCGACGAGCAGCACGACCAGGCCCAGGTAGACCGCGGCGATCCCGATCCGCTGCGGCACCGTGACCGCGTGGTACTCGTCGAAGCCGGGCATGTTGCGGCGGCTCCAGCGCCGGTAGAGCTCGTAGCAGGCGAACAGGAGCACGAGCAGGAGGATCGGGCTCTCGTACTTGAAGAAGAGCAGCGCGAGGGCGAAGAGGCCGGCGAACCAGAAGGCCGGGTGGAGCGCCGACACGGCCCGGCCGCCGTCGAGCGGGACGATCGGGATCAGGTTGAACAGGTTGAGCAGGAACCCGATGTAGGCCAGGGCGCGCAGCAGGTTGCTGTCCACCTGCTCCGCCCAGATCAGCACCACCAGCGCCCCGGCGCTGCCGAGGACGGGGCCGGCCAGGCCGACCTTGGCCTCGACGTACGCGTTGCGCGGCATCTCCTTCATCGCCACGAACGCCCCCATGAACGGGATGAACACGGGCATGGAGGAGGAGATCCCCTCGCGCCGCAGCCACACCACGTGCCCGAGCTCGTGCACGAGCAGAAGGACGGCGAACCCGAGCCCGAACCACCAGCCCCAGAAGAGCGCGTACGCCCCCACGGTGATCGCGAACGTGAACAGGAACTTGAACTTGAACAGGATCGCGAACTGGCCCATGAACTTGAGCGCCAGCACGCCGAGCCCGACGATGCCGCCGCCGAGCCGGCGCAGCGGCCCGCGGTGCTCCTGCACCGGCGAGTGGAACTCGGGCTGCTCGGGCGGGCGGGGCGCGAGGCCGGTCGGCGCGTCGCGCGGCTCCCAGGGGTCGTAGCTCATGCTCACAGCGTACTCCCCGTCCGCGCGGTGTCTATGTGCCCTCGCGCCCGATCCACTCCTCGCCGCCCTCGAAGACCTCCTTCTTCCACACCGGCACGGTCTGTTTCAGGGTGTCGATCGCCTCGCGGCAGGCGTCCATCGCCGGGCCGCGGTGCGCCGCCGACACGGCGATGATGACGCTGGCCTCGCCGATCGGGACGTGGCCGGTGCGATGGGAGATCGCGACGTGGAGGACGTCGTGGCGTGACCTCACGTCGGCGGCGATGCGGGCCATCTCGGACTCGGCCATCTCGGCGTAGGCGTCGTACTCGAGGTGGACGACCGTGCGGCCGCGGCTGTGCGTGCGGGTCGTGCCGATGAACGTGGCGATCGCCCCGGCGGCCGGATCGGCCACCTGGGCGACGACGGCATCGAGGTCGAGCGGGTCGGGGCCGATCGCGAAGGCGCCGCCGGAGACCGGTGGGATGACCGCGACCTCGTCGCCGGCCGCGACGGCGGTCTCGCGGGCGGCGTACTCGCGGTTGCGGGCATAGGCGAGGCCGGGCGGCTCGGCGCCCATCCCGAGCGCCGGCCACACGTCGCCGACGACGGCCCCGTCGGGCAGGTCGAGCTGCCGCTGCGACCAGCCGGCCCGCTCCCGCAGGGCGGCGAAGAGCCTCACGGTGATCCGCATCCGTCCAAGGGTATCCGCCGTGCCGGGGAGGCGGTTGAACCGGTGCCCGCCGCGTTCTAAGGTGGGCCGCGGGAGCCCCGGAGGCTGGGACCCGCCGGAGACGCGGCGCTCCGTGCTGCCGTGTCGAAGAAGGCGGTCCGGGCAGCCGGGGCTCCTCTATCCTGCGCGCGTGCCTGGAACCGATCGCGAGCGCTCGACGGAGTCGGGGATCCCCATCAAGCCCGTCTATCGCGCCGCGGACGCGCCCGCCGAGCGGCCGGCGCCGGCGCGAGTACCCGTACACCCGGGGCGTCCGCCCGGACGGCTACCGGGAGCGGGCGTGGACGATGCGCCAGTACGCGGGCTTCTCGTCGGCGGAGGAGACCAACGAGCGCTTCCGGCTGCTGCTCGACCGGGGCCAGACGGGTCTCTCGGTCGCGTTCGACCTGCCGACCCAGCTCGGGCTCGACTCCGACCACCCGCTCGCGCGCGGCGAGGTGGGCCGCACCGGCGTCGCCATCGACTCGATCGTCGACATGCGGGCGCTGCTCGGGGGCATCCCGCTCGACAGCGTCTCGACCTCGATGACGATCAACGCTCCGGCGTCGCTGCTCCTGCTGCTCTACGAGCTGGTGGCCGAGGAGCAGGGCGTCGCCGCCGAGGTGCTCGCCGGGACGATCCAGAACGACGTGCTCAAGGAGTACATCGCCCGCGGCAACTACATCTTCCCGGCCCGGCCGAGCATGCGCCTGACCGTCGACACGTTCCGGTACTGCACCGAGCGGCTGCCGCGCTTCAACACGATCTCGATCTCGGGCTACCACATCCGCGAGGCCGGGTCGACGGCCGCGCAGGAGATCGCGTTCACGCTCGCCAACGGCATCGCCTACGTGCAGGCGGCGGTCGACGCCGGGCTCGAGGTGGACGCGTTCGCGCGCCGGCTCTCGTTCTTCTTCAACGCCCACAACAACTTCTTCCAGGAGGTGGCGAAGTTCCGGGCGGCGCGGACGGTGTGGGCCGAGGTGATGCGCGACCGCTTCGGTGCCCGGGACGAGCGCAGCCTGATGCTGCGCTTCCACGCCCAGACGGGCGGCTCGACGCTGACCGCGCAGCAGGCGGAGAACAACATCGTGCGCGTCGCGGTGCAGGCCTTCTCGGCGGTGTGCGGGTCGGCCCAGAGCCTGCACACGAACGGCTTCGACGAGGCTCTCGCCCTGCCGACCGAGCACAGCGCGACGATCGCGCTTCGCACCCAGCAGATCCTCGCCGCCGAGGCCGGCGCCGTCGACACGGCCGATCCGCTCGCCGGCAGCTACTACGTCGAGGCGCTCACCGACGCCTTCGCCGACCAGGCCCGGGAGCTCATCCGCACCGTCGACGAGATGGGCGGCGCCGTGGCCGCCGTCGAGGCCGGGTGGGTGCAGGACCAGATCGAGCAGGCGGCGTTCGCCCACCACCAGCGGGTGCAGTCCGGCGAGCAGGTCATCGTCGGCGTGAACCGCTACGCCGCGGAGCGCGAGGCGACGATCGAGCTGCACCGGATCGACCCCGAGGCCGAGCGGCGCCAGTGCGAGCGCACCGCGGCGGTGCGGGCCGAGCGCGACGCCGGCGAGGTGGAGACGGCGCTGGCCGAGGTGCGCGCGGCCGCGACGGGCGACGCGAACCTGCTCGTGCCGATGCGGGCCGCCCTCCGCGCGATGGCGACGGTCGGCGAGGTGTGCCAGGTGCTCCGCGACGAGTGGGGCACCCACGACGCGCTTCGGCGCTAGGCGAAACCGGGGTCTGACCCCGAACGCCGGCCGTGACAGTCCCGTTGCGCTTTCGTTCGGGGTCAGACCCCGGGGTTCGGCTAGAGCGCGCCGCGCGTCTTGCCCATGAGGGCGGGCACGGTGCGCAGGATCAGCTTGATGTCGCCCCAGAGGCTCCAGTTGGTGACGTACAGGTAGTCGAGGACGAGCATCTGCGAGAACGTCACCTCGCTGCGTCCGCACACCTGCCACAGGCCGGTCAGGCCGGGCGTCAGGTCGAGCCGGCGCAGGCCCCAGTCGTTCACGAACTGGTGCTCGTGCGGGATCAGCGGCCGCGGGCCGACCAGGCTCATCTGGCCGCACAGGACGTTCCAGAGCTGCGGGAACTCGTCGATCGAGTACTTGCGCAGGAACCGCCCCACCGTCGTCTGGCGGGGGTCGTCGGGGATCTTGAACATGCGATCGTCGCCGAGCCCGAAGTGCGCGTTCAGGTGGGCCACCTCGGCCTTGCGCTCCTCGGCGTCGGCGACCATCGTCCGGAACTTGATGATCGTGAACGGCTTCTGGCCGCGGCCGATCCGGATCTGGCGGAAGAAGATCGGGCCGTCGCTGTTCAGGCGGACGGCGACGGCGGTCACGAGGAAGAGCGGCGAGAGCACGACCAGGCCGAAGATCGCGCCCATCACGTCCATCGCCCGCTTGGCGAAGCGGTGCGAGGCGCCCAGCACCGGCGGGGTCAGCCCGAGCAGCGGCGTGCCCTCGAGCGAGTAGACGGCGGCGCGGCTGCCGACGACCTCGAACAGGCGCGGCACGATGTCGACCTGCACGCCCATCTCGTTGCAGACGCGGACGACGTCGAGCCCGGCCTGGTGGTCGGCCGTGAACGCGAGGACGACGTGGTCGATGTCGTTCGTGACGAGCAGCTCCGCCAGGTCGTCGGTCGACCCGAGCACCGGCAGGTGCTGGAGCTCCTCGTGCAGCTGGAGCGGGTTCGGGTCGACGAAGCCGACCAGGTCGAGCCCGTAGCTCGGCTGGCGCAGCACCTTGCGGGCGATCTCCTGCCCGACGAGGCCGGCGCCGACCACGACCGCGCGCTGCTTCAGCGCGAGCTGGCGGCGCAGCAGGGTGCGGGCGATGCTGCGGTAGGCCGGGATCGCGACTGCGGCCAGCGCCCAGAACGCGACCACACGGCCGCCGTGGAGACGTGAGGGGGCCGCGGCCTGCACCACCGCGAACACGGCGAACGATGCGACCGTGATGCAGTTGAAGATCGGCCATACCTCGTCGAGGGTGGCGTTGTCGGCGCCGACGCGGTCGCGCTTGTAGAGGCCGTAGAAGCCGGCCAGCAGGCCCCACGCGGGTATCGCGAGCAGCAGCGGGTCGAACCCGATGCCTCCGTGCGTGAGCAGGTAGGCGACCGCCGCGGCGGTCGTCAGGCCGAGCAGGTCGGCGAGGACGAGCGCCCAGCGGACGGTCGACCGGCGCGTGCGACCGGCAGGCCGCGGTCGCCGGATGACTGCTCGATGCGCCCTGCCCGGCGCAGTGACGACCGTACTCAGACCACGGCGTCCTCGCTCCACGCGTAGCGCGGAGGAAGAACGATCTGCTCTCGCATGCTCGCCCACAGGGTGCCCACCCTCCTCGGAGTTGTGCCTCGCATGGTCGAACGTACCGCGCCTAACTGGTCCCGTCAAGGTGAATCTTCACCAAACCTTTTCAATTGAGCCATACGCCGGTCGCCGGGCCGATGATACCCGTCCGGCCGGGTGTCGGGTTGTCGGGTTCTGCAGGGGGATTCCCCACCCGGCGACTCGGGTAGGCTCCGGCGATGCCCGAGCACACGACGCGGGAGCGCCTCGAGGCGGTCGAGCGGCTGCGGGCCGAGGCCGCCAACGCAGGCAGCCCCCAGGCCGTGGAACGGCAGCATGCTCGGGGCAAGCTGCTCGCCCGCGAGCGCATCGAGCTGCTGCTCGACCCGGGCAGCTTCACCGAGCTCGACGCGTTCGTCCAGCACCGCAGCCCCAACTTCAACATGATGGAGAACCGCCCCTACGGCGACGGCGTGGTCACCGGCCACGGCACCATCGAGGGCCGGCGCGTGTTCGTCTTCTCGCAGGACTTCACCGTCTTCGGCGGCTCGCTGGGCGAGGCCTTCGCCGAGAAGATCGTCAAGGTGATGGACATGGCGCTGCGGTACCGCTGCCCCATCATCGGGATCAACGACTCCGGCGGCGCCCGCATCCAGGAGGGCGTCGTCTCGCTGGCCGGCTACGCGGACATCTTCGTCCGCAACGTCCAGGCCTCCGGCGTCATCCCCCAGATCTCCCTGATCGTCGGCCCGTGCGCCGGCGGCGCCGTCTACTCGCCCGCGATCACCGACTTCGTGATGATGGCCGAGGGCACCGCGCACATGTTCATCACCGGCCCCGAGGTCGTGAAGACGGTGACCGGCGAGGAGGTGAGCTTCGAGGAGCTCGGCGGCGCGACGGCGCACGCGACCCGCTCCGGCGTCGCCCACTTCACGGCGCCCGACGAGAAGGCGCTCTTCGGGGACTGCCGCTACCTGCTCTCGTTCCTGCCCCAGTCGAGCGGCGACCCGCCGCCGTGGGAGCCTGCGTCCGACCCCGCCGACCGGATGGACCCCGAGCTCGACACCCTCATCCCCGACGAGCCGGCCAAGCCCTACGACATGCACGAGGTGATCCGGCGGGTCGTGGACGACGGCGAGTTCATGGAGGTGCAGGAGCGCTTCGCCGAGAACATCGTCTGCGGGCTGGCCCGGCTGGGCGGCCACCCGATCGGGATCGTCGCCAACCAGCCGCGGGCGCTCGCCGGGGTGCTCGACATCCGGAGCTCGGTCAAGGGGGCGCGGTTCGTGCGCACCTGCGACGCGTTCGGCCTGCCCGTCGTGACGTTCGTCGACGTGCCCGGCTTCCTGCCCGGCACCGACCAGGAGTGGGGCGGCATCATCCGCCACGGCGCGAAGCTCCTCTACGCGTACTGCGAGGCGTCCGTGCCCAAGCTGGCCGTGATCACCCGCAAGGCCTACGGCGGCGCCTACGACGTCATGAGCTCGAAGCACGTCGGCGCCGACTTCAACTTCGCCTGGCCGACCGCCGAGGTCGCCGTGATGGGGCCCGACGGCGCGGTGAACATCGTCTTCCGCAAGGAGCTCGAGGCGGCGGACGATCCCGACACCCGCCGGGCCGAGCTGGTCGAGGAGTACCGCGAGCGGTTCGCGAACCCGCTCACCGCGGCCGAGCGCGGCTACGTCGACGACGTGATCGCGCCGTCGCGCACGCGGCCCGCCCTCATCACCGCCCTCGAGACGTCGCGGCGCAAGCAGGTCGCGCGGCCGCAGCGCAAGCACGGCAACATCCCGCTGTGAGCGACGAGCGCATCGACCTCGATCCCGCGCCGACCGCCGAGGAGGCCGAGGCGGTGCGCCGGGCCCTGGCGGCGCTCGGCCTGATCGAGCCGCCGGCCGCCGAGCCGGAGCCGCCCGGCGACGCCGATCCCGCACCGTAGAATCGCGCCCGTGTTCACCAAGGTGCTCGTGGCCAACCGGGGCGAGATCGCGATCCGCGTCTGCCGCACGCTGCGCGAGATGGAGATCGCGTCCGTGGCCGTCTACTCCGAGGCCGACCGCGAGGCCCCGTTCCTCGCCCACGCCGACGAGGCGTACCTGATCGGCCCGGGGCCGTCGACCGAGAGCTACCTGCGCGGCGACGTGATCGTCGACGTCGCCCGCCGCTGCGGCGCCGAGGCCGTGCACCCCGGGTTCGGCTTCCTGGCCGAGAACCCCGGCTTCGCCCGCGCCTGCGCGGCCGCCGGGCTCGTCTTCGTCGGGCCGCCGCCGGGCGCGATGGAGGTCATGGCGTCGAAGACCGTCGCCCGCGAGGCGATGGCCGCGGCCGGCGTGCCGATCGTCCCGGGCGGCACCGACCCGGTGACCTCGGTCGACGAGGCGCGCAGCATCGCCGAGGGGATCGGCTACCCGGTCGCGATCAAGGCGGCGGCGGGCGGCGGCGGCAAGGGGATCAGGGTCGTTCGCGATCCCGCCGACCTCGCGTCCGCCTACGCGTCGTCGCGGCGGGAGGGCGCGGCCTACTTCGGCGACGACACCGTGTACCTGGAGCGGTATCTGGACGACCCCCGCCACATCGAGGTGCAGGTGCTCGCCGACAACCACGGCAACGTGATCCACCTGGGCGAGCGTGACTGCAGCATCCAGCGCCGGCACCAGAAGATCGTCGAGGAGACGCCCTCGCCGGCGGTGTCGCCGGAGCTGCGCGAGCGCATCGGCGCGATCGCGGTCGACGCCGCGAAGGCGGTCTCCTACACCGGCGCGGGGACGGTCGAGGGGCTGCTGGCCGGCGACGGGTCGTGGTACTTCCTGGAGATGAACACGCGGCTCCAGGTCGAGCACACCGTCACCGAGATGGTCACCGGCCTCGACCTCGTGCGCGAGCAGATCTGGATCGCGTCGGGCCGTCCCCTGGGATGGACCCAGGCCGAGGTGCGCTCCTACGGCCACTCGATCCAGTGCCGCATCAACGCCGAGGACGCGACCGCCGGGTTCGTGCCGGCGCCGGGCCGGGTGACCCGCTACCGGGAGCCGTCCGGCCCCGGCGTCCGGGTCGACTCGGGCGTGGTCGAGGGCACCGTGATCTCGGATCTCTACGACCCGATGGTGGCCAAGCTGATCGTGTGGGACGAGGACCGCGACCTGGCCCGGCGGCGGATGCTGCGGGCGCTGGGCGAGTTCGAGGTGGGCGGCGTGAAGACGCTGATCCCGCTCCACCAGGCGATCATGCGCCACCCGGAGTTCGCCGCCGGCGGGACGCTGCGCGAGTTCGTGGAGGGCGGCGGCTTCGCGGCGGAGCATCAGGTGCCTGGCACCGATCCGGTGCCAGGCACCGGTCCGTCCACCGACGGCGCGGTGCCGCAGACCGAGGTGCGGCGGCACGTCGCGGAGGTCGACGGGAAGCGCTTCGAGGTGACCGTGCAGGTGCCCGAGCACCCCGGCCGGACACGGCTGCGCGCGCGGCGGGCGGCCCTGGCCGAGCGCGAGGCCGCGGCCCAGGGCGAGGTCGACATCGTGCGCAGCCCGATGCAGGGCACCGTGCTACGGGTCGGCGTCGCCGCCGGCGACGAGGTCACCGCCGGGCAGGTGCTGGTCGTCGTCGAGGCGATGAAGATGGAGAACGAGATCGTCGCCCACCATCCCGGCGAGGTCGAGGCGGTCGACGTGGGCGAGGGCGACCAGGTCGCGAGCGGGCAGGCGCTCGTGCGGCTGGTGTAGGCCGGCTACTCGACGAGCTCGGCCATCCGCACGGCCCACACCTCGAGCGCGAGCTCGACCCGGGTCTGGGGCAGGTCGACGTCGACCCGGTGGCGCTCGTTCAGCCGCGCCAGGCGCTCGTAGAGCCGCTGGCGGGAGACGCGCATGCGGCGGGCGGCGGCGGCCTTCGACCAGCCCGTCGCGACGAGCGCCTCGAGCACGTGCTGGTCGGCGTCGTCGAAGCGGGGCTCGACCCGCTCGCCCGCGAGCACCGACCCTGCCACCGCCCGCAGGGCGCCGAGGCCGTCGGCCGTGCGCACCGCCGGGCCGGCGGCGGCCGCGACGAGGCAGGCGCGCTCCGCGCCCGTGAGGGCGTCGCGGAGCTGGACCGGCTCGCCGCCGCGCAGATCCAGGCCGACGGCGGTGACGGCGCCGCGGCGGACGAGGTCGCGGGCGACCGCCGGCATGTCGACGTCGCCGCGCACGGCGACGATGGCGCGGTGCCCGTCGACGAGCGCGTCCATCCCCATCCGCTCGAGGCGCTCGAGCGAGCCGCGGCCGTGGACGGCCCAGAGCGCCGCCCGGGACAGGTCGACGCCGACCGACCGCGCCCGGCGGACGACGTCGGCGGCGTCGCCGGCGCGGCCCTCGGCCAGGCGCTGCAGCAGCCGGGCGCGCTCGGCGGCCGGCACCTCGTCCGGCGGCGGCTGGGCGGCGAGGGCGACGCTGAGCAGGAACGCGGCCTCGTCGAGGGCGAGCGCGTCGAGCTCGTCGCCGTGGCGCGAGAGCACGTGCAGCCAGCAGCCGGGGTTCACCGGCCGCGACTGGAGGACGGTCGGCAGGCGCTGGCGCTGCCGGTCGAGCGCGTCGAGGAAGGCGACGTCGAGGCCGTCCTCGGGCGAGGTGGCGATCCGCGTGCGGTCGATGCGCTCGAAGAGCACCTGCGCCCCCAGCACGCCGCCGAGCGCCGCGACCAGGCCGCCCGGCCCGAGGCCCTCGCGGGCGGCGTCGCGCAGCTGGGCCTGCAGCGTGACCGCCCGGCGCAGGGTCTGGAGCTCGCCGGAGACGAGCCGCTCGTGGACGACGTGGGTGATGTCCACGAAGCGCACGTCGCGCCCGAACACCACCAGCGGCAGCTCGTGGGCGCGGCAGGCGGGCACGAGCACGTCGGCGGCCGCGTGGGTGGGCTCGAAGCCGATCCCGGCGGCGCCCGAGCGGGCCACGGCCGCGACCAGCGCCTCGATCTGGGCCGGCGACATGCCGGCGAGCCCGATCCCGGTCGTGAGCAGGAACTCCCCGCCGCGCAGCACCTCGCTCACGGCCGGGGTCTCGAACACGTGCACCCACTCCACCCGGTTGCCGAGCCGGTGCCCGCCGGCGGCGACGGTGACGTCGGCCGACCGGAACTCGTCCAGGCCGAGCAGGTCGGCCACCGTCAGGACAGACTGTCCGGTTTCAGGGGTACTCACGGACACAGTGTAAGGTGGCGGCGCGGGCGGACCTCGGATTCAATGCCGCCATGGCTACCACCGCTGACACACGTCTGCTCGGAAACTATGTCGGGGGCCGCTGGGTGGCCGCGACCGCCGGCGAGCAGCGCGACGTCCGAAACCCCGCCACCGGAGAGATCCTCGCCCGCGTTCCCCTGTCGAGCGCGGCCGACGTCGACGCGGCCGTCAAGGCCGCCCGGGCGGCGCTGCCCGAGTGGCGCGCCCGCCCCGTGATCGAGCGCGCCCGCTGGCTGTTCGGCCTGCGCCAGGCGATCGACGCCCACGCCGACGAGCTGGCCCGGTCGGTCACCCGGGAGATGGGCAAGACGCTGCCCGACGCGCGCGCCGAGGTCGGCCGCATGGTCGAGATGGTCGAGGCGGCGACCGCCGTCCCCCAGACGATGCAGGGCCGCATCCTCGAGGACGTCGCCCGCAACGTCGACTGCGAGACGATCCGCCAGCCGGTGGGCGTCTGCGCCGCGATCGTGCCGTTCAACTTCCCGGCGATGGTGCCGTTCTGGTTCCTGCCGTTCGCGATCGCCTGCGGCAACACGTTCGTCCTCAAGCCGTCCGAGCAGGTGCCGCTGACGCAGGAGCTCGTCTTCAACATCATCGACGACCACGGCGGCCTGCCCGACGGCGTGCTGAACCTCGTGAACGGCTCCGTCGACGTCGTCAACGCCCTGCTCGACCACGAGCGGGTGGACGCGATCTCGTTCGTCGGCTCCGCCAAGATCGCCCGGTACGTGTACGAGCGGGCGGCGGCCAACGGCAAGCGGGTGCAGGCCCTCGGCGGCGCGAAGAACTTCATGGTCGTCATGCCGGACGCCGTCATCCCGAAGACGGTGTCGAACATCATCGGCTCCGCCTTCGGCGCCGCCGGCCAGCGCTGCATGGCCGGCTCCGTCGTGGTCGCCGTCGGCGATGCCCGCAAGCCGCTCATGGACGAGCTGGTCGCGCGCACGCAGGAGCTCTCGGTCGGCGACGGCCTCGAGCGCGGCACCGACGTCGGGCCGGTCGTCTCGACGCCCGCCCGCGACCGCATCCTGGAGTGGATCGAGCGCGGCATCGAGGGCGGGGCGACCGCCGTCGTCGACGGCCGCGGCGCCGCGACCGGCACCGGCGGATCGTTCGTCGGGCCGACCGTGCTGGACGGCGTCACGCCGGACATGGAGATCGCCCAGGAGGAGGTCTTCGGCCCGGTGCTCTCCGTGATCCACGCGAGCTCGCTGGACGAGGCGATCGGGATCGTGAACGGCAGCCGCTACGGCAACGGCACGTCCCTCTTCACCGAGTCCGGGGCGGCCGCGCGCCGCTACCGGCACGACGTCCAGGTCGGCATGATCGGGATCAACATCGGCGTCGCGGCGCCGGTCGCGTTCTTCCCGTTCTCCGGGTGGAAGGGCTCGTTCTTCGGCGACCTGCACGCGCACGGCACCGACGCGGTCGATTTCTACACGCGCAAGAAGACCGTCACGTCGCGCTTCTTCTCGGGGGGCGAGACCGGGCGCTTCTTCGTCGAGCAGGCGGAGGAGTAGCTTGTCGACAGCCGACGTGACGGCGCCGCGGGGCGACGCCGACCTGCACCCGAACCTCGACGCGGTCTTCAACCCGGCGTCGGTCGCGATCTACGGCATCTCCGAGCGCACGTCCGCCCGGATCGCCGAGAACATGACCGTCGCCGGCGTCCCGTTCTACGGGGTGAACCCGACGAAGGACGAGGCCTGCGGGGTGCGCTGCTACCCCGGCATAGCCGCCTGCCCGACCGTTCCCGAGATGGTCGTGATGGGCGTCGGCCACGGCCGCATCGAGGCGGCCGTCGACGACGTCCTGTCCGTCGAGGGCGTCCGCGCCGTGATCACCCCGGGGCTCGGCAACGAGGCCGGCGTGGAGGGCGTGGCGATCGCGGAGCGGATCGGCGCCCGGCTGCGGGCGGCGGGCATCGCCATGGTCGGCCCGAACTGCATGGGCGTCGCCACGCCCGGCTACCCCTCGCCGTGGATCGGGAGCCTGCACTCGACCTTCGTCCCCGGGTCGGTGGCCACGCTGGCGCACTCGGGGTCGATCGGCGAGATCCTCGTCTCGCTGGGGCCGCGGATCGGCTTCCGGACGGTGATCTCGGCCGGCAACGAGACGGTGATCGACACGGCCGACTTCGTCGCCTGGTTCGCCGACGATCCCGGCACGCGCGTCGTCGGCCTGTTCCTCGAGGCGGTGCGGCGGCCGGCGGCGTTCGAGGCCGCCCTGCAGCGGCTGGCCGAGGCCGGGAAGGTGGCGATCGTGCTCAAGGTCGGCACCTCCGAGCTGGGGGCGCAGGCGGCGCTGGCCCACACCGGGGCGCTCGTCGGCTCCGACCGTGGGCTGACGGCGATGCTGCGGCACTACAACGCGATCCGGGTGGACGACTTCGGCGACTGGCTGGAGCACCTGGAGGTGTTCGCGCGCGAGCGGCCGCCCCGCGGCCGCCGCATCGGCGCGGTCACCAACTCGGGCGGCGAGGGCGAGTACTTCGCCGACAAGGCCGAGCAGGCGGGCATCCCCCTGCAGCTCTTCTCCGAGGAGCTGCGGGCGCGCATCTGCGCCGAGTTCCCCAACTTCACCCACGTCGGCAACCCGGTCGACTGCTGGGCGATCGACGACGACCGCGTCGTCTTCCCGCGCGTCTTCCAGCTGATGGCGGAGTCGGGCGAGTTCGACGTGCTCGTCTCGGCCATCGACCACAGCCACTGGCTGCACGGCACCGAGCGGCAGCTGGCGACGAACATCGGCGAAGACCTCCAGGCCGCCGTCGCCGGTACCGACCTGTTCCCCGCGGTGATCACGGTGACGACCGCCGACCCGCCGCTCGAGGACCTGCGCTGGGCGCGCGAGCACGACATCCCGATGCTGAAGGGCAGCCTGCCAGGCCTGCGCGCGCTGGCCGCGCGGCTCGACCACGAGGGCCGCGTGCCCGTATCGAGGGCCGTGCCCGCCGCCGCGCCGATCGCCGGCTCCGGGGCGCTGGCCGAGCTCGACTCGGCCGAGATCGCCCGCGGCTACGGCATCGACTACGTCCGCAGCATGCGCTGCGGCGATGCCGACGCGGCGGTGGCCGCGGCCGCGGAGCTCGGCTACCCGGCCGTCGTCAAGGTCGACGGGGTCGCCCACAAGGCCCGGGTCGGCGGCGTGGCCGTCAACCTGTCCGACAGCGGCGCGGTCCGCTCGGCCGCCGAGCGGATGGGCGGGCGCGTGCTCGTCGCCGAGCACGTGTCCGGCGGCGTCGAGGTGCTCGTCGGCGCCGTCCGCGACGCCGACTACGGCCCGACCGTGGTGGTCGGCGCCGGCGGCGCGCTGGCCGAGCAGCTCGACCTGGTCGCCGTCAGCCTGGCCCCCGTCGACGCCGCGGGCGCCCGCCGTCTGGTCGGGACCGCTGCCCGCGCTCGGCCGCATGCTGGGAGGCGGGCCGCCGGCCTGCCTCATCGACGCCGTCGTGGCCGTGTCGCGGCTCGTCGCCGAGCATCCCGAGATCGTCGAGGTCGACGTCAACCCGCTGCTGGTCTCGCCCGAGCGGGCGGTGGCGCTCGACTGCCTGATCGTCCTGAAGGAGAGCGCATGAGCGAAGCCGTCCTGTACGAGACGCGCGGCCCGGCCGCGTGGATCACCCTCAACCGGCCCGAGAAGCTGAACGCGATCAACAAGGCGGTGCTCGCGGGCCTGCACGAGGCGATCGACCGGGCGACGGCCGACGACGAGGTGAAGGTGGTGGTGGTGACCGGCGCGGGGCGCGCGTTCTCGGCCGGGTACGACCTCGCCGACGAGGCGTCGGGCGAGTACGGGGCGGCGCACGACTGGCACCACGTGCTCGGCGTCGACGTCGACGCGACGATGAGGCTGTGGGCGCTGCCGAAGCCCACCATCTGCGCCGTCCGGGGCTACTGCCTGGCCGGCGGATGCGAGGTCGCCATGGCCTGCGACATGATCGTGGCGGGCGCGGGCGCGAGCTTCGGCGAACCCGAGATCCGGTACGGTTCCGGCCCTGTGACCCTGTTGATGCCCTTCGTGCTCGGCCAGAAGAAGACCAACGAGCTCCTCTTCACCGGGGACGTGATCGACGCCGAGACCGCGCTCCGCGCCGGCCTCGTCAACCGCGTCGTCCCCGACGAGGAGATCGAGGCCGAGGTCGACGGCCTGGTGCGCAAGATCGCGCCGACGCCGCTGCCCGTGCTGCGCCTGACCAAGCTCGCGCTCCTGCGGGCGTACGAGGCCATGGGCCTGCGTACCGCGGTCGGCACGAACCTCGACCTGTCCGCCATGCTGAACGCGGCGGACACGCCCGAGCAGAAGGAGTTCATGGAGATCGTCAAGTCGTCCGGCCTCAAGGCCGCCCTCGCCTGGCGGGACAGCCGCTACGGCGAGGTACTGGGAGGAGTGAAGGCATGAGCGTTGCGCAGAAGACCATCGACCCGGCGAAGCTCGCGAAGCTGGTCGAGACCGAGGAGGCCGAGTTCAACGGGCGGCACCCCGGCTCCCGCGAGATGACCGAGCGGGCGCGGAAGTCGCTCGCAGGCGGCGTCGCCTCGAGCTGGCAGGCGACCGAACCGCACCCGATCTACCTGGCCGACGGCTACGGCTCCAAGGTGATCGATGTCGACGGAAACGAGTACGTCGACTTCCACAACGGCTACGGCGCGGTCGCGGTCGGCCATGCCCATCCCCGGATCGCCGAGGCCGTCTCCGACCGGATCACGCGCGGCTCGCACTTCGCCCAGCCGACCGAGGACGCCGTCGTCTGCGGCGAGCACCTGCGCGAGCGCTTCGGCCTGCCGCTGTGGCGCTTCTGCAACTCCGGCACCGAGGCGACGATGGAGGCCGTGCGCCTCATGCGTGCCATCACGGGCCGCGACATCCTGCTCAAGATCGAGGGCTCCTACCACGGCCACGGCGACCCGGTGATGGTGTCGGTCGCCCCGCCGGCGGACAAGATCGGCCCGTACGACGATCCCGTGTCGGTGCCGCAGACGCTCGGCATCCCGAAGGCCGTCTCCGAGCTGACCCGGGTCGTGCCGTTCAACGACCTCGACGCGCTCGACCGCACGCTCGCCCGCTACAAGGGCCGCGTGGCCGGCATGATCGTCGAGCCGGCGATGATGAACGCGGGCTTCGTCCTCCCCGAGGACGGCTTCCTCGCGGGCGTCAAGGAGCGGCTGCACGCCGAGGGCGCGCTGCTCACCTTCGACGAGGTCAAGACCGGCGCGACGATCGCCTACGGCGGCGCCGTCGAGCGCTTCGGCGTCACCCCCGACCTGCTGTGCCTGGCGAAGTCGGTCGGCGGCGGGCTCCCCTGCGGCGCGATCGGCGGCTCGGACGAGGTCATGGACTGGATCGCGTCCGGCAAGATCGACCAGGTGGGGACGTTCAACGGCAACCCGCTCACCATGGCGGCGATGCGCGTGACGCTCACCGAGATCCTGACCCACGACGCGTACACCGAGTTCGACCGGCTGGCCGAGATCCTGCGGGCCGGGTGCGACGGCGTCATCGCCCACACCGGCGTCCAGGGCTACACCACGGTCATGTCCGCGCGCGGCGCGGTCACCTACCGGGGCGAGCGGGTGCGCAACTACCGCGACTACCTCGAGGTGTCCGACGAGCTCGGCTACATCAACTGGCTCGTGCAGCTGAACCGCGGCGTGTTCATGGCGCCGTGGGGCAAGTCCGAGAACTGGACGCTGTCGGTCCAGCACTCCGAGGAGGACGTCCGCCGCTACGTGGACAACTTCGAGCAGCTCGGGCAGGCCCTCACCTCATGAAGGCGGTCGTCTTCGAGGAGCACGGCGGGCCGGACGTCCTCAGCTACACGGATATCCCCGACCCGGAGCCGAAGTCGTTCGAGGTCCTGATCGAGGTCAGGGCCGCGGGCGCCAACTTCAACGACATCTGGGCGCGGCGGGGCATGCCCGGGATGAAGGTCGTCTTCCCGCACGTGGCCGGATCGGACGTGGCCGGCGTGGTGCGGGCGATCGGCTCCGAGGTCGGCGGGACCGGCTTCGGGTCGTCGCCCGTCCGCGTCGGCGACGAGGTCGTCGTCCACCCCGGCCTCTCCTGCCGCACGTGCGACATGTGCACGTCGGGGCAGGAGTTCTTCTGCCGCCAGTTCCTGATCTGGGGCTTCCAGACCGGGCCGAACGACGGCGGCCACTCCGAGCTCGTCACCATGCCGGCCGTGAACGTGCTGCCGAAGCCGGCCAACCTCAGCTTCGAGGAGGCCGCGTCGATGCCGCTCGTGCTCGAGACGGCCTGGCGGATGCTGGTCACCCGGGCGCGGATCCAGGCCGGCGAGAACGTCCTCATCTGGGGCGGCGTCGGCGGCCTGGGCGTGATGGCGATCCAGATCTGCCGCATGTTCGGGGCGAACCCGATCCCGGTGGTCGGCGGCGCAGCCAAGGTGGCCAAGGCGCAGGAGCTCGGCGCCGAGGACGTCATCGACCGCACGTCGGAGGACGTGGGCGCGCGGGTGCGCGAGATCACCCGCAAGGTCGGCGCCGACATCGTGTTCGAGCACTCCGGCCAGGACACCTGGCCGACCTCGGTCGCGGCGCTGCGCTGGGGCGGCCGGCTGGTCGTGTGCGGCGCGTCGACCGGGTTCGAGGCGGTCACCGACCTGCGCTTCCTGTGGAACAAGCAGCAGAACCTGCTCGGCTCGCACCTGGCCAGCAAGGCCGAGCTGGCCGCGGCGCTGCGCGCCGTCGAGGCCGGCCACATCAAGCCCGTGATCGACCACGTCTTCCCCCTGAGCGACGTCCCCAAGGCGCAGCAGCTGATGGAGGACCTCAAGGTGCAGGGCAAGCTGGTGTACGTGCCGTAGGCGGAGATCGGGGACAGTCCCCGGTTGGGGACTGTCCCCCCGTTATGTCGCCACCCGCATGTGACGAACGTCACTCGCCCTGGGTGTCCGACGGCAATGACCGGCGGCCTTCCCGCGCCTAGGTTGATCGGACACGCGCGGGCACCGACCGAGGATGCCCGCCCCACGCCGGAGGACGGAGGCTGCAGATGCTGCACCGAATCGCGACGGCTCTTACGTGTCCGCTTGTCCTGGGGTTTGTCGTCTTCGGGACGCATACGGCCCAGGCGGCATCGATCTCGACCGACCGCGTGAGCGTGTCAGCCAGCGGCGCGCAGGCAAACGGGGCCAGCTGTTGTGGCGTCGTCTCCGGCGACGGGCGATTCGTCGCGTTCGATTCCTCCGCGTCGAATCTGAGCATTCACCCGGATACCAACGGTGTTCAGGACGTGTTCGTGCGTGACCGGGTCGCCGGCACCACCCGGCGTGTGAGCGTGTCGTCGAGTGGCAGGCAGGCGAACGGGGCGAGCTGGGCCGATGCGATCTCGGCCGACGGCCGCTACATCGTGTTTCGCTCCGCGGCCACCGACCTGGTGCGGCACGACACGAACCGTCATGTGGACGTGTTCGTGCGCGACCTGGCGACCGGCCGGACGACGCGGGTGAGCGACACGCCCGGCGGCGCACAGGGAGCCGCAGACGCCCGCCCAGCGTCGATCTCCGCGAACGGCCGCTTCGTGATCTTCGCGGAAGGCTACGGCTCGGCGTGCGGCCGATACGGGGTATTCGTGAAGGACCGCACCGCTCACACGCTCAAGCTGGTGAGCCGGAAGTCCAACGGCGCGCCGATGTGTAGCTTTCCGACGCCCTGCGGCCCTGCCGGTCAGGTCACCGGCGGACATGTCACCAATGACGGCCACCTGGTGACGTTCGAAGTTCACTTCCGTGACGATGACTGTGGGGCGGATCCCAGGGTCGTCGTCCGCGATCGGTCGGCCGGGCACACGCACCTCTTCGATGCCTACACGGTTGACCCCGACGTCTCCCCCGACGGACGGTTCGTGGTGTGGGCTGCCGGCCCCCTCGACGGACGTGACGTGTTCCTGCGCGACCGGCTCGCGAACACCACTATCGCGGTGACGGGCTCATTCAATCAGGCGCCGAGCGGATTCAGCGGTCCGGCGACGATCTCCGACGACGGCGCGCTGGTTGCGTTCGACTCGACGGCTCCCGACCTCGTCGCCGGCGACACAAATGGTGTCGTCGACACCTTCCTGCGAGATGTTGCGGGCGCTACCACCACTCGCCTCAGCGTCAGGCCGGCCGGCGGTCAACTCACCGCACCGAGCCTGGGGGCAGCGATCTCCGGCGATGGTCGCGAGGTCGTCTTCGACAGCTTCGCGAGGACCATCGTCCACGGCGATACGAACAATCGCCGTGATGTGTTCATCCGCGGCCCGCTGCGCTGACACCTCCAGTGAGGTGATGTGCGTCACGCAGTGACGTTGGTCCGGAACAACGACGCACGTGGGATACGTCAGTACCGTCTTCCGTGGCAGGCCACGACTCGAGGAGGATTCATGACAGAACGTCCAGAGAGGAAGAAGAAGTTCGGGGTCTGGGGGGCCGTGCTGGTCGCGCTTGTAGGAACAGTGTCGATGTCAGTCAGCCCAGCCGCGGCCGTGGCCGGTGGTCGCGATCATCCGCGTGATGCCGACGTCACGTTCACGAAATGGATCACGAGTCTTGCCGGTCGACCCCTCCACGCTGGCCGGCGTTCACATGGCCGGCGTGGTCGGGGGCGATGTCGGCCGTGGTCGCTACGTCGGGCGGATCCTCGGTGACGACACGACGTCAATGCCCGGCTTCTGGCTGGGACATGCCCACTATGGATTCCACGGCCGTAGGCACAGCTTCGTCGCGGACGTCCACATCACCGAAAACGACACGACGGTGCCAGTCACCGCCACGATCCGCGGCGTCGTCCGCAGGGGATGGCTGAAGGGCGCCAGGGTGACCGGGCGGTACCGGCAGTGGGACTCATGCCCGATCGCGACACCCGGGAACGTGCTCGGTAGCGTCTGCTTCCAGGGCAGGCTCCACCTGCAACGTGGAGACAGAGACGACGACTGAACAGTCAGGGCGGTGTCCGGGTTCCACACATCCGGACACCGCCCGCCGTTGCCACTACGACGACAAGAGCTTCTCGGTCTCGGCCGCGTGCCACGTGAGATCCATCGCCTCGAAGCCGGCGGCGGCCTGGCGGAGCAGTTGGGGATCGCTACGAGCAACGCCGAGCGCCCTGAGCGCGAAGGGTTCCGGGTACGTCCGCCGCCTCAGCATCGTCGGGGCGTCGCGCTCGATGCGGGTGTCGTCGCCCAGGGCGACATGCGCGTCGAGCAGCGCCGCCGCCCTATCGAAGTCCCATGGCGCAAACGCGACGGGACTGGAGGCATCCACCAGCCGCCGGAGCTCGCCGAGATCGTGCTGGACGAGCGCCAGCCAGAGCAGGAGCGTGTCCATCTCCGCCTCGCCCTCGATCGCGATCGCGTCTGCGTGCTCCTTGAGCCTGCTGGCCTCGGCCGAGTCGCCCAGGTGCGCGCTCGCAATCGCACAGCAATAGAGCGCGCCGGCGTTCCCCGTGCAGGGAGTCGTCGCGTTCGCTTCGACCGCTCGCTCGGCCGGCGAGGTGAGCGGCCTCACCGCGTCCCATCGACCGGAGAGCGTCTCGACGCGAACCCGCGTGGCGATGCCGTGGAGGCGATGGTGCGCCGTCAACCCCTCGACCATCTCCATGAGTTGCGAGCTGGCGCGTGCGGCCTCCGCCAGCCGGCCCTGGGCCAGGTTGACCTCGACCGACTGCATCAGCGCGAAATGGCGATCGTCCGGGGCCGACACCTCGGCGAGCAGCTCGAGGCGCTCGTCGACCAGGGCGTGAGCCTGATCGAGATCGCCGGATCGCCACGCCACGTCTGCGAGAGCCGCAAGCGCGTGCGAGCGAAGCTCGTGGTCCCCGATCCGCTCGGCTATGGCCTGAAGCGCGCATGCGGCGGCCTCATCCTTCGTCTGCAGCGCCAGTGCAGCGAGCGCCGTCGGATGGGTCGGAGAGCCCTCCGGCGAAAGCTCGACCGCGCGTTCCACCCACTCCGCGACGATCTCCGGGTCGTGTCGCTCGATCCACATCCCCCTGCGTCGCACCCCCTGCAGTGCGAGCTCGGCGTAGAGCTCGGCGGACGGGCCGCCGAGCTCGATCGCCTTCTCCATCGCCTCCCGGAACGTCCGCGCGTCGAACTTGAGCGCGTTGGCGTGGCCGATCGAATGCCAGATCTCCGCCTGGCGGCGGGGGTCTGGCTCGAGCTCGAGCGCCCGATGCAAGAGCGCCAGGCCATCGTCGATCTCGTAGCGGCCGATTGCCAGTTCGGCCGCTCGCCGTGACCAGGCGATCGCCTTGTGGCGTAGCCGCTCGACCTCCTCGTCGCGGCCCTGCCAGGCAAGGTCGAGGTCGTCGGGACGGACGGCCTCGGCGTAGTGGTACGCGAGCAGCGGCGCGTGCTCGGCGCGGCCCTCGCCTCGGCGTTCGAGCCAGTCGGCGAAGGCCGCGTGCCGATGTCCGCGCACGGCTTTCGGCAGACTCGCGTAGGCGACCTCGCGCGTCAGGGCGTGTTTGATCACGTACTCGCGCTCGCCGGCCAGTGAGGAGCCCTGACGGCGGCGGACGAAGTCTCGTTCCTCGAGCAGCCCGAAGTCGGGCTCTGCACCCGAGACCAGCTCACAGACCGGGCCGGCCCAGAAGACGCGGCCGATCACCGAAGCGGCCTGCAGCGCCGCTTTCTCGGCGGGGGAAAGGAGGTCGATGCGCGCTGCGAGCACGGCCTGGACCGAGTCAGGCACGTCGAGCTCCCGCGGCAGCCCGGCGAACGACCAGCCGCCGTTTTCGCGCTGGAGCACGCCCGTGTCGATCAACGTCGCGATCAGCTCCTCGATGAAGAACGGGTTGCCCTCGGCGCGTTCGACGATGAGCCGGCGCACGGCCGCCGGCGGCTCGGCCCCGAGCAGCGCGTCGAGCAGCCGTTCCGCCCGCGCCGGTGGAAGCGCCTCGAGCACGAGCTGCGATGCGTCTCGGTGCGACCGCCCCCAGACCGGACGCCGATGCAGCAGCTCGGGCCTGGCGGTCGTAAGCAGCAGCAGCGGGCCAGTGACCTGTCGCACCAACGCGTCAAGCAGATCGCACAGGTCGTCCTCGGCCCAGTGGATGTCCTCGACCAGAAGGACGACCGGCCGCTCCTGCGCGAGCTCCTGCACGAACTCGATCCATGAGTCGTGGAGACGCTCCCGCACTGCCATCGGGTGCAGGCCCGCTTCCGGGCTGCGGCCGAGCGTGAGACCGAGGAACGGATGGTCGATGAGCGCACGCGCAATCTCGTCGGGCGAATCGCTCTCGAGGATCCCGAAGTGCTCCTTCAGCACCTCCGCCAGCGGCCAGTACGTGATGCCCTGACCGTAGGAGAGGCATCGCCCCGTCCGCCGTATGGGCTCGGGAGAGCAGTCCGAGAGCCACTCCCATAGCTCTCGCGCCAGCCTCGTCTTGCCGACCCCGGCATCGCCGAGGATCGTCACAAGATGCGGCTCGCCCGCATCCGCGACCCTCGTGTACGTCGCGTGCAGCTGCTCGATCTCGGTCTCGCGCCCCACGAAGGCCCGGCGCAGGCCGTGCACGCCGCGCGGACGCATGAGCGCCAGCGCGCGCACCAGCGGCCGGCACGCAACACCGTCCGGCTTCCCCTTCGCCTTGATCGTCGCCGGCTCCCCGAACTCGAAGGCGCCACCCGCCACGGCCACCGTACGCTCACCGACCAGCGTCTCTCCGGGCGCTGCCGCCTGCTCCAGGCGCGCACTGACGTTGACGGTATCGCCCGTTGCCCACGAACTGCCCTTGCGCGGCCGGCCGACGACCACCTCACCCGTGTCGACTCCGATACGCAGGGCAAGCAGATCACCGAACACCTCGCCGAGCCGACGGTGCATCGCGAGCGCCGCGTGGAGGGCACGCTCCGCGTGATCCTCATGCGCCGCGGGGGCGCCGAAGCTGGCCATCACGGCGTCGCCGGCGAACTTCTCGACCGTACCGCCGGCACGCTCGATCTCAACCGTCATCGTCTCGTAGAAGCGCACGAGTAGGACGCGCGTGCGCTCCGGATCGGAGATGCCGGCGAGCTCGGTCGACCCCACCAGGTCGGCGAAGACGACCGTCGCCAGCTTGCGCTCCTCGTGCGGCGCCGGTTCATCGAGGTGCGCGGCGCAGGCGTTACAGAAGCGTGCGCTCTCCGGGTTTGCATGGCCGCACTGTGTACAGATCGTCACGTAGTCAGTCTACGACCTCGTAGCCCGCGTAGGATGAGCCGATGCTGCGGCTGGCCGTGATCGGGCACATCGAGTGGGTCACGTTCGCCCACGCGCCGTTCGTGCCCAAGCCGGGCGAGATCGTGCACCTGACCGACCCGATGGCGCAGCCCGGCGGCGGCGGCGCCGTCACCGCGGTCGCTCTGCGGCGGATGGGGGCCGAGGTCACCTTCTACACGTCGCTGGGGAGCGACGGGCGCGCCCGCGCGCCGCTCGAGCGCCACGGGCTGCGGCTGGAGGCGGCCGAACGGCCCGATCCGCAGACCGAGGTGCTCGCGCTCGTCGACCCGCGCGGCGAGCGCACGCTCTACGTCGTCGGCGAGAACGACGCCGCCCGGGCCGACGACCCGCTCGACTGGGACGCGCTGGCCGAGATGGACGGCTGCTTCTTCACGGGCTACGACCCGGAGACGCTGCGGCTGGCCCGGCGGGCGCGCGTGCTTGTCGTCACGGCGCGCCGGTTCGACGTCCTCGTCGCGAGCGGCGTCCGGGTGGATGCCCTCGTCGGCAGCGGGAAGGACCGGGGAGAGCAGTTCGACCTCGCCCGCCTGCAGCAGCGTCCCGACCGCGTCATCGTCACGAACGGCTCCCGGGGCGGCAGCGGTTACGAGGCCGTGCCGCCGCCCGGGCCGGTCGTCGACACCTACGGCGCCGGCGACACGTTCGTGGCCGGAGTGCTGTTCGGGCTGGCGTCCGGATGGGCGCTCGGACCGCACCCTTGCGCACGCCGCCGGCCGTGCCGCGGAGGCGCTGACGTGGCGCGGCGCCTTGCCCCCACTGACGTGATCACCGCTTGCTAATGTCTGCCCCGATGAGCCGCCGGGCAGCCCTGTGCAGCGTGTTTGCGACCGTGCTCGGCGCGGCGGCGCTGAGCGGCTGCGGCGGCACCGGGGTCCCCAACGCCTCGACCGTCGACCTCGCCAAGGGCAAGCAGCTCTTCACGGCCACGTGCGGTTCCTGCCACACGCTCGCCGACGCCGGCACGACCGGGAAGATCGGCCCCGATCTCGACTCGGCCTACGCGGCCGACCGCCTCGTCGGGATGGAGGACTCCTCGTTCGAGGCGCTCATCCGCCAGCAGATCGACCTGGCCGACCCGCCGATGCCGCGGCACCTGCTGAAAGGCCAGGACGCGGACGACGTCGCCGCCTACGTGGCCAGCGTCGCCGGCGTGAAGCTGGCGCAGCAGTACAACCCCGGCTCGTCGCCGCCGTGACCGCCGTCCGCACGGAGGTCGTCGCGGTGCGCGGCATGCACTGCGGCGGCTGCGAGCGCACGGTCAGCCACGCCGTCCAGGCCGTTCCCGGCGTCGGCGGTGCGCGGGCGGACTTCGTGGCCGAGGAGGTCGAGGTCACCTTCGACCCGGGGCAGACGGATCTCGACGTGATCCGCGCGGCTGTCCGCAACGCCGGCTTCACGCCCGCGTAAGTTTCCGGCCGGCTCCTTAAAGCCCGACGACCCGCGGACGGGTCGTCGGAGGAGGCAGGTAGCTGCGAAGTGTGGGCACGTTCGGTCGCAGCGTCCGATGACGATTCTTGACCGGAATTGTTCGGGGAACGTTGGCTATGTGTTAGCTATCTGTAAACATGCAAATATGACAAGAACTGGTAAAGCGTCGTGCATGATGGGCTGAGTATGCCACCTTGACCGGCGAGGAGTCGTCAGACCCCCGGGGAGGCGGTGGGGTCGACCATGGCTTCCAGACTCCCGCGGCCGATGGACCTGTACGAGTACCAGGGCAAGCAGCTCTTCAGCCGGTTCGGCATCCCCGTCTCGGACGGCCAGGTCGTCGACACGCCTGAGGAGGCGCGCGAGGCTGCCGAGCGGCTCGGCGCCCCGGTGATGGTGAAGGCCCAGGTGCTGACGGGCGGGCGCGGCAAGGCCGGCGGCATCAAGGGGCCCGCGACTCCCGACGAGGCCGAGGCGCACGCGCGCACGATCCTCGGCATGGACATCAACGGGCACGTCTGCCGCCGCGTCTGGATCGAGCGGGCCTCCGACATCGCCCGCGAGTACTACTGCTCGATCGCGTTCGACCGCGGGGCGAAGCGCACGCTCGTCATGCTGACGACCGCCGGTGGGATCGACATCGAGGAGGTCGCCGAGACGACGCCGGAGCGGATCGCCCGCGTCCACGTCGACCCGCTGACGGGCTTCCAGCCGTTCCACGCCCGCAGGCTCTGCTACGCCGCCGGGATCCCCGCGGAGGAGATGCGCCAGGCCGCCGACATCCTCACCCGCGCCTTCCGTGCCTACGTCGAGACCGACGCGATGCTCGTCGAGATCAACCCGCTCATCGTCACGCCGGACGGCGAGCTGCGCGCGCTCGACTCGAAGTACACGGTCGACGACAACGCGCTCTACAAGCACCCCGACATCGCCGCGATGCGCGACCTCGAGGCGCTCGACGCGCAGGAGCGGATGGCGCGCGAGCGCGGCGTCACCTACGTCAAGCTCGACGGCACCGTCGGCATCATCGGCAACGGCGCCGGCCTCGTCATGTCGACGCTCGACGTCGTCGCGGGCGCGGGCGGGACGCCGGCCAACTTCCTCGACGTCGGCGGCGGCGCGCAGGCGGACGAGATCGTGACCGCGATGGAGGTGCTGCTCTCGGACTCCAAGGTGCAGGCGGTGCTCTTCAACGTCTTCGGCGGCATCACCCGCTGCGACGAGGTCGCCCGCGGCGTGCTCACGGCCCTCGATCGCCTCGACGTGAAGGTGCCGATGGTCGTGCGGCTGGACGGGACGAACGACGTCGAGGGGCGCGCGATCCTGGCCGAGGCCGCGCCGCCGAACCTGTACGTCGCCGAGACGATGCTCGGCGCCGCCGAGCAGGTCGTCGCGCTGGCGGGGGCGTCCTGATGGCGATCCTGGTCGGAGCCGACACCCGCCTCGTCGTCCAGGGGATCACGGGCCGCGAGGGCAGCTTCCACGCCACCCGCAACCGCGATTACGGCACCGACGTGGTCGCCGGCGTCACGCCGGGCAAGGCCGGCCAGGAGGTGAACGGCATCCCCGTCTTCGACACCGTCGCGGACGCGGTCGCCGCGCGCGGGGCCAACACGGCGATGGTGTTCGTGCCGCCGCGGTTCGCCGCCGACGCGATCTACGAGGCGGTCGACTCCGGGATCGAGACGGTCGTCTGCATCACCGAGGGCATCCCCGCGCACGACATGCTCCAGCTCTACCCCTACGTGCGCGCCCGCGGGGCGACGCTGCTCGGGCCCGAACTGCCCCGGCGCGCTGTCGCCGGGCGTCGCCAACGTCGGCATCATCCCGGCGCAGGTGTTCGGGCAGGGCAGCATCGGGCTCGTCTCCCGCTCGGGCACGCTCACGTACCAGATCGGCAAGGAGCTGGCCGACGCCGGCCTGGGCAACTCGACCATCGTCGGCATCGGCGGCGACCCGATCGTCGGCCTGAGCTTCATCGACGTCCTGGCGCGGTTCGAGGCCGACCCGGAGACCGACCTCGTCGTCATGGTCGGCGAGATCGGCGGCGACGAGGAGGAGAAGGCGGCGGCCTACATCGGCGAGCACATGTCGACGCCCGTCGTCGCCTACATCGCCGGGTTCCAGGCGCCGCCGGGGAAGACGATGGGCCACGCCGGCGCGATCATCTCGGGGTCGTCCGGGACGGCGCAGGCGAAGAAGGAGGCGCTCGAGGGCCACGGCGTCCGCGTCGGCCGCAGCCCCACCGAGGCGGCCCAGCTCGCCACCGAGGCGTACGCCGGGCTCGGCTGAGGCGATACCGGGCGGCGCCCGCCTGCGCATCCGGTAGGCTGGATCCGTGCCCGACGCGATCCCGTTCACCCGCGGCGTCCCGGCCGCCGACCTGATCCCCGTCGACGACATGCGCGAGGCGACGGCGCGGGCGCTCGACGCCGACCCGGTCGCGGCGCTCTCCTACGCCCCCGGCGGCTACCGGCCGCTGCGGGAGTGGATCGGCGCCCGTCACGGTGTGGACGCCGGCCGGGTGCTGATCACGAACGGGTCGCTGCAGGCGATCGGCTTCCTCGGCCAGCACTTCTTCGCCGACGGCGACGGTGCGGCGGTGGTCGAGGCGCCGACGTACGACCGCACGCTGAAGATCCTGCGCGGCGCCGGCGCCGACCTGCACGCCGTGCCGCTCGACCCCGACGGCATCGATGTCGACCGGCTCGCCGCGCTCCTGGCGGGCGGGTTGCGGCCGCGGCTCGTCTACCTGATCCCGACCTACCAGAACCCGTCCGGGTCGTGTGCCTCGCTCGAGCGCCGGCAGGCGCTGGTCGAGCTGGCCCGGCGGTACGACCTGGTGCTGGTCGAGGACGATCCCTACGGCCTGCTGCGGTTCGAGGGTGATCCCGTCCCGACACTGCACGAGCTCGACGGCGGCGAGCACGTAATCTACTGCTCGTCCTTCACGAAGACCGTCGCGCCGGGCGTCCGCACCGGCTACCTGGTCGTCCCGGAGCGGCTGGTGCAGCCGCTGGCGGTGCTCTCGGAGAACACGCACATCGGGCCGAACACGCTGGCGGAGGCGGTGCTTGCGGCCTACTGCGGCGCCGGCCGGTTCGAGCCGAACGTCGCCCGGGCGACCGCGGGCCTGCGCACGCGCCGGGACGCGATGGAGACGGCGCTCCGGGCGCACTTCCCCGAGGGCGCGCGCTGGGCGACGCCGCGTGGCGGCTACTTCTTCTGGGTCGAGCTCCCGGACGGGATCGACACGACCGACGCCCTTCCGGCCGCGGTCGAGCAGGGCGTGCCGTACGTCAGGGGCGCCGACTTCTTCGTGGCCGAGGGCGGGCGCGGCGCGGTGCGGCTGGCATACAGCGCCTGCCCGGCCGATCGCATCGACGAGGGCATCGCCCGGCTGGCCGGCGTGCTCTCGTCGCGGCCCGCGGCCGTTGCCTGAAGGCTGCCGGCCGGGCGGCGTTAGTTGACATTTTCCTGAGTCTGCGTCAAACTCTCCGGACTCGGAGGAGGAGCGGACGGTAGCCTCAGGCAGGGCGCGATCTCGGGTCGCACTCCAGCATCGACGGAGCGGCGGCAGTCGCGATGACGGTCGCCTGGATGATCGCGCCCGGCCTGGGTCCGCACCCTGGAATCACAGGTTCTTCCAGCGTCCGTGGTCAGGCCACAGCGGTGGCCGCCGTCTCGACGAGGCGCGGCTGGCGCGGCGGCACCATCCTCCCCCTCTGCATCGGCCGGAACGTCGGACAGGGCCGGGACAGGCGCAGCGCGCACAGCTCGGTCTTGCGGAAGTAGCAGTCGTCGCAGGTCGCGCGGCGGGGGGGTTGCGGCACGGGGCTCCTCGTCGGATCGGCGGGTCGAGTCGGGCAGTCTACGGAACCCGGACGGGCCGCTCCACCTCCATCCGGAGGACGACCCCGCAAAGAGCGCGAACTCTCAGCCGGGCGTCTTCGCGGGCAGGCTGCGGATGACCCGCAGCGCCTGCGCGAACGTGCTCACGCCGATCACGCGGAGCTTGCCGGCGGCCGCCTTGCGGGCCTCGGCGGCGTTCGCCTTCGGGACGATGAACGTGTCCGCGCCGGCCTCGATCGCGCCGAGGGCCTTCTGCTTGGCACCGCCGATCTCGATCACGTCGCCGAGCGGGTCGAGCTCGCCCGTGGCGGCGATCCGGTGGCCGCGCAGCAGGTGGCGGCCGCTCAGGCTGTCGTAGATCTCGAGCGCGAACGCGAGCCCGGCGGAGGGGCCGCCGATCCCGCTGATCGAGTAGCGCACCTTGATCGGGATGTGGCCGATGCGGACGTCGTCGCCGATCGCGACGCCGATGATCGCGCGGTGCTTGCCGTCGCTGCTCGCGACGGTGCGCAGGCGCCTGGTGCCGCGCCTGCCGAACGTGTAGGCGGCGGAGTCGCCCGGATGGAGGCCCCGCGTGAAGCGGATGAGGTCGCTCGCCGACCGGATGCGGCGGCCGTCCACCGCGGTGATCACGTCCCCGGCCTGGACGCCGGCCTTCGCCGCGGGCAGGCCGGGCGACACCTGCTCGACCAGGGCGCCGAGGTGCCGGATCGTGACGTTCCGGCCGAGTGCCTTCTCGGCGACTGCCTGAGCAACGAGCTGGGAGGTGTCCATCGCCTGGAAGTCCTCCTTCACCCGCTGTTTCTCGGACTCGCCGGGGACGACGATCTCGCGGTCGGGGATGAGCGTCGACCCGTGCACCAGGTGGCGCCCCCAGAACTCCTCGAGCTTGTTCGCGTCGAGCTCGTGGACGTCCACGAAGTAGAACCCGGTCCCGGGCGCCGGCGGCTTGCCGTCGGGGATGTGCAGGTAGTCGGCGGTGGGGTGGGCCTTGTCCGGCCACAGCACGAAGTAGCCCGACGGCGTCCGCCATGCCCAGATCAGGGCGAGCGCGACGATCAGCACCACGATGCCGAGGACCGCCGGCCACGCCCGCCGCAACCAGCGCAGCAGCGTCATCCGGCGACCGCGAGCGATCCGGCCACCGACGCGACGACGATGGCGGCGACACCGAGCATCGAGAGCACGCCGAGCCGGCCGTAGGCCATGTGGCCGCGGCCGTAGCCCGAGAGGGCGAAGCCGGCCAGGCCGCCGCCGATCAGGCCGCCGATGTGGCCGCCGACCGAGATGCCGGGAATGCCGAACGTGAACGCGAGGTTGATGAGGATCCAGAAGCCGATCGGGCTCTGCAGGAGCGCCATCCCCCGCTGCCGCTCGAGCACGAACAGCGCGCCCATGATGCCGAAGATGGCGCCGGAGGCTCCGGCCGTGGCCGAGTGCGGCGTCAGGATCAGCGCGCCGAAGCTGCCCGAGAGTGCCGCGGTGAAGTAGACGGCGGCGAACCGGGCCGGGCCGGCGTAGCGCTCGAACGCCGTCCCGAGGATGTAGAGGGCGTACATGTTGAATCCGATGTGGAGCAGGCCGTAGTGGATGAACGCCGCCGTCAGCAGGCGGTAGTCCTGGCCGTTCGCGACCGCCGGCCCGTACAGCACGAGCCGGTCGCCGAGCGAGTTCAGGTCGGCGGAGCCGAGGCTGAATCCCCCGCCGCCGCCCCCGACCCGGTTCGTCAGCGCGAAGAGCGCGATGTTCGTCGCGATCAGCGCGTAGGTGACGACGGGCGCGCGCGGCATCGTGAACCCGGCCCGCTGCACGACGGTCCGGCCCGCGGCGCACTCGGGGCAGCGGATGCCGACGGCCGCGTGCGTCATGCACTCGGCGCAGATCGGGCGGCCGCAGTTCGAGCAGTGCAGGCCGGTCTCGCGGTCAGGGTGGCGGTAGCACGTGTCCACGCGGAAATTGTAGGTGCGGGTCCTAAGGATCGGCTATGACGGCCGCGGCCCGATCCGTCACCAGACGCCGCGGAGCAGCCCGCCGTCGACGGGGAGCACGGTGCCCGAGATGTAGCCGGCCTGGGCCGAGCACAGGAACGCGACCGCGGCCCCGATCTCGTCCGGCCGCCCCAGCCGCCGCGCCGGCACGCGCTCGATGTCGGCCCGCTCGGCCGCGGCGGGGTCGGGGTAATGGCCCCACAGCTCGCGCACGCGGTCCGTGTCGATCTTGCCCGGCGCGATCGTGTTCACGGTGATGCCGTCGGGGCCGAGCTCGTGGGCGAGGGACTTGGCCCAGCCGACGACGCCGGGGCGGATCGCGTTCGAGAGGATCAGGTGCGGGATCGGCTCGCGCACCGACGACGACGTGATGTTGACGATCGCGGCCGCGGCCGCTCGCGCGCAGGTGCGGGAGCGCCAGCCGGGTCATGCGCACGGCGGCGTTCAGGGACAGATCGAACGCCTCGGCCCAGGCCTCGTCGGGCGTCTCGTCGAACGTGCCCGGCGGCGGCCCGCCGGCGTTGTTCACGAGGATGTCGAGCCGGCCGTGGGCGGCGACGGTGTCGTCGACCACCCGCCGCTGGAAGCCGGTGTCGCGCACGTCGCCGGCGGCGGCGATCGTCCCCGCGCCGATCTCGGCGGCGGCCCGCTCGAGCCGCTCCCGTCCGCGGGCCACCATGGTGACGGCGCAGCCCTCGGTCGCCAGCGCCCTGGCGATGCCGAGCCCGATTCCCGACGAGGCACCGCCGACGATGGCCGCGGTTCCCGTGAGCGCCAGATCCATCGGGCGAACCTATAGCATCCGCCCGTGCGGTACGGCCCCGCCGATTCGAGCCAGACGCCCCGCTTCAGCGGGCCGCGCACGTTCATGCGGCTGCCGCTGCGGGAGTCGCTCGAGGACGTCGATGTCGCCGTGATCGGCATCCCCACCGACGACGCGGTCTCGTTCCGCTCCGGCGCGCGCTTCGGCCCGGAGGGGATCCGCTCGGCGTCGGTGCTGCTGCGCCCGTACAACCCGGCCCTGCGCGTCGACGTGACGGATCACCTGTCGATGATCGACCACGGCGACGCGCCGACGGTGCCGGGATACCACGAGGAGACCCTGGCCCGGATCCGGGCGTTCCTCGAGCCGGTGCACCGGGCGGGCGTGACGCCGATCTGCATCGGCGGCGACCACTCGATGGTGCTGGCCGAGCTGCGGGCCGCGGCGGCGGTGCACGGGCAGCTGGCGCTCGTCCACCTGGACGCGCACGCCGACGTGTGGGACGCCTACTACGGCGCCCGCTACTTCCACGGCACGATCTTCCGGCGGGCGGCCGAGGAGGGCCTGGTCGACCCCGCGGCATCGGTGCAGGCGGGCATGCGCGGCACCCTCTACGGCGCCTCGGACGAGGCCGAGCCGGGCCGGCTCGGGTACGAGGCCATCCCCTGGCCGCGGCTGGCGGAGATGACGCCCCAGGAGTACGGCGATCGCGTGCGCGCCCGCGTCGGCGGCCGGCCGGCGTTCTTCTCGTTCGACATCGACTTCGTCGACCCCGCCTTCGCGCCGGGCACGGGGACGCCCGAGGTGGGCGGCCCGACCAGCGCTGAGGCGCTCTCCTACGTGCGCGCGCTCACGGGGATCGACTTCCGCGCCTTCGACTGCGTCGAGGTGGCGCCGGCGTACGACCCCGCCGGGATCACCTCGTGGCTGGCCGCGACGGTGTGCCACGAGATGCTCTCGCTGCTCGCCCTCCGCCGCCGCGATGGCTGAGATCCGGTTCGACCACTGCGTGATCGCCGTGAGCGATTGGGAGCGCGCGAACGCGTTCTACCGCGACGTGCTCGGCGCGGAGCTCGTCGCGCGCGGCGCCGGATACGCGTACCGCTTCGGCGACGCGCAGCTGAACGTGCACGGCCCCGGCGTCGATGCCTCGCCGGTCGCCCGCGATCCCGTGCGCCCCGGAAACAGCGACCTGTGCTTCGTCTGGGACGGGCCGATCGCCGGAGCGGTGGAGCATCTCGCGGCCCGCGGCGTCGAGATCGAGATCGGCCCGGTCGCCCGCGCCGGCGCCCGCGGCGAGGGCCGGAGCGTCTACTTCCGCGACCCCGACGGCACGCTCCTCGAGCTGATCTCCTATGCATAACCGGTGCCAGGCACCGGCTATGCACGCCAACCGGGGTCTGACCCCGAACGGCGGCTGTGACACTTCCGTTGCTGTTTCGTTCGGGGTCTGACCCCGGGTCGGGGGCGGTCACGCGTACAATCCGCCGCCGTGGCGAACCTGCTCCTGATCGTCGTCGATTGCCTGCGGGCCGACATGGTCGCCCGCGGCCGCGGGGCGTGGCCGCGCATCAGCGCCCTGGCAGCCGGCGGGGCGCGCTTCAGCGCGTGCTACTCGACCTGCCCCACGACCACTCCCGCGGTCACGGCGCTCCTGACCGGCCGCTACCCGAGCGCCCACGGCGTCCAGGGCCTGCGCGGGACGCAGCTCAGCGAGTCGATCCCGACGGCGGCCGAGCAGATTGGCCGCGGCGGAGCCGCCACCTGGTGCTCGGCGACCGGGCCGCTGCTCGACACGGTCGGCACCTTCCGCGGCTTCGCGGACGCCGAGTACCGTGACGTCGGACGGCGCTCCGTGCACTCCGAGTGGGGCCCCGAGGCGATCGCCCAGATCGCCCGCCTGGCCGGGGGGGAGCGCCCGTTCTTCGCGCTCGTCCACCTGTGGGACGCGCACACGCCGCGCACCTACCCGCCCCGGTTCGAGTCCCGGTCGCACGGCCGCAACGCCTACGAGCGCGCGATCGCCGGCATGGACGCCTGGATCGGCGAGGCGATCGACGCGGCCGGCCCGGACACGATCGTCGTCCTCACCGGCGACCACGGCGAGAACACGGTGTTCGAGCCCCGCAACCTGCGCGAGCAGGCCGCCTGGAGGCGCATCAACCAGCGCCTCCCGATCGCCGCGCTGGGCGCAGGCCACGGTCGACCACGGCGTCCGCAGCCGGTCGAAGCGCGCCCTGCGGTGGGCGCCGCGCTACTTCTGGAACCACGGCCAGACGCTGCTCGAGTCGCTGGTGCGGGTGCCGCTCGTCGTCTCCGGCCCCGGGGTCGTGCCCGGGTCGCGGCGCACGCCGGTGAGCCACGTCGACCTGGCGCCGACGCTGGTCGACCTGGCCGGGGCCGCGCACCCCGACGGCGGCTGGCAGGGCGTGAGCCTCGCCGCCGCGCTGGGCGACGGGACGGAGCCGCCGCCGCACCCGGTGGCGATGGAGATCGCCGTCGCGCCGTCGATTCCGGCCGTCCGCCAGCAGGCGATCCGCCAGGGCCGGCACAAGCTGATCACCTCGTTCGACGACGAGCGCGTCGCCGACGCGCTCTACGACGTCGAGTCCGATCCGGGCGAGCTGCGCAACCTCGCGACGGCCGAGCCGGGCCTCGCCGACGACCTGCGCGAGACGCTGCGCGGGCTCGTCGCCGAGCGGGCGGAGACGGTCGAGATGGCGGCCGACGACGACGAGGAGATCGCCGAGCGGCTGCGCGAGCTCGGCTATCTCTAGTTGACGCCCCACCGTACGCTGCTACCCTGAGTCAGTACGAGTCCGCGGCGGAAGGAGGCAGACGATGACCACGAAGACCCGATCCGCCTCCACGCGCCGCGTCTGACCGACCGCCCGGCCTCACCGCAGGGCTGACCTCCCGAGTCGACGACGGCGCCAACGCGTCCGTCCATCCGTACTCGAGGAGATCCTCACCGTGAGCCTTGTACACCTCGGCTTCGGGCCGGCGCTCGCCGCCGAGTTCGAGCCGTATCGAGAGACCGGCCTTGCGCCGGGCCGCGTCGCGGTCGAGCACCGCGGCGTCCTCGTCCTGCTGACCGGCGAGGGCGAGATCCGGGCCACCGTCCCCGGCCGCCTGCGGCACCGGGCCGCCTCGCCGCTCGACCTGCCCGCCGTCGGCGACTGGGTCGCCTACCGCCCCGGCGCGCAGGGCGACGGCGCCGTCGTCGAGGCCGTGCTGCCGCGGCGGACGGCGTTCGTCCGCAAGACGGCCGGGCTCGAGGCCGTCGAGCAGGTCGTCGCGGCCAACGTCGACGTCGTCTTCTGCGTGACCTCGCTCGTCGACGACCTGAACGCCCGCCGGCTGGAGCGGTACCTGACGCTGGCCTGGGAGAGCGGCGCCGAGCCGGTCGTCGTGCTGACGAAGGCCGACCTGTGCGCGGACGTCGATGCGGCCGTCGCCCAGGTCTCCGGCGTGACGTTCGGCGTCCCCTTGCACGTCGTCTCGGCGGTGACCGGCGAGGGCATCGACGAGCTGGAGGCGCACCTCGCGGGCGGGCGCACCGCCACGCTGGTCGGGACGTCCGGCGTCGGCAAGTCGACGCTCGTGAACCGCCTGTGCGGCTCCGAGCGCCTGGCGACGGCAACCGTCCGCTCCGACGGCCGCGGCCGCCACACGACCACCCATCGCGAGCTCGTGGTGCTGGACGCCGGCGGCTGCCTGATCGATACGCCGGGCATGCGCGAGCTCGTCCTCTGGGACGCCGAGGAGGGGCTCGACCGCGCGTTCGAGGACGTGGACGACCTGGCCCGCCAATGCCGGTTCACGGACTGTCAGCACCAGACGGAGCCGGGCTGCGCCGTCCGCGGGGCGATCGCGATGGGGACGCTCGACGCGGCCCGCCTCGAGAGCTTCCGCCACCTCCAGCGCGAGCTGCGCTACCTCGAGATCCGCCACGACGCCCGCGCCCGGTCGGAGGAGCGCAAGCGCTGGCAGGCGACCGGCAAGGAGGGGCGCGAGCGGGCGCAGCAGAAGCGGCGCTCGCGGTGAGGTCAGACCCGGCGCACGGTCACAGCGGCGCCTCCTCCGACTCGCGCTCGATCTCGAGCTCCTCCTCGAGCGCGGCCTTCCGGCCCCGCCGCGGCGAGCGGATCCGCTTCGCCAGCGCGACGATCCGCGACCGCTCGCCCGGCGTGACGACGCCCACGGCGAACAGGCCGAGCGGGAAGAGGGCGACGAGCAGGATGCGGGTGCCGATGCCGACGACGCCGACGGCCGGCACGAGCTCGACCAGCACGACCATGAAGACCGCGGCCGTCGCGACGATGCGGAGCACGCGGCTGAAGTCGTAGGACACCGGGTAGCTGCGCTGGGCGTTGCGCCACCCCAGCACGACGAGCACCGCGAACCCGATCACGGTCGACCAGCCGGCGCCGAGGATGCCCCACTTCGGGATCATCCAGAAGTTCAGGCCGATGTTGACGGCGGCCGCGGTGCCGGTGACGACCGGGGTGAGCTTCGTCCGCTTCGAGCGGTTCACCCCGATGTTGAGGATGTAGTACGCCCCGTAGAGCACGGAGCCGGACATGAGCAGCGGCACGACCGGCACCGCCCCGAACCAGGCCGGGTTCATCGCCAGGTGGATGTACGGCGTCGAGAGCGCGGTGATCGCGACGACCCCCCACGCCATCACCATCGACCAGTACGTCAGCACCGCCCGGTACGTGCGCTTGGCGTCGCCGTCGTCGATGATCAGGTTCGCGAACGGGATCCACGCGGTCTGGAACGCCGACACCACCAGCATGATCCCGAGCGCGATCTTGCTCGCGGCGGAGTAGGTGCCGAGCTGGGCGCTGCGCTCGAGCTGCGTGCCCGGCGTCAGCCGCTGCACCTGCACGCGGTCGGCCAGGTTGAGCGCCCACAGGGCGACGCCGGAGGGCATGAGCGGCAGGGCGAACACGAGCATCTGCCGCAGCAGCGACCAGTGGACGGAGAAGCCGACGATGTCGCGCCGCGCCCACAGGAGCAGGAAGTACGTCAGGTACGTTCCCGAGAAGTTGCCGAGCATGATCCCGGCCGCCCCCATCCGCAGCGGGATCACGAGCACGATCGACAGCACGATCGTGATGGCGATGTTCACGAGCGAGTAGACGACGAAGGCCGCGGGCCGCTGCTCGATCCGGTAGATGCCCGTGACGATCGTGTACTGGATCGTGACCCACAGGCCGGCGAGCCCGATCAGCGCCAGCTCCCGGGTCACCTCGAGGCCGGACGAGATCGGGTCGATGGCGACCACCCCGGCCAGCACCGCGATCGTCGAGAGCACCATGACGGCCGTGAACACCGTGCGGATGGTGCGCCGGCGCGCGTCGGGCTCGCGGTTGTCCCAGCAGAACCGGAACATCGCCGTCGTCAGCCCGAACTGGCACACGATCGCCGCCAGCGAGCTCGCCGCCATCACCGTCTCGACCTGGCCGAAGCCGGCCTGGCTCACATACTGGGGCTTGGTGTAGATCGGCAGCAGGAAGATGCCGACCAGCTTGGAGACGATCCCGCCGAGCCCGTAGACGAACGACTGCCCGGCCAGCTGCCGGAGCCGCGTCCCCATGCCGGTGTGCTCGGCGGTGGCCGCCACCGGAGTCGCCTCGCCGCTCAGGGATGCTCTCCGCTTCCCGCGGGGACTGTCCCTGCCGGTCTAGAGGCCCATGACGCCGATCAGCTCGCGGACGGCGTCGGCCGAGCGGGAGAGCTGGGCGCGCTCGTCCTCGTTCAGCGTGATCTCGAGCACCTCCTCGAGGCCGCCCGCGCCGAGCCGGCAGGGCACCCCCATGTAGAGGCCGTCGAGCCCGTACTCGCCCTGGAGGAGGGCGGCGCACGGGAGCACCCGCTTCTGATCGTGGACGATGGAATCGACCATCTCGGTCACGGCCGCGGACGGCGCGTAGTAGGCCGATCCGGACTTGAGCAGCTTCACGACCTCGGCGCCGCCGTCGCGCGTGCGCTGGACGATCTCGGCCAGGCGGTCGGCCGGGATCAGCTCCGTGATCGGGATGCCGGCGACGTTCGTGTAGGACGCGACGGGCACCATCTGGTCGCCGTGGCCGCCGAGCACGAAGCCGGTGACGTCCCGGGCCGAGACGCCGAGCTCCCAGGCCAGGAAGGTGCGGAAGCGGGCGGTGTCGAGCACGCCCGCCATCCCGATCACGCGCTCGCGGGGGAAGCCGGCCTCGTGGAAGGCGACCTGGCACATCGCGTCGAGCGGGTTCGTGACGACGATCAGGATCGTCTCCGGCGAGCGCTCGACCAGGTTGCGGGTGACGTCGGCGACGATGGCCTGGTTCGTCCGCAGCAGGTCGTCGCGGCTCATCCCCGGCGTCCGGGCGCGGCCCGACGTGATGACGCAGACGGACGAGCCGGCCGTCTCGTCGTAGCCGTTCGTGCCGGTGACGTTCGGCTCGTAGCCGACGACGGGCCCGCCCTCGTTCAGGTCGAGGGCCTTGCCCTGCGGGAGCCCCTCGACGATGTCGACGAGGACGACGTCGGCGTAGTCGCGCTCCGCCAGCCGCTGCGCGGTGGTGGCGCCGACGTTGCCGGCCCCGACGACGGTGATCCTGGGACGCGTCATGCGCGGACTCCCATCTGCTCGATGATCGCGTCGGCGACGTCGGACGTCCCCACCGCGCCGGGATCGTCCGGCGCCGGCTTCATGTCGTACGTCACCGACCTGCCCTCGGCGATCACGGCGGCGATCGCCCCCTCCAGCCGGTCGGCCGCCTCCCGCTCCTCGAGATGCCGCAGCATCATCACGCCGGAGAGCATCATCGCGATCGGGTTGACCTTGTTCTGGCCGGTGTACTTCGGCGCGGAGCCATGGGTGGGCTCGAACACCGCGCCGGCCGTGCCGAAGTTGCCGCCGGGCGCGACGCCCAGGCCGCCGACCAGGCCCGCGCCCAGGTCGGACACGATGTCGCCGTACAGGTTCGGCAGCACGAGGACGTCGTAGAGCTCGGGCTTCTGCACGAGCTGCATGCACATGTTGTCCACGATCCGGTCGTCGAACTCGATGTCGGAGTTCTCCGCCGCCACCTGCCGCGACACCTCGAGCCAGAGGCCGTCGGTGTGCTTCATGATGTTGGCCTTGTGCACCGAGGTCACCTTGCGGCGGCCGTTGGCGCGCGCGTAGTCGAACGCGAACTGCACCACCCGGCGGGTGCCGGTCTCGGAGATCGGCTTGATCGAGATGCCCGAGCCCTCGCGGATCCGGGTGCCGGACACGCGCTCGATCGTCTCGGCGACCTCGCGCGCGCCCTCCGACCCGCGCTCGAACTCGATCCCCGCGTAGAGATCCTCGGTGTTCTCGCGCACGATCACGAGGTCGACGCCGGCGTCCGCGTAGCGGGTGCGCACTCCCGGGTAGTGCTTGCACGGGCGCACCTGCGCGTAGAGGTCGAGCGCCCTGCGCAGGCCGACGTTGACCGAGCGGAAGCCGCTGCCGACCGGGGTCGTGATCGGGCCCTTGATGGCGGTGCCGTTGCGGCGGATCGACTCGACCACGTGGTCGGGCAGCGGGTTGCCGCCGTTCCGGTCCATGACGTCGGCGCCTGCCTCCTGCACGTCCCAGTCGAACGTTGCCCCGGAGGCCTCCAGGACCCGTCTCGTCGCCTCTGCGATCTCGGGGCCGGTGCCGTCGCCGGGAATGAGTGTGACACGATGACTCACGCGGGTTTCGTCCTTCCGGATGTTTCGCGAAAGCGTACCGGACGCCTCTCGCGCACCGGTGGGGTTGGCGGCGCCGCTTCGAGGGTAGGATTCTGGCCATGGCTGACAAGGGCGGACTCGAGGGTGTGGTCGTCGCTCGCAGTCGTCTCTGCTCGATCGACGGCATCAACGGCGTCCTGATCTACAGCGGCTACGACGTCGGCGATCTGGCCGAGCACTCCACCTACGAGGAGGTGTGCTTCCTGACGCTGCGCGGACGGCTGCCGACGCGCGAGGAGATGGACGAGTTCACCGCCGACCTGACGCACCACCGCGACCTCTCCGAGGAGACGGAGAGCGTCGTCGACATGCTGGCGACGCACGCGGCGCCGATGGAGATGCTGCGCACCGCCGTCTCGTCCGACAGCTTCGACGACCCCGACAAGGACTCGAACGCCGACGACGCCAACGTGCGCAAGGCGATGCGCCTGATCGCGAAGATGCCGACGATGGTGGCGCGCTACCACCGCCGCCGCAACGGCCTCGATCCGATCCCGCCCGACCCGTCGCTCGGCCACGCCGCCAACTTCCTGCACATGCTGAACGGCGAGCCGGTGAGCGACGCCGCGGCCAAGACGTTCGACGTCGCCCTGATCCTGCACGCCGACCACGAGATGAACGCGTCGACGTTCACGGCCCGCGTGATCGCCTCGACCCTGTCCGACATGCACTCGGCCATCACCGGCGCGATCGGCGCGCTCAAGGGGCCCCTCCACGGCGGCGCCAACGAGCAGGTGATGCGGCTCCTGCAGTCGATCCCCGAGGGCGCCTCGGTCGAGGACGAGATCCATGCCCGGCTCGAGCGCAAGGAGCGGATCATGGGCTTCGGCCACCGCGTCTACAAGACGTGGGATCCGCGCGCCGTGATCCTGAAGCGGTTCTCCAAGCAGCTCGCCGACGAGTCCGGCGACCCGCGCTGGTACGACATGTCCGAGCGGATCGAGCAGACGGTCGTCTCGGAGAAGGGGCTCTACCCGAACGTCGACTTCTACTCGGCGTCGACCTATCACTACCTGGGCATCGACACGGGGCTCTTCACGCCGATCTTCGCGATGAGCCGCGTGGTCGGCTGGGCGGCGCACGTGATCGAGCAGCACGCCGACAACCGCCTCATCCGCCCCAGCTCCGAGTACGTCGGGCCGGCGCTGCGCGACTACGAGCCCATCGAGCGCCGCTCCGCGCCCGCGGTCGTGTAGCGCAGCCCGTCGGGCCGCAGCCGCATCGAGTCGCCGCGGCCGGGCACGAAGCCGACCTTCAGGTAGGCCCGGACGGCGGCCGCGTTGCGCTGGTCGACGTCGAGGACGATCTCACGCAGGTCGAGGCGGTCGAAGGCGTACCCGCAGACGAGGGCCGTCGCCTCGGTGCCCTGCCCGGAGCCGCGGTGGGCGGCCTCGCCGATCAGGATCGAGAACCGCGCCCGGCTCCACGCCCACATCTGCAGGCGGGCGTTCCCGATCACCGTGCCGGCGCCGGCCTCCTCGATCCCGAACGCGACCAGGTGCGGGTCGGCCAGCGCCTGCCGGCCCCACGAGCGCAGCTCGGGCAGCGTCGCCGCGCTGTCCGGCGGGCCCCGCCGCCCGTACAGGTAGCGGGTCGTCACCGGGTCTGACAGCCACCGCTCCCACGCCGGGGCGTCCACCGGGTCGAGCGGGGCCAATGCGACGAGCGCGCCCCGGATCCGCTCGCCGATGGTCATGGGGACGAGGCTATCATCGCGGCCCGCGGGGCCAGTCGAGTCCCTCCTCGGCCATCATCCGCCGTACACCCGGCCGTTCGAGCATGAGCGAGAAGTGCCGGCCGAGATTCGGTGAGCTCCATGCGGGAGGCTGCTGGAGACGCCCCCACCGGGTCAGCATGAACAGGTAGATGTCGGCGGCGGTACGCGCGTCGCCCACGAGCCACGAGCGATCGGTGAGCTGGCCGTCGGCCCACGCAATGTGGCGGCGGATGTGTGCCTCGGCGGCGGCCCTGACCGCCGCCTGGGCGTCGGCGTCGTCGGTCGTGAACCGCCACGGGTAGAACCATCGCATGTAGGCCTGCTGCACCTCGGTCGAGAGGTAGGCGAGCCATCGGTAGACCTCGGAGCGGGCGCGCGTGCCCACCGATGGCGCCAGGCCGGACGCCGGGAATCGATCCGCGACGTGCAGCATGATGGCCGCCGCCTCGGTCAGGATCAGGTCGCCGTCCTCGAGCGTCGGCACCTGCCCCCAGGGGTTGAGCGCTCGATATCCGGCGGGCCGCTGCCCCGGCTCGGCCTCCTCGAGGCGGACGAGCGCATACTCGGCGTTCGCCTCGGCGAGCGCCGCATGCGGAGCCATCGCAGCGCTTCCGGGGATGTAGTGCAGCCGCATCATCGAGCTGCGGGCGGGCGGAGACCCGTCCGGTCGCTGATCCCGAGCTTCCGGAATACGCGGCCGAGGTGGGTCTCGATGGTGCGAGGGCTGAGGAAGAGGAGGGCCGCGATCTCGCGGTTCGTGTGCCCCTCTGCGGCGAAGGCCGCGATCTGGCGCTCCTGCGGTGTGAGATCGTCACGCGTCTCAGGCGTCTGGGCACGGCGGTGCTCTCCGCTGGCGCGGAGCTCGCGGCGGGCGCGGTCGGCCCACGGAACGGCGCGGAGCTGCTCGAACGTGTCGAGCGCCGCCCCCAGCTCGCGGCGGGCGTCACGGCGGCGGTTGGCGCGGCGCAGCCGCTCGCCGAGGCAGAGCCGCGTACGGCCGACCTCGAAGACGTCGCCCACCCCGGCGAACAGTCGCAGCGACTCTTCGAACAGCGCCTCGAAGCCGTCGACGTCTGCGATCAGGGCACGGCACCGGACGTACGCGCCTCGCGGGTGGTCGAGATGGACGTGTGCCTCGACCTCGTCGAGCCGCGCCCGCGCGTCGTCGAGCCGGCCGGCGCGGATGTACGCCTCGATCAGGTCGAGCGCGTTCGCGGTGAGCTGTTCGATCGTGTACCGCTCGGCGCTCTCGCGTGCCGCGATCGCGAGGTCCGGCCGGCCCTCTCCGAGCGCCAGCAGGCAGCGTGCGTTGCGCTCGTAGGCCTGGATGGGTGCGGCCGTGCCCGCGTAGCAGCCGGCCTGGGCCGTCAGCTCCTCGAAGCGCTCCGCATCCCCGCGCCGCGCTGCGATCTCCGCCCGCCGGCTGAGGCCGATCGCGACGCTGGTCAGCTGTCCGGTGTCCTCCCCCAGCCGGATCGCCTCGGCGAGTTCCGCGTCCGCGTCGTCCCACTCGCCGGTGCGGATCTGCCCGTCGGCCAGCTCGAGGAGCGCCTGCGCAACCACGCCCGCCAGCCCGAGCTCACGGGCCCGCTCGACCGCCTCGGCGCTCAGCGCGCACGAGGGCGGCCCGCTCCGCCACCAGGCGCAGTCGGCTGCCAGCATCAGCGCGCGAGGGTTGGAGCGCCGCTCCGGGCTGTCGACGATCGCGCGTTCGGCCGCGCCGACCAGCCGTGCCGCCTCGTCCGTCGACCCCTGGCGTGCGAGCTCCCACCCGAGGATGTAATCGAACAGCGGGTCGTCCGTGTCGCCGGCGGCCGCGCGCGCGGCCCGTGCGAGGTCGACGTTCGGCTCGGAGTCCCACGCCGGCCAGAACGCGAGCGACGCGTCGGCGAGGAGGTACGCCGCCCGCCTCGAGTCGAACGGGGCGACGTCGTCGGCCTCCGCTCGCAGTGCCGCCGAGACGTCCGCGGCAATCCCGCCCGAATGCGAGTCGATCCACGCGCGGAGCCGGATGATGTCGGCATGCACGAGCGGGTCCTCGCAGACCGCCAGAGCTGCGTCGGCCGCGCGCCTGGCCGGATCGCTCGCCCCGGCCTCCCACGCCGCCTCGCTTGCGGCAAGCAGCCGTCGCGCCCGCCGGCTCGCGTCGGGCGTGAGCTCGGCCGCGCGGCGCCATGCCGCTCCGGCCGCCGCCGGGCCGCGCCGGTCCTGGGATTCGCGCGCCATGGCCTCGAGCGCCGACGCGACTGCCTCGTCGGGCTCGACGACTGACGCGGCGCGGTGCCACACCCGGCGGGATCACCTGCTCACGGGGGAAGCGCCGCCGCCAGTGCGGCGTGCGCCGCACGTCGCTCGGTCGGTGAGGCGTGCTGATAGACGGCGGAGCGCACCATCGGGTGGCGGAACTCGAGCCGTGCCTCGACGATCTGCACGAGCCCCGCGTCCTCGGCCGGACCGAGGGCGGCGAGCGACGTCGCCCGCGCGAGCACGTCGACCAGGCCCCGGTCGTCGACCGCGGCGATGAGAAGCGCCGCCCGCGTCTGCGCCGGAAGCTCCGCGACCCGCGCGGCGAACGCGCGCTCGACGTGCGTCGGGATCGGCACGAGCTCATCGAGGACGCTGGTGTCCGCGCCGGCCAGCTCGAGCACCGCGAGCGGGTTCCCGTCGCTCACCTTCGCGATCCGCTCCGCCTGCTCGCGGGAGGCCGGTCGACGCGAGGCGGCGAGCGCCACCGCATCCGCGGGGCTCAGGCGAGCGAGCTCGAGCACCGGGAACCCCGTCGCGTCGAACCCGGCCTGCGCCCCCTCTCGCAATCCGATCAGGACCGCGATGTCGTCGGTGTCGAGCCGGCGCAGCGCGAACGCGAGGGACCCCGCCGACGCGTCGTCCAGCCACTGCGCGTCGTCGATCACCAGCAGCAGGGGCGTATCCCGTGCGTCTGCCGCGAGCAGGCTCAGCGTCGCAGCACCGATTGCGAATCGATCGCCCTCCCCGGCCGGGCCTATCGCGAGCGCACCTTCGAGCGCCTTGCGCTGGCGGTCGGGAAGCTCGTCGATCGACTCCAGGAAGGGCCGGCAGACATCGAACAGCGTGCCAAACGGCATCGAGGCCTCCGATTCGACACCGACCGCACGGACCACCCGCATCCCGGCCGCGCCCGCCGCGGCGTCGTCCAGGAGCGCCGTCTTGCCGACGCCCGCCTCTCCCGTGACCACCAGCACGCCGCTTCGCCCCTCCCGCGCACTCGCGAGGAGATCCTCCAACCGAGCCCGCTCGGCATCTCTGCCCACAAGCACGCAGCCAGTCTACGACTCCGTCGTACGCCCCGCCGGGGGATTCGCGGTGCGCCGGCGGCGGAGCTCCCCCGCACGCAGCGGGCATGACCTGTCGCGAGAGCACGGGGGTCACCCCGACGCGAGCGGTCGCCGCGGGCGCGAGGGTGGACAGATCGCCGACGGCCGAGTCAAACCGACGGAGCCGGGCGCAACCACCCAGGAAGGGACACACCATGGCCTCAAGCGTTGCCAAAATCGCAACGTTCGTCGCGGCGCTGCTCGCGACTACGGCGATCTCGGTCTCGTCGGCATCGGCCGACCCGCCGTACACCATCACGACCGTCCGTGCGCACCATGCGGCTCTCGATTCCCGGGCCATCGGGACGGGGACGCCGATCGAGCAGGTGCGCGGATTGGCCGCCGAGCAGCGTCCCCTTGCAACACGCGCGGCGTCGAGCTCCCCGCGGTTCGACTGGACTGCGGCGGCAATCGGGGCGCTCGCCGCCGTGGCGGCGGCGCTCGTCCTGATCGGTTCGGTGCTCGGCGTTCGCCGGAGGCATGAGGCGACCGCCGCATGAGCACGGCCGGTCATTCACACACACACACACACAACGGGAGGACATCATGACCACTCGCGCTTTGAAGATCACGACGTGCTTCGCGGCCCTCATCGCAACCGCGGTGATCGGCGCCTCGCCGGCGATGGCCGCGCCTGGGTCAGGCTGGACGACCAACAATCCGCTGGTCGTGCACGCCAGCGCCGGTTCGCCTGGGATCGGCCATACGACGGCGAGCCGGGCGCTGTCGGTCCTGCCCCATCTGGATCACTCGATCCTCGTGATCCACAAGGGGACGGTTGCGTCCGGCGGGACCGGGTTCGACTGGGCGGACGCCGGGATCGGCGCGACGACGGCGACCCTGGTGTCGATCGTCCTGTTCGGGGTGTTGCTCGATCTGCGCCGGAGACGTGTGCCGACCGCCGCGTAGATCTCTCCACCCACGATTGACGACCGAGGGCTGCCCGATCCGGGTGGCCCTCCGTCGTTGCGTCAGGCCTCTGTCGTTACGCGGTCTTGCGCCGCGACGACGTGCCGGCGCCGGCCTTGGCCCGCGACTTCGCCGCCGCCGGCTTCTTGGCCGGCTTCTGCGACTTCTCCCGGTCCGCGCGGGCGGCGTCGAGCGACGCGGTGAGCGCGGTGAGCAGGTCGGGCGCCGACGGCCCCGCCTCGGGCTCGGGCGGCTTCGTCGTCTTGCCGTCGCGCTTCTGGTCGACGATCGCGAGCAGGCGCTCGCGGTAGGTGTCCTTGTAGCGCTCGGGCTCGAAGTCCGACGTGTAGGCGCCGATCAGGTCCTCGGCCATCTTCAGCTGCTTGGAGTCGACCTTCGTGCTCGAGGGGGCGATGCCGTCGATCGAGCGGATCTCGTCGTCGAAGAACATCTTCTCGAGCGTGATCACGCCGTCGCGCACGCGCAGGCAGGCCAGGTTCTCGCGGTCGTGGTGCACGTAGGTCGCGATCGCGGAGAGGCCGGAGCGCTCCATCGCCTCGACGAGCAGCGCGTAGATGGCCTCGCCGGCGCCCTCCTCGGGGCCGAGGAAGTACGTCCGCTCGAAGTAGATCGGGTCGATCTGGTCGGCCGGCACGAAGTCGTGGATCGTGATGCCGCGGTGCTGCTCGCCGCGCGCGGCCTCGAAGTCCTCGTCGGTCATGCGCACGTACTCGCCCTTGGAGACCTCGTAGCCCTTGACGATCTCGTCGGCGGGCACGGGCTCGTTGTCCGCCTTGCAGACCTTGACGTAGCCGATGCGGCCGCCGTCGGTCTCGTGCAGCTGGTTGAAGCGGAGGTCCTTCTCGGCGATGGCCGTGTACATGCGCACCGGCGCGTTCACGAGGCCGAAGGAGATGGCGCCGGTCCAGACTGCTCGGGGTCGGTTGGAGGCTGGCATGGTCAGTAAAGATACCTCGATAGCGGGGATTTCCCTCCTAAGACCTGGTCGCCGCCGAAAACTCATCGGTTCCGGAGCGGGGACAGTCCCCGCCCGCGGGGACTGTCCCCGATTGGCGGGCTGCCCAGCGCGGCGGCTACTCGCCGGCGATCAGCGAGAACACCCGGGCGTCCTCGACCAGCCACGTGCCGTCGTGGTCGCGCCACAGGAGCTCGACGACGCGGGTGTCGCCGTCGGCGAGGTGCAGGTGGAAGAGCGTGCGGTTCGCGACCGTCCCGATCAGCTCGGTGCGGTCGGTGCGCGCCAGCAGCGGGCGCAGCTCGTTGTCGCGCTCGGCGAAGTCCGGCGACAGCCGGCCGGCTGTCGAGTCCGGCTCGTGCGCGTTCACGGCGGACTCGAGCCCACGGGCGGTCCGTTGCACCGCCAGCTTCACCGGGACATCTTCCGCCATCAGCCGGGGTTCTAGCCGACCGACTCCACGATCGCGCGGCTCAGGCTCGGGTACTTGGAGAGGAACTCGGTGCGCTCGCCCTTGAGCCGCTCCACCCAGCGCGTGTACTCCTCGTCCCGGCCCTGCTCGGCGTAGAGCAGCCGCGGCTGCAGGATGAGCCCCTCCGCCGCGTCGATGCCCGGCACGTGCGCGGCGACCTTGTAGCCGAAGTCGGGGTCGGTCTCCCACTCGATCGTGCCCTCGGCGATGCCCTTCACGATCGCGGACGAGTGCGGGATGCGCACCTTCAGCGAGCGCTCGTCGGCCTCCGGGCCGCCGACGCGGCCGGTGTTCAGCAGGTAGACCTCGATCGGGTTCTCGGCCAGCAGCTCGAGGAAGCGGTTGCCCTGGAGGTCGTGGCTCATCGGGAAGAACGGGTTCGTCCCGGGGACGCGCAGGAACTTGCCCTCCTCGTCCTTGCCGCCGGCCGACGTGCCGGTCGTCTCGCCGAGCATGAAGAACGCCGCCGCCTGCGGGCCCTCCAGCTTCGCGACCGCCGGGATCACGTTCTCGTTGCGGTTCAGGACGAGCAGGAAGTGCGCCCGCACGAGGTCGGCCGCGTCGGCCGCCTCGATGTCCGAGAACGAGAACACGGCCCGGCCGTTCTTCGTGTAGTTCTGGTCGTAGAAGTCGACCTCGCCGGCGTCGGACATGCTGACGTTCTCGAGGTAGGCGCCGGGGCGGGTGACGGCGCCGTGGATGACGGGCTCGTCCGTCGTGTTCAGCGCGTACGTCTTGGCGAAGCAGCCGGCCTCGGTCGCCGAGACGGTGCCGTCCGGCCACCAGGCGACGAAGTCGTCCTGCACCGGCAGCGAGCCGTTCTGGCGGGTGAAGGTGGTCGTCGTCTTGCCCGTCCCCGACAGGCCGACCGTGAGGCCGACGCGGTCGCCGTGCTCGGTCGGGATCACCTTGCAGCCGGCGTGGAGGGCGAGGCCGCCGCGCTCGAAGACGAGCTTGTTCCACATCCTCAAGGCCCCCTTCTTCGACTCCCCGAAGTAGTCGGAGTTGAAGACGCGGGTGACCTGGCGGTCGAGGTCGACCGCGATCAGGCGGTCGTCCGGGTAGCCGGGCACGGCCAGGTTGGGCGTGTAGATGACGACCAGCTCCGGCTCGACCGGCCCGGCCTCGGGATGGTGGAAGTAGAGGACGTCCTGCATGCCCGCGATGTTCGCGTTCTGCGCCTCGATGAAGAGGCGGGCGGCCACGCGGTGGTCGGGATCGTCGCCGATGAAGCCGTCGACCTGGATCATCTCCTGATCGGCGACGTAGGCGTCCTGCAGCGCGGAGACGCGCTCCCACTCGTCGCGGTCGATGGCCTGATGCGGATAGGCATCGGGGTCGTCGGCGACGATGTAGGTGCTCCGCGTCGAGCGGGAGAGCACGGTGGTCGTGACGTTCACGGCGCCGTAGCTCGTGGTCCGGGCCGTGCCCATCCCCCTGGCCAGCTCGTGCAGCTCCTGCTGCGGAAGGTCGCGCAGGACCCGGCGCGCCGCCGGCATGGGAAAGGCCGTTTTCGCCACGTCTCCTCCAGAAGTCACAAAAGGCCACGGTCGCTCCATGGCCACGCCCAAGTTTACTCCAATTTCTCCGCATTGGAACACGAATGGCGGGTGTCACAAAGTCCTTACCCCGGCGCGAACCCGCGTGCGACCACCGGCCAGGGTGATTGGTAGGCTGCATGTTCGAGAGCTCTGCACGAGCTGGGACTCCGGAGGCCTGATGGTCAGACACGACGTGGTGGTGGTGGGAGCCGGGCTGGCGGGGATGCGCGCCGCCATCGAGGCGTCCCGCTACGGCGCCGACGTCGGCGTCGTCTCCAAGCTGCATCCCACCCGCAGCCACTCGGGCGCCGCCGAGGGCGGGATCAACGCCGCGCTCGGGAACGCGGGCGAGGACAGCCCCGAGCAGCACACCTTCTTCACCGTCAAGGGCTCCGACTACCTCGGCGACCAGGACGCGATCGCCGTCATGTGCGAGGAGGGCCCGGGCGACATCTACGAGCTCGAGCACATGGGCGCGGTGTTCTCGCGCATGGAGGACGGCCGCATCGCCCAGCGTCCCTTCGGCGCCGGCGGCGCGCCGCGCACGGCCTACGCGGCCGACATCACCGGCCACGTGCTGCTGCACGTGCTCTACGAGCAGCTGGTGAAGAGCGGCGTCACCGTCTACGAGGAGTGGTTCGCGCTCGACCTGGTCACCGACGGCGACCGCTGCGTCGGCCTGACGGCGTGGGACCTCCTGCACGGCGGCGTGGAGGGCGTCGAGGCCGGTGCCGTGATCATGGCCACCGGCGGCCTCGGCCGCATCTACCGCGGCACGACGAACGCCTACGCCTGCACCGGCGACGGCATGTCCATGGCCTGGCGCGCGGGCGTCCCGCTGAAGGACATGGAGTTCATGCAGTTCCACCCGACGACGCTCAAGTCGAACGGCGTCCTCATCACCGAGGGCGCCCGCGGCGAGGGCGGCTACCTGCGCAACGGCGAGGGCGACCGGTTCATGTTCAAGTACGCGCCGAACGCGGGCGAGCTCGCCAGCCGCGACGTCGTGTCGCGCTCCGAGCAGACCGAGATCGACGAGGGCCGCGGCGTCGACGGCTGCGTGCTGCTCGACCTGACCCACCTGGGCGCGCGCAAGATCATGACCGTGCTGCACGGCTCGCGCGAGCTGGCGATGGACTACGCCGGCGTCGACCCGATCGAGGAGCCGATCCCGGTGCGGCCGGGCAGCCACTACCACATGGGCGGCATCGACGCCGACATGTGGGGGCGCACGGTCATGCCCGGCCTGTACGCCGCCGGGGAGTGCGCGTGCGTCTCCGTGCACGGCGCGAACCGGCTCGGCGGCAACTCGCTGCTCGAGACCGTCGTGTTCGGCCGCCGCTCCGGCGCGGCCGCCGCGCAGGACGTGCGCTCCAACGGCTCGAAGGCGATCTTCTCGCCGTCTGCGGTGCGGGTCGCCGAGCGCCGGATCCGCCACCTGCTCTACAACTTCGACGGCGTCCGCCCGCACGTGCTGCGCGACCAGCTCGCCGACACGATGTACGAGAACGCGGGCATCTTCCGCAGCGCCGAGAAGCTCGACCAGTGCAAGGACGACGTCGCCGACCTGCGCGAGCGCTACCGCGACGGGCTGGGCGTCGTCATCCAGGACAAGTCGCGGACGTTCAACTCCGACCTGATCGGCGCGCTCGAGCTCGGCTCGATGCTCGAGATGGCCGACTGCCTCGTCACCGGCGCCATCGCGCGGACGGAGAGCCGGGGCGCGCACAGCCGCCTCGACTACCCCGAGCGCGACGACGAGAACTGGCTCCGGCACACGCTGACGAGCTACGACGAGGGCGCGGTGGCGCTCGACTACAAGCCGGTCACGATCACCGAGCACCAGCCCGCGGTGCGCACCTACTAGAAGAACCAGACCCGAAGGGGCCGCATGCAGTTCACCCTCAAGATCGAGCGCTGGAACCCGGAGACCGAGCAGGGCGGCCTGCAGGACTTCACCGTCGAGGCGCCCGAGACGGCCACGCTGCTCGACGTGCTCGACGTCGTCAAGGACACCGTCGACGGGTCGGTCACCTACCGCAAGAGCTGCCGCATGGCCGTGTGCGGCTCGTGCGGCATGCGCATGGACGGCGCGGCGGTGCTGGCCTGCAAGACGCCGATGGCGCCGCTCGTCGAGGAGGGCCGCGTTCCCGTGATCTCGCCGATGGGCAACCTGCCGGTGGTCAAGGACCTGGTCGTCGACATGGAGCCCTTCTGGGACAAGTTCCGCCAGGTGAAGCCGTGGCTCGAGGAGGACGACCATCCGCCGGTCAAGGAGTGGCGGGTGCAGCAGGAGGAGCTCGACCGGATCATGAAGGAGGCGCTCTGCATCCAGTGCGGCTGCTGCGTCTCGGAGTGCAACTCGATGTCGGCCGATCCCGACTTCCTGGGCCCGGCGGCGCTCGCCAAGGGCGCCAAGTTCGTCGGCGACGTCCGCGACCGCGACCGCAAGGGCCGGCTCGAGCTCTACAACGGGCCCCACGGCGTCTGGGACTGCACCCGGTGCTACTTCTGCAACGAGCGCTGCCCCAAGGGCGTCGACCCGCGCGACGCGATCGCCAAGATCGGGGCCGAGATCTACGCCGAGGGCATGCTCTCCGACAAGGGCGCCCGCCACGCGCAGGTCTTCGACGTCTCCACCCGGACGACCGGATACCTGCTCGAGACGGCGCTCGTCCCCTACACCGACCCCCTGAAGGCGATGGACGTCAAGTTCGCCATGCAGATGGCACGGGCCGGCAAGGTGCCGAACCCGCTGCGCCCGCACCGGGCGAAGAAGCTCGACGAGGTGCGCAAGCTGCACAAGCTCCTGAAGGCGCAGGAGGCGGACTCGCGCGCCGAGAAGCGGGCCGGGGTCTCCGTCGACCGTGAGGAGGCCGGCTCGTGAAGCAGAGCTACGCGTACTACCCGGGCTGCCTGGCCAGCCTGTCGCAGAAGGAGCTCGACGTCTCGACGCGGGCGATCGCCGCCAAGCTCGGCTTCGAGCTGGTCGACATCCCCGGCTTCACCTGCTGCGGCGCCGGCGACGTGCACGAGGCGCGGCCCGAGTACTACCTGCACCTGAACGCCCGCATCCTGGGCCAGGCCGAGCAGCTCGAGCAGGACACGCTGCTCACGATCTGCAACGTCTGCACGCTCAACCTGCGCCAGGCCGACATCAAGCTGAAGGCCGATCCGGAGCTGCTCGAGCGCGTGAACGCCAACCTGCGCGACGTCGGCGCGGCGCCGTACGCCGGCGGCGTCGAGGTGCGCCATCTGCTCTGGGAGATCGCCGAGGGCGAGGGCTACGAGAGGCTGAAGCAGATCGCGGAGAAGCCGCTCACGGGCGTGCGGATCGCGCCGTTCTACGGCTGCCAGATCCTGCGGCCGTCGAAGCTGCTCGGGTTCGAGGACCCCGACCGGCCCCAGTCGCTCGAGCGCATCATCGAGGCGTGCGGGGCCGAGCCGGTGGACTACCCGTCGAAGATCAAGTGCTGCGGGTTCCCGATCGTCCTCGCCCGCGAGGAGGTCGCGCTGGGCGAGCTGATCCAGCCGCTGGCCGAGGCCCGCGAGGCCGGCGCCGACGCGATGGTCACGCCCTGCCCGCTGTGCCACCTGTCGCTCGACGCCTGGCAGGGCAAGGCGGCCCGCGAGGCCGACATGGACTTCGGCATGCCGATCTTCCACCTCGCCCAGCTGGTGGGCGCCGCGGCGGGCCTCACGTACGACGAGCTCCTCTTCAAGCGCCACATCGTCAAGACGCACCCCGCAACCGACAAGATCTACGCGCAGGGCTCCTGACAGCCGGAGGGCGGCGTCGGTTGCCGCCCGGGGAGCATCGTGACTCCGAGCTACGCGGCCCTCTTCCGCAACCACGGCGCGCTGATGGTGGCGGCGCTCGGGGCGACGTTCCTGGGCTCGCTCGACGCGCTGATGGTGACGACGGCGCTGCCGACGGCGGCGCAGGACATCGGCGGCGTCGGCCTGATCGCCGTCACGGTCGGGGCGTACACCGTCGCCGTCGCGATGACCTTCCCGGTGGCGGGCGCCGTGATCGACCGCGAGGGCGTGGCCTGGAGCTTCGCGCTCGCGTGCTCGCTCTTCGCCGTCGCGAACGTGATCGGCGGCCTGGCCCCGTCGATGCCGGTCGTCGCGCTGTCGCGCCTGATCCTGGGCGCGGGCGCGGGCTTCATGTTCGCGGTGCCGCTGGGCCTCTTCGCCGTCTCGATCCCGGAGGCGCTGCGCCCGCGCGCGTTCGGCATCAACGCCGCCATGTGGGGCGTGTCCGCGCTGGTCGGGCCGCTGCTCGGGGCCGTGCTGACCGCGACGGTGGGCTGGCGGTGGGTGTTCTGGATCAACCTGCCGATGATCGCGATCGTCGCCTGGGCGGGAGCGATGGCGCTGCGCGGCCGGGCGCGGCCCGTGTCCGCCGAGGCCGGCCAGCCGCTCAACGTGGTCGGCCCGATCCTGCTCGGGACGATCGTGGCCGTGCTGCTCGCGGTGACGCGGCACTGGCTGCCGGCGGCGTTCCTCGTCCCCCTCGCGATCGTCCCGGCCGCGCTCTTCGTCTGGTACGAGCGGCGGACGACGGCGCCGGTGTTCACCCACACCGCCAACTCGATCGCGGCCAACGTCGCGGCCTTCGGGGCCGGCGTCGCGTTCCTGGGTGCCGAGACGTACCTGCCGCTGCAGCTCCAGGTCGGCTTCGCCCACGGCATCGACCTGCCCGGCTACACCCTCTCCGGCGTGCGCCTCGTCGGCGTCGCCCTGCTCCTGTGCACGCTCGGCTGGACGGCCGGGTCGATGGGCGCGGCCCGGGCCAACTCGCGCCCGCGCAACCAGATCCTGCTCGGAACGACGTTGACGTTCCTCGCCACCGCGGTGATGGCGATCCCCGACGGCGGCGCGTCGGTGCCCGTGCTCGGGTACGCGGTCTCCGGCCTGGGGATGGGCATCGCCAGCCCGGCGCTCTTCACCGCCGTGCTCGCCGACGGCGGCGAGGGCCGCGAGGGCCGGTCGACCTCGAGCATCCCGCTCACGCGCCAGGTCGGGTCGGGCACCGGAGCGGCCATCGCCGGCATCGTCTTCGCCGCGACGCTGAGCGCCGGCCAGGTCCGGGCGGCCGAGCACGCCGGCGCGCACGTCCCCGCCGTCGTCCACGCGGCCCGCCTCTCCTACGTGGCGGTCACCGCGGTGAGCGCGATCGGCGTCGTCGCCTGCCTGTGGCTGCGCCGTGACGTGGCGGCGCCGGGCCACGCCGAGCGGCCCCTGCCGGAGCTGGCCGAGTTCCCCGACGGCGGAGGCCGGCTCCGAGCCCGCCGTGCGCGGCACCGGATGAGCCCGGCCGCCCCGGCCGACGCCTCGGCGGGCCTGCAGCGGCTGTTCGGCTATTCGGCGTTTCGCCCCGGGCAGCGCGAGGCGGTCGACGCCGTCCTCGCCGGCCGCGACGTCCTGGCCGTCATGCCGACCGGCTCGGGCAAGTCGCTCTGCTACCAGCTGCCCGCGCTGATCTCCGACGGCGTCACCCTGGTCGTCTCGCCGCTGATCGCGCTGATGGAGGACCAGCACGCGGCCCTCCGCAACCGCGGTCTCGAGGGCGTCGAGATGCTCTCGTCGAGCATGGCGCCGGCTGCGGTCGACGCGGCCCTGGGCCGGATCGGCGAGGGCGCGGCCCGGCTCGTCTACGTCGCTCCCGAGCGGTTCTCGAGCCGGCGCTTCCTGGATGCGATCGGCGCGGCCGGCGTCGCCCGGCTGGCCGTCGACGAGGCCCACTGCCTGTCGGAGTGGGGCCACGACTTCCGGCCCGACTACCTGCGCCTGGCGGATGTGCGGGAGCGGCTGGGGTCGCCGCCGACGATCGCGCTCACCGCGACGGCGACGAGCCGCGTCAGCAGGGACATCGTCTCGGCCCTGCGACTGGACGATCCGGTCATGCTGCGCACCGGGTTCGACCGCCGCAACCTGGCCTTCGCGGTCGTCCCGGTGGCCGGCGACCACGCCAAGCCGGCCATGCTCATGCGCCTGCTGGGCGCGCCCGGGGCGCTGCCCGCGGTGGTGTACTGCGGCCGCCGGCGCACGTGCGAGGAGGTGACCGAGGCGCTGGCCGCGGCCGGGATGCGGGCCGCCGCCTACCACGCCGGGATCACGGGCGAGCGCCGCTCGGCCACCCTCGACGCGTTCCTGGCCGGCGACCTCGACGTGGTCGCTGCGACGACCGCGTTCGGCATGGGCATCGACAAGCCGGACGTCCGCTCGGTCGTCCACTGGGCGCTGCCCGCCTCGCCGGAGGAGTACTACCAGCAGGCGGGCAGGGCCGGCCGCGACGGAGACCCGGCCCGGTGCACCCTGCTCTACAGCCCGCGTGACAAGGGCCTGATCGTCTTCTTCATCAACCGCGCGAAGGTCGAGAGCGGCGACCTCTCCGGCGTGCACCGCCGCCTGGCGGAGGCCGCCGGCGCGGGCGGCGTCTTCCGCGTCGCCGAGCGCGACGTGCCGGCCGAGGAGCCGCGGGCCGCGGTGGCAGCGCTCGAGCGGGCGGGGGCGCTCGAGCTCTTCCCGGCGCCGATGGGCACGTTCGCCGGCCGGATCGCCGACACGAAGCTCTCGCGCGTCCACCTGGCCGCGGCGCTGGTCGCGGGCAAGCGGGTCGAGCGCCAGCGCTGGGACCGCCTGAAGGCGATCGACGGGTACGCCACCTCCGATCGGTGCCGGCGCGAGACGCTGCTGCGCTACTTCGGCGACGAGCCGGCCCGGCCGCTGCCCGAGCCGTGCTGCGACCGGTGCGGCTGGACGCCGATCGCCGGAGCGGACGTGTCGCCCGCTCGCGATGCCGGCCGCGCGGACGCGGCCGGGGTTGGCGGCCGATGCCGACGCCGCGATCCTCCAGGCGGTCGACGAGACCGCCGGGGCGGTCGGGCGGACGCGGCTCTCGCAGATCCTGCGCGGCTCGTCCGGGCGGGCGCTGCGCGCGGCCGGCCACGATGCGCTCGGCTCGTACGGCGCGCTCGCGGGCACGACCGACAGCGACGTCCTCGACCGGATCGACCGCATGATCGCCGCCGGGACGCTGGAGAAGACCGAGGGCTTCTACCCGCTCGTCCGCCGCCCGGCGGCCGGTGCGCGGCGAGCGGCGGCGACGGCGCGCGACGCCGCCCTGCAGGCACAGATCGCCGACCTCGGCCGCCGCCGCGACCGCGAGGGCGTGCCGTTCCTCGTCCGCGTGCTCGCCGCCGCGGAGCGAGACGACCAGCGCCGGCTGGCGGCGGCCGCGCTCGGCGAGATCGGCGACGAACGCGCCCGCCCGGCGCTCGTGACAGCGCTCGACGACACCGCCGACGACGTCCGCCGGGCGGCCGCGGCGGCTCTCGACGCCCTCGGTCCCGCATCCCGGGGCTAAAGCTCCTCCAAGCGAGTGCCGGTATGGTGACGGTGTTGGACTGGGCACATTCCAAGCTGCGCGCCGAGGCGCTCATCGCGCTGGGCGCGTTCCTCGTCGGCATCGTCGACATCGTGACTGCCATCCGGCCGACGCTGACCGACCGCTACGACCTGTTCCAGGCCATGCTGCCCATGGGGACGACCGCCCTGGCGGGCTCGATCACGTTCGCGGCCGGGGCGGCCCTGCTGCTCCTCGCAGGGGGCCTCGCCCGCCGCAAGCACCGCGCCTGGCTGCTCGCGATCGCGCTCGTGGCGTTCGCCGCCGTCGCCCACCTCGCCCGCGGGTTCGACGTCGAGGAGGCCGTCGGCAGCGTCGCGCTTCTCGGTGCCCTGCTCGCCCTGCGCGGCCGGTTCGACGTGAGCGGCGATCCCACCAGCCTGCGACCGCTCGCCGGCGGCATCGCCGTCACCGCCGCCGCATGGGGATCGGTGGCCCTCTTCGGCGGTGAGCACGCGAACCGGATCGCGAACGTCGGCCTCGAGATGCTGCTCGCCGGCGGCGCCTTCTGGGCGCTGCACCACTGGCTGCGGGCGCACCGCGAGCCCGACCACCCGTCCGACGACGACCGCGCCCGCGCCCGCGAGCTCGTCGCCCGGTACGGCCGCGACAGCCTGTCGTTCTTCGCCCTGCGGGCCGACCGTCGCTACACCTTCTCGCGGGCCGGCAACGCGTTCCTGGCCTACCGGGTCGTGGCCGGCTGCGCGCTCGTCGCCGGCGACCCGATCGGCGCCGAGGCGGAGATCCCCGGCCTCGTCGAGGACTTCGGCGCGCTCTGCCGCGACCGCGGCTGGCGGATGGTCGTGCTGCACGCCTCCGCCGAGTGGCTGCACCTGTACCGCGACCGCGGGATGCGCGCGATGGCGATCGGCGACGAGGCGGTCCTGCGCCCGGCCGCCTTCTCGCTCGAGGGCCGGGCGATGCGCAAGGTGCGCCAGTCGGTCACGCGCCTGCGCAAGGCCGGCTATCAGGTGCGCGTCGTGGCCCCGTCGCAGCTCTCGCCGGCCCGCCGCGCCGAGATCGAGCGGGTGAGCGCCGAGTGGCGCGGCCGCACCGCCGAGCGCGGGTTCTCGATGGCGATGGACGACCTCTACGCCCACGAGCCCGCCCGCTTCGCGGTCGCGCTCGACGATCAGGGCGTCGTGCGCGGCTTCCTGCACCTCGTGCCGTCGAGCAGCGGCTACTCGCTCTCCGCGATGCGCAGGGGCGCCGAGACGCCGAACGGCCTGATGGAGTTCCTGATCTGCGAGGCGACCGCCTGGGCGCGCGCCACCGGTGCGGACGAGCTGTCGCTGAACTTCTCGGTCTTCGCCGACGTCCTGCGCGCCGACGAGGACTCCCCGACGCACCTGCGCGCCGCCCGCCAGCTCGTCGTCGGCCTCGACCGCGCGTTCCAGCTCGACCGCCTGTTCAGCTTCAACCGCAAGTTCCAGCCCGATTGGCGGACGCGCTACATCTGCTTCGAGCGCACCCGCGACGTGCCGGTGCTCAGCCTGGCGACGCTGCGCGTCGAGCGGCTGCTGACCCCACCCGCGCTGCGTGCCGGCCGCAGCCCCTCCGCCGGCCTACGTTAGATGGTTGATCGGTAAGTCCGCGCGCGCCTGGACGTCAGGCTGCTGGCGGGGGGTGTGGTTCGCTGGTGGGGCTGCGGCTGCGAACCGTCGCATCGCGGCGTCCTCGGTCGCGCCCATAGTTCACCCACTATGAACGCTCCCTGCGTCCTTGCGCTGCTCGGTTCGCAGCCGCCCAGGATCACGGGAACTTACCGATCAACCATCAAGCCCGATCGAGGTTGCGTCGGGCGGCGCCAGCTCGGCGACCCGGCGCTGCGTGGCGAACAGGATGATCTGCCGCTCCGCCGCCGCCTCCGCCAGCCACTCCAGGGTGCGCGCGAGCCGGTCGGCGTCGAAGTGGGCGAACGGGTCGTCCAGGAGGACGGGCAGCGCGCCGTCGCCCGGGCAGAGCAGGCGCACGAGCTCGAGCCGCTGGACGAGGTAGGCCTGCTTCTGGGTGCCGACGGAGAGCCGGTCGAGGTCGACGACGGCGCCCGTCTCGGGCGCCTCGACGCGCACGCGCAGATCCTCGTCCACGAACGCGTGCGCGTAGCGGCCGTCCGTCAGCCGCGACATGCCCGCCTCGAGCGACGCGTTCAGCCGGGGCGCGAAGTCGCGGTAGGTGTCGGCGGCGGCTCCGGCCAGCGCCTCCTCTGCCAGCTGGAGGACGCGGTTGACGTGCAGGAGGGTCGCGACGCGCTCGTCGGCGGCGTCGAGCCGCTCTCGCAGGGAGGCGACGTCCGGCAGCATCCGCAGCCGCTCGGCCACCGCCGCGCTCAGGCGCTCGCCCTCGGCGAACGCCCGGTCGCGAGCCTCGCGGGCGCCGGTCAGCTCCCGCTCGACGTCGTCGAGCTTGCGGCCGGAGGCGAGCTCCGCGTGCCCGTTCAGGTGCTCCTCGAGCTGCTCGAGCCGCGTGCGCGCGTCCTCGAGCGAGTCGGCGCCCAGCAGCCGGTGCAGCTCCTCGGACGCGCGCGTCCGCGTGACCGTCGCCTCGCGGCGGGCGTGCGCGGCGGCCTCGCGGCCGTCGTAGACGCGGAGGCCCTCGTCGAGGTCGGCCGGGTCGATGCCGCAGCCGTCGAGCGCAGTCGCCACCCGGTCGTGCAGCCCATGCAGCTCGGCCTCGAGCTGTGCCGTCCCGGCCAGGCGCGTCCGCAGCTCGGCCAGCTCGACCCGCACTCCGGCGAGCTCTCGCTCGGCGACCGCGAGGGCGCGGTCGCGCTCGACCGACGCCCGGAACGCCTCCAGCCGCTCCGCGCACGGGCCGCCTCCCGGCAGGAGCCGGTCGAGCTCGCGGGCGGTGCCGCCGCCGCGGGCGGTGAGTGCCCATGCGGCCCCGGCGGCGACGGCCGCCGCGCCGAGGCCGAGAAGGACCGTCAATCCCGCGACCAGGCCGGCCACCGCCGCGACGATGCCCGCGGCGACCGCGGCGAGGGCACCGCGCGGGGTCGATCCCGCACGCGCGGCGGCCGCGGCCGTCTCGACGGCGGCGGCGCGCTCGGCCGCGCCGCGGTCGGGCTCGAGCGTCGCAATCGTCGCCTCGAGCTCGCTGCAGCGAGCCCGGAGCGCCGCGGCCTGCTCCGCGTCGGCTGCGGCGACGGGAGTGCGCTCGCCGAGCTCGGCGGCGAGGTCGTGCATGCGGTCGCGCATCGCCGCCATCTGCTCGACCGGCGCGAACCCGGTTCCGTCGACGTCGGTCTCCAGCCGATCGGTCGCGAGCGCGACCGTCGCCGCGAGGCCCTCGGCCGCGTCGAGGCGGCGGCGCAGCTCGTCGGCGCGGAGGTGGTCGCGGACGGACTCGAGCGTGTGCACGCGCTCTGCAGCCGCATCCGCCTCCGCCCGGGCGGCGTCGCGCCCGGCGGCTGCCCGCTCGACCTCGGCCCGCCCGGCGGCCGCGCTCTCGAGCTCCGAGCGCAGGTGCGTGGCCTCGGCCTCGGCGGCCGGCAGCGGATTCGTCCGGGCGCGGTTCACGCCGACCAGTCGCGACCGGTGCCCCTTGAGCGCCTCGACGGCCGTCGCGGCCGAAGCGTCGGCCCGCGCCTGGGTCAGCGCCGATTCGACGGCGTGGCGCACCGAGCCGGGATCGCCGATGCGGTCGAGCTCGGACTGGTCGACGCATCCCAGCCGGAGATAGATGTCGCGGTCGACGCCGTAGAGCGTGCGTGCGAGGACGCGCGGGTCGGTGCCGGCGCCGTGGTCGGCGGTGAGATCCGCGCCCGTGGCCGCGTCGCGGAGGGCGAACCGCGAGCGGTCGAAGTCCCATTCCAGGCGCATCCGCCGGCCGCCTGCGTCGGCGAGCTCGAGGACCGCGCCGTAGCGGGCGTCCGACCAGGGCCGGTGGCGGTCGATCGCGGCCGTCTCGTCGCGGGTGCGACGTCCGCCCGCGGCCAGGCCGAAGAGGCTCGCCCGCAGCGCGGCGTGGGTCGTGCTCTTGCCCGACTCGTTCGGTCCGTGCACGACCGTCAGCCCCGGGCCGAGCTCGAGCTCGCGTCCGGCCAGCTTCCCGAAGCCGCTCACCGTGAGGCGCTCAACTCGCACCGATCACCTCCGCGCGGCCGTCGAGCGCCCGCAGGCCGGCGAGGATCGCCTCGTGCGCGTCCGGGTCGCCCGTGCCGAGCAGCCTGGCGACGAACCGCCCGCGCACGGACCCCTCGCGCGCGATCGCGTCGAGGTCGTAGGCGGGGACCGTGCGGTCGATGACCGCGAGCTCGGTCAGCCCGGCGCCGCAGCGTTCGGAGATGCTGCGCGGGTCGATCTCGCAACCCGGCTCGACCTCGCCGGTGAGCACGACCCGAAGCGACGCGCCCGCCTCCGCCGCCGCGGCCGTGGCGATCGCGACCTCGACCTGGGCGGAGCCGGAGACGCCCGCCACCGAGACCGTGCGCTCGACGTAGCGACGCGTCGCAATCGGGATCGCCTCGGCCGTGACCGTCCCGCCGGCGACCTCGACGATCGAGGCCCCGTGCGCGCCGCTGCGCTCGCCCCAGTCGAGCGGCTCGGGGCTGCCCGGGTAGCAGAGGAAGCCGTCGCCGCGGCCGTCGTGGAAGTGGCCGAGCATGACGTAGGCGACGCCCGTCGCACGCAGCTGCGCCCGGGTGACCGGGCGGTAGTCGGCCTCCTCGGCCCACTGCTCGCCGGTGAGGGCGGCGTGGACGAGGAGCACGTGCGTGCCGCCGTCGCCGGGCGCGCGGAACCGGGCGATCGCGGAGGCGTCGCAGTTGCGGGCGGTGAACGCCGCCCCCCACACGGTGACCCCGCCGCCGAGCGGATACGGCTCGACCTCGTCGCGCGCGAACACGTGCACGTTGGCCGGCCACTCGGTGCGCTGCCAGGCCGATCCGGGCAGGTGCGGGTCGTGGTTCCCGGGGGTGACGAGAACGGGGACGCCCGTCGCCGCGAACGCGTCGCGCAGGAACGAGATCGTGTCTTCGCTCACGTACTCGTGCTCGTAGACGTCGCCGGCGATGCAGACGGCGTCGACCTCGCGCTCCTTGCCGACCGCGAGCGCGCGCGTGAGCGCGTCGCGCAGCTCGCTCCGGCGGCGCACGGCCGCAGGGCGAGACTCCGCGCGGTGGAAGACGCGGTCGAGGTGGATGTCGGCGAGGTGCAGGAGCTTCATGGGCGGACTCTCAAGTGTAGGAACGACGTCGGCTGGAACCCGGGCCGTCTTACAGATCCGGCACGGTTCCGGCACACGTCGTGACAGACATGTGACGGGGGCCGCGGGTAGCGTCGTCCCCGTGACTCGACGAGACCTCATCCTGGCCGGCCTGGCGATCGGCATCGTCGTGCTCGCCGGCTGGTGGCGCCTCGCGGGCGGCTCCGCGCATCCGTTCACGCGCGGCACGGTCGTCCGCGCCGTCGACGGCGACACGATCATCGTCGCGGGCGGCGGCCGGACCGAGGACGTGCGCCTGCTCGGCATCGACACGCCCGAGACCGTCGACCCGCGGCGTCCGGTCGGCTGCTACGGGCCCGAGGCGTCGGCGTTCACGAAGCACCTCGTCACCGGGCGCAAGGTGACGCTGCGCTACGACCGCGAGCTCCACGACCGGTACGGCCGCTTCCTGGCCTACGTGTGGCTGGCCGGACCGCGGCCGCTGTTCGTGAACGCCGAGCTCGTGCGGCGCGGGTATGCCCGCAGCTACCCGTTCCCGCCCAACACGGCCCATGCCGCGCTGTTCGCGGCCCTGGAGCGATCCGCGGCCGTCGCCGGGAGGGGGCTCTGGCACGCGTGCGAGTAGGCCCGAAGTACACTGGACGGGATGCGTCGTCTGTTGCTCATCGCCGCGCTCGCCGCGGTCGCCGGCGGCGTCCGGATGGCGCTCAACCGGGAGCGCCCGGTCGCCGCCTCGGGGAACGGGCACTCCGCGGACGAGGGCCGCCTGTCGGTCCTGCGCGAGCGGATCGCGGCCGCCCGCGCCCGCATGCAGGGCGACGTGCCCCCCGTGCGTGGCGAGTAGGCGCGCCCTCGGGGCGCTCGCCGGAGCGGGCGCCGCCCTGGCCGGGTGGGGGCTCTACGAGGCCCAGTGGGTCGACGGCCGCGAGCTCGAGATCGGCGTGCCGGGCCTGCCCGCCGCCCTCGACGGGCTCTCGGTGCTGCACCTGTCCGACTTCCACGCCGGCACGCCGTCACTGAACGTGCGCGCGGTGCGCAAGGCGGCGGAACTCGGGGCCGCCTGGGAGCCCGATCTGGTCGCGCTCACCGGCGACATCCTGAGCCACGGCAGGGCGCGCGATGCCGTCGTCTCCGCGCTCGAGGAGCTGCGGCCCCCGCTCGGCATCTTCGCCGTGCTCGGAAACCACGACGTCGGCGACACGAACGACCCGTTCTCGCGCGGGATCGTGATCGACGACTGGGGCGCGGCGCCGGTGACGCTGCTGCGCGACGAGGCCGCCGTCGTCGAGTCGAGCGGGCACGAGATCGAGATCGCCGGCGTCGACCCGGCCCTCTTCGCGATGGGCCGGCATCGGCCGCCCGAGCTGCTGTTCTCGCGGCCCGGAGCGCTGCGGATCCTGCTCTCGCACTTCCCCGACGTGCCGGCGGAGATGCCCCCCGGGACGTGCGCGCTCGCCCTCTGCGGGCACCTGCACGGCGGCCAGATCTGCCTGCCCACACCGCGCGGCAAGGTGCGGCTCTCGCATCACTCGTACCGCTACGACGAGGGCGTCTACGAGGAGCCGGACACGACGGTCGTCGTCTCGCGGGGGCTGGGGACGACGCTGATCCCGTTCCGGCTGCTGGCGCGGCCCGAGGTCTGCCTCCTGCGCCTGCGCCCGCGCTGAGCCGCTAGAGCCGGCCCCTGAGCGTGAGGATGCGGTCGTAGGAGGCGGTCAGCCGTGAGCGCGGCAGCGTCCCGGCCTTCGCCGCGGCGAGCAGGCTGTCGTAGACGCCCTTGCTGGTCGCCTGCGAGCCGGTCACGAGCAGCAGGTCGGCGCCTGCCTCGGCGCTTCGGAGCGCCAGCACCGGGTCGGTCAGCCCGCGCGCCGCCGCGGCGGTGTCGAGCGAGTCGGTGATCGTGACGCCGGTGAAGCCGAGCGTCCCCCGCAGCAGGCCGTGGATGATCGGACGCGACCAGGCGGCGGCGTGGGAGTCGAGCGCCGGGTAGATCGCCGTCGACAGCATCACCACCGGGCCGAGCGTCTGCCGGAACGCCACCTGATAGGGCAGCAGGTCGCGCATGAGCGTCGCCCGCGAGGCGCCGATGCGCACGACCGCCTCGTCGGTCGAGACGGTCGCGAGGCCGAGGCCGGGGAAGTGCTTGAGCGTCGGCAGCGCCCCGCCCGCCTCGAGCCCCCTGGCGAACGCCGTCGCATCGCTCGCGACGGTGAAGCGGTTCGTCGAGAACGCCCGATCCTGCTGCGCGATGAAGTCGGCCGGGCCGGCGGGCACGTCGGCGACCGGGGCCAGGTCGAGGTTGATCCCGATCGCATGCAGCGCCGCACCGGCGTTCGTGCCGGCCGTGCCGGACACCGACGCGGGCAGCGCGCCGAGCTGGGCGGCGGAGCGCTTCGGCGGCGCCCAGGGTATGCGGCGGACGAGCCCGCCCTCCTGGTCGGTCGCGATGATGAGCGGCGGCTGCCCCCCGGCGTGCGCGGCGGCCTGGAGCGCCGCGGTGAGCTGCGAGACCTGCGCCGGCGAGACGACGTTTCCCGAGAACAGGATCACGCCGCCGATCTGCCCGGCCCGGATCCGTGTCAGCAGCGGCGTGTTGGCATGCGTGCCCTTCATGGCCACCACGAGCCGCTGCCCGACGAGCTGGGCGAGCGTGGGTGGCGGCGGCGCGGCGCGCGCCGTCACCGTGCCTCCGCCGATGCACAGGGTCGCGGCCATCGCCGCGCCGATGCGGACGCCGAGCCTTCCCTTCCATCCCATGCCTCCAACGTAGCAGCGGCGTGCGGCGGTACCCCCGCGGTCACGTAACGGTTTCCCGGCGGGCGGCCGTATACTCGATCCATGACCGACCCGACGGCGGCCGGCGCGGCGGAGTCGGTGCACTCCGCCGGCGTTTCGGCCCACATCTCGCATGCGGTGATCGCGGCCTACGCCGCCGCGGCCGCCCGCGAGGTCTCCGGCGTCCACGCGCTCACGGGCGGGCACCTCGGCCGCCTGGAGCGGCGCGGCGATCCCGACCGCCTGGGCGTCCGGGTCGCGACGGCCGGCGAGGGCGTCGATCTCGAGCTTCACCTGGTCACCGAGTGGGGCGCGCCCATCCCGGCCGTCGCCGCCGGCGTCGACCGGTCGGTGCGGACGTATCTGGCGTCGATGGTCGACCTCGACGTGGGCTCGCTCTCCGTGGTGGTGGACGACGTCGCCGCCCCGGAGCCGGCCGCCCCATGACGGCGGTCGACCACCTCACGGGCGCGACGGTCGCCGAGGCGCCGCACCCCTGCCGCGGGTGCATGTGGTGGCAGGCCCGTCCCGGCCGGGAGCCGGGCGAGCGCGAGCGCTGGATCCGCGACGCCGAGGACGAGTTCGGGCCATGGGGCAAGCTCTACCGCGACGCGACGGGCGTCATCGGCCTGATCCAGTACGGTCCGGCGCAGGAGTTCCCGCGGGCGCAGACGCTGCCGGCCGGGCCGCCCAGCCGCGACGCCGTGCTCGTCACCTGCGCCTACCTGACCGACGCGCAGAGCCCGTGGGTGCTGCAGAGCCTCTTCCTGGCGGCGATCGGCGAGTGCCGCGACAACGGCAAGCCGGCGCTCGAGGCGTTCGCATACCGCTACCCGTCGGGCGAGGACTTCGCCACCCGCTTCCTCGGCCACCGCACGATCTTCCCCGCCGACTTCCTGGCCGACTTCGGGTTCCACGGCCGGCGCACGGCGGGCCGGATCGAGCTCATGCGGCTCGACCTGCGCGCCATCGAGCTCGAGCCCGAGCGGATCCGCCTCGGCCGCCTGCGTGAGCGCCTGGCCCCGGTGATCAACCCGACGCCGGCCGCGGTACGCTGAACCGCAGAGGGCGCGAACACGAATGCATTCCGGCGATACACCACGGGAAGGAAGGGTGGAGCACCTGTCGGATCATGGGTTGCTCGCGCTTGTGGGGCGCGGCGATCGAGAGGCGTTTGCGCGGCTGTACGACCTGTACGGGTCGGCGGCATACGCGCTCGCCGTCAGGATCGTGCGCGACCGCGAGCTCGCCGCCGATGTCGTCCAGAACGTGTTCCTGGCGGTGTGGACGGGGGCGACCCAGTTCGATCCCGCCCGCGGGCAGCCCTCCACGTGGATCATGACGATGACGCATCACAAGGCAGTCGACATGGTGCGCCGCGAGGAGCGCCGCCGCACCGAGCCGCTCGACGTCGCCGGCGAGGATGCCGACGGCGGCGCAACCGTCGAGGAGCAGGCCTGGCGCGGCGTCGCCCGTGACAACGTCCGCGCCGCGATGGCGCGCCTGCCCGACCCCCACCGCGAGGTCATCGAGCTGGCGTACTTCGCCGGCTACAGCCAGTCGGAGCTCGCCGCCCGGCTGGCCCTTCCCATCGGCACCGTCAAGAGCCGCACCTTCGCCGCGATGCGCGCGCTGAAGGAGGCGCTGGCCGCCGCCGGCATGCACCCGGAGGACGAGTGGAACACGTCGACGAGCTGATCGCGGGCCAGGCCCTGTACGCGCTCTCCCCGGAGGACGAGGAGCGCGTCGCGCTGCACGTCGCCGAGTGTGATCAGTGCCGCCGGCAGCTGCGCGAGGCCGAGGCGCTGGCGGCGTCGCTGGCCTACGCGGTGCCCGCCGCCGCGCCGCCGCCCGACCTGCGCGACCGCGTGCTCGCCGCCGTCGAGCCCGTCGTCGAGGCCGCGCCCGCGCGCCCGGTGGAGGCTCAGCCGCGGCCGGCCCGGCGATCGCGTTCGTGGTGGCCGCGGATCGCCGCCGTCGCCGTGCCCGTGCTGGCCGTCGCCGTCGTCGGGCTGGCGATCTGGAACGTCTCGCTGCACAGCGACCTGTCGGGGATCCATTCCGGGCTCTACAACGGCACCGCCGGGAACCTGCGCGGCGTCGGCAACGTGGTCGTGAAGCGCGACGGGAACGCGACGCTCTACGCCAGCATCGGCCCGGCCCCGCCCGGGAAGACCTACGAGGCGTGGGTGATCCGGGGCAAGGTCGCGCTGCCCGCGGGCCTCTTCGAGGGCGGCGGCACCGTGAACCTGAAGCTGTCGCGCAACGCCCGCCCGGGCGACGTGATCGCGGTGACGGTCGAGCCGGCGGGCGGTACCAAGGCGCCAACCGGCACGCCGATCGCGGCGCACACCGTCTAGCAGCGAATCACCGCGACAGGAACGCGACCGTCGCCGCGAGCACGGTCGCGGCGCCGATCAGGCGCCACATGCGGGCGGGGTCGATCGCCGGCAGGGCGGGAAGCTGGGTGCGCGGGCGCTGCCGCATCCGCTCGCGGCGGGCGACCCGAGCCCGGCAGGCCGCGCCGTCGCGCTGCCCGGCCGCGCCGAGCAGCTCGTCCACCTCGTAGGGCCCGTGCGGGTCGCGGCCGTGGGTGCTCTCGACGCACTCGTAACCTCGCCTGCCCTCGGCCACCTCGCCCAGGCAGCGCGGGCAGGCGTGCAGCAGCGGCTCGAACGGCTGCCAGCTGACACGGCCGGCGGCGCGCCGGTCGTCGCCCGTGGCGAGCTGGTGCGGCTGCCACGGCCCGTGCTCGGCGCAGGCGCCGTCGCGGGCCGCTCGGAGACACACGGGGCACAGCCGGCCCCGTCCCGCAACCGCCATCAGGCGGCCGCCCGGTCGGGGACACGGACGAGGCCTCGCCTCACCAGGAGCTCGGCGATCTGGACGCCGTTCGTGGCGGCGCCCTTGCGCAGGTTGTCGGCGACCACCCACAGGCTGAGGCCGTTGCGGCGCGACGCGTCGTCGCGGATGCGGCCGACGAGGACGTCGTCGGTGCCCGCGGCGGCGGACGGGAGCGGGTAGGCGCCCGTGGCAGGATCGTCCACGACGCGCACGCCCGGCGCGTCGCGCAGGAGCGCTCGCGCCCGCTCGGCGCCGAGCGGCTCGTGCGTCTCGACCCACACCGCCTCGGAGTGTCCGCGCCACACCGGGACGCGCACGCAGGTCGCGCTGATCGCGATGCTCGCATCGCCCAGGATCTTGTGCGTCTCGCGGACGAGCTTCGTCTCCTCGGTGGTGCTGTCGCCCTCGAAGGCGTCGCACTGGGGGAGGACGTTGAAGGCGATCTGGTGCGGATAGACCTCGGGTGCGACCGGTTCGCCCGCGAGGACGGCCCGCGACCTGGTCGCGCAGCTCCCGGACCGCGCCCGCGCCGGTCCCCGAGACCGCCTGGTAGGTCGCGACGGTGACGTGGGCCAGGCCGGCGGCGTCGTGCAGCGGCTTGAGCGCGGCGACGAGCTGGATGGTCGAGCAGTTGGGGTTGGAGAGGATGCCGCGGTGGGCGTCGACCGCCTCCGGGTTGACCTCGGGCACGACCAGCGGAACCCCCGGCTCCATGCGGAACGCGCTCGACTTGTCGACGACGACGCAGCCGCGGGCGACGGCCGCGGGCGCGAAGCGCTTCGACGTCGATCCGCCGGCCGAGAAGAGCGCGAGGTCGTAGCCGTCGAAGGAGTCGTCGGTCAGCTCGCGCACCTCGAGCTCGCCGCCGGCGAACGGGACGCGCGACCCGGCCGAGCGCGCCGACGCGAACGCTGTCACCTCGGACGCGGGGAAGCCGCGCTCGGCCAGCACCTCGAGCACGACCGGCCCGACCGCACCGGTCGCGCCGACGACGGCGACGCGGGGGCTAGACACCGACTGCCCCGTCGGCGGACACCTCGAGCTCGGCCTGGAAGGCGTCGTGCAGCGCAGCGACCGCCTCGCCGACACGGGTGCGGTCGATCACGCACGAGACCTTGATCGGGGACGTCGCGATCATGCGCACGTTGATTTCCCGGTCGGCCAGCACCTGGAACATGCGCGCCGCCACGCCCGGGTTGCTCTTCATCCCGGCGCCGATCATGCTCACCTTGGCCACCTCGCGGATCACGCGCCAGTGCAGGCCGAGCTCGGCGCACAGCCCCTCGATCGTGTTGGTCATCAGATCGAGGTCGTCGATCGGCACCGAGAAGGTGATGTCGGCGTCGCCGTGGGTGACGGCGTTCTGGATGATCGTGTCGACGTTGATGTGCGCCGCCGCGACCGCGTTGAAGATGCTCGCCGCCGTCCCCGGCTTGTCCGGGACGTCGGTCAGGGTGACGTACGCCTCGTCCGTGGTGTGCGTGATCCCCGAGATGATCGCGTCTTCCATCCCCGCATCTTCGCGGATCCAGGTTCCATCTGCGTCGGAGAAGGTCGACCGCACATGGATCGGGACGCCGTGGTTGCGGCCGAACTCGACCGCCCGCAGCTGCAGCACGCGCGCCCCGGCGCCGGCCATCTCGAGCATCTCCATCGGCGAGACCGACCGCAGCAGGCGGGCGCCCGGGACGATGCGCGGATCGGCGGTGAACACGCCGTCGACGTCGGTGTAGATCTCGCAGTCGCCGTCGAGCGCGGCGGCCAGCGCGACCGCGGTCGTGTCCGAGCCGCCGCGGCCGAGGGTGGTGACGTCGTAGGCGGTCGAGACGCCCTGGAACCCGGCGACGAGGACGATCTCGCCCCGCTCGAGCGCCTCCGAGATGCGCCGCGGCCGGATCTCGACGATCTTCGCCTTCGTGTGCACCGTGTCGGTCACGATCCCGGCCTGCGACCCCGTCAGGGAGACGGCGTGGTGGCCGAGGTCGTTGATCGCCATGGCGCACAGCGCGGCCGTGATGCGCTCGCCGGTTGAGAGCAGCATGTCCATCTCGCGCGGATGCGGCCGCGGGGACACCTGCTCGGCCAGCTCGACGAGCTGGTCGGTGGTGTGCCCCATCGCCGAGACCACGCCGACGACCCGGCGCCCGGCCAGGCGCGCGGCGACGAGCCGTGCGGCGACACGGCGGATCTTGTCCGCGTCGGCGACGGACGTGCCGCCGAACTTCATCACGAGGACTCGGCCGGGAGCGGCCTGCGGTGCCGGCTGGGCCATCAGGCCATGGTATCCAGGATGGCGGCTATGTCCTCCACGGTGGTGAGCGGGTTGAGGATGCAGATGCGGGTCATGATCTCGCCGTCGAGCTCGGTCGGCGTGACCAGCGCGACGCCGTCGGACAGGTTGCGCGCGCTCCACGCGCGGTAGTCGTCGGCCGTCCAGCCCAGCCGGCGGATGCAGAGCACGGTCAGGTCGGTGTCGTTCGCGAGCTGCAGGTAGCCGCGCCGCTCGATCTCGGCCCGGGCCTCCCGCGCCACCCGCAGCGTCCCCTCGACGGCCTCGGTGTAGGCGCGCGTCCCGTGGGTCGCGAGCGAGAACCAGAACGGCAGTCCGCGGGCGCGGCGGGTGAGGTGGATGGCGTAGTCGGAGGGGTTCCAGTCGGCCCCGACGCGGGCGGCGTCCAGGTAGCCGGCGTGCTGCCGGTGCGCCGCCTGGGCCAGCTCGGGGCGGCGGTAGATCAGCGCGCAGCTGTCGAACGGGGCGAACAGCCACTTGTGCGGATCGACGATGAACGAGTCGCACCGCTCGATGCCCGCGAACCGCGGCCGCACCGACGGCGCAGCGAGCCCCGCGCCCCCGTAGGCCGCGTCGACGTGCAGCCACAGGCCGTGGCGGGCGCACACGTCGGCGATGCCGGCCAGGTCGTCGATCACGCCGAGGTTGGTCGTGCCGCCGGTCGCGGCGACGGCGAAGACGCCCTCGCCGCCGTCGCGGGCGAGCGCTGCGTCGAGCGCCGCGCCGGTCATGCGGCCGCGCCCGTCCGCCTCGACCGCGAGCACGCCGACGTCCATCACGTCGAGCGCCGAGACCACCGAGGAGTGGGCCTGGCCGGTCGCGGCCACGCGCAGCGGCGCGCCGCCGCGGCCGTGCTCGGCCCGGTGGGCGTGCCGCGCCGACACGAGCGCGGACAGGTTGCCGACCGTTCCGCCCTGGACGAAGCAGCCGCCCGCCGTGGCCGGGAGGCCGGCCAGCCCGGCCAGCCAGCGCAGGGCCTGGTTCTCGGCGTAGACCGACCCGGCCGAGCTGCGCCAGCTGCCGGCGTACATCGGCGTCGCCGAGAGGGCCACGTCGAAGAGCTTCGCCGCGGGGGTGGGCGCGGTGGGGATGAAGGCCAGGAAGCGCGGGTTCTCGACCGGCACGCTGGCCGGGGCGAGCGTCTCGGCGAAGAGCCGCAGCGCCGCGTCGGCGCCGATGCCGTCCTCCGTCACCGTCTCGCCCGCAGCCGCCTGCATCTCCGCCGGCGTCCGCGCCCTCGCGAACCGGCGCGGCCGGGCGCGCAGCCGGTCGCGGACATAGTCGACGACCCCGTCCGCGGCGCGCTCGATCTCGGGTGTGACGGTGTGCATCGCCGCCGGATCGGCGGCCGCCTGGTCGACGTAGGGCTCGCGCTCGGCCTTCACATCTCTCTCCTTCCCGCCAGGGCCCGCCCCAGCGTCACCTCGTCCGCATACTCCAGATCCCCGCCCACCGGAAGCCCGCTGGCGAGCCGGGTCAGGCGGGTACGATCGCGCAACCGGTCGGCGATGTACGCCGCCGTCGCCTCGCCCGTCATCGTCGGGTTGGTCGCGAGCAGCACCTCGGCCACGCCGCCTTGCTCCACGCGGGCCACCAGCTCGGCGATGCGCAGATGCTCCGGGTCGACGCCGTCGATGGGCGAGAGCGCTCCGCCGAGCACGTGGTAGAGGCCGCGGTACTCGTGGGTGCGCTCGAGCGCCACCAGGTCGGACGGGTCCTCGACGACGCAGATCAGCGACCGGTCGCGGCGGGCGTCCGCGCAGATCGGGCACAGCGGCTCCTCGGCCAGGTTGCCGCACTCGGTGCAGAACCCGATCCGCTCCTTGACCTCGCGGATCGCGTCGGCGAGGGCGAGCGCGTCGGCCTCGGACGCCTTGAGCAGGTGGAACGCAAGCCGCTGGGCGGTGCGCCGGCCGACGCCGGGCAGGCGGGCGAGCTGGACGATCAGGTTGTCGACCGACGGGGCGTACACGGTGAGGTGCGACTACATCCCGGGGAGGCCGAGCCCGCCGAGGCCGCCGAGCTGGCCCATCATCTTCTGCTGCTGCAGCTCCTGGGCAGACGTGATGGCGCCGTTCACGGCCGAGACGAGCAGATCCTGGAGCATCTCCGGATCGTCCGGGTCGATCGCCTCCGGCTTGATCTGGATGTCGACGATCTCGAGCGAGCCGGACGCCTTCACCGTGACCGCGCCGCCGCCGGCGCTGTGCTCGACGAAGGCGGTCTTGAGCTCCTCCTGCGCCTGGGCCATCTGGGCCTGCATCTTGCCGAGCTGGGCCATCATCTTCTGCGGGTCGATCTTGGTCACTTGCGCTCCTCGATCTCGCGGGCGTCGAACTTCTCCTTCAGCTCCGTCAGCAGATCGTTCTCGTCGATCGGCTCCGGCTCCTGCTCGGCCGCTGCGGCCACGGGCTCGGCCTCGGCCGGGGTGACCTCGAGCCGCACGCGGACGGGGCTGCCGACCGCATGGCCCAGCACCTCCTCGAGCACCTCGCGGTTGGGCGGCGAGTCGGCGGTGGTGAGCGCGAACTGGTGCGAGCGGGGGAAGGCGAGGACGACCTCGCCGTCGCCGAGCGCCCGCGGGCTCGCGTACTGCATGAGCGACTGGAGCGGCATCGACCGGCGGCCGATCTCCGGCACGATGGCGTCGCTCCAGCTCGCGGTGAGCTGCTCCAGGTCGGGCGTGCTCACGGACGCCGTCTCGGGCGAGGGGGGCGGCGGCTCCGGCGGGGGGTCGGCCGGCGGCGGCGAGGCGGCCGCGGGGCCGGGCGCCGGCGCCGGTGGCGGCGGCGGAGCGGGAGCGGGGCCCCCGGCGCGGGCCTCGAGCGCCGAGATGCGCTGGCCGAGCGCGTCGAGCGCGAGGTCGGAGGCGGGCCGGGAGACGCGCACGAGCGCGAGCTCGAGCGGCAGGCGCGGGTCGGCGCCCTCGCGCACCTGCTCGAGCACGTCGCGCAGCATGTCCACCAGCCGGTGGACGGCGCCGGGGCTGATGCGACCGGACTGGGCGCCGATGCGGGCGCGCTCGTCCTCGGTCACCGGGGCGTCGGCCGGGAGCTCCCCGAGCTGCTGGTTCAGGAACACGAAGCGCAGGTGGCCGAGCAGGTCGGTCACGAACATGCCGAGGTCGGTGCCGGCGTCGGCCTGCTCGTCGACGAGCCGCAGGCACCCGGCGGCGTCGCCCTCGGCGACCAGGTCGACGGTGCGCAGGAGCACCTCGGCGTCGGTCGTCCCGAGCAGGTCGCGCACGGCGGCGACGGTGATCGCGTCGGGGCAGGCCGTGGCCAGCTGGTCGAGCGACGAGACCGCGTCGCGGAAGCTGCCCCCGGCGGCGCGCGCGATCATCGTGACCGCGGCGGGCTCGATCTCGATCGACTCCGCCCGCGCGATCCGGTGCACGACGGTCGAGATCTCGGGCAGGCCGGGGCGGGCGAACGCGAACCGCTGGCAGCGGCTTCGGATCGTCGGCAGCATGGCCGCCATCTCGGTCGTGCAGAGGACGAACACGGCGTGCGGGGGCGGCTCCTCGAGCGTCTTCAGGACGGCGTTCGAGGCCTCCTTCGTCAGCATGTGGGCCTCGTCGATGATGTAGACCTTGCGCCGGCCGCGGACGGGCTGGAGCGCCACCCGGTCGCGGATCTCGCGGATGTCGTCGATCCCGCGGTGGCTGGCGGCGTCGAGCTCGATGACGTCGATCGAGGTGGCCTCGTGGATGCTGCGGCACGACTCGCACTCCTTGCACGGCGTCGTGGTCGGGCCGTGCTCGCAGTTGAGCGCCTTGGCCAGGATCTTGGCCATCGACGTCTTGCCGGTGCCGCGCGGCCCGGCGAAGAGGTAGGCGTGCGCGACCCGGTCCATCTCGACCGCGTTTCGCAGCGTCTGGACGACGTGCGGCTGCCCCGGCGAGAACTCGTCGAAGTCGCGCGGGCGGTGCTTGCGGTAGAGGGCGGACATGCCGTTGCAGCTTACCGATGCCGCGGGGCCGAGCCGGAGGCCCCGGAGGGTGGCGGAATCAAGTGACCGTGCACCCGCCTTCGAAGCGCCGGCCCCGGGCGGTGCTCACGCCGCCGGCTCCTGCCAGGCTCGCCCACGGCACCCGGGTGACATTGCTTAGCGCTGCTTCCTTCCGGACCTGACGCGGTTCGCAAGCCTCCGTTGCGTGGGACCTGGCGATCAACACCTACTGCGCAGGCCCTCTCCCGAATCCGACCGCCCCTGGGGCGGGAATTCAGCCCGGCTAGAGCGGATTGCCGGTACAGGGAACCGCTAGCTCCCCGCCTAGCACGGTCGCGCGGGATCGTACCAGGCAGGCCCGGCTCAGCCGGCAGCGGCCGCCGCGCGCTCCTCGGCCTCGCGCAGCCGGCGGGCGAGCATCTTCGCCACCTTGAGCGCGATCGACGGATGCTGCTCGAGCAGCGGCGTGAACTGCCAGGCCGTGAGCCCGTACACGCGCAGCGGCGACTCGGCGACGACCGTCGCGGTGCGCCTCCCGGAGTCGTCGAGCAGCGCCACCTCGCCGAACGAGCCGCCCCGCGAGAGCGAGCCCAGGCGCTGGCCGCGCGCCTCGACGCGGGCCGTGCCCTCGGCGATGACGAAGAACCCGACGCCGCCCTCGCCCTCGACGACGACGGTGTCGCCGGTGTCGAACCGGCGCTCCTTGGCGGCGTTCGCCACGGCCTCGAGCTCGCGGTCGGTCAGCCCTTCGAAGAGTGAAACCTTGCGGAGCGTCTCCAGGCGGTCGTCGGCCATTCCGTTCGTACCTCGCTTCGTCTCCGGGGGAACGTGCCCAACCACCCTACTATCCCGAATCCGACCGTGTGCGGCAAGCGGATGGCATACTCCGTCCGCCCGGAGAGGTGTCCGAGTTGGCTTAAGGAGCGCGACTGGAAATCGCGTAACGGGGGATTCCTCGTTCGCGGGTTCGAATCCCGCCCTCTCCGCTCATTTCAGAGGCGGCGAGCCGGCTCCGCCCACCACCGACACGCGGGCAGCACGACGCCGCGGGCTGTGCTCGCCCGATCGGGCAGCCGACAAGTGCTGGTTGCAAATGGCACATGAAGGGTCTAGGGTGGCCTCAAGCTGTCGCCGGCCGCGCGCGGCGCCAGGAACACCGACACCGAGGGCGGTGGATCGTATGGCGCGGCACTGGCGTGGATCTGTGGCGGTCGTGGGAGCGGTTGTCGGGTGCGCATTGGCATGGGCGCAGCCGGCACTGGGAGCGTGTGGGTCGTGGCAGAAGGTTGCGGGCGCTCCTGTCCGCGGCCAACTCGCTGGACGTGTCCGCAAGCTCGGCCACGGACGTGTGGGCGGTCGGCCTCCGCGGCCAGCACCACACGCTCGTCGAGCGTTGGAACGGATCCGTGTGGCGTCGGGTCGCCTCGCCCGATCCCGGTCGGCGGTCAAGCAGGTTGAGCGCTGTGGCTGCGATCGCGCCGAACGACGTGTGGGCGGTGGGCTCGTTCGGAGCGGCGAACCCAACCGCGCTTGTGTTGCACTGGAACGGCTCGACCTGGCATCGCACACGGCTGCCGTTCCCGGCCCGCCACGCCAACCTGGCGGACATCACGGCGATCTCGGCGACCGACGTGTGGGCGGTGGGGGCAACCGCCAACTTCACAAGGACGCGGACGCTCCACTACAACGGCGCGACGTGGAAGCTGGTTCCGTCTATCTCGTCGTCCGAAGGCGGCTTCTCCGCCGTGGCCGCGACCTCTTCGACGGACGTCTGGACGGTCGGAAACGTCCTGATCGAACACTGGAACGGGCACTTCTGGAACCGCGTGGTCTCGCCGGGAGCGGGCCACTTCCGCCACATCACCGGCGTTGCCGCAATCTCGCCGACCGACGCGTTGGCCGTCGACGCGGGTCGCGCCGCGATCGACCACTGGGACGGCAGTTCGTGGACGACCGTTGCGACTGCGACGGCCGGCTTCCACGCGGGCCTGGTCGCGATCGCCGCGTCAGGGCCGACTGACGCGTGGGTGGTCGGCTCCGCCGACTCGGGACAGGCGACGACCGACCACTGGGACGGAGCCACGCTGGCCGAGGGAGTCGTCAAGTCCCCGCCCCTGATGGTGGGTCTGCTCGGCGTCGCCAACGTGCCCACGACCGCCTCCTACTGGGCGGTCGGGTTCACAGACCACCCGGTTGCCTCTGGGCGTTTCTACGCGACGCCTCGGATCGAGCGTCGCTGCTGATGTGCGCCCACGACCGCCCGGGGCGCGAATCCGCCTCAGTTCGCGATCTTGACCGCGGTGCAGCGGCGGGCGTCGACGCCGGCGATCGTGAGCGCCTCGACGCAGTACCTGTACGACCCGTTCGGGACAGCGCGCGTGTCGAAGCCGTTCGGGCCGCCCACGTGCCACACCATCTGCATCCCGCAGCTGCCGTCGGCGGTGAAGTAGCAGCCGTTCTGGCGGTAGGTGCCGAACGCCCAGTAGCGCCACAGCCCGGAGCCGTCGGGGAGCAGCTTCGACCCGTCGAAGATCAGGCGCATCGCGAGGTGCCGGTGGTGGGTGTTCCCGGCCGGCGTCAGGTAGGCCCGGATCGCGGCGGGCGCGAGCGGGAGCTGGGGATCGTGCTGCATGCGCACCCTGGGCATGTCGGTCACGCTCGCGCGCAGGTCGACGGTGCCGGAGAGGGCGTCGAGCGCGACCGGGCGGGCCGGATCGGCGAGGTCGGCCGGGGACTGGGACAGGCTCAGCGGCACGAATGCGCGTGACCCGGCCGCGACGGCGGTGAGCGTCCCGATCGTCGGCCACTCGGTGTTGTACGGGTCGGCCAGGAGGCCGGTCGGGCGGGCCGGGTCGACGAGGCCGCAGCCCGGCACGTACTCGGAGATGTGCACGTGCTTCATGGTCGGCTTGACAGTGCCGAGCTTCTCGCGCCGGCGCACGACCGTACCCGCCTTGATCCCGGAGGCGAGCTTGACGTGCCAGTACTGGAGGTAGGTGCCCTTGTGGCCGTGGGTCGCGTACACGTCGAAGTGATCCGCCGCGATGTGGCGCACGGTGCCGGCCTGCATGGCGTACACCGGGGCCTGGTCCCTGGGCGCCTCGACGTCGACGCCGATGTGCACAGGGTCGCGCGGCTCGTCGAAGCTGCCGCGGATCGGGTGCACCGCGGTCGTGGGCGCGAAGGGCCAGCCGCCGGGCGCCGTGGGCGCGGTGAAGCAGCGGGCGTCGACGCTCCGCAGCGTGAAGCGCGGGTTCTCGGCCGGGCGGTGGGGGCGGTCAGGCGCCGTGGTCGTCGGCGGTGCGGTGGCGTCCCGTCGTTGGCGCTGGCTCGGTGGTCGCGGGCGGTGTCGCCGCCGTGGTCGGCGCCGGAGCCGCCGGCCAGGCGGATGCGTGGTGGTGTTTCACCGGCCTGGCGGCCGTCGCCGGGTCGGTCTCGGCCTCGGGGTTCGTGCTTCCCGGCGCGGGCCCGGACACGGAGTAGTGCCAGAGCCAGCGGGAATGGTGGATGTGCGGCGGGTGGCTGCGGAACGCCGTCGCGAGCGACGGCGACGCGACGACGACGCCGGCTGCGAGCGAGGCGGTGCAGAGGATTGTGAGGGCGATGATCCGGTTCATGGGCCTAGGCGGGGCCGGTCTGGTCATCGTCGCCGCGGGACTGGCCCTCCGTACCCCTTCCGGGTGAACCGCCTCGACGGGGCCGCGGTTGACGCGCCGTCCGCGGCCGTCCAGAATCCGCCGGTGCTGATCCTGTCGCGGCGTGACGTGGAGGCCGTCCTCGACCCGGACGCGCTCGTCGACGCGGTCGCGGCCGCGATGGCCGAGCTCTCGAGCGGGGCCGCGTCGGTGCCGCAGCGAAACGCCGCGATGGTCGCGCCGGTGGGCGGGGCGCTCCTGGCGATGCCGGCATACGTTCCCGGCGCCGGAGCCCTCGCGGCGAAGCTCGTGGGGCAGTTCCCGCAGAACCCGGGCCGGGGGCTGCCGAGCCATGTCGCCGCGATCGTCGTCTTCGATCCCGAGACCGGGGTGCCGCAGGCGGTCATGGACGGCGAGGTGATCACCGCCGCCCGCACGGCGGCGGGCTCCGCCCTCTCGGTCCGCCTCCTCGCCCGGGCCGACGCAGCCGTCCTCGCGATCCTCGGCACCGGCGTCCAGGCCCGCTCGCACGGGCTCGCGGTCGCACGCGTGCGGGCGCTGCGCGAGGTGCGCGTCGCCGGCCGCGACCGCGCCAAGGCGGAGACGATGGCCGCCGCGCTCGGGGACGAGCTGGGCGTGCCCGTCACGGTCGCTGCGAGCTTACCGCGAGGCGGTGGCGGGGGCCGACATCGTGTGCGCGTGCACCCACTCGCCTGAGCCGGTCGTCGAGGGCGCATGGCTCGAGCCGGGGATGCACGTGACGTCCGTCGGGGTGAACGGCGACGGCCGCGAGCTGGACGCCGAGGCGGTGGCCCGGGCGCTGCTCGTCGTGGAGTCGCGGGCGGCGGCGCTCGCGCCCTTCCCGGCCGGCTCGAACGATCTCGGCTGGGCGATCCGCGACGGGGCGATCACCGCCGACCACGTGCACGCCGAGCTGGGCGAGCTGGTCGCGGGCACCCGGCCCGGGCGCACGAGCGACGACCAGATCACGCTCTACAAGTCGGTCGGCGTCGCCGCCCAGGACGCGGCCGCCGCAGCGGCTGTGCTGGCCGCCGCGCGGTCGGCCGGCATCGGCGCGGACGTCGAGTTCTGAAGGCACGCGCTGGCCGCAGGCCGGTACACTCCTGCAACCAGAGCGGCAGCATCAGCGGCCGTTTCGGGGCGCATAGCTCAGCTGGGAGAGCGTCCGCTTCACGCGCGGAAGGTCACAGGTTCGAGCCCTGTTGCGCCCATCTTGCGGGACGGCTTTGAGCCGGGCGGCGAGCTCGGAGCCGCGGTCGAGCGCCTCAGCCGTCTCGGCAAGCTCGGCCCCGACGTCGCCTAGCACACTCGCGAATGCGGCAGCATCGGCCGCCGCCGAGAGCAGCTCATCCAGTCGGCGAGTCGCTTCGCCGGTGTCGCCCGCCGCAAGCGCGAACCGAGCCGACTCGGCGAGGGCCGGGCACAGCTCGGAGCTCTGTTCGTCTCTGGCCAACTCCAGTGCCCGACCGGCCACGGCAGCCGCGGTGGGTTCACCCCGCCCGTTCAAGATCCGGGCCTTGGTTCTCATCCATGGCGTTTGGCCTTCAACGCTTGCGCGCCCACTCGAGGCCAAGGCCTCGCAGGCAGTTGCGCGCGCCAGGGCGGCATCCCAGTCACCGGCGAGGTAGTCACAGTTCGCCACCGAGCCGAGCGCACCTATCACCCGCCACGGCTGTTTGCTCTCAAACGCCGCGACCGCCTCCTCGTTGTGGAGCTTTGCTTCGGAGACGTGACCGAGCGTAAGGTGGAGAAAACCCAGATTCGCGACGGCCGACGGCAGACTGAAGTATCCGCCCGCGCGGATGGCCTCAACGGCTTGCGCCTCCTCGTCCAGCCCGGCGAGATCGCCCACCAGCACCCTGGCGATGCCGCGGTATGCGTGCGCCGAGACAATCTCCTCCGCCGACACTCCCGCGGCCTCGGCAATCGCCAGGTACTCGTCGAGCAGTGGGAGCATGTCGGCCGGGCGGTTCGTGACCGCCTCGGAGACGGCGGCATTCAGGAGCACCTGGGCGCGGTATATGCTGGCCCCGGTACCCGCGACCAGTTCGAGCGCCAGCCCCATCTGCCTGCGGCGACCTTCCCCGTCCCCTGCGGTCGAGAGCGCGCCCGCCAGGACTGCGTGGCCGAACCCGGCAGCCGCCGGGTCGGCGGCGCGCAGCAACTCGATCGCCTGCTCCAGCTCTGCCGTTCCCGGTGCCCCGGACCGCTCCAGGCTGCGTCCGAGTTCCAGCAGCAGGTAGCCGCGGTCGGGGGCGTCATGGGTGGTCAGCTCGAGCGCCGCCCGGTAATGCGTCGCGGCGGAGGCGTACGCGTCCAAGCGAAACGCGCGGTCCGCTGCCGCGCGAAGGGCCGAACGGGCCTCCGCGGCCAGGCCGGTCGTATCCAGCCCTGCCGCGTTTGCATACTCGAGCGCCTGGCTGAGATGATGCGCGCGCATCTCGACGGCGTCGTTGCGATCGGCGGAGAGGGCCTCGATCCACTCCGCTGCTCGCCGATGCTTGGCCGCTCGCTGCGCCCGCGGGATCTGACCGTAGGCGACGTCGCGGACAAGGACGTGGCGGAATGCGTACTCGACCTCGCCCTGCACGCTCGAGCGCTGCGCGCGGCGCAGGAACTCCTTTCGGGTCAGGCGGTGCAGATGGTCCTCCAACTGCCAACGGTCGGCCTCGCCCAGCGCGGCAAGGGCACCAAGCCACACCACCTTGCCCAGCACCGCCGCGTTCTGCAGCGTCTGCTTCTCCTCGTGCGACAGGGCATCCAGGCGGGCTGCGATGATCCCCTGCACCGACTCCGGCAACTCCGCGGCAACGGCCTCCGATAGCGAACCGCCGTCGTGGAGCATCCGGACATACTCCTCGGCGTACAACGGGTTGCCGGCGGCTCGTTCGAGCAATGCATCGCGCTCCGTCTCCGGCATCACGACCCGCTCAACCAGCGACGCCACCAGGGAGCGCGTGTCGTCGTCCGACAACGGGCGGAGCGCGATCGTAATCGCGTTCGGCTTGCCGCCTCCCCAGTCGCGTCGGCGCTCGAGGAGCTCCGGGCGCGCGGTGCAGGCGATCAGCAGCGGCACGTCGCCCGCCCACTCCGTCAGGTGATCGATGAAGTCGAGCATGGCGTCGTCGGCCCAGTGCAGATCCTCGAACACGATCACCGTCGGCCCGGTCTCTGCGAGGCCCTCCAGCAATCGCCGCCAGGCGGCGAACATCTCGTCCCGGCTTGCCGTCCCGGCTTGTCCGTCGCTGAGCCCCAGCAGCCCTGTGACGTTACGGCGCACCCAGTCCCACTCAGTGGAGTCGAGGTGCGACTCGTCGAGCATCGCGTCCGACTTGGCCGCAGTCGCGGCCGCATCGTCGGACTCGAGGATCCCGGCCTCGGCCTTGAAGATCTCGCCAAGCGCCCAGTACGTGACTCCGTCGCCATACGGAAGGCAGCGGCCCTGGCGCCAACGGATCAGCTCGGGCCGCTGGCCGGCCCACCGGGAAAGCTCCCACACCAGCCGGCTCTTACCGATTCCGGGCACGCCCACCACCGTTACTAGTTGCGTCTGCAGCCCGTCGAAAGCCCGCTCGGCAGCATCGCGCAGCGCGTCCAGCTCGCGCTCCCGCCCAACCATTGCCACCCGTGATCCCTGGTCGGTGTCCAGCCCGAAGCGGGATCGCGCCTCGACCGCCCGCCAGGCCGCCACGAGGTCCGCCTTGCCCTTCGCGCTCACGGGATCGGCCGGCTCGTACACGATTGAGCCCCGGGTCGCCCGGTAGGTCGTTTCACCCACGAGCACGCCGTCCGTCGGCGCGGCCGACTCCAGCCGGGCACCCGTGTTCACGACGTCGCCCGATGCCATGCCCTCCCCCCGCAGCGGATCCGCCGACAACGCCACCAGCGCCTCGCCGGTATTCACGCCGATCCGTACATGCAGATCCAACCGCGCGTCCCGCTCCCGCAGGCGACCCACCTCATCCAGGATCGCCAACCCCGCCCGCACAGCCCGCTCCGCATCGTCCTCATGCACCACCGGCGCCCCGAACACCGCCATCACGGCATCACCAATGAACTTCTCGACGGTCCCACCGAACCCCTCGATGGTCGACCGAAGCAACTCGTGATACGGCTGCAACGTGCCCCGCACATCCTCCACGTCCATCGCTTCACTGCGACTTGTGAACCCCACCAGATCGCAGAACAGCACGCTCACGACCTTTCGCTCCTCCCGCCCATCCGGCTCCGCGACCACCAACATCGTGCCGCACATCGGACACACCCGAAACTCGTCCGGGTTCTCACGACCACAACCACGGCAGAAGCTCACGGTAAGAGTGTATGGAACGGCACGACCTCGCGGTGGACAGACACCAGAACCGGGATCCAATGCACCGCGCCGGGTCGCAGACAAGGTTATTCGTCCAATCGGAGTGTGTCGGCACGATGGGCACCGATCGAGGACGAAGCCGATGGCGTCGCCCCGCGGGTGACAGGCGGACTGTGCAGCAGTGCAGGGGATCAGCAAGCTATGGCGGCCCGCCGGGGCACGCGTGCAGCCCGCGGGCGATCGGCGACCTGCTGCTGGCGGGGGCTCGTGCAAGCTCGCCGCCGAGCTCAGCTACGTCGAAGACGTCGATGGGTCTCTGGTCCCGTTGTACCGGGTACGAAGATCAATGCCGGACATGCCTACTGCAAGACTATCCAGTGAACTAGAACTCGAAGCGCGTTGCGCCCATTCTCCCGGTCGAGTCGATTCATCGTTGCGCCGGCCGTGCCGCCACGAGTCGTGATTGTGCGGGTGGCTAGCGTTCGGGGACCAGTGCTATCGTCGCGCAACCTACGAGGAGGTCGCGCGTTGAGTATGCCGCCGCGCTCAGGTTCGGGGTTAGGTCACATGGGTAGGTCCGGGTTCGGCCACGATGACGCGGGCCGGGCCGAAGCGTCACAAAGCGAACGCCTGGTCGCCGCCATCTTCGAGCGCGCCGAGCCGGCGAGCGGTGAGGACGTCGTTCCTGCCGAGCAGCACCGGCCGGCGGGCCCGCCGGAGCGGAATGACGAGCCCGAGGTGGCGTCACACCGAAGCGGCCTCGACACGCTGGCCGTGCTCGGCTCGTACATCCGCTATGCGGTGGAATGGCTCGTGCGTCCGGGATTGCGCCGGCGCAACCGGGCCGCCCTGGACGAGCTCTGGCGCCTGCGCCGGACGAAGAAGATCTACGCCTTCCTGAACAGCAAGGGCGCCAGCGGGAAGACGGCGGGATCGACGACCTCGGGCCTGCTCTTCGCCGACGCGATCAAGCGGGACTGCGTCGTGGTCGACATGAACGACTCGCCCGGCGGCACCGCGCGACGGCTCGGCATCAAGCGCCGGGACACGCTGCAATTGCAGGAGTATCTGCGCAGGTACCGCGGCGGCGAGTTCCCGAGCGCGCAGAGCATCGCCGAGAACCTGGAGTGGCCGCGCGAGTCCGGCCTGTTCGTGATCTCGTCGGAGGCCGTCGCCAAGACCACGGTGCCGAAGTACCAGGTCAAGCTCGGTCTCGAGAAGCTCGCGGACGGCTTCCACAGCGTCTTCTGCGACCTCGGGAACGGCATCAAGAGCTCCGGCAACCTGGGTGCCGTCGAGACGGCGGACACGCTCGTGTTCATGGGAAACGTCAACAGCGCCGACTCCGTCGTCGACTTCCGGCGTGAAGACCCCACCGACGAGGGTGACGACCTGAGGAACACCATGGACGCCTACGCCGGCCTCGGGCATGCCCGAGAAGGTGGCGCGCGGGATCATCGTCGTGCTGGGCGCACGGACGAGCTTACGGAACCGCTACGCCGATCATTACGGGATGCCCCTCGAGCGTGTGTTCATCGTTCCGAACAACCGCTACATGAAACGCGGGCACATGTTGCACAAGAACCGGCTGCCGCTCGGCGTGCGAGTGGTGATCTACGAGATCCTCGTCGCGATGATAAAGGCGGACGCTCCGCCGCCCCACGAGCTCAAGCGTGCGACCGCCGCGGACAGGGAGCAGTTCGAGCGCGGCGACCCGGCGCCGGTCGGAGACACCCTGTGACGCCGGGCTACGCGGCGCGCCAGAGCCGGGCGGCGCGCCGCCACATCCGGGAGAGCAGGTAGGTCGGCACCAGCCAGACGACGAGGAAGCCCACCACCACCGACCCGGTGGCATCGTCCAGGAGGAGCGTCACCGCCAGCACGAGCAGAAGCATGAACGTGAACGCGACGTAGGCGCACGTGAGTCCCATGAGCAGGGCGCCGCGCACGACGGTGCGTCCCAGTGACCGCGTCGACGCGGCCAGGCTCGGGGTTCGGAACGGCGCAGGGAGATCGGCGAACGCGCGGCGAAGCTCGCCGTATGAGCGCGACACCAGCACCAGATCGCTGCGAGTCGAGAACTCCTCCAGCGTCAGGCGGCCGCAGGCGTAGTGCTCACGGAGAAGGGAAACACAGCGTTCGCGATCGCGGTCCCCGATCATCGTCGGATCGTAGCCGCCGGCCTGCGGCTGGTCAGCCCGCCGCGCGCCACCGCGCCGGGCGGTGCTCGACGGCACGGCCGGTCGCGGCGAGCCGCTCGAGGTGCGAGATCGCCTCGACGAGCGCGAACCGCTGCTCGTGGAACCCCAGCGGCTCGTCGCGCCAGATCACCTGCGCGGCGTCGTAGGCGGACTCCGCACCCTCCGCGAGGGCGGCTGCGGCCACGTCGAGGCGCTCGTCGTGGTGGCCCGCGATCTCGGCCGCCCGGTCCGAGGCGGTGCGGATGACGGGCCCGTGCCCGGGGTACACGACCGCCGGAGCGAGATCGGCCACCCTGCGCAGCGTCGCGAGATAGCGGCCGAGCGGATCGGGGGCCGTGTCCGGCCACCGGCCCACGTTGGGCGTGATCTCGTCGAGCAGCACGTCGCCGCCGATCAGCCGCCCGCCGCCCTCGTCGTGGAGGGCGATGTGACCGTCGGCATGCCCGGGCAGCTCCAGCACGCGCCAGCGCCGTCCGCCCGCATCGACGACGTCGTCCTCGTCCACGAGGCGGGTGGGGACGGCGAGCTCGACGGCGACGCCGATCTCGGCCCGCGTCGACGCCGCGGCGAGGTCGGCCGGCATGCCGTGGTCGCGGAGGTAGCGCTCGTAGTCGGCGTCGTCGCCCTCCTCCCACCCCGCGACGGCCAGGGCCCGGTCGAGCCGCCCCTGCACGACCTGCGGGGCGCCCGTGATGAGCGCGAGCCCGGCGCTCGCACCCAGGTGGTCCGGGTGGTAGTGGGTGAGCACGAGCTGGGTCACGGCCGGGCGGCCGAGCGCCTCCAGGACCTCTTCCCACCACGCCACCGTCTGGCGGGTGCCGAGGCCGGCATCGACGAGCGTCCACCCGTCGGGCGAGGCCAGGGCGTAGCAGTGGACGTGGTCGAGCGCCCACGGCAACGGCATCGTCACCTGCACGATCCCCGGCTCGAGCTCGGTCAGCGTCGGCGTCGGCATCGAGGTGAAGTATGTGCGTGCGCACGGTCACAGTGGGACCGTGCCCGTGGTCGATGACGGCGCCGCCGCCGGCGGTCAGTGTGGCTCGTGGCGAAAGGAGCCACCATGATCTCCAACGAACAACCCGTTCTCCTGCGGCCGCGATACCTGGCCGCAGCGGCACTTGCCCTGGCAGTGACGGTCTCGCTTGTCACGGCCACCACCGCCGGAGCCACCCCGCTGAAGCGCTGGCAGGGGTTGCGCTGGCACACGACCACGACGGGCAGCGTGACGGTCGCGCAGTCGCACCGTGCCCTTCGCATCTCGATGCCGTCCGTCCTCACCAGCAACGCCACGGCGACCTACTACACCCGCTGCCGGGTGGGCAGCAACTTCGCTGCCCAGGTGCACTACCGGCTCGTGGTGTGGCCGCCCGCGAACGGCGTCCGCGTCGGGCTGCTGGTGAACAACCCGGACTACCCGGCGCAGCCCGACAACTCGGTGACGACGGAGCGCACCAGCTTCGGCGCCACCGGCGATGTCGGCGCGGGCGAGAACTACATCCAGAACGGGATCGCGTCCGGCGGAGGGTTCATCGTCCAGCCGACCGCGGCGATGAGCGGCACGCTGCGCGTCGTCGATCACGCCGGCACGATCACCTCGATGTACCGTGACGCCACCACCGGCGGGCACTTCGCCGTGATCACCGACCCGCTCGCCAACCCGGCGATCGCGCCGGACTACGGCGCCCGGGTCAGCCTCGGGCTGCAGGTGTGGTCGGGCCCGCCCGTCTTCGCCGGGCCCACGAACGTGACGCTGACCAAGTTCCGGATCACGAAGGGTCACTGCACCCGCTAGACGTGCGTGCGGGCGGGGATGCGAGCTGCGTCCCCGCCCGCGCCGCCTGTTCTGACCCGCCGCACGATCAGGCCACGGCGCCGTTGGCGTCCAGCGTGCGCTGGAGCGCCTCGAGCCGCCCCGCCGTGCGGTTGTCCACCGGGGTGTAGGCCACGATGCGCGTGCCCAGGCCGGGGTCGAGCCACAGGTAGGTGTAGGACATGCGCAGGAGCCCGACCAGGGGGTGCTGGATGCGCTTGATCGCGTTCTCCGGCCCGCGGATGTCGTGCCGGGCCCACATCTCGGCGAACTCCGGCGACGAGCGGTTGAGCCGCGCGACCAGCCTCTTCCAGGCCGGCTCGGCCACGTGCTCGGCCATCGAGGCCCGGTACTGCGCCACCATGCGTGCGGCGGCCTCGTCCCAGTCGAGCACGGTCCGCCGCCACTCCTGGCAGGTGAAGAGCAGCCACAGGCAGTTGCGATCCTCCTGGGGGAGCGAGTCGATGCGCGGGAAGACCGACGCCCAGACGCGGTTGTAGTCGAGGATGTCGAAGCGGGCGTTGACGGCGAGCGCCGGGTAGGGCTCGAGCCGGTCGAGCACGAGCTCGACGGCGGGGCTCAGCTGGGCGCACCTCGTCTGGGCGTTGCCGTCGGCCGTCCCCGCCAGGGTGAACAGGTGCGAGCGCTCGAGCTCGTCGAAGCGCAGCGTTCGCGCGATCGCGTCGAGCACCTGCGCGGAGGCGTTGATGTCGCGGCCCTGCTCGAGCCACGTGTACCAGGTGACGCCCACGCCGGCGAGCTGGGCGACCTCCTCGCGCCGCAGGCCCGGCGTCCGCCGGCGCCGGGACGAGATCAGGCCGACGCTCTCCGGGGTGATCCGCTCGCGGCGGCTGCGCAGGAACGCCGCCAGCTCGTTGCGGCGGACGTCGTCGTCGGTCGCGGGGAAGGTCGGGGTCGCGAGTGTCATGAGGCCAGAATACCTCCGCGTGAGACGGGCAGCCTGGCACCATTGGTACCAGGATAAACACACTCTGGTACCAGGTTAGCAGGCGAGCGACAATGCCTGCCATGAACGATCAAAACCACCTCTCACCGCTCGGCCTGGCCACGGTGCTGCTCGGTGCCTTTCTCGCCATTGCCGACGTCTTCATCGTCAACGTCGCGCTGCCCACGATCGATGCGGACCTGCATCCGTCGACGGCGACGCTCCAGCTCGTCGTCGCCGGATACGCCGTCCCCTACGCGCTCATGCTGGTGCTGGGCGGCCGCCTCGGCGACCTGTTCGGCCGGCGGCGCCTGTTCATGGCCGGCGTCGCCTCCTTCACGACGTTCTCGCTCCTGTGCGGCCTCGCGCCGACGGCATCCGTCCTGATCGCGTTCCGCGCGGCCCAGGGCGCGTCGGCGGCGCTCATGGTGCCGCAGGTGCTCGCAACGATCCAGTCCGCAACCCACGGGCAGACGCGGGCCCGCGCCATCGGCCTCTACGGGGCGACCGCGGGCATCGCGGCGGTCGTCGGCCAGGTGGCCGGCGGGCTCATCGTCGATGCCAACATCGCCGGCGCCGACTGGCGGCCGATCTTCCTCGTCAACGTCCCCGTGGGGATCGTCGCCCTCGCGCTCGCGTGGCGGTCGGTGCCCTCGACCCGCTCGGCCGAGCCGGTGCGGATCGACGCGCTCGGCACGGGGCTCCTGGCGGTGGCCGTGCTCGCGCTGCTCCTGCCGCTGACCGAGGGCCGCGCCCTCGGCTGGCCGCTCTGGAGCTGGGTCCTGCTCGCCATCGTGCTGCCCGCCGTGGCCGCGTTCGCGGTCGTCGAGCGGCGGCTCGAGGACGCCGGACGGCATCCGCTGGTGCCGCCCTCGCTTCTGCGGCACCGCGGCATGCGGGCCGGCCTCGCCATCGCGGTGCTCTTCTTCGCCGGCTTCGCGGCGTTCCTGTTCGTCGCCGCGATCGCCTTCCAGACGGGCGCCGGGCTGAGCCCGCTGGGATCGGGGCTCGCGCTCGTGCCGCTCGCCGTCTCGTTCCTGGCCGCGTCGCTCGTGAGCGCCGCGCTCACGGCCCGGCTCGGACGCGACGTGATCGCCGTCGGAGCGGCCCTGCAGGCGACCGGCCTGGCCGCGCTCGGGGCCACGCTCTACGCCAACTGGCCGCACGTCGACGCGCTGACGCTGGCGCTGCCGATGGTCGTGGCCGGCTTCGGGCAGGGGCTCATGCTGAGCCCGCTGTTCGGGTTCGTGCTCGCGGGCGTGCCGGCGCACCGGGCCGGTGTCGGCAGCGGGATCCTGACGACGACCGCGCAGTCGGCCCAGGCGATCGGCGTGGGCACGATCGGGAGCCTGTTCCTGTCGTTCTCGGCGGCCCACTCGCTGGGGATGCGCGACTCCTTCGTGCTCGTGCTGACGCTCCAGATCACGATGGCGCTGCTCGTCATCGTCGTCACCCGCGGCCTGCCCGACCCGGCCGCCGCCCGCGCGGAGGCGGCCGCGGCCGAGGCCGGCGATGCGCTCGAGGCCGAGGCCGCGCTCGTCGAGGCTGCCTAGACAGATCGAGGTGCCTGGCACCGCACGGCGGTGCCAGGCACCGGTCTAGCGCTCGTCTAGCGTGTCTGCGTGTCTCCCTACGAGCGGCCCCCGCGCCTCGAGGACGGGACGGCGCTCGAGCGCGTCCGGCGCCGTGCTCGTGGGGGCATGCGCGCTTCGTCCGGCAGGCGGTCGCCACCACGACGGCCGCCTGGCGCTCTGGTGCGCGGCGCCCGCCGGCGTGCAGGCGGCGCTCGTGGACGCCGATCCGGCGCGGTACTTCGTGCCGCCCTACGTCGGGCACCGCGGCTGGATCGGGGTGCGCCTCGACCAGGGCCTCGACTGGGATGAGGTCGCGGGCGTGATCGAGGATGCCCACGAGACGGTGGCAGGCGCACCAAAAGGGGTCTGACCCCGCCTGGTGCGCGTGCCCGCCTACTCGTACTGGAGCGCCTCGAGCACGTTCAGCCGGGCCGCGCGGCGGGCGGGGAAGGCGGCGGCGACCACGCCCGCGATCACGGCGACGATCAGCGAGACGACCACCTGGCCGAGCGGGATCGCGAACACGATCCCGGACGAGCGGAACCCGAGCGAGACCACCCAGGCCAGCACGATGCCGATGACGATCCCGAGGATGCCGCCGATGACGGCCGTGATGACGCTCTCGTAGAGGATCGTCTCCCGCAGCTGGAAGCGGGTCGTCCCGATCGCCCGGAGCATGCCGATCTCGCGCGTGCGCTCGAACACCGACAGCGCCAGCGTGTTCACGATCCCGAACAGCGAGATCACCACGCTCATGGCGAGCAGGATGTAGAGCAGGTAGAGCAGCTGGTTGATCTGCTTCGAGAACGAGTCCTTGAACTCGGAGTTCGTCTGGACGTTCACGTCCGGGAAGGGCTTGAGCGCCGCCCGCACGGCCCTGGTGGTCGCGTCGGCGTTCGCGCCGTCGTCGTAGCGCACGAGCAGCACCTGCGGGTTGTGGTCGGTCGTGAGCTTGGAGTACGTCCCCAGCGACACCATGAACCCGCCGAAGAGGACGGGATCCTTGTACTGGCCGATCTCGTGCAGGGTGACGTGGCGGCCGTCGATGCTCGTGACCTGGAACGTCGACCCGGGCGAGAGGTGGTGCGACTTCGCGAACTGCTCCTCGACGAGCGTGTTGGCGCCGCTCAGCTGTCCGAGCAGCGCGTCGGTGCCGCCCTTCTGCCACTGGATCCGGTACAGGCGCGGCAGCGTCTCCGGGTCGATGCCGTTCGCCTCGTCGGTGCCGCCGTTGCCGATCTTGACCTCGGTGAAGGCGATCCCGATCGCCGTGTCGACGCCGGGCACCTTCTGCGCCGCCGTCACCGCGTCCTGGGGCACCGGCACCCCCTGGCTGTGGCTCTGGATGATCAGGTTCGAGGTGACGCTCTTGTTGATCGAGCCGATGAACGACTCCTTGAAGCCGTTGATCAGCACCGAGAAGAAGACGACCAGGCCGATGCCGATCATGAGCGCCGCCGCCGTCACGGCCGTCCGGCCGGTGTTGCGGGTCGTGTTCTCGCGCGCGAGCCGCCCCGACGCGCCGCCGCCGAGGCTGAGCGGCCAGCCGATCCCGCGCGCCAGCGGGCGGATCAGGTAGCGCGACACCATCGCCAGGCCGATGAACGAGAGGATCGCGCCGGCGGCGATCGTGAGCAGGCGCTGCGTCGTCGGCCCCGACCCGGTCACGCCCTGGAAGACGGCCAGGATCCCGGCCAGCAGCGCGAGCCCGGCCAGGTACGGCGTGAAGCGGCTGAGCCACGTCCGCGGCAGCACCGCACCCTCGCGCAGCGCCGCGATCGGCGGCACGCGCGTCGCCCGTCGCGCCGGCGCGAACGACGCCGCCAGGGTGACGCCGACGCCGACCGCGAGCGGCACGATCACGCCCGGCCAGGCGTGCACCGAGACCCCGGCCAGGGGCAGGCCGAACCCCACCGCCTTGAAGAGCACGCCGAGCAGCTTCGCGAAGCCGACGCCGGCCAGGATGCCGAGCACCGACGCCGCCAGGCCGACCATCAGCGCCTCGCCGAGCACGGTGCTCAGCACCTGCCGGCGCATGGCGCCGATGGTGCGCAGCATCGCGAACTCGCGCATGCGCTGGGCGACCGTGATCGAGAAGGTGTTGAAGATGACGAAGGCGCCCACGAGCACCGCCGCCCCGGCGAAGGCCAGCAGCGCGGGCGTGAAGAACGAGTTGATGGCGCCCGAGATCTCGTCGGTCTGCTCCTTCGCCGCCTCCGTCCCCGTCTGCACCTTCACCCAGTGCGGGAGGGCCGCCGCGATCCGCTGCTTGAGCGTTTTCGGCGAGACGCCGGACGCGCCGTCGACCGAGATCGTCGACGTCTTCCCGACCCGGTCGTACCACCGCTGCGCGTCTGCGAAGGTGGTCGCGACGACGGTCGCGCCGCCGATGGACGACACGTCGCCGAACCGGAAGACGCCGACGATCGTGACCGGCTGCACGCCCTGGAGCGTCGTCAGCCCGACGTGCTGGCCGACGTGCAGGTTGTGGTCGTCGGCGAGCTGCTGGATCAGCGCCACCTGGCCGGAGCCCTCCGGGTAGTGGCCGTCGACGAGCGTGTTCTGGTTGAACGGCTTCGGCAGCGTCGAGACGACCAGGTTGGGGGCGCCGCCCTGCGAGGCCACGAACTTCCCGTTCACGACGAGCGACCCGGCGCCCTGGATCTGGCCCTCGGCCTTGGCGACTCCCGGGATCTGGCGCACGCGCTGGATCAGCGACGCGGGCAGGGGGCCGACCTGCGCCCCGCCGTTGCCGTTCCCGAACGCGGGCCGGCGGCTGAGGTACACGTCCGTGCCCGCGAAGCTCGTGCCGAAGATGTCCGAGAACGCGTTCCGGATCTGGTCCGTGATCACGAACGTCCCCGACATCATGGCGGTGCCGAGCAGGATGGCGATCGCGGTCAGGGCCGTGCGGAGCTTGTGGCTCGCCATGCTGCGCAGGGCGTAGCGGGTCATGGCGCGCTGAGCTCGGCCATGATGGCCATGATGTCGCCGGCGTCCTTGCAGGGCGCGTCGCGCACGATCAGCCCGTCGGCCAGGAAGAGCGCGCGGTCGGAGATCGCCGCGGCCCCGGCGTCGTGCGTGACCATCACGGTCGTCTGCTGGTAGGTGTCCACCGCCTCGCGCAGCACGGTCAGGATCTCGGTGCCCGTGGCCGAGTCGAGGTTGCCGGTCGGCTCGTCGGCGAAGATCACGGTCGGCCGCGAGACGAGCGCCCGGGCGATCGCCACCCGCTGCTGCTGGCCGCCCGAGAGCTCGGCCGGGCGGTGGCGGCGGCGGTCGCCGAGGCCGACCCGCTCGATGACCGACTCGACCCATTCGGCGTCCGGCTTCGTCCCGGCGATCTGGAGCGGCAGCAGGATGTTCTCCTCGGCCGTGAGCGTCGGAAGCAGGTTGAAGAACTGGAAGATGAACCCGATGTTGTGGCGGCGCAGCAGCGTCAGCTTCTTGTCGTTCAGCTCGGTGATGTCGGTGCCGTCGATCGACACGGTTCCGGTCGAGGGCCGGTCGAGGCCGGCCAGGATGTGCATGAGCGTCGACTTGCCCGACCCGGACGGGCCCATGACCGCGGCGAACTGGCCGGCGGGGACGTCCAGCGAGACGCCCTTCAGCGCGTCGACCGCGGCATCGCCCTCGCCGTAGCGGCGGGTGACCTCGTTCGCCGTGATGACGCCCATCAGGCCGGCGCGGCCTCCTCGCCGAGACGGGCGGCCTCGGCGGTGCAGAGGGGCAGGAGCAGGGCGTAGAGCTGGCGGACGCCGTCGTCGGAGAGCGGGCCGCGGTTGCGCGCGATCGCGCGGCCGACGACGTCCTGCTCGCGGGCCGCGTCGAACAGCGGCAGGCCGCTCCGGCGCTTGTGCGCGTGCAGCTCCGCGACGAGCGTGAGGCGGTCGTTCACCGCCTGGAGGACGCCGTCGTCGGCGGCCGAGATCCGCTCCCGGAACGAGGCGAGCACGGGATCGTCCATGGGCCGGAGTGTACGAAACGACGGCCGTCGTCGCGAAGGTGCGCGGGTTGCGTGTTCCCGGTCGCCCGCCGCGCAACACGCGGCCGGCTAGGAGACGAGCAGCGCGAGCGCCAGCGCGAGCGCGTTCAGGCTCATGTGGACGCCCATCCCGGGCAGCACCGAGCCCGTCTTCTGCCGCACCCACCCGATCGCGAGCCCCGCGATCGCGACCGGGATCAGGAGCACCGCGAGGCCGTGGGCGAGGGCGAAGAGCGCGGTCGTCAGGGGCAGCGCGTAGCGGCCGAGCGTGGCGAAGCCGAGGCCGCGGAAGACCAGCTCCTCCGCCACGGGCGCCACGAGCACGAGCCCGACGACGGCGACGCCGAGGACGACCCACTGGTGGGTGCTGCGGGGGTCGTGCGTCGGCGCGATCCCCTGGCGCTGGCTCGCGTGCAGCACCGGTTCGAGGATGAAGTTGGAGACGACGATCACGCCGAGCGCCCACAGGTAGAGGCGGACGGCCGGCCGCAGCGGCGTGCGCACGATCGCGAGCGTCGGGGCGATCGGGCGCCGCGACGCCCACGCGGCGAACAGCACGTAGCCGATCAGCACGACGTCCACGGCGACGGTGCCGGCGATCTCCGCGGCGTTGTAGACGGCGTTCTTCGACGTCGAGCTCGAGGTCGAGCGTCGCCGCGAGGAAGTTGGCGATGAAGAGCAGGGCGGGCGCGGCCATCCACCACGGTGACAGGCGGGGGGCCGGCTCGTCCGTCAACGAAGCGCCTGCTCCAGGTCCGCGATCAGGTCGTCCACGTGCTCGCACCCGACCGTCAGGCGGAGATCGCCCTCGGCGATGCCCGCCTCGGCGAGCTCGGCCGCCGAGAGCTGGCGATGGCTCGTCGAGGCCGGGTGCGAGATGCACGTCTCGAGGCCGCCGAGGCTGGTCGCGCGCATGCACAGCTCGACCCGGTCCATGACCGCCTCTCCGCCGGGCCGGCCGCCCTCGACCTCGAAGCTCATGAGCCCGCCGAAGCCGTGCAGGATGCGGCGGGCGACGTCGTGGGACGGGTGGGAGGGCAGGCCGGGGTAGAGCACGCGCCGCACCCGCGGGTGCCGCTCGAGGAACGTGGCGATCGCCGCCGCGTTCTCGGAGGCCCGCTCGACGCGCAGGTGCAGCGTGCGGATCCCGCGGCGCACGAGCCAGGCCGAGTCGGGGGCGAGGGTGGCGCCCAGCTCGAGCGAGCGCTCCGCCAGGCGGCCGATCAGCTCGGCCGGGCCCGCGGCCACGCCGGCGAGGACGTCGGAGTGGCCGTTCAGGTACTTGGTGGCGGAGTGGAGGACGAGGTCGGCGCCGTGCTCGAGGGGCCGGCAGCCGATCGGCGTCGCGATCGTGTTGTCCACGACGAGCCGGGCGCCGGCCGCGTGGGCGACCTCGGCGACGGCGGGGATGTCCGCCACCGCCAGCGAGGGGTTCGACACCGTCTCGCAGACGACGACGGCGGCGCCCTCGGAGGCCCGGCGCAGCGCGTCCATGTCGCCGATGTCGACCAGGCGCCCGTCCGGCCTGGTCGTCGCCATGTGGTGGGTCTGGCCGTAGATCTGGGTCGCGGCGACCATGCCCGCGCCGGGCGGCGCGAGCTCGGCGACCGCGGCGGAGATCGCGCCCATGCCGGAGGCGAAGCACAGCCCCGCCTCCGCGCCCTCGAGCTCGGCGACGACCGCGCCCAGCTCGTCGGTGGACGGGTTGCGGATCCGCGTGTAGAGGTAGCCGCGGCTGTCGTCGCCCATGACGTCGGCGAACTCGTCGGAGTCCACGAACTCGTAGATCACCGAGCGGTGCACCGGCGAGATCACGGGCACGCCGGCGAGCGCCGGGAGCCGGCCGGCGTGGATGGCCGCGGTGGCGGCCGCGCGACGGGGAGAGTCGGTCACAGAAGGTCGAGCACGTCGGTCAGCGCGGTGATCGTATCCGGCCCCGCCACGCCCCCGCCACGGTCGACGATGCGCACGTCGATGCCCGCGGCCCGCGCGCCGGCGCCGTCGGTCTCCTCGGTGTCGCCGACGTGGAGCGCCCGCCCGGGCGCGACGCCGAGCGCGGCCAGCGCGAGCCGGAAGATGCCCGGGTCGGGCTTCGACGACCCGCTCGACGCCGATGCGAACACGTGCGGAACCTCGATCCCCGCCGCGGCGAGCGCCTCGGGCAGGGAGCAGTCCCAGTTCGACACGACGGCGACGCCGACGCCGGCGTCCGCCAGCCCGGCCAGCAGCGGCGCCGCGTCGTCGTACGCCCGGAACGCGATCGAGTCGATCAGCAGCGCCGCGGCCGCGGCCGGGTCGGCGTCGATGCCGAGCTCGGCGAGCACGATCGCGGCGCACCGCGCCCGCAGCTCGGCCAGCGTGGCGGCGTCGGCGCCCTCGTGGCAGTGGCCGGCGTAGTAGGTCATCTCGGCCCGGAAGGCGCGCTCGGCGTCGCCGGGCGAGATCTCGGCGCCGAGGTGGCGCCGCACCGAGCCGCGGAGGCGGGCGAAGGGCTGGTCGACGTCGATCAGCGTGCCGAAGGCGTCCAGCAGGACGGCGTCGTAGCGGCTCACGGGATCTGCAGCGAGGGGTGCAGCAGCCGCGCCAGGTCGCGCACCTCGGTGACGACGCGCGGGCCCGTGTCGGTGAGGGCACCGCCGTCGACGAGCGAGAACCGGCGCCGGCGCACGGCCGGCAGGTCGCGGGTCGCCTTGCTGGCGCGCAGGCCGGCGAGTGTCACGCCGCGGCCGGACACCGCCAGGTACACCTGCGGCGCCGCCGCCCGCAGGCGCGAGAGCGGGAAGGGCTTGCCGGCCGCGGCGTCGGAGGCGACGTTGGCGCCGCCGGCGAGGGCGAGCAGCCGGGCCGCGGTCCCGGCCGGGTCGATCGTGTAGAAGAAGCCCTCGTCGACGAACACGGGGACGGGCCGGTCGGGGCCGACGGCCGTCTTCACGGCGCGCAGCTGGGCCTGCATCCGGCTCACGAGGGCGGCCGCCGCGGGGGCGTTGCCGGTCATCGCCCCGACCTGGTCGACGTCGTGCTCGATATCGGGGATCGTGTCCTGGCCGGCGACGTAGACCGGGGCACCCACGCCCCGCTGGAGGGCCGCGGCCGCGGCGGCCGACGTCCCGTTCGGCATGAGGACGAGATCGGGGCGCAGCCTGCGCAGCCGGGCGATGCTCGGCGTCCCGTCGCCGCTGGTCGCGTGCGGCAGCCGCAGGGCCGCGGCCGGGTACTGCTCGCGCCCGCTCCCCGCCACCACGAGGTCGCCGGCGCCGACGGCGAACGCCGACTCGGTCAGGCCGGGGTCGAGCGACACCACCCGCCGCGGCTGCGCGTCCATCGTCACCCGGCGGCCGATGCCGTCGGTGACGGCTTGAGGGAACGACGGCAGCGAGCCGATCGGCTCCGGCTTGAACCCGCACCCGGTGGCCACGAGCAGCGGGATGAGCACGGCCAGCAGGCGGAGTCGGCGCACGGGGGCGAGATTCTAGACTTCGGGCATGCCGACGCGGCTCAGCCTGCTCTGGGGGATCACGGCCGTGCTCGCGGCGGCGGTGCTCGTCTACGGGCCGGCCGAGCTCGCCCGCCGCGCCACCGGGCCGGGCGAGCCGGTGAGCTTCCTCACCCAGCCCCAGCAGGGCTGGCGGTTCATGCTCGACGCGCTGGACGCGGTCGGCTCGGCGCAGGCCGGGTCGCCGGGCCGGGCGAAGGCGCTCGCGGTGCGCGCGTTCGCGGGCACGACCGTGCTGCCGGTGCGGGTCGACCTGCTCTACGTGCCCGACCTGCGCGTGCCCGTCGGGGCAGGGAGGCCGCCGCTCGTGGCGAAGGCGAAGCTCGTGTGGAGAGTCTCGGGGCAGACACGTCCCGGCGGCCGCGTGCACACCGTCGGCCTCCTGGACTTCGTGACCGGCCGGCTGACGTACCGGGCCGGGGCGGTCGCATGAGCACCAACCAGGCAATCGCGCTCGGCGTGCTCGCCGTCGCGCTCGTCCTGATCATCATCGTCGACCGGGTCATGCAGCGCATGGGCAGCCGGGTGGTGGCCCATCTGCCCGTCGCCGACCAGGCCGTGTTCGCCACCCGCTACCGGCTGCTGCGGCGCACGTCGGAGGCCGTGATCATCCTGATCGCCGCGATCATCGTGCTGTGGTCCTTCGACGCGACCCGCTCGGCGGCGCAGACCGTCCTGGCCTCGTCGGCGGTGCTCGGATTGGTGGTCGGCTTCGCCGCGCGGTCGACCCTGGCAAACTTCGTGGCCGGAGTGATGATCGCAATCAACCAACCTGTGCGGCTCGGCGACCGGATCAGCATCGGCGACGCCGAGGGAACGGTCGAGGACATCGGCCTCGCCTACACGCGCCTGCGCACGTCCGACAACCGGCGGGTGCTGATCCCCAACGAGGAGCTCGCGAACTCCCGCGTCACGAACATGACCATCGTCGATCCCGTCTCGCTCGCCCAGGCCCGGCTGACGCTGGCGCCGACGGCCGACCCTGTCCGCGTGCGGGCGATCCTCGACGAGCAGGCCGACGCCGTCCCCGGCCGCGTCGCCGACCGGCCCGCGCCCGGCGCCGCGGTCGCCGAGATGACGGCCGAGGGCACCACGTACACCGTTGGCGTGTGGATGCCCGACGCGACCCAGGCCGCCGCCGCCGCCGCGGCGCTGCGCGTGCAGTGCGTGACCCGCCTGCACGAGGAGGGCATCGTCGCCGAGGCCGCCGACGAGGTGGCGACCCCGTGAGCGGGCCTCCCGTGCAGCCGCCGCGGAGCCACTACGACGACGTCCTCGGCCACGTCGCCGCCCGCCGCCGCAGGCGCCGCGCCGAGGAGCGCCGCCGCGGCCGCCGGTCGCTGGCCGCGACCGCGCTCGTCGTCATCGCGATCGGGATCGCGGTCGTCGTCGCCGCCGGGGGCGTGGGGGCGACCGTGGCCGTCTCGAACGTGCTGAAGGGCGTCGACCTGAAGACGATGAAGCCCAACTATCCGGGCGTGACGACGAAGATCTACGACCGCAACGGCAGGCTGCTGGCGCAGATCCCGTCGCTCCAGAACCGCACGCCGGTGGCGTTCAACCGGATCTCCAAGTGGCTCAAGATCGCCACGGTGGACGTCGAGGACAAGCGCTTCTACGAGCACGGCGGCGTCGACTACCAGGGCATCGCCCGCGCGTTCCTCGACGACCTCGAGGCCGGCCACGTCGTCCAGGGAGCGTCGACCATCGAGCAGCAGCTCGTCCGCAACCTGTACCTGACCGACACGCAGTCGCTCGACCGCAAGATCAAGGAGGCCTGGCTCGCCATCCAGATGGCCGAGCACTGGTCGAAGGACAAGATCCTCGGCACGTACCTGAACGTGATCTCCTACGGCGGCGTCACGTACGGCTGCGAGGCGGCCGCCGAGACGTACTTCAACGAGCACTGCTCACAGCTCAACATCCGCCAGGCGGCCCTGGTCGCCGGGCTGCCGCAGTCGCCGACCGAGTACAACCCGCGCACGCACCCCGCCGCCGCCCGGGCGCGGCGCGACCAGGTGCTGGCCGCGATGTTCGACCAGGGCCACATCACGGCGGCCCAGTACGAGCACGCCGTCAGCCTCGGCCTGGGCCTGCGGCCGCCGAAGCAGTTCACGCGCGTGCGCCAGCCCTACTTCGTCCAGTACGTGCGCGAGCTGCTCGCCAAGCGTTACGGCACCCCGGCGCTCCAGAGCGGCGGCCTCAAGGTGACGACGACGATCGACCCGAACCTGCAGTCGGCCGCCCATCAGGCCATGGCCGAGGAGCTGAACTTCCCCGGGCATCCGGCCGCCGCGCTCGTCGCGATCGACCCGCGCACCGGCGAGATCCTGGCGATGCAGTCGTCCACCGACTACAGCCAGAGCAAGTACAACCTGGCCGTGGACTCGCGCCGCCAGGCGGGCTCGACGTTCAAGTCGTACGGCCTGCTGGCGGCCATGGCCGACGACGGCATCGACCCGAACACGACCCTGTACTCCACGGCGCCGCTCGAGAACCAGCCGATCGTGCCCTTCCCGTCGACGCCCAACGACTTCTGGACGGTGCAGAACGCGGAGCCGGCCAGCGCGGCCGTGCTGCCGCTGTCGACGGCGCTCGAGGAGTCGGTGAACGCCGTCTACGCGCGGCTCGCGATCGACATCGGCGCCGACAAGGTGGCCGACATGGCCTACGAGCTCGGCATCCCCCGCCACGACGACCTGCCGGAGACCCCGTCGGTGATCCTGGGCGCGGGCGGCGTCTCGCCGCTCGACATGACCCACGCCTACTCCACCATCGCGGCGATGGGCGTGCGCAGGCCGATGCTGGCGTTCACCAAGGTGGTGCCGTTCAACGGCAAGCCGATCGTCACCCGGCCGTCGCAGAACAAGGGCCATCGCGTGCTCCCGGACGGCGCCCCCTGGCAGCTCACGCAGTACCTGGACACGAACGTGCACTCGTGCTGCACCGGGACGAACGCGAACGTCGCCATCTCGAACTCGTCGCTCTACCGCGCCCAGGCCGGCAAGACCGGCACGACGGACAACCACACCGACGCCTGGTTCTGCGGCTACACGCCCAACCTGGCCGCGTGCGTGTGGGTCGGCTACCCCCAGGGCGAGATCGCGATGGAGAACCTCGGCGGCACGATCCCCGGCCCGGCCTTCGGTGGCGGCTACCCGGCCACGATCTGGCGCCTCTTCGCCGCGGCCGCGTTCCAGACCGAGCCGGGCAAGTTCCCGCCGACGCCGTGGGAGGTGCAGCCGCTGAACCCGGTGCAGTACCGGCCCTTCACGTCCCAGTTCAGCCTGCCCGCCCCCACCACCAGCAAGAAGAAGCCCGGCGGCAGCTCGTCCGGTGGCGGCGGCAGCAGCGGCGGCGGCACGGGGACGGGCGGCGGCGGCACGGGCACGACCGGCACGAGCCCGCCGCCGACGAGCACGACGGCGCCTCCGCCGCCGACCAGCACCCCGCCGCCCACGACGTAGTGTCCGTCGGCTCGCGCAAGGGACGTGCAGGCGCTCCTGGCGGCTGGGCGGCGCCGCAGCTCGCCTACAACTTCCCCGGTGTGACGGCCGCCGCTCGGCGCACGTCGAGCACACGATCATCGTCCGCCGCGGCCGGCCGCTCATCCTCGCCGCGTAGGCCGCGAGTAGCATGGGGCCCGTGGCCCGAGACCTGACCCAGCCGCCCGCTGCGGGCGCGCCGCTGCTTCGCCCCGCCGAGGGCCTGCGGCTGATCCTGGAGCACACGCCGCGGCTCGCCGTCGAGGAGGCGGCCGTGTCGGCCGACCTGGCCGGGCGGGTGCTCGCGGCCGACGTCCGCGCCGCCGTGAGCCTGCCGCCGTTCGACACCTCGGCCATGGACGGCTACACGGTGCGGGCCGCCGATCTGCGCAACGGCGGCGTGCCGATCGCGTTCCGGCTCGGGGCCGGCGACCGTCCCCGGCCGCTCCCGCCCGGCGCCGCGGCCGGGATCGCCACCGGCGCGCCGCTGCCCGAGGGGGCCGACGCCGTCGTCCCCGTCGAGAACGCCCGCGAGGAGGATGGGAAGCTGGTGGCCGACCCGCCGGCCGTGGGCGCCCACATCCGCGAGCGCGGCGGCGACGTGCGCGAGGGTGACCTCGTCGGTACCGCCGGGACGCGGCTCACCCCGGCGCTCCTGGCCGCGATCTCGGCGACCGGCGTCGGCACGGTCACGCTGTCGCGGCGGCCGCGCCTGGCGGCGCTTGCCACCGGCAGCGAGCTCGTCCGGGTCGGGCAGCCGCTCGAGCCGGGCCAGATCTACGAGTCGAACCTGACCTCGATCGTCGCCCAGGCCCGCGCGGCCGGGGCCGAGGTCGTCGCTGCCGGCACGGTCGCCGACGACCGTGACGCCACTCAGGAGGCGTTCGCGCGCGCCATCGCCACGGCCGATGTCGTCGTCTCGTCCGGCGGCGTCTCGGTCGGGCCGCACGACCACGTGAAGCCGGTGATGGCCGCGCTCGGCGTGCGCGAGGTGTTCTGGCGGCTGGCGCACAAGCCCGGCAAGCCGCTCTGGTTCGGGGTGGCCGGGAACGGCGCGCTCGTGTTCGGCCTGCCCGGGAACCCCGTCTCGAGCCTGGTGTGCTTCGAGCTCTTCCTGCGCCCGGCGCTGGCGGCGATGCAGCACGGCCGTGCGCCCGAGCGCCCGGTCGCGCGGCTGGCGGAGCCGGTGCCGCGGCTGCGCGTGCGCGACCACGCCGTCCGCTGCCGTCTGTCGGCGTCGGCGGAGGGCATGCAGCTGCACCCGCTGGGGCCGCAGGACTCGCACCTGATCGTCCACGCCGCCGGGGCGGACGCCATCGCCCTCATCGACGCGGGCGAGGGCGAGGCGGCGGCCGGCGACGTGGTCGAGTACGTGCCGATCCGCTGACCCGGCCGGGCAGCCCGCGCGGCTAGAGATCCGTTCAGTTCGTGGTAGCCGTCAGCTGGGCAGCGCGACGGTGGAGCCGCCCTTCAGCGTCGCCGACATGCCCCGCGCGTAGACGATCCAGCGGTGCGACGAGGAGTAGAGCGGGTGGCAGGCCGAGAGCACCAGCCGCTCGTAGCCCTGCGGGCGGATGATCTTCCAGTCGTTGTTCGGCACCACCTGGTGGTACTGGACGCGGTAGTGGAACGTCGCGTACGGCATCTGCAGCGTGATCCAGTCGCCGTTCCTGATGTCGTTGATGTGCCGGAACCACGCGCCGAAGGTCGTGCGGTGGCCGGCGATCGCCACCGTCGTGCCCTGGCCCGGGAAGTGCGTGTTCGTGTAGTGGCCGGGGCCCTGGCTGAGATCGTGCAGCCAGTCGGTGCCCTGCACGACGACCACGCTCAGGCCGATGCGCCCGATCGTGAGCCGCCCGAACGGCTGGCCGCCCTTCACCTGATGGGAGAACCGGGTCGCGTCCTCGCGCAGCACGCGCAGCTCGGTGGCGCGCGTGCGGGCGTCCGCCCGGCCGTGGGCCTGGATCGCCGCCGCGACGGCCGGATCGGCGGACCAGTTGTGGATCTCCCCGTCGAGCTTCGACGAGAGCTGGTGCTGGCGCCAGTCGGCGTAGAGGGCGGTGATCGGGTCGCCCCAGAAGAGGATCACGCCCGCGTACACGATCACGAGCGCCCCCACGACCATCAGGACCGTGCCGAAGCGGTGCACGCCGCGCCGGCGGCGGCTCCGGACGGGCCCGCCCGGCTCCGTGCCCGGGGCCACGTCCTTGTCGGTGCCGGTTGTGGCCATCCCTCTCTGTTATAGCGGCACGCGTGGCCCGCCGCCGCGAACGGGCGCATGCGGCGCGGCGTAGCGGCCGGCCACCAGCGACCCCAGCTGGGCGGCGGCGGCCGCGGAGAGCGCGAAGCAGACCGAGACCGCCGGGGCGAGGTAGCCGCTCGCCGTCATCGCGATCAGGGCCCGGAACGTGTCCGTGCCCAGCCCCTGCGCCGTCCACATCTCGACGACGAGCGCGACCGGGCCGACGAACCCGAGGACGTAGACGAGCAGCAGGATGCGCCGGCCCGAACGGGCCGCGGCGGCGAGGTAGAGCCAGATGTGGGCCGCCGGCAGCACCACGATGAGCGCGAACGGGTTGACGGCGGTGAGCAGGAGCGTCGCCAGCATCAGGCCGATCAGCCCTCCGGCGAGGCCGCCGATGCGCTCCTCGCCCGTCGTCGCCGTGACCCGCAGGAGCCGCGGGCGCGTGACGTAGCGCCAGAACAGGAGGCCGACGCCGGCCGTGACCAGGATCCCGGTGGTCGTCGCGCCGGTGCGACCCGGGAGCGGCGCGACGGCCGTGCCCGGCAGCAGCCGTCCGGGCGCGGCGGCGAGCAGCCACATCGCCCCCAGGGTCACGAGCCAGGCGGCGGCACGCCACGCGAACGCGATCAGCCCGGGCGCGAGCGCCACCCGCCGCCGCCGCAGCCGGGCGACCAGGTCGAGGACGCATGCGACGAACGGCGCCACCAGAATCGCCATCGACGCCTCCGCCAGCCACCCCCGCATCACCTTGCCCGAGAGCAGGAGCACGGGCGACCCGTCGCGCTCGATCGTCGGGGCGCCGTCGAGCTCGGCGACGAGGTTCGCCACGGTCGTCCCCACCTGGCCCAGCTGGCCGGTGTCGAGCTCGGAGAGCGGCCCGGTGGCGACGTGGCCGCGCTCGGCGCTGATCGCGAGCGCGGAGATGCCGTGGGCGAGGAGCGTGCCCTGCTCGCCCGGCGCATAGGGGACGCCGTAGCCCGAGAGCTGGTCGTAGGCGCCGGGGATGCCGGCCGGGCTGCCGTACCAGGTCGAGACGGACTGCCGCGCGGCGGCGTAGAGCGTCGGCGACACCCCCCGCGGCGTGCCCGGGCGGGTCACGATCCGCAGAGGCGTGCCCGCCGCACCGGCCGCGTCGTCGATCACGATCGCGGCCACGATCCGCGACGCGGGCGGCCAGCGGGTGGCGAGCGCCGTCGCCCCCTGGCCGCCGGTCGTGCCGCCGTCGGTCGACACGAGCGCGATGCCGCGGTCGTGGGGCACGCTCCGGAGCACGCGGGACAGCTCGACGAGGATGCCGGTCCCCGCCAGGTCGGAGGCCGACGACCCGTCGCGGTGGACGATCACCGCCACGATCTCGCGGGAGTGCCCCGGCCGGTAGGCGATCACGTTGGCCATCGGCACCGGCTGGGATTGCCAGGGCAGGTCGGTGGCGAAGACGATCCGGTGGGGGGTCGGGTCGAACGGCTTCAGGTTCGTCTCGACCCAGTCGGCCGCAGCCAGCTCGCCGGCGCTGCCGGGCTCGCAGCAGGCGCCGTGGCTGTCGCGCTCGGCCGTCGCGAGGCGGCCCGTCAGGTTGCCCGCCGCGGTGCCGCTGAACTGGAGCGGCGACGGTGGTGGAAGCGGGGCCGCCGGCTGGTACAGGGTGAGCAGCGCGACCAGCGGCACGAGCAGGGAGACCCCGAGCAGGAGCGCGTGGAGCGGCCACGACACGAGCGCTCGGTGCGGCCCGCGCCGGACGGGCCTTCTGCGGGCGGGAGCAGCCACCGAAGCGGCGTTTATAGCACACGCGACAGGCCGCAGTAGCTCTCCGCGGGGACGCCGTGGACCGGGTCGCGTACGATTCGCGGACACGTGCAAACCGAGGCCACCATCATGCTCGTGGACGACGAGGAGTCGATCCAGAAGCTGCTCACCTATCCGCTCCAGCGCGAGGGATATCGGGTCGTGCAGGCGCGCGACGGCGAGGAGGCGCTGAAGCGCTTCTCGGAGCAGCCCGTCGACCTGGTCGTGCTGGACGTGATGCTCCCGCGGCTGGACGGCCTCGAGGTGTGCCGGCGGCTGCGCACCGACTCCGCCGTGCCGATCATCATGCTCACCGCCCGCGACGACGAGGTCGACAAGGTGCTCGGCCTCGAGCTCGGCGCCGACGACTACATCACGAAGCCGTTCTCGATCCGCGAGTTCCGCAGCCGCATCCGGGCCGTGCTGCGGCGGGCGACGCTCGTGGCGGAGCGGCGCGAGCAGTCCGACGGGGCGATCGTCGCCGACGGGCTCACGATCGACCCGGCCAAGCGGACGGTGACCGCGGCGGGCGCGCCGGTGCAGCTCACCTACGTCGAGTTCGAGGTGCTGCACACGCTCGCGCTCCACCCGGGCCGCGTCTACACCCGCCAGGCGCTGCTCGAGGCGGTCTGGGGCGACTCGGCCTACCGCGAGCCGCGCACGATCGACGTCCACATCCGCCACCTGCGCGAGAAGATCGAGCCCGACCCGCGCGAGCCCGTCTACATCTTCACCGTTCGCGGCGTCGGCTACCGCTTCCGCGACATGGCCTGAGGCCCGTGAGCGCGCTACGGTCGCTGCGTGTCCGGCTGGTGGTGGTGCTCACCGGGGTGGTCGCGTGCGCGATGGGCGTCGTCTTCCTCTACGTCGTCCCCAGCCTGCGCCAGAACCTGATCTCGGACCGGCAGGATCACCTCGAGGTGATCGCACGGGGCCAGCAGAACGCTGTCGGCCTGCAGCAACGCCTTCAGCACCGGCGAGCATTACCACAAGGCGCTGCTGCACGCCGCCCATATCGCCAACGGCTCCGCCGCCGCCTACCTCCGGGAGGGGGACACGCTCGTGCCGGTCGGGGGGGCCGCCGGCGCCCATGCTCCCGCCCGGCAGCCGCATCGTCCGCACGGCCCTGCACGGCGGGATCGGCCATGGCCGCACCCCCGGCGGCGGCGTCGTGGTCGCGTTCCCCGTGAACGGTGGCAACGGAATCGTGCTGCTCGCGCAGGGAGTGGGCGACGTCAACGCCGCCGCCACGCTGGTCGAGCGCCGCATCCTGATCGCGACGGGACTCGCGCTCGCCGTCGCGACGGTGGTCGGCTGGGGGCTGGCGCTGGCCGTCTCGCGCAGGCTCGGCAAGCTCGAGTCCGCGTCGAGCCGGATCGCCGCCGGCCGCTTCGACCAGCCCATCGGCGACGACACTCCGGACGAGCTCGGCCGCCTGGCCCGGTCGTTCGACATGATGCAGGAGCGGCTGGCGCAGGTCGACCGGGCCCGCAAGGACTTCATCGCCAACGCCTCGCACGAGCTGCGCACGCCGCTCTTCTCGCTGGGCGGCTTCCTGGAGCTGCTGGCGGAGGAGGACCTCGACCCGGCCACGCGCGAGGAGTTCGTGCTGACGATGCGCGAGCAGGTGTCGCGGCTGACGAAGCTCGCCACCGACCTGCTCGACCTGTCCCGGCTCGACTCGGGCGCCGTCGAGGTCGGCAGCGAGCCCGTCGACCTCGCGGCCGCCGCCCGCGGCCTCGTGCGCGAGTTCCGCGGCCTGGCCGCCCGCCACGGCAGCCGGGTGGTGCTGGCGCGTCCGCCCCGCGGCCTGCCGCCCGGGATCGGCGACGAGCAGCGGGTGCAGCAGATCGGACGGGTGCTGGTCGACAACGCCGTCCGCCACAACCCCGAGGGCACCCAGGTGCGCGTCGTCGTGGGCTCGGACGACGGCCACGTCACGCTCACGGTCTCCGACGACGGCCCCGGGATCGACGCCGAGTCGCGGCGGCACCTGTTCGAGCGCTTCTGGCGCGGGCCGCAGGGGAGCGCGTCGGGGAGCGGTCTCGGCCTCGCCATCGCCGGCGAGCTGGCGCAGCGCATGGGCGGCGAGATCGCGGTCTCCTCGGACGAGGGCGGATCGAGCTTCGCGCTGCGGCTCCCGGCCGACGGAGTGGGCGGCGACCGCTGATGTTGCTAAGTTTTCGCGCGCATGCAGAGGGTCAACGTCGGGCACAAGTCACTTGCTGACTACAACTCCCTGATCGGGCGGACGCTGGCCGAGGAGATCCGGCGGCTGGCGGAGTCGCTGCAGGGAAAGCGCATCCTGCACCTGTCCGCGACCGCGTTCGGCGGCGGCGTGGCCGAGATCCAGTACACGCTGATCCCGCTCATGATCGACGCCGGCCTCGACGCGGAGTGGCGCGTGATCGACGGCCGCGAGGAGTTCTACGACGTCACCAAGACGATGCACAACGCCCTCCAGGGGGACGAGAAGGGGCTCACCGACCACCAGAAGGCGATCTTCGAGGGCTACAACAAGATGAACGCCGACGCCCTGACGGACGCGGACGAGTGGGACGTGATCGTCGTCCACGACCCCCAGCCGCTGGCGATGCGCGAATACGTCGCGACGTCCCGGCCGAAGTGGGTGTGGCGCTGTCACATCGACCTCTCCGCGCCGAATCCGGAGGTGCTCGAGTTCATCTCGCCGCGCCTGGGCGCCTACGACGCCTGCATCTTCCACATGCCGGCGTACGTGCCGCATGGCGCCGGCCTGGCCGAGGCCGTGATCTGGCCGCCGGCGATCGACCCGCTGGCGCCGAAGAACATGGCCCTCTCGGGCGACGACGCCGCCTACATCGTCGACCAGTTCGGCATCGACGTCAGCCGGCCGCTGCTCCTGCAGGTGTCGCGCTTCGACCCCTGGAAGGACCCGATGGGCGTGATCGACGCCTACCGGGTCGTCAAGGAGACCCATCGCGACGTCCAGCTCGCGCTGGTCGGGTCGATGGCCCACGACGACCCCGAGGGCTGGGAGTTCTGGAACACCACTCGCGACTACTGCGAGGAGGATCCGGACATCTACATGTTCTCGAACCTGAACAACGTGGGCGCGGTCGAGGTGAACGCGTTCCAGGTCTTCGCCGAGGTGTGCATCCAGAAGTCGATCCGGGAGGGGTTCGGCCTGACCGTGTCGGAGGCGCTCTGGAAGGCGCGGCCGACGATCGGTGGGAACGTCGGCGGCATCGTCGCCCAGATAACCGACGGCGAGACCGGCTACCTCGTCTCCTCGGCCCAGGAGTGCGCCGAGCGGGTGCTCCAGGTGCTCGCCGACCCGCAGGCCACGCGGGAGATGACCCGCCGGGCCAAGGAGCACGTGCGCCGCCGCTTCCTCACCCCCCGGCTCCTGCGCGACTGGCTCGCGCTCATGCACCGCATGGCCGGCGACGGCGACCAGGCCGAGCTCGAGATCATCTCCACGTAGCACCGCCGCGAAACCGGGGACTGTCCCCGACCACCGGGGTCAGACCCCGAACGGAACTGCGGCGGAAGTGTCACGGCCGACGTTCGGGGTCTGACCCCGGGTGGTGGCGCGCACCGGCTAGGGTGCGGGGGATGGCCGACCAGCCGCTGCTGATCGTCTCGAACCGCGGGCCGTGCCGGTTCACGCGCGGGCCGGGCGGGGAGATCGTGGCGTTGCGCGGCGGCGGCGGGCTCGTGACCGCCCTGAGCGGCCTGGCGGCGGTGCGGCCGGTGACCTGGATCGCGAGCGCCCTGTCGGACGAGGACGCCGAGGTGGCCGAGCGCGGCCCCTACCGCGACGGCGACCTGACCGTCCGCCTGGTGGTGCACGACCGCGAGGAGTACGACCGCTACTACAACGTCTTCGCGAACCCGACGCTGTGGTTCATCCACCACTACCTGTGGGGGCTCGCCACCGAGCCGTCGGTCGACCGCAACGTGCGCCTGGCCTGGGACGCCGGCTACGTGCCCGTGAACCTGCGCTTCGCCGACGCCGTCGTGGCCGAGCTCGAGGCGGCCGAGGGCGAGCCGCCGCCGGTCATGCTCCAGGACTACCACCTGTTCGTGGCCCCGGCGGCCATCCGCGAGCGCGTTCCGGACGCCGTCATCCAGCACTTCACCCACATCCCCTGGCCGATGCCGGACTACTGGCGGATCCTGCCGCCGGACATCCGCCGCACGATCCACGAGTCGATGCTCGCCTGCGACGTGATCGGCCTCCACACGGCGCGCTACGTCGGCAACTTCCTGGCCTCGGTGGCCCAGTTCACCGACGCCCGCGTCGACACCGAGGCGGCGACGGTGCACTTCCGCGGGCGGACGGTGCGGGTCACCAGCCGGCCGATCTCGGTCGATCCCGAGGAGTTCGACCGCCTGGCCGCCACCGACGCGGTGCTGGCGGAGCGCGAGGAGCTGCGGGCATGGCGGCCGGAGAAGGTGGTGCTGCGGGTCGACCGCACCGACCCGTCCAAGAACGTCGTCCGCGGGCTCCAGGCGTTCGAGCTGTTCCTGTCGGATCATCCGGAGTGGGAGGGCCGGGTGACCATGCTCGCGAAGCTCGATCCCTCCCGCCAGGACATCCCCGAGTATGCCGAGTACCTGGGCGCCATCCAGCGCGCCGCCCGGACGGTGAACGACCGCTTCTACGCGACCGGCGACTGGCAGGCCGTCGACCTGCGCATCTCCGACAACTTCACGGAGGCCGTCGCCGCCTACACGGAGTACGACGTCCTGCTCGTGAACGCGATCTTCGACGGCATGAACCTGATCGCGAAGGAGGCGCCGCTCGTGAACGATCGCGACGGGGTGCTGATCCTGTCCGAGAACGCCGGCGCCGACCCCGAGCTGGGCGAGTACGCCCTGACCGTGAACCCGTTCGACATCCAGGAGCAGGCCGACGCGATCCACACCGCGCTGATGATGCCCGCCGACGAGCGCCGGCGCCGCATCGCCGGGCTGCGGGCGCAGGTGCGCGAGCACGACATCGCCCACTGGGTGGAGCGCGCTCATGGACGACCTGGCCCACGCCCGCCCCGAGGCGGTCGAGCGGTGAGCGCCGTCGTGCAGGTGCCGTGGTGCAGCCGGTTCCACGGAGCCGGCATGGAGGAGGGCCCGCCCGCGGTCGCCGCGGCGCTCGGCGCGGAGGGCGTCGCCACGGTCGAGCTGGACATGGAGGCCCCGCCGGAGGATGCGCTCGCCGCCGGGCTGCCCGGCATCCGCGCGGCGGTCGCCGGCGCCGGGCCGGACCCGGTCGTCCTGCTCGGCGAGTGCACGCTCGCGCCCGCGGTCATCGCCGGCATGCGCCCTGCCCACCCCGACCTCGTCCTCGTCTGGGTCGATGCCCACGGCGACCTGAACACCCCCGAGACGACGCCGAGCGGCTTCCTGGGCGGGATGCCGTTCGCCGTGCTCCTGGGCTGGTGCCATGACCGCCTGCGCCTGGCCGCCGGGCTCGACCCGGCGCTGCCCGAGGCCCGGGCGGCCCTCGTCGGCGCCCGCGACCTCGACCCGGGCGAGCGGGCGGCGATCGAGCGCTCCGCGCTCGTCGTCGCCGACGACATTGCCGGCGCTCTGGCCGGCCTGCCGGCGGACGCCCCGATCCACCTGCACCTCGACGGCGACGTGCTCGACCCGGCCGACGCCCCCGGCGTCGACTTCCCCGCCCCGGGCGGCTGGAGCGGCGCGCGCCTCGACGCGGAGATGGCGGAGCTCGCCGCCACGGGGCGGGTGGTCGGCGTCAGCCTGTGCTGCGGCAACCCCCGCCGCGACCCCGACGGCCGCGGCGCCCGCGCGTACGCCCGCGCCCTGCAGCCGTTCGCGAACCGGGGACAGTCCCCGGGGCCGTAGACTTCCGCCCGCATGGGCGAGATCCGCATGATCGACGTCGGCGACAAGCCGGCGACGCGGCGCCGGGCCGTTGCGCGGGCGCACGTCACCATGCCGGCGCACGTGCGTGAGCGGATCGCCGCCGGCACGCTGCCGAAGGGCGACGTCCTCGCCGCCGCGCGGATCGCCGGGATCATGGCCGCCAAGCACACCCCGGACATCGTGCCGCTGTGCCATCCGCTGCCGCTGACCATGGTCGAGGTGACCCCGGAGCTCGCAGACGGGGGCGTCGGCATCGTCGCGGCCGCCGAGACGACCGCCCAGACCGGCGTCGAGATGGAGGCGCTGACCGCCGCCGTCGCCGCCGCGCTGACCGTGTACGACATGACGAAGGGTCTCGATCCCGCCATCTCGATCCGGTCCGCCGAGCTGGTGGAGAAGTCCGGCGGCAAGAGCGGGCACTGGCGCCGGGAGGACGGGTGAGGGCGGCGGTGCTGACCGTCTCGGACGGCGTGGCGGCCGGGACCCGCGAGGACAGAAGCGGCGAGGTGCTCGAGTCGCGCCTGCGCGGCGCCGGTTTCGAGATCGCCGGGCACGACGTCGTCCCGGACGACCGGGCCGAGATCGCCGATGCCCTGCGCCGCCTGGCCGGCACGGCCGACCTCGTGCTCACGACGGGCGGCACCGGCTTCGCCCCCCGCGACGTCACGCCCGAGGCCACGGAGGGCGTCGTCGAGCGGCCCACCCCGGGCCTCGACGAGCACATGCGGGCCGTCTCGACGGCGATCTCGCCGCACGGGATGCTCTCGCGCGGCAGGAGCGGCATCCGCGGCTCGGCGCTGATCGTGAACCTGCCCGGCAGCCCGAAGGCCTGCGCCGAGCTCTTCGACGCGATCGCGCCCGCCCTCGACCACGGGCTGCGGCTCCTGCTCGACCAGCCCACGCCGCATTGAGCGCAACCGCCGTCTACGCCCGCAGGTTCGTCAGCCTGGTGAAGCTCGAGCACACGGTGTTCGCGCTGCCGTACGCCTACACGGGCGCGATCCTCGCGCTGGGCGAGGTGCCGTCCGCCCGCCAGGTCTTCTGGATCACCGTGGCGATGGTCGGCGCCCGCAGCCTGGCGATGGCGCTCAACCGCCTCATCGACGCCGCCATCGACGCCCGCAACCCGCGCACGGCCCGGCGCGAGATCCCGGCGGGGCTGCTGTCACGCGCGGACGTGGTCGCGTTCGCCGTCGCCTCGCTGATCGTCTTCCTGGTCGCCGTCTGGCAGCTCGCGCCGATCACGCGGTGGCTGTGGCCGATCCCCGTCGCGGGGTTCGTCATCTACCCGTACCTGAAGCGGGTGACGTGGCTGTGCCACCCCTTCCTCGGGGCGGTCGACGGCCTCGCCCCGGTCGGCGGCTGGGTGGCCGTGACGAACCACGTCGACCCGACGTCGTTCCTGCTCGGCGGTGCGGTCGCCCTCTGGATCGGCGGCTTCGACATCATCTACGCGACGATGGACATCGAGATCGACCGCAGGCAGGGCCTGCACTCGATCCCGTGCGACTTCGGCGTCGCCACCGCGCTTCGGGTCACGCGCGTCTTCCATCTCGCGTCCGTGCTCCTGCTCATATGGCTCGGGATCGCGCTCGGCCTCGGCCCGCTCTACTACCTCGGCGTCGCGGTGGTCGCGGCGCTGCTCGCCTACGAGAACTCGATCGTGAGCGCGGACGACCTCTCCCGCGTCGACATGGCATTCCTGACCATGAACGGCGTGATCGCGCTCGTCTTCCTGGCCGGCGTCCTCGCCGATGCCGTCGCCTGAGGATGAACCGCCTCGTCTGCGACGGCCTGGTGCGCCGCTTCGGCGAGCGCGCCGCCCTCGACGGGATCGACCTGCACGTGGCGGCGGGCGAGTTCGTCCTCGTCACCGGGCCGAACGGCGCCGGCAAGACGACGCTCCTGCGGGTGCTCGCGACGGTGCTGCGGCCGAGCGCGGGGACGGTCAGCGTCGCCGGGCACGCGCTGCCGCGGGCGGCGGCGGGCGCACGGCCGCTGATCGGCTACGTCGGCCACGGGCCGCTGACCTACCCCGGCCTCACCGCGCGCGAGAACCTCGAGCTCTACGCGGCCCTCTACGGGGTGCCCGACGACCGCGTCGTGCCCGCCCTCGACCGGGTCGGGCTCGACGGCCGCGGCCGCGACCCCGTCGCCGAGTTCTCGCGGGGGATGGCGCAGCGGCTCGCCCTGGCCCGCGCCTGCCTGCACGGGCCGGCGCTGCTCCTGCTCGACGAGCCCACCGCCGGCCTCGACGGCGACGGCCGCGAGCTGCTCCGCGAGGTGCTCGCCGAGCCGGGCCGGACGGTGATCGTCTCGACCCACGAGCCGGGCTGGTTCGACGGCCTGGCCACGAGCGAGGTGCCGATCCGGGCCGGGCGGGTGGCGGCGTGAGCCGGCGCGCGTTCGTGGCGCTCGTGCGCAAGGACCTCGTGCTCGAGCTGCGCGGGAGCGAGGTGGTGCTGGCGATGGTGGCGTTCGTCGTCGCGTCGTTCGTGCTCTTCCGCTTCGGGCTCGGCGGCGGCCGTCCGGCCGGCGGCACCCGCGCGGCGACGGGGTTGCTGTGGGTGGCGATCGTCTTCACCGCCATGCTCGCGCTGTCGCGGGCCTTCGCCCGCGAGCGCGAGCACGGCATCTGGGACGGCCTGCTCGCGGCGCCGATCGACCGCGCGCTCCTGTGGGCGGCCCGGGCCTGCTCGACGTGCCTGTTCCTGGTCGCCGTCCAGGTCGTCGCCCTGCCCGCCTTCTGGCTCTTCTTCCTGCAGGACGGCCCGGCCCCCGACTACGCCGTGCTCGTGGCGGCGGCGCTGCTCGCGGACATCGGCATCGCGGCGCTGGGGACGCTGGTGGCCGGCCTGGCGTCGGCGGGGCGCGCCCGGGAGGTGCTCCTGCCGGTCCTCTTCCTGCCCTTCGCGATCCCGCTCGTGCTGGGAGCGGTGAGCGCCACCACCGGCACGATTCCCCCGCAAACAAGCGGTTTGCACACCCTGGAACGGCTGGGATACCTGGCTCTCTATGATACGGTTTTCGTGCTCTTCGGGTGGGGGCTCTTCGAGTTCGTGGTGGAGGATTAGACCGGTGAAGACGACTGCCGCCGCCCGCCTCGACCGTGCAACCTGCGCGGCCCTGGTGGCGGCTGTTCTGATGCCCGTGGCCCTCGGCCTGATCTTCTTCTACGTCCCGAACGACGCGGATCAGGGCTTCTCGCAGCGCATCTTCTACTTCCACGTGCCCATCGCGATGACGACCTATGCCCTCTTCGCCTGGGGCGCGCTGAACGCGGCCCGGTACCTGTGGACGGGCGACATCGGCCTCGACCTGCGCAGCTACGTGCCCATGCACCTCGGCGTGATCTTCGGCACCCTCACCCTGGTGACCGGGTCGATCTGGGCCAAGGTCTCCTGGGGAACCTGGTGGTACTGGGGCAGCACGGAGCTGAACACCTTCCTGATCATCTTCCTGTTCTACTGCGCCTACTTCATGCTCCGGTTCTCGGTCGAGCCGGGTGAGCGGCGGGCGCGCTACTCGGCCGTCTACGCGCTGCTCGGGGTCGGGCTCATCCCGATCTCCGTGCTCGCGGTGCACCTGGGCCAGGACGTGATCCACCCGATCACCTTCACCGATCACGGCGCGAACATGGACGGGAGCATGCTCTTCACGTTCCTGATGGCGCTCGCGGCGATGCTGAGCCTGGCGGTCGCGATGTACCTGGTCGAGCTGCGCGGCAAGCGCCTCGACGAGCAGGTCAGCCGCCTGCGGCGCCTGGCCGAGGGGACACGATGATCAGCGAGACGTACGTCCACTACGTCGCCGCCGTGTACGCGCTGGCGTGGATCGCGACGCTCGCCTACGTCGTCATCCTGAACTCCAAGCTGGGGCGGCTGGAGCGGGAGCTGGACGAGATCGCCGGCCTCCTGGAGGCGAAGGCCGATGTCTGACGACGCCGTGGCGCTGAACCTCGTGCTGGTGGGGACGAACCACCGCAGCGCGCCCCTGCGCGTGCGCGAGCGGCTGGCCGCCCACGATCACGGCCGCGACCTTGTCGACCACGTGCTCTCCGCCGAGCCGGTCGCCGAGGCCGTCGGCCTCGCCACCTGCAACCGGTGCGAGCTCTACCTGGTCGGGGCCGACCCCGGCGCGCTGCGCGACGCGGCCGTCGAGCGGCTGGCGGAGCTGTCCGGCAGCGGCCGCGAGCGGCTCGAGCCGATGCTGTACGTGCGGGCCGGCGCCGAGGCGGCCGAGCACCTCTTCTCGGTGGCCGCGGGGCTCGACTCGCTCGTCCCCGGCGAGGCCCAGATCCTCGCCCAGATCCGCGACGCGTACGCGAGCGCCTTCGAGTGGGGCTCGACGGGGCCCGTCTCCAACCGGCTCTTTCACGTCGCGCTCGAGGCGGGCAAGCGCGTCCGCCACGAGACCGCGATCGGCGCGGGCGGGGCGTCGGTGGCGTCGGTCGCCGCAGAGGTCGCGAGCGAGCGGCTGGGCGGCATCGACGGCGCCTCCGTGCTCGTCGTCGGCGCCGGCCGCGTCGCCGAGCTCGTGGCCGCGAACCTGACCACCCGCAAGGGCCGCGCGGCTCGTGGTGGCGAACCGCGACTCCGGCCGGGCCGCGGCGCTGGCAGCCCGCTTCGGCGGCACGGCGATCGCCTGGGACGACCTGGCGCGGGCCGCGGACGAGGCCGACGTCGTCGTCAGCTCGACCGCCGCCCCCGGCCACGTCATCACGGCCGCCGACCTCACCCCGGGGCGCACGCGGCTCCTGGTCGACCTGGCCGTCCCCCGGGACGTCGATCCGGCCGCCGCCGACGTCGACGGCACGACGGTGGTCGACCTCGACGGGCTCGAGGCCGCCGTCCGGCGCACGCTCGAGCTGCGCCGGGGCGAGAGCGGCCGCGCCCGCGCGATCGTCGCCGAGCAGGCGGCGGAGTTCCGCGACTGGATGGCGGCGCTCCGGGTCGTCCCCGCCATCACGTCGCTGCGCGACCACGCCGAGCGCATCCGCACGGAGGAGCTGCGGCGGATGGAGCCGCGCTGGGACGCGCTCTCCCCGGCCGACCGCGAGCGCGTCGACGCGATGACGCGCACGATGCTGAACAAGCTGCTGCACGAGCCGACGGTGCGCCTCAAGCAGCTCGCCGCCGCCGATCGGTCGGGCCCTACGCGGACGCCGTGACCGAGCTCTTCGGTCTCACCGCGCCGGAATGATCCGGCTGGGGACGCGGGGCAGCAAGCTCGCGATGGCACAGGCGCAGCTGGTGGCCGATGCGCTGGCCGACGCCGAAATCGTCCCCATCGCCACCGCGGGCGACCGCGACCGCGCCCGCCGCTTCGACGAGATCGGCGACGGCCGCGGCGTGTTCACGCGCGAGATCGAGCGCGCGCTCGCGGTGGGGGAGGTGGACGCGGCCGTGCACAGCGCCAAGGACCTCACCGGCGACATGCCGCCGGGCCTCGTGGTCGCGGCGCTGCTCGAGCGGGACGACCCCCGCGACGCGGTGTGCGGCCCGTTCGCGGCCCTGGACGAGATCCCGGACGGCGCCCGCATCGGGACGTCGTCCGCCCGCCGCGGCGCGCTCCTGCGCGAGCTGCGCCCGGGCCTCGAGGTCGTGCCGCTGCGCGGCAACGTCGACACCCGCCTCGCCAGGCTCGACGCCGGCGAGGCCGACGCAATCGTGCTCGCCGCCGCGGGCCTTCGCCGGCTGGGGCTGGCGGAGCGGATCGGCTTCCTGCTCGACCCGGACGTGTTCGTGCCCGAGGCCGGGCAGGGCGCGATCGCGGTCCAGGTGCGCCGGGGCGAGGAGGCGCTCGTCGCGGCGCTCGACCACGCCCCGACCCGGCGGGCCGTCGAGGCCGAGCGCGAGTTCGCCCGCAGCGTCGGCGGCGGCTGCAGCGTGGCGGTGGCGGCGTACGCGCGGGACGGCGCGGACGGCCTCGAGCTGCGCACCTGGGTGGCCGGGTGACGGTCTATCTGGTCGGCGCCGGGCCGGGCGATCCCGGGCTGCTCACGGTGCGCGGCCGCGAGCTGGTCGAGTCGGCCGACGTGCTCGTCTACGACCGGCTGGCCGACCCGCGCATCGTCGCGCTCGCGCCCGAGGCGGCGGAGCTCGTCTACGCGGGCAAGCAGCCGGGCGAGCACGCGATGACGCAGGACGTGATCAACGCGCGTCTGGTCGAGCTCGGCGGCCGGCACGAGACGGTGGTGCGGCTGAAGGGCGGCGACCCGTTCATCTTCGGCCGCGGCGGCGAGGAGGCGCTCGCGCTCACCGGGGCCGGCATCGCCTACGAGGTGGTGCCCGGGATCTCGTCCGCCTACGCCGCGCCGGCCTACGCGGGCATCCCGGTGACGCAGCGGGGCAGCGCCGCCCAGGTCACGTTCGTCACCGGCCACGAGGATCCGGCCAAGCCGGAGAGCGACCTCGACTGGGCCTCGCTCGCGGCCACGCCGGGCACGCTCGTGTTCCTCATGGGCGTGGGGGCGCTGGCCGCGAACGCGCAGCGCCTGATCGAGCACGGGATGCGCCCCGACACGCCGGCCGCGGTGATCTCCAACGGGACGCGGCCGACCCAGCGCACCGTGGTCGCCCCGCTCTCGGGCATCGCCCGTGCCGCCGAGGGCATGCGGCCGCCGGCGATCACGCTGGTGGGCGCCGTCGCGGCGCTGCACGAGCAGCTGGCGTGGTACGAGCGGCGGCCGCTGCACGGGAAGCGGGTCGTCGTCACCCGCGCCCGGGCGCAGGCGAGCGGGCTCGCGGCCCGGCTGGAGGCGCTCGGCGCCGAGGTCGTCCAGGCGCCCGCGATCCGGATCGAGCCGCTCGCGTTCGACCCGCCCGACCTGGCGGCGTACGACACCGTCTGCGTGACGAGCGCAAACGGCGTCGAGCTGCTCCTGCCCGGCGACGTGCGCGCGCTGCACGGCGTGCGGGTGGCCGCGATCGGCCCGGCGACGGTGGCGGCGCTCCGGGCCCGCGGCATCGTCGCCGACGTCGTGCCGGACGAGGCCGTCTCGGAGTCGCTGCTCGGGGCCCTCGGCGACGTCGCGGGCCGGCGCGTCCTGGTGGCGACGGCGGAGGGCGCCCGCGACGTGCTGCCGGACGGCCTGCGCGAGCGGGGAGCCCGGGTCGACGTCCTCCGCCTCTACCGCACGGTGCCCGAGCCGGTCGCGGCGGAAGCCGTCCGCGCCGCCGACCTGGTGACGTTCACGTCGTCGTCGACCGTCACGAACCTCGCCGCCGCCCTCGGCGACCGCGGCCTCGACGGGCTCACCGCGGCGTCGATCGGCCCGGTCACGAGCGCGACCCTGCGTGAGTGCGGCGTCGAGCCCGCCGTCGAGGCCAGCCCGCACGACGTCGGCGGGCTCGTCGCGGCGGTGCTGCGGGCGCTCGCCTGACGTCCGGGCCGCCCCGGTGGCCGGCGCCCTGGTACGGTGGCCGGCGGTGGCCGAGCGCGAGACCAGCATCCGCCGCGGCGTCGAGGCGCTCCTGACGCTCGCGAGCGACGAGGCCGCGGCCGAGGGCGGGCTGGGGGTGACGCGGGTCGCGCGCATGCTGGGGCGCGAGAAGACGCAGGTCTCGCGCACGCTCGCGACCCTGGCCGAGTACGGCCTGGTCGACCGCGACCCGGACACCCGCGCCTACCGGCTGGGCTGGCGCATCTACGCGATGGCGCAGACGGCCGGGAGCCGGCATCTGCTCGACTCGGCCCGCCCGCTGCTCACGGACCTCGTGGCCCGGTTCGGCGAGGGCGCGCACCTGTCGGTGCTGCAGGGCTCCGAGGTCGTCACGGTGCTCTCCGAGCCGTCGCCGCACGCCGTGCGCGCGGTCAACTGGATCGGCCGCACCACCCCGGCGTACTGCACGTCGGCCGGGAAGGCCCTGCTGCTCGAGCGCACGCCCGAGGAGCTCGAGGCCCTGTTCGACGGCCGCCCCTTCGTCGCCGCGGGGCCGGCGACGGCGGGCACGGTCACGGACCTCGCCGCCTCGATCGGCGCGGCCCGCGACCGCGGCTACGCGATCGCCGACGAGGAGATGGACGCGGGCCTGACGGCCGCCGCCGCCCCGGTCCGCGACGGCCACGGCCGCATCGTGGCGGCGATCAACGTCTCGGGGCCGTCGTTCCGGGTGCGGCCCCGGCTCGCGGACATCGGGGCGGCCGTCGCCGCCGCGGCCGGGGACCTCTCCGCCGTCCTGGGTCAGGCAGCAGCCGGCGGCGCCTCGGGCGGGATGCCCAGGTCGAGCGGATCGTCGCCCAGCTCGCGCGTGCGGCGCGCGACGAACTCGAGCAGCTCCTCGCGCACGGCGTCGTCGAGCGGCGGCGGCTCGTAGCGCTCGAGCGCCTCCCGCCACAGGCCCTCCGCCCGCACCGCCGCCGTCGGGCTGCCCTTGCCGCTCCAGCGGTCGAAGTTGTCGGTGGTGGCGAGGAAGGGCCGGTAGAAGCAGTCGCGGAAGTGCGCCAGGGTGTGCTCGCAGCCGAAGAAATGGCCGCCCGGGCCGACCTCCTCGTGGGCGCCGAACGCGAGGCTGTCCTCGTCGAGGACGGTCGGGGCGAGCTGGACGCGCAGCAGCTTCAGGAGCTCGACGTCCATCATGAACTTCTCGAAGCAGGCGACCAGGCCGCCCTCGAGCCACCCGGCGGACTGCCAGACGACGTTCGCCCCGGCCAGGAAGGCCGACAT
>CAVSVU010000024.1:0-33971 GCA_963731515.1 uncultured Actinomycetes bacterium | reverse complement strand
CGACCACCGCACCGACGGCGCCACGGGCAAGAACGGCCTCTCCGACACGCTGATGCTGGCCCGGCTCGACCCTGCCCACCACGTGATCTCGCTGCTCTCGATCCCGCGTGACCTGTGGGTGCCGAGCCTGGGCGCGAAGATCAACTCGGCGTACTCGACCGGCGGCGACAACGCCTCGCTGGAGGCGGTCGAGGGCGTCACGGGGATCAAGCCGAACTACCTGATCAACGTCGACTTCGCCGGGTTCCAGCGGCTCGTCGACACGCTCGGCGGCATCTACGTGAACGTCGACCAGTACTACTACAACCCGCCCGAGCTGTCGCAGTACACGGGCTTCTCGGCGATCGACGTGAAGCCCGGCTACCAGCGCCTGAGCGGCGCCGACGCGCTTGCGTTCTCGCGCTACCGGCACACCGACGACGACTTCCACCGCCAGGCCCGCCAGCAGATGTTCCTGCGCGCGTTCCAGGCCCGGGCGTCCGACCGCTTCCACGGAATCTCGGTGACCGACATCCCGTTCATCAACAACCTCCTGGGCGCGATCTCGGACAGCGTCACGATCGTCGGCCCGGGCGGCAAGGCGCCCAGCCCGCGGACGCTGCTCTCGTTCGCCGCGACCGCCTACCAGGCCCGCTCGCACGTCGCCAGCATCCACCTCGACTGGACGACGTACAACGCTCCCGACGGCGAGTCCGCCCTCGAGGTGACGAACCTCCCCGACGCCATATCGCAGTGGCGGCATCCGTGGCGGCTCGGAACCGCGGCGGCCTCGATCCCCACCGGCCACAAGAAGCACACGACGCCCGCGTGGACGCCGGCGGTCGATCCCGCCGGCGTGCATGTGGCGGTGCTGAACGGAAACGGGGTCAAGGGCGCGGCCGGGAGGACGGTCGCCGGCCTGAGCGCGTGGGGCTACCGCGCCCACGCCGGGAATGCCCCCAACCAGCACTATCCCGACACGTGGGCCTTCTACCGCCCGGGCGCCGCGGCGGCCGCCGGCGACCTGGCGCACATCCTCGGAGGCGGTGCGACGGCGGCGGCGATGCCCACCGCGATCGCGGACATGACCGGGCCGCGCGCGCAGGTGGCGGTCGTGATCGGCAAGGGCTTCGACGGCAAGGTGGCCGTGACGCCCCCGAAGAAGCAGCCGAAGAAGCCGGCCGGCCCGCCGCCCACGATCACGCCGACGACGGAATACCGGGCCGACTTCCTCCACGCCCAGCACGTGCTGCACTTCCCGATCATGTACCCGACCGTGACCCAGGCCGACTCGACCCTGTGCCCGTGGGTGCCGAAGCCCGCCGGCCCGGGCCTGCTCAGCTGCCAGGGCACGTCCACCTCCCCCACCCGCATCTACGGGATCCCGGCCGCGGGGCACGGCTGGAACTCGACGTACGCGGTCTTCCACATGTCCGCGCCGTCCGGCGACGCCTACTGGGGCATCGAGGAGACGCGCTACACCGACGCCCCGCTCCTGCAGACGCCGAACGCCACGCGCCACCTGGACGGGCGCACGTACCTGTTCTTCTTCAACGGCAGCCACATCCAGACGATCGCGTTCGTCCGAGACGGCGTCGCCTACTGGGTGCAGAACACCCTGCTCGACGACCTCACCGACCCGGAGATGATCGCGATCGCCCGGTCGCTCAAGCCGGTCGGCTGACGGCCAAAAAGCCGGCCACGAGACGGTCGAAGAGCTCGGGCTGCTCCATGCTCGGGAGGTGGGCGGCGTCCGGGATCGTCGCGGCGGTGGGACGGGCGAGGCCGGCCATGAGCCGCTTCGCGATGGCGTGGATGTCAGGCTGGTCGGCGTCGCCGACCAGGACGAGGGTGGGCTGGGCGGCGTCGCCGAGGCGCTCGCCTGCATCGGGCACCAGCAGCTCCTCCAGGTCGCCGACCTCCTCGTAGCTCGGCACCTGCAGCTCGAGCGCCCGCAGCTGCATCGCATGGGCGCGGCGGCGCACGTCGGCATCGACCTCCTCGGGCCGGCGGCCGGGGCCGTCGATCCAGAAGCGGACGTTGACCTCCGCGGCCGCGTCGAGGTCGCCGCGCTCGATCGCCTCCTCCTCGGCCGACCAGTACTCGCGCACGGCATGCGACCACTCGTGGCCCGGCAGGCCGGAGCCGACGAGCACGAGCGCCGACACGCGCTCGGGGTGCGCGATCGCCACCTCGAGCGCCACCCGCCCGCCCAGCGACGCGCCGACGATCGCGGCCTCGGAGAGGCCGGCCGCGTCCATCACGGCGATCACGTCGCGGGCGTGCGAGTACGGCCCGGGCGGCATCGGTGAGCGGCCGAACCCGCGCATGTCGTGACGGACCAGGCGATGCCGGCCGGCGAGCGTGCGCCACTGGGCGTCCCACATGCCGCTGTCGCAGATGCCGGCGTGGACGAGGACGATCGCCGGGCCGTCCCCGGCGGTCTCGGCGTGGATTCCGTCGGCTGCCGTCACTGCGCGTATCGCACCACGGACACGGTCTCGTGGATGCTCTCGTCCCAGGTCTTCTGGTGCGGCCCGCCCTCGATCATGAGCGCGCGCTGCACGTCCATCCGGTCGGCGTCGCCGGCGTAGGCCCGGGCGCCCCCGCGGGACGTGAACTCGACGACGCCGATGAACTCGTTGGGATCGTCGATGCAGCGCGCGATCCAGTGGCCGACGGCGCCGTGCTTGACCCGCACCGGCTCGTGCTCGTCGAAGGCGGCCTTCCATCTGTCGAAGTCGCCGCCCCGGAAACGGACGACGAAGTGGACGCTTCCCGGTTGTCCCATGCTCACCCCTGTCGATCGTGGCTGAGGATCCCGACGACCTGGAACCAGGCCGGCTCGGGCTCCGGATTCTCCTCGACGCGCATGCCCAGCCGCCGCATAACGCCGATCGAGGCGAGATTCTCCCGCTCCGTCGTGGCGACGAGGCGGGCGAGGCCGAGCTCGGTGAACGCGTGGTCGACGAGCACCGCGGCCGCCTCGGCGGCGATGCCGCGGCGGCGGAACGCCGGCGCGACGGCCCAGTAGAGCCCGACCTCGGGCACGAACCGGCTTCCCTGCTCGGACCAGGACGGCAGCAGGCCGAACGGCCCCAGCGCCGGGACGAGCCCGACGAGCCCGACCAGACGCCCGGACTCGTCCAGCGCGATCCCGCGCTCGCCGTAGGGCGGCTGGCGCAGCTCGGCGAGCTGCTCGTAGGAGAGCTCGGTCCACCGCAGCCACCGCTCCCGGTCGCCGCCGACGACCGCCTCGACGGCGCCGCGATCGCGGGCCTCGAGCTCGCGGACCGTGAGCCGTGGTGTCCGAAGCGGCGGGATCCGCACGCTTGCCACCCTACCGCCTCGCCCCGGCGCCGGTACACTCGCCGCCGATGCGCGCAGGCCGGGTGATCACGGTGGTCGGCTGCCACGCCGGCGGCGAGGTCGGAAACGTCGTCACCGGCGGCGTGCTGCCGCCGCCGGGCGCGACCGTCTTCGAGCAGATGCAGGCTCTGCGCCGCGACGGGGACGGGCTGCGCAAGCTGCTCCTGCGCGAGCCGCGCGGCAGCGTCGCCTGCCACGCGAACCTGGTCGTCCCGCCGACGCGGCCCGACTGCGACGCCGGGTTCATCATCATGGAGCCGACCGAGTACCCGCCGATGTCGGGCTCGAACACCATCTGCACGGCGACGGTGCTGCTCGAGACGGGCATCGTGGCGATGACGGAGCCCGAGACGACGATGCGGCTGGAGGCCCCGGGCGGCGTCGTGGAGGTGCGCGCGCGGTGCCGCGGCGGTCGCTGCGAGAGCGTCGAGGTGACGAACGTGGCGGCGTTCGCCGACCGCCTGGACGCCCCGCTCGAGGTCGAGGGACTGGGCACGCTGACGGTCGACGTGAGCTACGGCGGCATGTGGTACGCGATCGCCGACGCCGCCGGCCTCGGCTTCGCGATCGAGCCGGGCGAGGCCCGCGACCTGTCGCTGGCCGGCGAGCGCATCCGCGCCGCGGCCCGCGAGCAGCTCCCCTGCGTCCACCCGGAGAACCCCGACATCGCCGGCGTCAGCATCGTCCAGATCGCCGGGCCGTGGCAGGGCGTCGGGGCGGTGAGCCGCAACGCGGTCGTGGTCGCGCCGGGCCGGCTCGACCGGTCGGCCACCGGCACGGGCCTCTCGGCGCGCATGGCCGTGCTCCACGCCCGCGGGCTGATGCGGCCCGGGGAAGGCATGACGCACGCATCGGCCATCGGCTCCACCTTCGACGGGCGGATCGTCTCGGAGACCCGCGTCGGTGACCGCCCCGCGATCGTCCCGGCGATCCGCGGGAGCGCCTGGATCACCGGCGTCTCGCAGCTCCTGGTCGACCCCACCGACCCGTTCCCGGAGGGCTACCTGCTCTCGGACACGTGGGGCGTGAGCGGGTCGGACGTGCAGTCCTGAGCGGCCGCGATGGTAGATTCGCCGGCACCCGGCGATGACGAACCCGTTCCAGACCGAGGGCACCTGGCTGCGCTGCGCGCTCCACGCCCACACCACCCGCTCCGACGGCGAGCTCCAGCCCGAGGCGCTCGTCGACCACTACGAGCGCGCGGAGTGGGGCGCCCTCGCCGTCACCGACCACTGGACGATCACCGAGCCGCCGGCGCGGGACGGGATGGTGCTCGTACCCGGGATCGAGCTCACCTGCCGCACGCCGTCTGGCGTGTGGGTGGACGTCCTCGTCTACGGCCTCGACCGCGAGCTCGACGTCGACCCCGACGACGAGCGCACCTATCCCGACCTGCCCGACGCGATGACGTTCGTGGCCGAGCACGGCGGCGTCGCCTACATCGCCCATCCGTACTGGACCGGTGTGCCGATGGACCTCGTGGTCGGGCTGCCGGCGGTCGTCGGCATAGAGGTCTACAACGCCGGCTGCCAGATCGAGAACGGCCGCGGCCTCTCGACCGTGCACTGGGACCTGCTGCTCGACGCCGGGCATCCCTGCTTCGCCGTCGCCTGCGACGACACCCACTACGCCGGCTTCGACTCCGGCTACGCGTGGACGATGGCCCACGCCGCCGAGGCCACGCCCGAGGGCGTCGTCGCCGCGCTGCGCGAGGGCGCCTGCTACGCGTCGACAGGGCCCCGGTTCGACGCGATCGAGCCGGTCCCCGGCGGCCTGCTCGTGCGCTGCAGCCCCTGCCGTTCGGTGACGCTGCTCACGGGGCCGGAGGACGGTGGCCGGGCGATGGTCGGCCGGCTGGCCTTCCGCCACCGCGCGAAGATCGTCGACCGCGACCCGTCCGGCCTGATCACCGCCGTCGAGTTCGCGCCGCCGCCCGGCGCCGCCGCCGCCCGCATCGAGCTGGCGGACGGCGACGGCGGGACGGCCTGGTCGAACCCGGTGCCTGTCTAGATCAGCATCTAGACGTTGACGTCCGGCGTGTCGCCGGAGTCGTCCTCCTCGGCCAGGATCTGGTACAGGCTGCGGCGCGTGCCGCGCAGCACCTCCTGCGCCTTCTCGAGCTGGGCCGGCGTTCCGGCCGCGGCCACCTGGCGCACCGCGCCGATTACCTGGAACACCAGGCTGCGCAGGTCGCCGTGCTCGTCGTGGGCCTCGGCGGCCGCCTGCTCCCACGGCGGCGGGGACGGCAGCTCGGCGGCCCGCTCGCGGCCCGCGTCGGTCAGCTCGTAGACGCGGCGGCCGGTGTCGGACTTCTGCTCGCGGACGAGCTCCTCGTCCTCCAGCTGCTGGAGCGTCGGGTAGACCGAGCCGGGGCTGGGGTTCCAGGCCCCGCCCGTGCGCTCGCTGAGCTCGCGGATGATCTGGTAGCCGTGCATCCCCTGCTCGGCCAGGAGCGCCAGGATCGCGGCGCGGATGTCGCCGCGGCCGGCCCGGCGGCCGCGCCCGAAGAAGGCGCTTTCGGGGCCACCGCCCCAGCCGCCGCGCCCGAAGGGGTCGCGGCCGCCGTGCCGGCGCCTGGCGAACATGAGCATCCCGTGACGGTGGCGGCGGCCTCTGCCGTGCCGGCCGACCGGGATCGTCTCTGCGTATGTCATTGGAATCCTCCTGATTCTCGTTCGTTTCATGACTATCGCGTCACATCACGATATATCGTGATCGTGTCGCTGTCAAATTCTCCGCCGGACGGCGGGAGTCGCGTCAGGCCCGGGCGGGCTCGCGCTCGGAGACCGCGACCGCGACGGCGGCCACGATCACCGCGCTCGCGATGACGGCGCCCGCCGTCAGCGACTCGCCGGCCAGCGCCCACCCCAGCACGACCGCCACCACCGGGTTCACGAAGGCGTAGGTGGCGACGCGGGCCGGCGCGACGACGCGCAGGAGCCACACGTAGGCGGAGAAGGTCAGGACCGTTCCGAAGACGACGAGGTAGACGAGTCCTCCCATCGACCTGCCGGAGACGTCGGCGAGGTCGAACGCGGAGAGCTCCCCCGACGCCGCCGCGATCAGCGTCAGGATGACGCCGCCCGCGAGCAGCGGCAAGGCCGCGCCCAGCACCGGCGAGCGGGGCACGGGCACGACGCGGGTGGCCACCGTCCCCGCCGCCCACGAGAGCGCGCTTCCGACCAGCAGGAGCGCGTCGCCGGGGTGGAGGCCACCGCTCGTCCCCTGGGACGCGACCAGGAGCGCCACTCCGGCGAAGCCGACCACGAACGCCGCCACCCGCCTCCGCGACGGCGGTCGCCCGTCCGGCAGCGCCCACGCCAGCAGGGGCACGAAGAACGGGATCGTGGCCAGGCACAGCGCCGCGATGCCGGACGGGACGCGCTCCTCGGCATAGGCGAGCACGCCGTGGCAGCCGACGAAGAGGAGCGTTCCGATGACGAGGGCGCCGCCCCACTCCCGCCGCGTCGGCCATGCCAGGTCGCGCTCGCGCACGAGCCCGAGCGCGAGCAGGATCACCCCGCCGAGCAGGCACCGACCGGCCATCATCGCGAACGGCGGAATCGTCTCGACGGCGTAGCGGATGGCCAGGAAGGTCGATCCCCAGACGAGGTAGATCGCCGCGAACGCCCCGATGAGCTCGGCCGCGGGCGGGCGCGCGGCCAGGACGGCCGGCGCGGACGCCGGCCCCGTCGAGGAGCTCACCCGCCGGCGCCCGGCTGCGCTTGGTGCTCGCGGTCGACGATCACCCCGTCGAGGCGGAACGGCGTCAGCGCGTTCGCCCACAGGCCGTGGACCCACGGCCGCCGGAGGAGGGTCGTGCGCAGGTAGGCAACCGGGACCAGGAGGACCCATTCGGCCACGAGGAGACGGTCGACGCGGCCGTAGAGCTCCAGACGCTCGTCCTGGTTGCGCGACGCCCTGGCCTGGTTCAGGAGGCCTGTGAGCTCGCGCGTCGGCTCCTCCTCGGCGACCGGGTCGCAGGGGTCGGTGAGGAGGCCGCGGAAGAAGCCGTCCGGGTCGGGGAAGTCGGCGAGCCACGACGTCATCCACAGGTCGACCGGGATCTGCGACGTGCGCGATCCGCGGTCGCTGATCGTGAAGTCGACACCGATCCCGATCTCGCCGAGCGCGCTCTCGATGCCCGTCCGGAGCACCTCGAACCCCTTCGTGAGCAGCATCTCGAGCCGGGGCAGCCCGGCGCCGCCGGGATGGCCGGCGTCGGCCAGGAGCGCCCGGGCGGCGTCGAGGTCGAGGTCGAGGGCCTCGGACACACGGTGGTCGTGCCCGGGCATCGCGGGCGGCAGCAGCCCCCCTCCCATCGCCGGCCGGCTCACCAGCCCGAGCTCGGCGAACGTGCCCGCGACGGGGGCGAACGCCGCGGCCACCGCCCGCCGTATGCGGACGTCCCGGAACACCTCGCGGTCGGTGCGGAAGCCGAGCATCGACGTCCCCAGGCTCGGGGCGAAGTCGACGCAGCCGTCATCCTCGCCCTCGTCCGGGGCGAACGGCGTTGCCAGCACGTCGACGCGGCCGGACGTCCACAGGTCGTTGACCCTCGCGCCGTGGATGCGGAAGTCGACCGTGATCTCGCGCACGTTGCCGCGGCGCCCGCTCCAGCGCGGGTTGGCGACCATCGTCATGCCGTCGGCGTCCATCGCCTCGAGCAGGAACGGGCCGCTCGACACGAGCGGGAGCTGCCGGTGCCACTCGTCGCCCACCGACTCGCACAGGTGCCGCGGCCACGGGTAGGCGTACGTCGAGGCGAGGATGTACGGGAAGTAGTTGCGCGGCTCGCGCAGGACGACCTCCAGTGTGTGATCGTCGAGCGCAGTGGCCTGGTCGACGTCCTGGAGCAGGAATGCCGTCACGGTCGACCGCTGGCGCGCCCGCTCCCACGTGTAGACGAAGTCGTGCGCCGTCAGCGGCTCGCCGTCGCTCCAGCACGAGCCCTCCCGCAGCTGGAACAGGTATGTGAGCCCGTCGCCGGAGACGCGGAAGTTCTCGGCCAGCGACGGCATCACGTTCAGGTCGCGATCGATCACGAGCAGTCCGCGGAAGAGGTGGTCGGTGAGCGCGCTCGTCTCGGACACGTACTCGAGGCCGGGCGCGACCGCCTCGGGCTGCATGAGGGCGGTCGTGAGCCGCGCCGTCGGATCGGGCTGCTCCATGGGCTCCACCTTGCACGCGAAGGCCTCGTCGTAGGCGCGTTCGGCCTCGGCGAAGTTGAACGCCAGGTGGTGGACGAGCGCGATCTTGAAGAGCGTCTCGCGGGAGCGGCGGTCGTCACCCATCCGGCCCAGGAACTCGCGTGCGTGGCGGTAGTGGCGGATCGCCTCCTGGTTGGCGTAGATCACGCGGGCGTCGTCGCCGGCCTGGATCAGGTACTCGGCCGCCCGGGCGGGGTCGTCGGCGGCGCTGAAGTGGCGGGCGAGCAGCGCCAGCGTGGCGCCGCTCCTCTCGCCGCCGGCCAGCTCCTCCAGGGCCAGGCCGACGCGGCGGTGGAGCGCCTGGCGGTCGGACTCGGTCAGGCTGGCGTAGGCCGCCTCCTGGACCAGCCCGTGGCGGAAGCGGTACTCGGGATAGGGGCGGCGCCGCTCCTCGACGATCAGATCCAGGCGCTGGAGCTCGAGCAGCGCCGCGGGGAGCGTGTCGGGCCGGAGCACCCGCTCGAGCAGCGGCATCCCGAACCGGCGGCCGATCACCGCGGCCACGGCCACGGTCTCGCGGCCGGCGGCGTCGAGCCGGTCGAGCCGGGCCTGGAGCACGCCCTGGACGAGCGCCGGCACCTCGAGCTGGGAGGGGTCGACGGCGAGCTCCCAGCCGCCGTTCTCGCGCCGCAGCGCCCCCCGCTCGACCAGGTCGCGCAGCGCCTCGCTCACGAAGAGCGGGTTTCCGCCCGCACGCTGGGCGATCAGCTCGGCGACCGCCTCGGGCAGTGGCGCGTCCGCGAGCGCCTGGGCGAGCTCGAGCGTCGCGTCGCCTTCCAGCGCACGAAGCTCGACCTCTACATAACGGTGAGGGTAGCGCTGGCGGGCGCGCTCGCCGACGCCCCAGGACGGGAGCTCGCGCTCGCTGCGATAGAGGAGCGCGATTCCGAGTGCCTCGGTCTCGGTGAGCTCGAGCAGGCTCTCCACCGCCTGCAGGGTGAGCTCGTCGGCCCAGTGCAGGTCTTCGAAGACGACCAGCAGCGGCCGGTCCGCGGCGATGCGCGTGAGCAGGTCGGCGACGACCTCGAGGCTGCGCCGGTGCAGCGCATCGTGGGAGAGCTCGCGCACGTCGGCCGCGGCCCGGCGATCGGCCTCCTGCAGGCCGAGCAGGTTGGCCAGGAACGGGTAACGGTCGTCGCCGGGGCCGTAGAGCTCGTGCAGGGCGGCCTTGAGGTCGAACCGGATGCGCGCCTCGCTGGTCGTCGCCGAGGCGCCCAGCCAGTCGCGCAGCAGGTCGCGGATCGGCCAGTACGAGAAGCCCTGCGTGTAGGAGAGGCTACGGCCGACGAGCACCTTCAGCCGGTCGCGGAGCGGGTCGACGGCGTCGGCGGCGAGGCGCGACTTGCCGATCCCCGGCTCGCCGGTGAGCGAGACGATCACACCGATCCCGTCGCCCAGACGCTCGAACGCGCCGCGGACGTCGGTCAGCTCGTTCACCCGGCCGATCAGCGGCCCGTCCGCCGGCCGTGGGCCACGGTCGCGCTCGCCGACGACGCGGTAGTGGTCGACCAAACGTGCGCGGCCGCGCAGCTCGGTCGGCCCGAGGTCCTCGAGCTCGAAGCAGTCCCGCACCTGGACGGCCGTGTCGGGGCCCAGCGTGACGTCGGCGTCGCCGGCGAGGGCCTGCAGCCGGGCGGTGACGTTCACGGTGTCGCCGAGGGCATTGAAGTGCTCGGCGCCGTCGGAGTCCGGCGTGATCAGCACGGGGCCGGTGTTCACGGCCACGCGCGCGCGCAGCTCGATCCCGTAGGCCTCGTCGACGTCGCGCGAGTAGGCGGCGAGGGCGCGCTGGAGGGCGAGGCCGGCGCGCACCGCCCGCTCGCTGTCGTCCTCGTGCGCCACGGGCGCCCCGAAGACCGCGAGCAGGCCGTCCCCGAGCAGCTGGGCGACGGTGCCGTCGTAGCGCTCGACCTGCTCGGCCATCAGCCGGACGACCTCGTCGAAGAGGAACTTCGACCGCTCGGGACCGAGCTGCTCGCCGATCGCCGTCGAGCCGGCCACGTCCGCCATCAGCACCGCCACGACGCGGCGCTCTCCCTCCGTCACAACCATGGATGCAGTCTGGCACACCAAGGCTTCCCGCCCCACCTTTCTTTCCCATCCGAAGACGAACGTATGTTCGCACAGGCGTCGGCCGGCGGCAAGCCGCGTTCCCCGGACTTTGCGGGGATTTCGCCGGGCAGCCGGCCCACGTGGGGACTGTCCCCGTCAAGCGGGGACAGTCCCCGCTTCCCGCCTTGCTACAACGAGCGCAGCGCCGGGCCGAGGGCCTGGCGGTCGTCGAGCACCGGGGCCTGCAGGTCGCCGTGGCGGGACAGGCGGTCGAGCACGACCGACATCGTGAACGCGTCCGGGTCGACCCCCGCGCGCAGCTCGTCCCAGGTGACCGGCGTCGAGATGGGGGCGCCCGGCTTCGGCCGCACCGAGTAGGCGAACGCGATCGTGCGGCCGGGGCCGTTCTGGTTCGCGTCGATGAGGACGCCGCGGCGCTTCGCCTTCGACCACTCGGTCGTGACGAGGTCGGGCCGCATCGAGGCGAGCGCGCGCGAGATCGCGAGCACGACCCTGCGGGTCTGGTCGTAGCCGTAGCGCCGGGCCAGCGGCACGAGCACGTGCACGCCGTCGGAGCCGCTCGTCTTGGGGTAGCCGCGCAGGTCGACGGCCGCGAGCGCGTCGCGCACGAGCAGCGCCACCTCCGCCGCGGCGGCGAACCCGGCCTCGGGTGTCGGGTCGAGGTCGAACAGGGCGAAGTCGGGCCGGTCGGGCCGGTCGATGCGCGAGCACCAGGCGTTCAGGTCGATGCAGCCCATGTTTGCCATCCACAGGAGCGCCGCCTCCTCGTTGACCAGCGGGTAGCGGATCATCCGCTTCTCCCGGGTCTCACGCGACGTGGCCGGGAACTCCGCGGTCGGGATCCAGTCGGGCATGTGCGACGGCGCGTTCTTCTGGAAGAACGGCTTCGCCGCGATGCCGTCGGGATAGCGCTTCATCGTAAACGGACGCCCCTCGAGGTGCGGCACCGCGACGTCGGCGACCGCCCGGTAGTAGTCGATCAGGTCGCCCTTGGTGATCCCCTCCCCGGGCCAGAACACCTTGTCCAGGTTGGAGAGCTCGAGCGGCCGCTTCGGCGTGCCCGCCCGCTCCTTCCGCGGGTGCTCGCGGTGGACCTCGGCCGCAGCCTTGTCGTCGCGCAGCCCCTTGTACGACGGCGCGCGCAGGCGGCCCTCCCGCGTCCACTCGAGGAACTCGACCTCGCAGACCAGCTTCGGCTCGACCCAGGTGACGTCGCCAGAGCGCACCCGCGGCATCTTCGGCTCGACCGCCAGCGGCGTCGTCTTGCGCCGGAGCGGCGCGAGCTTCTCCATCAGCATGTCGAGCTCGGCGTCGTCGAAGCCGGTGCCGCAGTTGCCGGCCCACACCAGCTCGTCGCCGCGCTCGACCGCCAGGACGAGCGACCCGAACGCGTTGTCGCGCCGCCCCCGTCCGGCGGTGTATCCGGCGATCACAAGCTCCTGGCGCTGCTGTGTCTTCACCTTCATCCAGGCTTCGCTCCGACGTCCCGCAAGGTAGCGGCTCGACGGCCGCTTGGCGACGACGCCCTCCAGCCCATGCGCCCGCGCCTCCGCGAACAGGGCCGGCCCGTCGTCGAAGGCCACCGAGAGCCGGATGGTCTCGCCCGCGATCAGGGTCTCCGCCAGAAGCTCCTTGCGCTCGGCGAGCGGCAGGGCGGTCACATCGCGACCGTCGAGGACGAGCAGGTCGAAGGCGTACATCGCGAGCGCCCCGCCGCCGTGCTGGAGCAGCGAGAAGCGGGGCCGGCCGTCCTCGTCGAGCGCGCACACCTCGCCGTCGAGCACGCAGTCGGCGCTCCGCAGCGCCCCCGGCAGCGCCCGCGCCACCTGGGCGAAGCGGGCCGTGAGATCGTTGCCGTTGCGGCTTCGTAGCGTCGCCTCGCCGCCCTCGACGGCGGCGATCACCCGGTAGCCGTCCCACTTGACCTCGTACACCCAGTCGCCGCGCGTGGGCAGCTCGCTCGCGGCAACGGCCAGCATCGGGCGGAGCTCGGCGGGGTCGCCGGCCAGGTCGCCCTCGTCCTTGCGCACGATGAGCCAGTTGCGCTCGTCGCCGTCCATCCGGGTCGGGATGAGCGTCCAGAGGCCGTTCAGGCGCTCGCCGCGCAGGCGCACCGTGAGCCCGCCGTCGCGCTTCTCCTCGACCAGCTCGTAGCGACCGCGGTCCCAGATCTCGACCGTCCCGCCGCCGTACTCGCCCTTCGGGATCTCGCCCTCGAAGGTCGCGTAGTCGAGCGGGTGGTCCTCGACGTGCACGGCCAGGTGGCGCTGCCCCTTACGCAGCGGGATGCCCTTCGGGACGGCCCAGCTCGCGAGCGCCCCGTCGCGCTCGATGCGGAAGTCGAAATGCAGCCGGCGGGCGTCGTGCCGCTGGACTACGAAGATCGGGTCGTCGCCGCCGCCCGAGCCCGAGAACGGCTCCGGCGTCCTGGCCGGGTCGCGCTTGCGCCGGTAGGCGTCGAGGCGCTCGGTCACGGGTGCTAGGTCGTGGCTCCGGGGACGAGCCGCTCCCAGAAGGCGGCCAGGCCGCGCAGCTCGTCCGCGTCGAACTGCTCGAGGAAGCGCCGCCGCACCCCCGCCAGATGCGTGGCGCGGGCGGAGTCGAAGGCCGCCCGCCCCCGCGGCGTCAGCACCGCGTACTGGCCGCGGGCGTCGTCCTCGCACGGCACCCGCTCGACCAGCCCGTCGCGTTCCAGCCGGTCGACGAGCCGGGTGACGCCGCTGCGCGAGAGCAGGACGGAGTCGGCGATCTCGGACATGCGCATCCGCTCCTCGGGTGCGTCGGCCACGGTCAGGAGCACCTCGTAGGAGCTGAGCGCGATGCCGTGGGCGGCGATCAGCTCGGCGTCGAGCTCGCGCTCGAGGGCAGCGTGCACCCGCAGAAAGCCACGCCAGGAGGCCAGCTCGCTCCGGGTCAGTAGCACGGTATCGGCGGCAGAGCCCTCCTGCATCGCTCCCCCTGCGACGGTAGTTGCATCGACAAGGGTATCAGTCGTCACCGAGAACGTCCTCGAGCCAGCCCCGCAGCTCGGACAGGTACTCGGGATCGATACTGTGCCCCATCGGCGACTCGCGGTAGCGGACGTCGGCCCCGGCGCCCTCGAGCAGCGCCCGCGCCTGCCGGCCGAACTCGACACCGATCACGGGGTCCTGCGTCCCGTGCCCGATCGCCACCGGGAGGCCGGCCCGCTCCTCCAGGCCAAGCTCGAACCCGGGGACGACGGGGACGAACCCGGAGAGGGCGATGATGCCCGCCGGCCGCGGCCGCTCCGCCGCGAGGCCGAGCGCGTAGGACATCACCGCGCCCTGCGAGAACCCCGCCAGCACGATCCGGTCGGGAGTGACCTCGTGCGCGGCAGCGGTCGCATCGAGCCAGCCGCCGAACGCGGCGAACGTCGGCAGGAACGTGCCCGGGTCCGGGCGGCCGATCTCGTGCACCGCGTACCAGTGCGCCCCGCCCGGCGGCAGCCGCAGCGGCCCGCGCGGGAGCACGGCGACGAGCCTTCTCCCGGGATCCAGCACGTCGGCCAGCGGGAGCAGGTCGTGCTCGTCGGCGCCGCGGCCGTGCGTCAGCACGAGCAGCCCGGCCGGCGCCGCAGCCGCCGGCCGCTCGATGGCGCGGATCTCGAGCGGCCCGCTCAGTCCTCGCCGTCCCAGTAGTCGAGCTGCTCGATCCGGCCGATGACGCCGACGCCGCCGAGGAACACCTTGCCTGACCGGGGGTAGTAGCAGATGTCGTTCGGCTCGCGGGTGCCGTACGCGAGGAAGGTGAGCCCGTCCGGCCCGCCCCGGAACACGTGCGCGACGCCGGTGCCGGGCAGGCGGGCGACGATCGTGCCGGGGCTGACGGGGTGCTCGTCATCCCCGAGGATGAGCGTCCCCTCCCCGGCGAGCACCACGAACATCTCCTCCTCCGCCGAGTGGCAGTGGGGCGGCGCCGCCAGCTTGCCGGGGTCGGCGACCACATGCTTCAGGCCGGTCGTGACGGAGCCGGCGGCACGGCCCAGGTCGCGCCGCTCGCGGCAGACGGTGGCGCCCTCCCGGCGCTTGCCCGGGACCGCGTCGACGTGCACGATCCTGCCCGGCCGCGGTGAGGGGGCCGGCACGTCCGGCGCGCCGGCGCGGGCCTCGCCCTGCCACGGTGAGGGCTCGCCGCCGGAGCGCACCCAGCTCGGCCCGTGCCACGAGAGCCCGGCCCGGGGGAGGTACGCGCCGCCGCCGCGCACGCGCTGGCCGAAGGCGAGCACGTCGAGGCCGTCGGGGCCCGCCTGCAGGGTGTGGGCCTCGCCGCGGGGCAGGTGCACGAGGCAGTCGCCGGCCTCGACCGCGTAGGTCGCCGGGCCGCCGCCCTCGTCCTGCCAGGAGAGGCCGCTCCCGGACAGCACCCAGAAGATCTCCTCCTCGGAGTGCTCGATGTGCGCGGGCGTCGACCACTTCCCGGGCGATATCCGGATCACCTGCAGGCCGACGGTCCGGGTGCCCACGGCGGAGCCGAGGTCGAGCCACACGGCGTCGAGGTGGCCGTCGGCCGCGTGGACGCTGTCCACGTCGTCCCAGTGCGCGATCCCGCTCACGCGGGTGGAGACTATCGGGAGCCGGAGGCGGCCGCGGCGGAGGCGGGGAGCGCCATCACGTCGCCGGCGGGCGGCGCGGTCACATGGACGGGGACGCCGAAGTCGAACATGTCGAGCCGGACGTCCATCGCGACGGTCCCGCCGGTGGAGGCGACCGGGATCGACATGCGGTAGGCGACCCGGCGGACGAGGTTGTCGTGGCCGATCCAGACGTCCATCGGCATCCGGTGGGTGCCGAGCATCGCGACCAGGCGGGCATCGGACTTCTCCACGGCGGCGCGCAGTGCCGCCGGCGCGGTCCGGGCGGCCTTGTCCAGATCGACGACGGCGTGGTAGTGCACGGTGGGCACGCCACGGACGGTCTCGGCGCCGAGGTTCTGGATCGAGTCGGACTCGCTCTCGAGCGTCTGCAGCATCTGGGTCGGGTCGCTGCTGCCGGTACTCGTGAGCGCGTTCAGGTTGACGCCGTTCGCGCGCTCGATCTTGGCCATGTCGAGCTTCAGCCATCGCGCCTTGCCGTGCATCGCGGCCGCGAACAGCGGCGAGCGCATGTAGATCACCGGCCAGACCGTGATCTCGCGCATCTGCACGACCCCGCCGCCCGGGATCGTCATGTGCATCGTGAGATCGCCGGAACGGTCGTGGAAGCCGACGACGCCGGTCGCCACGGCCGTGATCGTGCTCGCGCCCGGCGACACCGCCATCCGCATCCGCATCGCGATGCGGGCGCTCTTCGCCCGCGAGGTGCGGGCGGCGGAGGCCGCCAGCTCGACGCCGGGCTTCGGCGCGCTCGAGCGCGTCGACGCCGGGGGCGCCGTGGTGTGGTTCGCCTGGGCCTGCCCGCAGGCGGTGGCGCCGGCGAGGATGGCGAGGACGGTGAGGAAGCGGAACGGCCGCACTTCTCTCGTTGTAGCGGTGAACCGGCCGCAGGTCTAGGTGCTTGATGTCGAATGCGGCTCGGAACCCATGGTGCGCACCTCACGGACCCCCAGCATGAGGGCCGTGACCACTGCGGCTCCGATCGCAGCTGCCCAGAAGACCGTGGAGATGCCGACCCGGGCCGCCAGCGGGCCGACGGCAGCCATGCCGATCGGCTTGGTCGCGGCGTCCGAGAACCAGTCGAAGGAGATCACCCGGGCGAGCACGTCACGTGGTACGAGCCGCTGGATGGTGGTGTCGAACAGGACGAGGTATGCGTCGTTGGCGGCGCCGCCGATGAACGCCGCGCACGCGATGACGATGACCGGCGAGACGAGGGCGAAGGCCACCAGGGCCGGGATGTAGAGGAGATTGAGAGCGGTAGCGACGAGCAGCGGTCGGGAGGCACGCAGCCGCAGGACGAGCGCGCCCCCGCCAAGCGCGCCCAGGCTGTAGGCGGACTCGATGAAGCCCCACGCCTTGGGGCCTCCCAGCGAATCCCTGGCCAGCGCCGGGCCGAGGACATCCCACGGCGCCACGACGGCCAGCGCGAAACCGGCCGCTCCCGCCAGCATCACGTAGAGCCACCTGCGAGATATCACCGCCCGCCAGCCCTGTGTGAAGTCGTGCCAGAAGGGACGGCGTTCCTCGGGTGGCGGCACGAGCTCGTCCACCCGCATGAGGAACCGGATTGCGACCTCTGCCAACGACGTTGCGGCGTTGAACAGCATCGTCCATCCAGGGCCGATGACGGCAACGAGCAGGCCGCCGACGGCAGCGCCGCCGATGTCGATGCTGCTGGAGGAGACGTAGAGCAGCGCCGTCGCCTGCTGGAGCCTCCCCGGCGAGATCGTCTCGGGGATGAGCGCTCCCATGGCCGGGCTGGCGAACGCGCGGGCGGTTCCCTGCAGCGCGGCCAGCACGATCAGCTCCCACACCCGCGCCGTGCCGGTCAGAAACACCAACCCCATCGCGGCCTGACTCGCGGTCGCGACGACCCCGCTGACCGCCATCAGGCGCAGCCTCGACATGCGATCAGCCCAGACGCCGCCGACCAGAACGAATGCGACGAACGGCACGCCCCCCGCTGCCAGCACGAACCCGAGGTCGCTCACCGATCCCGTCAATCCGAGCACCCCGAACGCGAGCGCGATCGGCGCCATGGCGTTACCCAATCGCGTCGCCGTTGTCGCGACGAACAGAAGCCGAAACTCGCGCTCCTGGAGTGCTCCGAGCCCGAGCCGGGGCATCCCGAGAGCCTAACGTCGGGCCTCGGACAGAGGTCACCACGGACGGGGAGCTAGGATCGATGGCCATGGCGGTCACATCGCACGCGATCGTGGAGTGCCGCGGCGACGGCCGGGCGCGTGGGCGCGCCCACGGCGAGTCGCTGCGGGGCCAGATCCACGGCTTGCTCGAGCGCTGGGACGCCGACGTCGCCGGACGGCTGGCGCAGCCGCCGCAGACGGTCGTCTCGGCCCTCGTCGAGACGACCGGCTTCGTCGCCGCGATCGAGCGTCACACGCCGGATCTGCTCGACGAGGTGCGCGGGATCGCCGAGGGGAGCGGCATCGCGTTCGACCGCATCCTCGCCCTGAACCTGATGGACGAGGAGTGGTGGTTCACCGCGCCGGCGGAGCCCCGCAACGCGTGCACGCTGATCGCGGTCGGCCCTGCGGACGGGCGCCCGGCGCTGCTGGCCCAGAACATGGACCTCCCCGAGCTCATGGACGGCGCCCAGGCGATCGTGCGCTACGACGACGGCGCCGGCGGCCGGGGCACCGTCCTCACCGCCGCCGGGATGATCGGCCTCACGGGCGTGAGCTCCGCCGGACTGGGCGTGTGCGTGAACACCCTGGCGATGCTGAACCACTCCCGCGAAGGGCTCCCGGTCGCGTTCGTGATGCGGCGCGCGCTCGAGCAGGGGAGCGTGGCCGGCGCGGCGGCCGTCCTCCGCCGGGTGCCGCACGCGTCGGGGCAGCACTACGCCCTGGCCGACCCGACCGAGGTGGCCGGCTACGAGTGCTCGGCCGCCGGCGCGGTGCGCTCCGACGACGCGACGGGGCGCTTCTGCCACACGAATCACCCGCTGCGCAGCACCGACCTCGACCCGGCCGTGCCCGCCGGGGGACGCAGGGATTCCCACATCCGGCTCGCCGCCATCGAATCGGCCTCACCCGATATCGCCACCGGCGCCGACTGCGAGCGCGCGCTCGCCGACCGCGAGGCGCCGCTCTGCGTCGTCCCCGGGCCGAGCCATCGCGGGATCACGTTCGGGTCGATCTGGGCCGAGCTCTCCGCGTCGCCGCGGGTGCGGATCGCGCCGGGCCCGCCCGACCGCACCGCCTGGCTCGACGCCTCTCCGAACGAGGTCTAGGACTCCTCACCCCAGAGCTGCTCGAGAGCGGCCCGCAGCAGGCGGGAGACGTGCATCTGCGAGATGCCGAGCCGGTCGGCGATCTCGGTCTGGGACAGCTCGAGCCCGAAGCGCATCGTCACGATCCGCTGGGAACGCGGGTCGAGCTCCTCCAGCCGCCGGCCCACGTCGAGCCGCAACTCGACCCGCTCGATCGCGTCCTCCCAGCCGCCGTGGGCCTCGAGCAGCTCCTCCCCGCCCAGCGTCGGCGGGGCGAGCCCGCGGCGGGCGCGCAGCCCGGTGACGACCTGCTCCTCGTCCAGCCCGGCCCGCTCGGCGATGCGGTCGACGGTGGGCGGCACGCCGGTCTCGGCCGTCAGGCCGGCGGCGGCCGCCTCCACCGCGGCGGCGAGGTCGCGGCCGGTGCGCGACACGTGCACCGCCGCCGTCCCCCGCCCCAGCGCGCGCATCTCGCCCAGCGCGTAGCGGGTCGCGTAAGGCTCGAACGCCGTCCCGCGGTCGGGGTCGAAGCGGTCGATCGCCGCCAGGATGCCCACCATCCCCGCCTGCTCCAGATCCTGCCGGGGGACCCGCGCGCTTGCGAGGCGCCCCGCCAGCCGCCTCACCACCGGGCCCATACGCTCAACGAGCTCCGCCTTCGCGGCGCCGTCGCCCCCCGCCGCCAGGAGCGCCAGCCTGCCGGCCGGATCAGCCGGCACGCATCACGATTCCCGCCCCGTCGCCGTCGATCTCGACCTCGGTGACCAGCCGGCGCAGGGTCTGCCCGCATTCGCGCAGCCCGGCCGGCTCGAGCGGCCGCACGGCGACCGTCAGACGGCCGTCGTCCGGCGTGACCTCGATCAGGAGCGGCCGCCCGGCGCCGCGGATCGCGAGCTCGACGGCCATGACGAGCTCGTCCAGGGCGGCGACATCGAGGCCCGCCCGCGCGCCCAGCGCGAGCAGCACCGGCTCGGCCACGGCAGCGGCAGGCACCGCGCCCAGCACGCGGAGGCTGACTTTGCCGTCGATCGCCGCCACCGACGAGCAGGTTAGCGTGCCCGGCGGAGCGCCAGAAGCGCGATTGACACCGATTCGGAGCAGCACTAGGGTGGCGCATGTCATCGGCGCTCAGAGGCGAGCTGTCCGTCCCCGCCGCTCGCGGCAGCGGGACTTGAACGGCCCGGAGACCGCACGCGCGGGCATCACGGGCTCGGCGCTGATCGACGAGGTGCCCGCGGCGATCATCGCCACCGCACCCGACGGCACCCTGACCGCGTGGAACCGCCGCGCCGAGCAGCTGTTCGGCTACACCGCCGAGGAGGCGCTCGGGCGCACGCCCGAAGAGCTCGGCGCCGGCCCCGCCGAGGCGGCGCTCGGGTCGCGGGCGCGCGGAGGCGACGTCTGGGAGGGCGAGGTGCCGGCGGTGCTCAAGGACGGCTCGCACATCCGCGTGCACGTCGTGAGCGCGCCGGTCACCGACGCCGACGGCCACCCCGCCGGAAGCGTCACCGTCGCCCTCGAGGCCGCGGCGAGCGATCGCGCCCAGCCGGCCCAGATGCGGCTGGAGCTGCTGCTCCAGGCGAGCGAGCTGCTGGCCCGCTCGCTGGACGCCGACGCCGGCCTCCAGGGCGTTGCCCGGCTGACGGCGTCATGGCTCGCGGACGTCTGCGCCTTCGACCTCCTGGACGGCGAGGCCGGGATGCGCCGCGTCGCGGTCGCCGACGCCGACCGCGCCCGCGCGCCGCTCACGGAGCGGCTGCGCGCCTTCCCGCCCGACCCGGACGCGCTGCACATGACGGCGGCGCTGCGCGAGGGCCGCACCGAGATCCTGACCGACCTCTCCGACGACGTCCTGCGCGACCGTCTGCACGGCCCGCGCCACATCGACGTGGTGCGCCAGATCGACGCCCGCTCGGCCGTGATCCTCCCGCTGGCGGCCCGCGGCCGGACGCTCGGGGCGATGCTCCTCCTGAGCTGCGGCGACCGGCCGCCGTTCAGCGCCGACGACGTCGCCGTCGCCGAGGAGCTGGCCCGGCGGACCGCGGTCGCGGTCGACAACAGCGTCCTCCTCCGTGCCGCACAGGAGCGGGCCGACGCCGCCCAGCGGCTGCAGCGGCTCTCCGACGCCGCGCTCTCCCACGTCGACCTGGACGACCTCCTGGACGAGATCCTGGCCCTGCTCCGCAAGGAGCTCGAGGCCGACGCCGCCGCCGTGCTCCTGATGGAGGCCGACGCGGAGCACCTGGCGGTCCACGCCACCAGCGGGGCGGGCACCGAGGACGGCGCCGGCCTCCGCATCGCCGCCGGCGATGCATCCGTCGCAGCCCCGGTGGCCGCCGGGCGCCCTGTCGTCGTCCACGACCCGACCGACGCGGAGATGGGGCCGCTCGGTCTCGGCCGCGGCGTGCGCACGCTGATGGCGGCGCCGCTGCGCGTCGGGCCGCGCACGGTCGGCGTGGTCCACACCGACTGGCTCTCGCCGCGCCCGCTGGGGCAGGACGAGATCGACCTGATCGGCCTGGCCGCCGGGAGGATCGCGCTGGCAGTCGACCGCGCCCAGGCCTACGAGGCGGAGCACGACGCGCGGCTGCGGCTCGAGCTGCTCGCGCGCACGTCCGACGTGCTCGGCGAGTCGCTCGACTTCCGGGCCGCGCTCGGCAGCCTCACCCACCTCATCGTGCCCCACCTAGCCGACTGGTGCGCGGTCGACCTGGTCGAGCCCGACCGCTCGCACCGGACCTGGGTGGCCCACTCCGACCCGGCCAAGGTCGACCTGGCCCGCGAGCTCGTCCGTCGCTACCCGGCAGACCCGGAGGCGGCCGCCGGCGCGAGCGGGCTGCGAACGAATGACACGGCCGGCCCGTCCCCGGTCCCGCCCGCCTTCCTGGACGGCGGCGACGACGAGGAGCACCGCGCGATCCTGCGCGGCCTCGACGTGCGCTCCGTGATCGTCGCCCCGCTGGCCGCCCGCGGCCGCACCCACGGCACGCTCACGCTCGTGACCGCCGAGTCGGGCCGCACCTACGGGCCGGACGACGTCGCGTTCACGACCGAGCTCGCCCGCCGGGCGGCGACGGCCATCGACACCGCCCGCCTGTACCAGGACCGCGACCAGGTCGCCCGCACGCTCCAGCGCAGCCTGCTGCCGCCGGACCTGCCCGACGTCCCCGGCGTCGAGCTCGCCGCCGTGTACCACCCGGCCGGCGGCGGCGGCGATGTGGGCGGCGACTTCTACGACGCGTTCGAGACGGGCGAGAGCGGCCTCTTCCTCGCCATCGGCGACGTGTGCGGGAAGGGGGCGCCGGCCGCGGCGCTAACCGGCATCGCCCGCCACACCGTGCGGGCGGCCGCCGTGCGCGAGCGCTCGCCCAGGGCGATCCTGCGGACGCTGAACCAGGCGCTGCTGCGGCAGATGATCGAGCACCGCTTCTGCACAGTCGCGGTCGGGCGGCTGGAGACGCACGACGGTGGGGCGCGGCTGACGGTCTGCTGCGGCGGCCACCCGCCGCCGCTCCTCGTCCGCAGCGACGGCAGCGTCGAGGAGGCCGGCACCCCGGGCACGCTCCTCGGCATCTACGAGAAGGTGCAGCTCTCCGATCTCACGGTCGACCTGCACCCCGGCGACGCGGTCGTCTTCCACACAGACGGCGTGACCGAGGAGCGGCGCGAGGGGCACATGTTCGGGGAGGAGCGCCTGCTCGAGCTGCTGCGGGTCTCGGCCGGCCTGAGCGCCGCCGGGATCGCCGATCGGATCGAGCGGGCGGTGCTCGAGTTCACGCCCGGGCCTCCGGCCGACGACGTGGCCGTGATTGTCCTGCGGCTAACGGGGAATGACTAGACCAATGACCGGTCGGGTATCCGAAACGCCGATGACTCCCAGGTCATCCGGCTTCGAGCTCGAGCTGGCCGCCGAAACGGACAACGTCCCACTGGTGCGCCACGCGCTACGGGGTCTGCTCGAGGCCTCGGGCGTCGCCGAGGAGCGGATCTCGGACATCACGCTCGCGGTCACCGAGGCGTGCGCGAACGCCGTGCTGCACGCCTACCCGGACTCGAGCGGCCAGTTCGAGGCGACGGCCGCCCTGTCGCCGGCCGGCGAGCTGGTGGTCACGGTGCGCGACCACGGATCGGGCATGGCGCCCCGCGTGGACAGCCCCGGGCTGGGCGTCGGGCTGCCGGTGATGGCGGCGATCGCCGACGCGCTCGAGATCGACACGCCCGAGGGCTCGGGCACCGTCGTGCGGATGACATTCGACGTCGCGGCGGCGTCGTGAGCCCGCCCAGGTCTTCGTTATCCTGCAGGACGTGAGCGGGATCGTCGTCGAACGAGCCGAGCCCGGCGTCGAGGTGGTCGTCGTGACCGGCGAGCACGACCTCTCAACCGCCCCCGAGCTCGAGCGGCGCCTGGAGGCTGCGCTCGACTCCGGTCACGCCGTGGTCGTCGACCTCCTGGGAGCGACCTTCATCGACTCGACCGTGCTGCGCGTCCTGATCTGCGCCCGCGCGCGGGCCGGCGAGCGTTCGGTCGGCTTCCGCTGCGCGCTCGGCCAGAGCACCGGCCACAGCGTCCGCCGCCTGCTCGAGCTGACCGGCATGGAGGGGCGGCTCGAGGCCGTGCCGACGCGCGCCGCCGCGATCGCCGGCGCCGCCGCGCCCCAGCACGCCTGACGCACTCCGCCGCCTACGAGGCGACGGCGGCGGAGTCGATCTCCTCGGCGATCGTCTCGAGCGAGCCGCGCAGGAGCCGCGAGACGTGCATCTGGCTGATGCCCGTGCGCGCAGCGATCTCGGCCTGCGTGAGGTCGTGGTAGACGCGCAGCCCGACGATCCGGCGCTCGCGCGGGGGCAGGGCGCGCATCGCCCGCTCGAGCAGGTCGCGATCCTCGGTGGCCGTGAACCCCGGCTCCTCGCACGCGAGCACGCGTCCGGCGGGCATGCCGTCGGATCCGGCGTTCTCGGCCGCGGCGTCCGGCTCGACCAGCGGCTCCGCCGTGTACGCCCGTCCGGCGGCGATCGCCTCGGCGACGCGCTCCTCCGTCTCGCCGGTCGCCTCGGCCAGCTCCTCCAGCGACGGCGAGCGGCCGAGCTTGTGGCCCATCCGCTCGCGCACGGCGGACACACGCCGGCTCAGGTCCTGCAGCGAGCGGGGCACGCGCACCGCCCAGCCGCGGTCGCGGAAGAGGTGCATGATCTCGCCGTCGATCGTCCGCGCCGCGTACGCCCGCAGCGGGACGCCGCGCGACGGGTCGAAGCGGTCGACCGCCTGGATCAGGCCGACGTACCCGGTCTGCTCGATGTCCTCGAGCGCCAGGCCGCGGCCGTGGTAGCGGCGCGCAATCGAGCGCACCAGCCCCGAGTGCCGCATCACCAGCTGGTCGCGGGCTACGGGGTCGCCGCCCTCTCGGTGTGCGGCGATGAGCTCGATGTCGGTGCGATGTGAAAGCGAATCCATCCGGGGATCTGCTCCTTCCGGGATCGGGTCGTCTGGAAGGAAGGTGTGCGGGGAGGGACCCGTCCCAAACATCGACGGACGCCCAGCTGCCTTCGTGCCTCCGGACAACGGCCCGGCCGGTGCCGTGGTGGCCGATGCGGACGGCGGGGTAAGGTGTTGGCGTATGGACGACGCCAGCAGCAGGGGTGCTCCGAGGGCGGCATCGGCGCGGTTCTCCCGTGACACCGTCGAGGAGACGGCGACGGTCGTGAAGGTCGACGGCGAGCTCGACATCAACTCCGCGGACGCGCTGCGCGAGGCGCTCGACGCGGCCGAGGCGGAGAGGTGCTCGGTGCTGCGGGTCGACGCGGCCTCCGTGACGTTCCTGGACTCGACGGCGCTCGGCGTGATCCTCGCGTCCGCCCAGCGGATGGCCGAGCGCGGCGGGCGCTTCGAGCTCGTGTGCGGCTCGCCCTCGATCCGGCGGATCCTGGACATGACGATGATCAGCCGCACCGTCCACCTGTTGCCCTAGCCGGGGGCGGCTCCAGGTGTTTGGGCAACGCGCCCGCCCGGGTAGCCGGAGTGGATGCTCTCGAACATCGTCGGACTGGTCTTCTGCCTCGCGCTGCTGGTGCTCTGGCTGGGAGCGAGACGGGAGGATCGGCTGGCCCTCGAGCGGACGTGCCGCCACAAGTGGGTGCTCGAGTCGCTCTACGACGAGGGCCGGCTGTGGCACCGGCGGTGCGTTCGCTGCGACAAGCAGGAGCCCGTGGGGGACTCCCGGCCGGCCGTGCACAGGGTGCCGACCCATCCCCGCCGGCCCGATCGCAACGAGCCGCGCCGGTAGCCGTAACGGGGTCAGACCCGATTAGGCGGCGACTGCGGCGGCTGCGCGCGCGTGCGCCGCGCCGGCGAGGTCGCTCAGGACCTCCACGAGTTGGTCGCGCGCCTCGTCGTCGAGCAGGACGCCGTTCTCGTCCATATTGCGGTGGGCGTGGGCGAGGATGACCTCGCCGTCGACGACGCGCGCCCCCGCCGCGCCCAGCACCTTGCGCAGCTCAGCCTGCGCCCACACGGCGCCGAACGCGCCCGTGCTGGCGCCGACGACGGCGACCGGGAGGTTGCGCAGGGCGTTCGTCGCGTAGGGCCGCGACGCCCAGTCGAGCGCGTTCTTCAGCTGGCCCGGGATGGACGAGTTGTACTCCGGGGTCGAGAACAGGACGGCGTCCGCCCCGGCGAGCGCCGCGCGGAACGCGGCGACCGCCGGAGGGGCCGGATCGAGATCGTCGTCCTCGTCGTAGGGCGGGACCTCCCGCAGGCCGTCCCACACCTCGAGCTCCACGCCGTCGGGCAGGTGCCGGGCGGCGCAGCGCAGGAGCGCCGTGTTGTGCGAGTCCGCGCGCAGGCTGCCCGAGACGCCGAGGATCTTCATTGCGACCGTTACTCCTTCACCAGGTAGAGCTCGGCCTCGAGGGAGACCTCGTTCGCGAGCGCCGACTTGCCGCTCGGCAGCGGGTTGTTCCAGTTGATGCCGAACTCGGTGCGGTCGATCGTCCCGCCGAGCGTGATGCCGATCCGCTCGCGGCCGTAGGGATCGGTGATCTGCTCGCCGACCTCGCCCTCGAGGGTCACCGGCCGGGTCACGCCCTTGATCTCGAGCTCGCCGTCGACGGCGATGCGGCCGGCGTCGGTGCGGACGTCGGTCGAGCGGAAGCGCAGCTCGGGCGCCCGCTCGGCGTCGAAGAAGTCCGGCGAGAGCAGGTGGGCCACCAGGCTCGGCTCCTGCACCTTGACGCTCTCGGCCTGCGCCGATCCGGTCAGGCTGGCCTCGCCGTCGGTGCCGACCGACAGGGTGGCGGCGACGGGCGAGAAGCTGCCGCGGAACGTCCCCACCATGTACTTGACGGCAAAACCGACCTGTGAGTGGACGGCGTCGAGCTGCCACGTCCCCGTGGGGAGGACGGCGGTGCTCGTGGATTCGATGGTGCTCATGATGCAAACCTCCGTGAGGAAAACTTGACTACGCAATGAACTCTAGCAGAGAAACATGCGCCGTCAAGTATTGCTCGCGCAACCAGTTTGGCAGAGGCGCAGAAGCGGGGTCTGACCCCGAACGTCGGCCGTGACAGTTCCGTTGCGCTTCCGTTCGGGGTCTGACCCCGAACGTCGGGGCATCCAACGACGCGCCTCTAGACTCGGGAGGGTGACCGAAGCCAGGCTCACCGGCCTCTCGCAGGTCGAGGCCAGCCGCCGCCTGGCGGCGACCCCACCCCCCGAGGCGAGCTCCACGACCCGGTCGTACGCGAGCATCGTGCGGTCGAACACGCTCACGCTGTTCAACCTCATCCTGGGTGCGTTCTGGGTCGTGATCCTGGCCGCGGGCAGGCCGGCCGACGGCCTCTTCGGCTTCGTCCTGGTCGCCAACACCGGCATCGGCATCCTCCAGGACGTCCGCGCGAAGCGTGCCCTCGACCGGCTCGCCCTGCTCGTCGCCCCCCACGCCCGGGTGGTGCGCGACGGGGCCGAGAGCACCGTGCCCGCCGGCGAGGTCGTCGACGGCGACCTCGTCGCCCTGCGGCCGGGCGACCAGGTGGTCGCCGATGGGTCGGTGGCCGAGAGCTCGGCGCTCATGCTGGACGAGTCGCAGCTCACCGGCGAGTCGCGCCCGGTCGCGAAGGGCGTCGGCGAGGAGATCCTGTCGGGGTCGTTCTGCGTGGAGGGCGCGGGCCGCTACATCGCCAGCGGCACGGGCGCGGCCAGCTATGCGTCGCAGGTCGTCGGCGAGGCCCGCGAATTCCGCTACCAGCGCTCGCCGCTCGAGAACCAGATCAACCGCCTCCTGCTGGCGACGGTCGCCGTCATGCTGCCGCTCGGGGCGGCCTTCGTCTGGGTGCTGATCAACCACGACGCCCCGTTCCGCTCGGCGTCGGCCACGGCCACCGCCGGGATCGTGACGCTCGTCCCCGAGGGCCTGGTGCTGCTCACGAGCCTCACCTTCGCCGTCGCGGCCGTGCGGCTCTCGAGCCGGGGCATGCTGGTGCAGGCGTTCAACGCCGTCGAGTCGCTCGCGAACGTCGACACGGTCTGCCTCGACAAGACCGGCACGCTGACCGACGGCACCCTCGCCCTGTACGGCGTCTTCCCGGCCGGGACGGCGAGCGCCGAGGACGCGCGGCGGCGCGTGGGCGAGTACGCCGCGAGCATCACGTCGCGCAACGACACGGTCGACGCGATCGCGGCGGCGCTGCCCGCAACGGCCCGGTCCGCCACGTCGGAGGTGCCGTTCTCGTCGCGGTGGAAGTGGAGCGCCTGCCGCCTCGAGGGCGACGACGAGACCCTGGTCCTCGGCGCACCGGACGTGCTGCTCGGCGACGGCGCGGCCGCGCTCGTCTCCGAGCACGAGGCGGCGGGCAGGCGCACGCTCGTGCTCGGCCGAACGCCGGCCGAGCTCGCCCCGCCGGACGACGGTGCGGCGGCTCCGGCGATCGAGCCGCTCGCCGTGATCGCGCTCGAGGAGCACGTTCGGCCGGAGGCGGCGGACACGATCGCGTTCCTGCGCGGGCAGGGAGTCGCGGTCAAGGTGATGTCGGGCGACTCGCCGACGACCGTTGCCGCCGTCGCCGAGCGCGCCGGGATCACGGTGGAGGGGCCGACGATCGACGGCGCCCACATGCCGGAGGGGGCCGACCTGGCGGCCGCCGCGACCGGCTCGACCGTGTTCGCGCGCCTCTCGCCCCAGGACAAGCGCATGCTGATCGAGTCGCTGGGGAGCTCCGGGCGCTACGTGGCCATGATCGGCGACGGCGTGAACGACGTCCCAGCCATGAAGGGCTCGCGGCTCGCGATCGCGCTCGGCAGCGGCGCGCAGATGGCGAAGAGCGTCGCCGACAGCGTGCTCGTCACCGACAGCTTCGCCGCGGTGCCCGCCGCGATCGGTGAGGGTCGCCAGATCATCCTCAACATCCACCGGGTCGCGCGCCTGTTCGTGACCAAGACCGTCTTCGCCGCGGCCGTGATCCTGACGTTCGGGCTCGCCACCGCCGGCTTCCCGCTCCTGCCGCGCCACCTCACCCTGGCGGCGACCGTCACCGTCGGGATCCCCGGCTTCGTCATCGCCCTGATCCCGGCGAACGAGCGGCCCGACACGCGCTCGTTCCTGCGCCGCGTCGCCCGGTTCTCGATCCCGGCGGGAGTCGTGATGGCCGCCGCGGTGCTGGCCGCATACCTGCTCGATCGAGCCGTGCGCGTGCGTTCGGTCACCGACGCCCGCACGGCGGCCGTGACCGTCTTCGTCGCGCTGGGCCTCTACCTCCTGCTCGTGCTCGACCCCGACCGGATGACGGCCAGCAGGACCTACGCGATCGGCATCCTCTCGCTGGTCGGCGCGCTCGGCGCGGCCTACCTGGGCGTGCTCAGCTTCGAGCCGACCCGCGACTTCTTCGCGCTGTCGGCGCCCGACCTGCTCGACGCGGTGATCATGGTGCTGGCGACCGTGGCGGGGATCCGCGTCATGGCCCTCGCCGGGCTCTCGCCGTATGCGCACCCACCCCAATCGGCGCCGCCCCCGGCGCCCGCGGAGCCCGAGCCGCCGGCGTCAGGCTGAGGGCAGCGTGACGCCGGGCCCGACGCGATGCGTGCGGCCGCGGCGGTCGAGGAGCTCGACGCCGTCCGGCCCTGCCGAGACGACCTTCCCTCCGCCGGCGAGCGTCTGCTCCACGAAGGCCTGGTCGAAGTCGCGGCGCATGCGGTCGGGGTCGCCGCAGCAGCCGATCAGGTGCAGCGATGTGCGCCCGTCCTGTGTTCGCTCGATGCGAAATCCCGGCATCCACGCCAAGTGTAGGCCCACGCGCCGACTGTTGGCTGTGACGGCACTGGCAGGATCTGTGCGAAAGGCAGAAAATGCCTGCACTTGTAAGAATTCTGTGGGTCACCCACAGGTGTGACGGACGATCCCCCGATGCGGGGAGACGGCCGGGCGGGCAGAGCGCGAGGATACCCGGACATGCAACTCGTCCAGACACCGATGGGCGCACGCCGGCGGGCGCACCTGATCCTGGCCGCCCTTCCGGCCGCCGCGCTGGCGCTGACGGCCCTGCACATCGCCCGGGTCGCCTCCGGCACCACCGGATCGTGGTCGGGCACCGACCTCGACGGGCGGCTGTCGGCGGCTGCGATCGTCCTGTGCGGCCTGGCCGTTCTCGGGCGCAGCGCCGCCGAACGCGTCGACCGCGCCGCGTGGGCGGCGCTCGGGATCGGGCTCGCCGGCTACGGCATCGTCACCATCGTCGCCGCACCCCGGCTGGGGCATGGCATGGCGTCGGTGACGCCGTCGGCCGCGGCCCTGTGGCTGGCCTTCTATCCGTTTGTGATCGCGTGCGTCGTCCTCCTCGCCCGCAGCCGCGCCGACCGCTTCGACGCCGGCCTCGTCGTCGACGGGTTGATCGGCGGCGTCACGCTGGCAGCCGTCGCCGCCGAGGTCGGCCTGCGGCCACTGCTCGACCACACCAACCAGCGCCTGACGGGAATCGCCGTCGACGGGATCTGGTTCGCCTCCGACCTCGCCCTGCTCGGGGTGATGGCCGGATGTGCCGCACTGGCCGCGTCGCGGGGTCAGCGCGAGCGCTGGCTGCTCTTCGCCGGCGCGCTCGTCCTCGCCGCCGGCGACGCGCTCTCGCTCTACCACGGCACGGCCGCGATGGCGGGCCTCCCCGGCGCCCCCCGCCAGACGCTCGTCCCCGTGGCGGCGGCACTGCTTGCGATTGCCGCGGTCGTGCCGTCGGGGCCGCCGCGGCCCAGGCCCGCACGGCCGGTGGTCGGGTTCACCGCCGTCTTCGCCCTCATCGCGGTCGCCCTCCAGGCGCTCAACCTGATCGACGCCGCGAACCCCGTCGCGATGGTGCTCTCGGTGCTCGTCCTGCTCGCGGTCACGATCCGGGTCTCGCTGAGCTTCCGCCGCCTGCGCGAGAGCGAGCAGCTGCGGGTCGCCCTTGAGGACGCCGAGGAGCAGCGGAGCATGGTCCTGAACCAGATGCTGCGCGCGGAGGCGGACGAGCGGGCACGGATCGCCGAGGAGCTGCACGACGACACCGTCCAGGTGCTCACCGCCACGCTGATCTCGCTCGATCGGCAGCGCCTCTCCGACGAGCGCGGCAAGCCCGAGGCAGCCGCCGAGGCCGCCGTCCGCGCCCGGCACACGCTCGCCCTCGCCCTCGACCGCACCCGCCGGCTGATGTTCGAGCTGCGACCGCCGCTGCTCGAGGCCCACGGCCTCGCACCCGCCGTGCGCGACCTCGTGGAGCACGCGAACCAGGAGCTGGGGCTCGAGGTCGGCGTCGAGGTCGAGGTGCCGCGCTACCCCGAGGACTTCGAGACCCTCGTCTACCGGATCGTGCGCGAGGCGGTGGCCAACGTCCGCCGGCACGCGCGCGCCCGCCGGCTCGAGGTGACGCTCGTCCACGCCGACGGCGAGCTCACCGGCACGGTCGTCGACGACGGCCGCGGCTTCGACGTCCACCGCGCGCTCGACCGCCACCGCACCCGCATGCACCTGGGCCTCGACGCGACCATCGAGCGCATCCGGCTCGCGGGCGGCGACATCGAGATCGACTCGACCCCCGGCGAGGGCACGCGGCTCGCGTTCCGGATACCGGCCGTGGAGGCCGATGTCCGCGAGGAAGCAAGCCTGGCCCACGCATAGACAAGGGCCTGAATAAAAGGGGTCTGACCCCGTTTATTCACGGTCAGCCGGGGAGGGGTGATCTCCCGCCCGGCTACGAGGAGGGGTAACCCGTAGACCGGGCGGGGGTACCGCCCACCAACGCAACCGTGACTGCTCCGGGCACGTGCGGCCGGCTTGTCCCTCCGATAGCCGGCTCGTGTGTGCCCGGGCGTCTCCGAGGAGGTCGCGCGGGCTTCTGGGCACTATTGAACACCGCCCGTCTAAGAACAGTCTGAGTAGATGCTAAGGGTTTGTCGAGATCGGCGGGACGCTCAGACGTCGACCAGATCCTCGCTCGGGACGGGCAGCGGCGGCACCGCGAGCACGAAGCGGCTGCCCCCGCCCGAAGGCGCCTCGACCGTCACGTGGCCGCCGTGCGCCTCGGCCACCTGGCGGACGATCGCCAGGCCCAGCCCCGAGCCGGGCATGCTGCGAGCCTCGGCCGACCGGTAGAAGCGGTCGAAGATGAACGGCATGTCGCCGTCGGCGATGCCCGGGCCGTGGTCGCGGACGCTGACCACGCCCTCGCCCACCTCGACCTCGACGACCTCGCCCCGCGGGCTCCACTTGGCGCCGTTGTCGAGCAGGTTGCGTACCGCCCGGTCGAGCCGTCCGGGCACGCCCCGGACGAGCGTCGGCCGCGCGGTGAGCCGGAAGCCGACGCCGTTGGCGTTGCGCTCGGCCCGTTCCACCGCCTCGGCGACCAGGACGTCGAGGCGCACGTCGTCCTCCTCGGCGGGCGATTGCCCGTCGCGCGCGAGCTCGACGATGTCGCCGACGAGGGCGGCGAGCTCGTCGAACTGGCGGTGGACATCCTGTTCGAGCTTGCGCCGGCTGTCCTCGGGCAGCGGCGCCGGCCGCATCAGGACCTCGAAGTTCGTGCGCAGGCTGGTGAGCGGCGTGCGCAGCTCGTGGGATGCGTCGGCCACCAGCTGTCGCTGGGCGGCGACCGCCTGCTCGAGCGCGGCCAGCATCGTGTTGAAGCTGGTGGCGAGCCGGCTGAGCTCGTCGTGGCCCGAGACCTCGATGCGCTGCGTCAGGTCGTGCGTCTCGGCGACGTGCTCGGCCGTGTCCGTCAGCCGGCGCACCGGCCGCAGCGCCTCGCGGGCGACGAAGGCGCCCAGGAGCGCGGCCAGCGCGACGCCTCCGACGGCGACCAGAAGGAACCAGAGCCGCAGCTGCGAGAGCACGATGTCGTCGTCGCTGAGGCGGCGCGCGATCTGGACCGAGAGGCCACCGCCCACCGAGAAGGTCGCCACGCGCAGGTGCACGCCCCCTTCGGTCATGTCGCCAAACTCGAGCGGCGACGAGCCGCGTGCGGCGGCGAGCGCCTGCTGGGTCACCGGGAGCGTGTCCTGGCCCGAGAAGATTCGTGGCTGCACCACCTGACCGTCGCCGGTCACCCACTGCCAGTAGTAGATGGCATACGGGACGCCATGGCGCGCGTTCGGCTGCTGCGGAGCGCCCACGAACTGCCCGGCCTCGTCACGCAGGCTCGAGTCCACCTGGCTGTAGAGCTGCCGGCCGACGACGATGTAGGCGATCATGCACGCAACGGCGACCGCCAGCGCCACGGCTGCGGCCACCGAGAGCGTCAGGCGCAGGCGGAAGCTCACGGCTCCCGCAGCACGTAGCCGATCCCCCGCTTGGTGTGGATCAGCCGCGGCTCCCCGCCCGCCTCGGTCTTGCGGCGTAGATAGCCGATGTAGACGTCGAGGGAGTTCGAGGCGTAGCCGAAGTCGTAGCCCCAGACCCGCTCGAAGATCGTCGCACGGGTGAGCACCTGACGGGGGTGCTGCATCAGGAGCTCGAGCAGGGCGTACTCGGTGCGGGTCGTCTCGATGACGCGGTCGCCGCGGCGAGCCTCGTACGTGTTGGGATCGATGCTCAGGTCGGCGAAGCGCAGCACGCCCTGGCCGTCGTCCGTGCCTGTCCGCCGCAGCAGCGCGCGCAGGCGGGCGAGCAGCTCCTCGAGCGCGAACGGCTTCGACAGGTAGTCGTCGGCGCCGGCGTCGAGGCCGGCGACGCGGTCGGTCACCTCGTCGCGCGCCGTCAGCATCAGCACCGGGGTGCGATCGCCGTTGGCGCGCAGCCGCCGGCACACCTCGAGGCCGCTCATCTGCGGCATGCTCACGTCGAGGATGACGGCATCCGGCGGCGCCGTGGCGAAACGATCGAGAGCGGCGCGGCCGTCCCCGGCGGAGGCCACGCTGTAGCCCTCCTGCACCAGGGCGCGGTCGAGCGCGTCGACCACCGCCGGCTCGTCATCGACTATCAGGACTTCCACAGTCAAAGTATCTGCGGGCATCCTAAGACCGACGTAAATTCCCTGCAACCGGGGCAATCCGCAATACGCTTCGGCCGTGCACATCTCTCGCGCACGCCGCTGGGCGGCCGGAGCGGTCCTGGTGGCGCTGGCGCTCGCCGGCGCGGCGGCGGCATACGCGATCTCGCGCTCGGGCGGATCGGAGGCCGGGCCGCCGGTGTCGGCGGGGTCGCAGCGCACGCGCGTCCACCACTCGACCGCCCGATCCACGCCGCCGCCGGGCACGAGCGCGAGCGTGGTGATCCAGTCGGCCACCTCCTCGACGACGGCGGCGACGTCCGCTCCGCCGCCACCGCCGCCGCCGCCTGCCGCGGCCCCGCATCGTCTGGAAGCCGATCCCCTTCTCGGCCCAGCGCCTGGCCGAGACGGCCGCCTACGCCAGGCGCCACTACGGCGTCAACACGTGGCACATCCGCGGCCCGCACGTGATCGTCGAGCACTACACCGAGTCGACCACCATGATGTCGGCCTGGTCGACGTTCGCGCAGGACGTCCCCGACTCCGAGCTGCACGAGCTGCCGGGCACGTGTGCGCACTTCATCGTCGACCGCGACGGCACCATCTACCAGCTCGTCCCGCTCGACGTCATCTGCCGGCACACCGTCGGCCTGAACCTGACCGCGCTCGGGATCGAGCACGTCGGCACGTCCGACGCCGAGATCCTCGCCGACCCGGCCCAGATGCGGGCGTCGCTGCACCTGACCGCGTGGCTGATGCAGCGCTACCACATCCCACTCGGCGACGTGATCGGCCACGCCGAGAGCCTGACCTCGCCCTACCACCACGAGCTCTACCCGTCGTGGCGCTGCCAGACGCACGCCGACTGGCAGCCGGCCGACATGGCCGTCTACCGCGCCCGCCTACGCGCGCTGCTGCGCCGCTACCGGATCCCGGCCGGCCCGCCGGTGCCCCGCGTCAGCTCGGGCTGCTGACCCACTCCTCCGCGGGCTCCGCGTCCATCGGCGCGACCTCCATGACCACCTCGGGGCCGACGTCGGTCGTGCGCAGGGGCCCC
>CAVSVU010000023.1:0-13038 GCA_963731515.1 uncultured Actinomycetes bacterium | reverse complement strand
GCGCGGTGGCGACCCTCATCCTCCACCGCCGGCGGTGCCTGCGGATGGAGACGGGGGAGGTGCAGGTCGGTGCTCACCGCTGAGCTACACAACCAGTGAGCAACGTTCTCTTCGTCTGCATCCAGAACGCGGGCCGCTCGCAGATCGCCCAGACGCTGTTCGAGCGCGCGGCCGGCGGACGGCATGATGCCCGCTCGGCCGGCAGCCGCCCCGCCGCCTCTGTCCATCCGGAGGTGATCGAGGCGATGCGGGAGGTGGGCGTCGACCTCGGCGGGAGGCGCCCGCACCGCCTCGATGCGGACGACATGAGCTGGCCGACATCGTCGTCACGATGGGCTGTGGCGACGAGCGCCCGTACATTCCCGGAAAGCGTTACGTCGACTGGGACCTCGACGACCCCGCCGGCCGGCCTCTGGCCGAGGTGCGGCGGATCCGTGATGAGGTCACCCGGCGCGTGCGCGCGCTGGCCAGGGAGCTCGACGGCGAACCCGCGTCGGGTTGACCCCCGCGCGGCCCGTGCAGGGCGAGCTCGAACCTCTGACGCTCCCCGACCGAACCCTTCCCACCGCCCCTGCGTACTTGAGGGCGATGGTGCCGACCGACGAGGAGATCCTCGGGGCGCTCCGGGCCGGCGAGCTCGACGAGTCGATGCGCACGCTCGCACGGGCGTACGGCGGCGGCCTGTACGGGTTCGCGCTGCGGCGGCTGGGAGATCCCGGGCTCGCGGAGGAGGTCGTGCAGGAGGTGATGGTCCGGGTCTGGCAGAACGCGGCCCGGTTCAACCCCCGGCGGGGGACGTTGAAGGCATGGGTGTACGAGATGGCGGGGAACCTGGTGATCGATGCACACAGACGGCGGGCGGTGCGGCCTGCGCTCGCGAGCCTCGACGCGGCCGACCGGGCCGGCGAGGCGGACGACGGTGATCCGCTGGAGCGCGAGATCCTGCGCTGGCAGGTGCAGGCGCTCGTCGCCCAGCTGCGCCCCGAGCACCGCGACGTCGTCGCGCTCGTCCACTTCGAGGGTCTGTCGGTGAAGGACACGGCCGAGCGCCTGCGCATCCCCGAGGGAACGGTCAAGAGCCGCTGCTACTACGCGCTCGAGAGCCTCCGCGTCGCGCTCGAGGAACAGGGGCTGCCGTGACCGACTGCACGGAAGCCCGTGGACTCATCGGCACCGACCTGCTCGGCCGGCTCGAGCCCGGCGACCGGGCGCGTCTGGAGGAGCACCTGGGCCGGTGCCCCGGCTGCGCGCAGCGGCGCGCCGAGCTGGCCGCGGTCGTGGAGATGATCGACCTTGCCGGCCCGCCGCAGGCGGCCGATGTCCCGGAGGGGCTGGAGGAGCGGCTGGTCGCCCGCGGCGTGGCCGAGCTGTCGCCGAAGCCGCGCCGGCGCCGCCGCATCGGCCTGCCGCGAGCATTCGCCGGACGCCCGGCGCTGGCCGGCGTCGTGGCGGGCGCGGCGGTGGCCGTGGCCCTGCTTGCCGCGTTCGGTCTCCTGCACCGCTCGACCGCCGCGGCGCCGGGCGCCAGCTCGTGGAAGGTGAACCTGGTCGCGACCCGGCGCGCGCCCACCGCGAAGGCGGTCGCCTACCTGATGAACGGCCCCCGCGGCGACACCATCGCGCTCCAGGCCCAGGGCCTGCCGGCGCTCAAGCGCGGCGACCGCTGCGTCGTCTGGGTGGCGGGCAAGAGCGTCTCCTACAGCGCGGGCACGATCCAGATCACCCGCGGCTGGGCGACCGCCATCCTGCGCTCGCCGCATCCGGCCGTGCACGGCTCGACCATCTTCGTCCTGATCGTCCCGGCCCACGGCGGGCGGCCGATGCCGGTCCTGAGGGGCCGGGTGTGACCCCCGACACGAACGCCTGAACCGTTCCCTCCAGCGTCCCGTATCGGACCGCATCCAGGACTCCGAGGGAGGTCGGACATGGAACAGGCGAACGCCCGGAGACGGCCGCTGCACGGTCCGCCGGCGATCCTCGCCGCGGCTCTCGCCCTGCTTGCGGTGGCCGCCTCGGCATGCGGGTCGAGCGGATCCTCGTCGAGCTCGGCGCCCGCCGCCACGAAGACCGCGCAGGGCCCGGTGGCGATGAAGGTCACGACCGACTCCGGCGGGCAGAAGGTGCTCGTTGCCGCGAACGGCCGCGCGCTCTACAGCTTCGACCCGGACACCAAGGGCGGGAAGAGCGTCTGCTACGACCAGTGCGCCGCGGCGTGGCCACCGCTGACCGTGTCCGGCAAGCCGGCGGTCGGAACGGGGCTCGATACGTCGCTCGTCGGCACCGTCACCCGCAGCAACGGGCAGAAGCAGGTCACCTACGGCGGATGGCCGCTCTACTACTTCGCGTTCGACAAGAAGGCCGGCCAGACGAACGGGCAGGGCGACGAGCAGGTGTGGTGGCTGATGACGCCGGGCGGAAGCCAGATCCGGCTCCCGGCGACGATCCAGGCCGCCGCGAACGGCAAGTACGTGACCGACGGCCACCGCTTCACGCTCTACCTCTATACGCCCGACAAGGGCAGCGGGAAGTCCACGTGCACGACGGGCACGTGCGCGCAGCAGTGGCCCGCCGTCACCACGACCGGCGCGCCGAAGGCCGGCCCGGGGCTCACGGGCAAGCTCGGCACCACGAGCATCCCGGGCGGCCGCGAGCAGGTGACCCTGAACGGGTGGCCGCTCTACTACTTCGTCGGCGATCCGGGCCCGGGCGGCCACGCCGGGCAGGGCAAGTTCGGCGTCTGGTGGGAGGTCACGCCCGCCGGTGACGCCTACAAGGGCGGCGCATAGCGCCGGACGCTTCCGCGGGCGGACAGGTCGACCCCCTCGTCTGTCCGCTCGCGGCGGCGCCTAGATGACGTGCCCACGGACGTTGTGATCGGGTAGGGGTTCATCCGAGCCTCCCTTGAGGCTGTGGTCTGCCAGGACTACAGCGAGGGAGGACTCGGATGCAGGTGCACGCTAACGCGAAGCTCGGACCTGCTGGGCGGCGGGAGTTGGTGCGGGTTGTGGAGGGGGGCGCGTCGTTGCGGGTGGCTGCGGCGGCGTTCGGTGTGGCGCCGGCGACGGCGTATCGCTGGTCTGTGCGATGGCGGCAGGCGAGCGAGCCCGAGCGAAGCTCGCTCGCCTGCCTGTGTGACCGTTCGAGTCGTCCCCGTCGTTCACCGCGGCTGTTGGCGATCGGGGATCAGGAGCGCATCTGCGCAGCCAGGAGGCGCACCGGTTGGGGACCGCGACTGATCGCAGGTGAGGTTGGCCATCCACACTCGACGGTGTCCAAGGTGTTGTGGCGGCATGGCTTATCGCGGGTCCCACCCGCGGCGCGTGATCCAGCCAACCGGTACGAATGGCCGTGTCCGGGCGACCTGCTGCACATGGACACGAAGCGGTATGCCCGCTTCCTGCGGCCAGGTCACGCCGTCACAGGCATCCGAGACCGCACTCGAGCCGAGCGTGACGCTCGCTGGGGATATGAGTACGCGCACACCATCGTGGACGACCACTCCCGCCTGGCCTATACCGAGCTGCACCCTGACCAGCGCGCACCCACCGTCACCGGCTTCGTCGAGCGTGCCCTGGCCTGGTATCAGACGCTCGGCGTCCAGCCGCGCCGGATCATGACCGACAACGCCTGGGTCTACACCCGCAACCAGTCACTCCACCGGCTTCTACGCCACCATGGCATCCGCCACATCCGCATTCGCCCGCACACTCCACGCACCAACGGCAAAGTCGAGCGCTTCCACCAGACCATGAGCCGCGAGTGGGCATACGGCGTCACCTACCACGACCACAAAGCCCGAGCAGCCGCCCTGCCATACTGGCTCGACCACTACAACAAGCGCAGACCACACAGCTCACTCGGCGGCCAACCACCCACCAACCGCGTTCACAACCTCTGTAGGCACGACACCTAGGTGATTGATTCCACGTCCCTGTGATGTGTCCTGGGCGGTTGCGAACCGAGCAGCGCAAGGACGCAGGGAGCGTTCATATTGGGGGAAATATGGGCGCGACCGAGGACGTCGCGATGCGACGGTTCGCAGCCGCAGCCCCACCAACGATCCGAACCCCCGCGAACAGCCTGACGTCCAGGCGCGCGGGGGCGTGGAATCAATCATCTAACCAGGCCGGCGGCGGCGCTGCGACGCCCGGCGAGCGGCGGTGGCCGCCTCGGGGCGCGCCGTCGGCACGTGGCCGGCGACCGCCGGGGAGGAGACGTCGACGGGCTCTGGCGGCGGCTCGGGGGTGCGGCGGCGGAAGAGGATCACGAAGGTGATGAGCGCGGCGATCAGCGTCCCCGCCGCCACCCAGACGTTCAGGCGCTGGCCGAAGATGTGGTCGGCCGGATCGGTCTTCATCGTCTCGAGCGGGAGCCGGATCAGGTCGTACAGGACGACGTAGAGGGCGAAGATCGTGCCGATGGGCACCCGGCGCCAGTAGCGGCGGGTGAACCACAGGAGCACGAGGCACATGAGCGCGTCCCAGATCGACTCGTACAGAAACATCGGCTGGAACGTCGAGTCGGCCTGGTACGGCGGGTAGCGGTGGGCCGGGTCGATCTTCACCGCCCAGGGCAGGCTGGACGGATGCCCGTAGAGCTCCTGGTTCGCGTAGTTGCCCCACCGGCCCAGCGCCTGGGCGAGGATCAGCCCGGGGGCAATGCAGTCCGCCACCTGCCAGAACGGGAGCCGCACCCGCCGGCAGCCGATCCACGTCCCCAGCATCCCGCCGAGCACCGCGCCCCAGATCCCGAGCCCGCCCTGCCAGATCGCCGGCGTCTCGGAGAGGTGGTGCGGCCAGAACGCGCCCCAGTCGGTGACCACGTGGTAGAGCCGCGCGCCGACGAGGCCGAACGGCACCGTCCACACGGCGATCGTGTACGCGAGGTCGGGGTCGATGCGGCGGCGGCGGAACTCGCGCCGCGCCATCCACCCTGCCAGGAGCACGCCGCAGGCGAGCAGGAGGCCGTACCAGCGGGGCTGCAGCGCCCCCACCCGGAAGATGAAGGGACTCGACGGGCTGGGGATCGCGAGCAGGTTCAACGCGCAAGATCGTAGTCCCGCGCGGCCCGGCGCGGTGGCGCCCGCGGTTACACCGGCCGGGCCGGCCCGGGGAGGTGGGCACGGCCAACCGGGTCAAGCGCTGGTTGACTGCGACTCGAGCGCCGGCCGCCGGGCCGGCGCCTGCGGGCCTGCGAAGGCGATCCAGACGGCGACGGCGACCGAGAGCGCGGCGACGGCGGCGTAGGCGGCCCGGTCGCCGGCAGCCTGCGAGACCGCGCCGGCCGCAATCGGCGCGACGAGCATCGAGCCCGCCCACACGATGTTCAGGAGCGCGGCGACCGTCTCGACGCCGATGCCGGCCTCGCGGCCGCCGGCGGCGCCGAGCGGGAACGTGACCGTGTAGAGCACGGCGAGCACGGGGCCGCGCACGAGCAGGAACGTCACCACCGACGTGGAGGAGGTGCTCGCGAGCGGAATCAGGAGGATCGCGGCGGCGGCGGCGCACGCGGCCGCTCCGACGCCGGCCCGCACGGCGCGGTCGCCGATCTGGGCGACGGCGGCGCTCGACCCGATGAAGAGGACGGCAGAGGCGGCGAACGCGGCCCCGATCCCGGCCGCGCTGGCGCCGTTGCGGTGCAGCTCCAGGGGAACGAGCAGGTTGACCGCGCCTCCGATCATTCCCCCGAGCGCCATCAGCACCAGGCTCGCCACCACCAGGCGGTCGCGCAGGGCCACGGCGACGGCGCCACCGGCGGGGCTGCTCTCGATCGCCTCGCGGTGCCCGGTTCCCGACGTCTCGAGTGCGAGCGCAGCCACCAGGACGGCGGTGACGGCCGCGGCGACCGTGAACGGTGCCGCCAGGCCGTAACGGTCGACGAGGGCGCCGGCGAACGCCGGGCCGGCGACGTTCCCGACGCCGGCCGTCGTGACGGTCAGAGCGAGCGCCTTCGACCTGCGCTCGCCCGTCGCCTCGCTCAGCCAGGCGAGGCCTGTCGTCCACAGGGCGCCGAAGCCGACGCCGAAGAGCAGCCGCGCCGCGATCAGCTCCCAGAAGCTGCCGGCGATGCCCTGGCCGGCATCGGCGAGGGCGATCACCGCGAGCGCGACGAGGGTGACCCGGCGCACTCCGAACCGCCGGCCGACGACGCCGGCAGGGATCGAGACGACAAGGATCGCGATGCTCGCGCTCGCGAGCAGAAAGCCGGACTCGAGCGGGGAGAGCGAGAACCGGTGCGCGAACTCGGGGATGAGCGGGACGATCGCGCTCCACATCGCCTCGCCGACGAACACGGCCGCGAACAGCAGAAGGACGACCGGGCGCCGCACCCGGGCAGAATGCCAGACGGCCTGCCCGTGGCGCGGCGCCTGCCGTGCCCACACCCGGGCCGCCGGCCCGGGATCCTTGGAACGCTTGGATGGTCGATCGGTAGCTCCCGTGATGTCCTGGGCGGCTGCGAACCGAGCAGCGCAAGGACGCAGGGAGCGTTCATATTGGGCCGAAATATGGGCGCGACCGAGGACGAAGCGATGCGACGGTTCGCAGCCGCAGCGCCACCAGCGTTACATCGACGAGCGACCGGTGTGCGTCCAGGCGCGCGTGGAGCTACCGATCGACCATCCTAACGGTGCATCAGCGGATCGAGGTAGACGTCGTCGATGCGCCAGTTCCCGCCCGTCGAGAGGGGCGTGAAGCGGAACTGCACGGACTGGGTCAGGAGCGGGAGGACGCCGCCGAGCATGAGGTACTGGTTGCTCGGAGCCCACGTCTTGCCCGCCGAGAAGGTCGCCCTGTCGGAGAGGCCGAGCGTGCTGCCGAGGCCGCCGAGGAGCGCGCCCACTCCGCCGTTGTAGATGACCTGCACGCGGAGGTTCGATCCGGCCGCGCCGGCGTTCTGCACGAAGAGGCGCATCTGGGCCGAGAGCGCGCCGATACACATCGGCGGCGAGGTGGCGCTGCTGCCGGCGGGCAGCGAGAGCGAGTGGCTCTGGCCGGGACCGCCGACCATGTACGACTCGTTGCCGGCCGCGACGCGGGCGCCGCCCGCGAGCGTCCACCCGGCGGCGCCGCTCTCGAAGCCGCTGTCGGGCACCGCCTCATAGCTGGCGCGGTCGCCGAACTGGGCGAACGGCGTGGAGGTGGGGTTGGGGCAGGACAGCCCGAGCGACGCCGCCTTCGCGGGGGCGGCGGCCGAAGCCGTCATTGCGGCGGTCGCCGCGAGCGCGGCCAGGCCAAGGAGGATGCGGGCGGGTGTACGGAGAGCCACGGGTGCTCCTTGAAAGCGCGGGTTGGGCGGTGGGGCGGCGGAGCGGGGGAAGCGTCGCGCCGTTGCTCACAGTGGAACGAGAATGCCCGCCGCGCGTCCCCTGTTTCGGTGATCGTGGTATCAACCTCTTGTCGTTCTTGCCGATGACTCTGATGAGATGTCGCGTCCCGAACGGCAGGCGGGCTGGCGCTTGCCCGCGCTCGGTCGGGGGCGCAAGGCCCCCGCAGAAGACGACCGGCTGGTCGAGCAGTCGCGCGCCCGCATGCGCCGGGCGCCGATGCGGCGCGAGGCGGTCGCCACCGCGGTGGTCGTCGCGGCGTTCGTCGTCGCCGTCTCCGCGATCGGCCACTGGGCGCCCGACCAGGGCGGGCACAGCATCCTCACCGCGGCCCTGCTGGTGCTCTGCTACGCGGCCGTCGCCCGGGTGCAGTTCGAGGTCGGAGCGGGCGCCGCGGTGCTGACGCAGCTCGTGTTCGTCCCCATGCTGTTCCTCGCCGCGCCGGCAGCCGTCCCGGTGCTGGTCGCGCTCGGCTACACCCTGAGCGCGCTGCCCCGCCACCTGCGCGGCGACTGGCACCCGGCCCGCCTCGGCCTGCACGTCGTCAGCTCCTGCTACGCGATCGGCCCGGTCGTCGTGCTCGCGCTCGCGGGCCATCCGGCCGCGACGCTGTCGCCGCGCATGCTCGCCGTCGTCGCCGCCGCTCTCGTCGCGCAGTTCGCGATCGACGTCGGCACCTGGGCGGCGCTGGGCCATTCGCCCCGAGGCCAGGCCCGCGCGCTCGCGGTCGCCTGGCGGGTCGACATCGCGCTGACGCCGCTCGCGCTCGCCCTCGTCGACTCCGGCGGCGGCCACGCCTACGCCTTCCTGCTCGGGCTGCCGCTGGTCGTCCTCCTGGCGGAGTTCGCCCGCCACCGCAGCGCCAGCGTCGGCCAGGCCGAGAAGCTCTCCGAGGCATACCTCGGAACCGCGGTCCTGCTCGGCGACGTCGTCGAGGCCGACGACTCCTACACCGGCCTCCACAGCCGCGACGTCGTCGCCCTCGTGCTGGACGTGTGCGACCGGATGGGCCTCGACGAGGACGCGCGCCACAAGGCCCGGCTGACGGCCCTCCTGCACGACGTCGGCAAGGTCAACATTCCCAAGGCGATCATCCACAAGCCGGGGCCGCTGACGGCCGAGGAGCGGGCGGTCGTCGAGCTCCACACGATCGAGGGCGAGCGGATGCTGAAGCAGGTCGGCGGGCTGCTGGCCGAGATCGGCGCCCTGGTCCGCTCGTGCCACGAGCGCTGGGACGGCGGCGGCTACCCCGACGGGCTGGCCGGCGCCGACATCCCGCTCGTCGCCCGGATCGTGTGCGCCTGCGACGCCTTCAGCGCGATGACCACCGACCGCAGCTACCGCGCGGCGATGACCCATGACGCCGCCGTCGCCGAGCTGCGCCGCTGCTCCGGGACGCAGTTTGACCCCACGGTGGTCGACGCGCTCGTGGCCGTCGCAGGCGGACGTGAGCCGGCTCGTCTCGATCAGGCCGCGTAGGTCACCGACCTCTGCCCCTCGGGGGCTAAGATCCCCGCGCCGGCGGGTTGATGGAGACGGCTCACGCCGGCCAGGGGGTCCACGTCTCCGAGGTAGGGTGATCGTGTGGGTAGACGAGCGATCGTGCGCGGGGCTTTCGCCTCGTGCGGTCTCGCAGCGGTCGTTGCCGCGGGCGGCGTCGCAACGGCGACGGGCGCGAGCAATGACGCTGTGGCGCTGCGCGGGAGCGCCCCCGCGTGGGCGGCGCACGCCGCCGTCCGGCCGGCCAGGGCGTCCGGCCATGTGAATGTCCGGGTGTACCTCGCTCCGCGAGGCGGCCTGGCGGCCCTGAAGGCCGCCGTGGCCGCGGTTGCCACACCGGGGAGCGCGGCGTACCGCCACTTCATGACGCCGGCCCAGTACCGCGCGAGGTACGAGCCGACGCAGGCTGCGGTCACCTCCGTGAGCGCCTGGCTGCGTTCGGCCGGCCTGCGCGTGACGGGCGTCGAGGCGTCCCACCGGTACGTCAGCGCCGGTGGCAGCGTCGCCGCTGCCGAGCAGGCCTTCGGCAGCAAGCTGAACATCTACCGGCACGCCGGCAAGCTCGTCCGCGGGCCCGCCAATGACGCGCGCGTCCCGGCCGCCGTGGCCGGCTCCGTGCTCGGGGTCACCGGGCTCTCGACGCCCAGCGCCTCGCGGGTGCAGATCGGTCCGCCGCCGGCGGGGTTCCGCAATGCCCGGCCGTGCTCGCAGACCTACGGCACGATCAAGGCGAAGTTCCAGGCGGACGGCACGACGCCGCTGCCGAAGTTCAAGGGCAAGACCCGCGACTACGCGGTCTGCGGATACACACCGCAGCAGTACCGCGGGGCCTACGGCGTCACCGCCACCGGCCTCACGGGGAAGGGCGTCAGCGTCGGCATCGTCGACGCGTTCGCGGCGGGAACGATCCGGAAGGACGCGAACATGTACTCGCGGCGCCGCGGCGACAAGCCGTTCCGGCACGGGCAGTTCTCGCAGTCGCTGCCCCCGTCGTTCGCGCTGCACCCGAACCAGTGCCAGACCCCGGCCGACTGGGCCGGTGAGGAGACGCTCGACGTCGAGGCCGCCCACGGGCTGGCGACCAGGGCGGGCGTGATCTACTACGGCGCCAAGAGCTGCCTGGACCAGGACCTCCAGGGCGCGCTCGCGCGCGTCGACGACCAGAACAAGGTCTCGGTTGTCTCCAACTCGTACGGTGGCCAGACGTCCCTCACGACGTCGGGCGACATCGCCGCCGAGGAGCAGGTCGTGCTCCAGGGGGAGATGCAGGGCATCACGTTCCTGTTCTCGTCGGGTGACAGCGGCGACTGGTCGCCGTTCGTGGGTCACATCGACACCGATTACCCGGCGTCCGACCCGTTCGTCACGGCGGTCGGCGGCACGAGCACGGCCATTGGCCACCACAATCACCTGCTGTGGCAGACGGGCTGGGGCACCGAGAAGTTCGACCTGTCCGACAACGGCAAGTTCTGGGTGCCCAGCGCGGCCAACCCGTTCCTGTACGGCGCCGGCGGCGGCTTCTCGCCCGTGTTCCCGCGGCCGAGCTACCAGAACGGCGTCGTCCACGGCGGAACGGGTCGCGCGTATCCCGACGTCGCGCTGGACGCCGATCCGACGACGGGCATGCTCGTCGGGGAGACGCAGATCTTCCCGAGGGGCACCTTCTACGACGAGTACCGCATCGGCGGGACGAGCCTCTCCTCGCCGCTGATGGCCGGCATCGTCGCCGACACGGCTCAGCACGCCAAGAGCCGCCTCGGCTTCCTCAACATCGCCATCTACAAGCTGGCGAAGGCGCACGCCGGCGCCTTCGAGGACGTCGGCTCGATCGCCGGCGCGAACGTCCGCCCGGACTTCGCGAACGGCGTCAACAAGCACGACGGCGTCCTGTACAGCGTCCGCACGTTCGACCAGGACACGAGCCTGACCACAGGGCCCGGCTGGGATGACGTGACCGGCGTCGGCACCCCGAACTCGGTCTTCCTGACCGCGTTCGGAAGCGGCGGCGCCTGATCTGATCGCGAGGGGCGCCCCGGCTTCGGCCGGGGCGCCCCGTTGCGCGCGTCAGCGGGTCAGGCGGGGCAGGAGCGACGCGGCGACGGTGATGCCGACTCCGGCGGCTACGACGAGCACGCCCAGGTCGGTGCCGATCGCCGCCGGGCGGTCGAGCAGCAGCCCGCGTAGCGCGTCGACCTCGTAGCTGAGCGGGTTCACGCGGCTGATGGCGCGCACCCACACCGGCATCAGCGCGATCGGGTAGAGCGCGTTCGAGGCGAAGAAGAGCGGCATCGTGATCGCCTGGCCGATGCCCATCAGCCGCTCGCGCGAGAGCACGATCCCGGCGAGCACGATCGAGAGCGTCGCGAAGAAGGCGGCGGAGAGGACGACCACGGCGGCGACGGCGGCGAGCCGGAGCGGGTTGTCGGTCAGCGCGACCCCGAGGACGGCGGCGAGGACGAGCACCACGACGCCCTGCACCAGCGCGCGCACGCCGGCGGCGAACGCCTTGCCGGCGACGAGCGCCCAGCGCGGAGTCGGCGTCGCCATCAGCTTGGCGAGCACGCCCGCGTCGCGCTCCCAGATGATCTGGATGCCGTAGAAGATCGAGATGAAGAGCACCGACTGGGCCAGGATCCCCGGCGCGAGGTAGTCCAGGTAGGGCACCGAGGTCGGGATCGCGTGCAGGCGCGAGAAGGTCTCGCCGAAGATCAGCAGCCAGAGCGCCGGCTGGATCGCGCGCGTGTAGAGCTCCTTGCGGTCATGGCGCAGCTTCTGCAGCTCGACGAGGCAGAGCGCGAGCACGCGGCTGCCCGATCGCCGCCACGCGGCCACGGGGCGCCGGATCGTTGCGGCGCTAGCCAAGGCGGCTCGCGGTGCGCCGCGTCTGACGGACGTGCCGCATGTCACCCCCCGCCTCCAGCGTGTCCCCGGTGTGGTGGCGGAAGACGTCCTCGAGGGTCGCATCGGGGCCCAGGTCGGCCTTCAGCTCCTGCGGCGTGCCCAGCGCGCGCAGGCGGGCGCGATGCATGAGGGCGACCCGGTCGCACAGGGTGTCGGCCTCGTCCATGTAGTGCGTGGTGAGCAAGACCGTCATGCCGGTCTCCTCGCGCAGGTGGCCGATCCGCTCCCACACGCTCGAGCGCGCGATCGGATCGAGGCCGATGGTCGGCTCGTCGAGGACGAGCAGCCGGGGCCGGTTCACGAGCGCCTGTGCCAGCTCGAGCCGGCGGATCATCCCGCCCGAGTAGGTCGCGACGAGCCGGTCGGCCGAGTCGCCCAGGCCCATCGTGTCGAGCATCTCGGCGACGACCGCGGGCCGCGTCTTGCGGGGGACGTCGAAGAGGCGGGCGAAGAGCGCCACGTTCTCGCGCCCCGTCAGGGCGGCGTCGGCGGAGAGCTGCTGCGGCACGAATCCGAGCAGCCGGCGCACGTCCATCGGATGGCGGGCGACGTCGACGCCGAAGACACGCGCTGATCCGGCGGTCGCCGGAAGCAGGGTCGTGAGCACGCGGATCGTGGTCGTTTTGCCGGCGCCGTTCGGCCCCAGGAGGCCGAAAACCTCGCCGGCGCCGACCTCGAGGTCGACGCCCTCGACCGCGGTCGTGTCGCCGAAGCGGACGTGCAGGTCGCGGATCTCGACCGCGTCGGGGGCGATCATCGCTCGAGCGCCTCCAGCAGCCCACGCAACGGCGTCACCGCCGCCTCGACGGCGGCGCGGTCGGCGGGGGAGAGCCGGTCGAGGGCCGCGTCCAGCACCTGCTGGCGGCGGTCGTGCCAGGCCGCCATCCGCCGCTCGGCGGCCGGCGTCAGCACGAGCCGCACGGCGCGGCGGTCGTCCGGGTCGGGCTCGCGGGCGACGAGCCCCGCCGCCACCAGTTGCTGGGCCAGCGTGCTGGCCGTGTTCGGGGCGATGCGGAGCTCGGCGGCCGCCTCGCCGACCGTGATGCCGGAGCGCAGGCGCACGGCCCGCAGGAGGTCGACCTGCGCGGTTGCCAGCGGCTCGAGCGGCCAGTCCTCGCGGGCCCGCTTGCGCAGCGTCCGCTGCAGCGGGCCGACGACGGCCAGCAGATCGGCGGCGGTCTCGTCGAGCGTTCGCGGGGCGGCGGTGTTACGGGGCATGTTGAGAGATGATTATATCAAAGACAGATATAAATTGCCCGCCGTTTCCTTCCGCGCCGACGTGCCACCCTAACGCCGCACACCTATCATCCGGC
>CAVSVU010000022.1:0-69357 GCA_963731515.1 uncultured Actinomycetes bacterium | reverse complement strand
ACCCCGAACGGGGGCCGTAGCACTTCTGTTGCACCGTCGTTCGGGGTCAGACCCCGAGTCTGGTCCGTCCTCGCCGCCAGTTGCACCGTGCATGACCGGTGCCTGGCACCGGTTATGCACCAGAAGGGGTCTGACCCCGCATGGTGCGGACCGGGCCGGCGAGCGCGGGGCGGTCGAGCGCGAACCCCGGCGAGCCGATGTCCGCGAGGTCACAGACAGCCGGCTGAGAAGGGATACAGTTCGGCGAGTTTGGGGCCGCAAACCGTGGGCTCGGGCGGCCTGACTCGTAGACCTTCGGGTCAAGGAGGGGAAGCATGTTGCGACGAGTCATTGGGCTGCTGCTTGGCCTGCTCGGGACCTGCGGTGTCGGAGGCGCCGCCACCGTCGCGCCCGTTGCGGCGGCGAGCATCGCGCCGGTACCCATGGCGCGGCTCCTGTCCCACGTGGCCTACGCAACGCCGCCCACGACGGCGCAGTGCAAGGCCCAGGTGCACCTCGCCTGCTACGCACCGTTCCAGTACCACCGCGCGTACAACCTCGGCCCGCTCTACCGCAAGGGGCTGAACGGCAAGGGCCAGACGATCGCCATCGTCGAGTCGTACGGCTACCAGCACATCCGCGGGGAGCTCAGGACCTTCGACAAGGCGTTCCATCTGCCGGCGCCGCCGAGCTTCAGGATCATCCAGCCGGTTGGGCCCGTGCCGCCGTACAACCCGACCGCTCGGCCGATGATGTTCGGCTGGGCCATCGAGACGTCGCTCGACGTCGAGTACGCCCACGCGATCGCGCCGGGGGCGAAGATCCTGCTGGTCGAGACACCCGTGGCCGAGACCCTCGGCGTGCAGGGCTTCCCGGAGATCGTGAAGGCCGAGAACTTCGTCATCGACCACCACATGGCGGACGTGATCACGCAGAGCTTCGGTGCGCCGGAGATCGGCTTCCCGGGCAAGGCGTCGATCCTCGGCCTGCGCAGCGCCTACGAGAACGCCGCCCGGCACGGTGTCAGCGTCCTCGCATCCAGCGGCGATGCCGGCCCGACCGGCCCGAACAGCCTCGACTCGCAGGGCTCTGCCGCGACGTTCTTCCTGCGGCGCACGGTCAGCTGGCCGGCCACCGACCCGCTGGTCACCGCGGTCGGCGGCACCCAGATGCACCTCGATGCCGCCGGCAACCACATCTCGCCCGACTCGGTGTGGAACGACACGGCCCTGTTCGCCTCGCCGGCCGCGGGCGGCGGCGGCCGGTCGGTCGTGTTCCCGCGGCCGTTCTATCAGCACGGCATCGGCCATCTGCAGGGCCGCCGGGGCGTGCCTGACGTGTCGATGAGCGCCGCCGTCGACGGTGCCGCGCTCGTATTCCTCGACGCCAAGGTCGGCGTCGGCCCGGCGGGCTTCCACCTCGTCGGCGGCACGAGCGAGGCCTCGCCGCTCTTCGCCGGCGTCGTCGCGATCGCCGACCAGTGGGCCGGCCACGGCCTCGGCCTGCTGAACCCGGCGCTGTACCGGCTGCTCGCGCACCACGCCGCCGGCCTCGTCGACGTCACGAAGGGCACCAACACCGTCACGTTCCCGCAGGGCGGGAGCAACCACACGGTGAAGGGCTTCAACGCCCGCCACGGGTTCGACCTCTCGACCGGCGTCGGCACCATCGACGCCGCCCGGTTCGTGCCCGAGCTCGTCGCCGCCTCGGGCGGCTGATCCGCACGGCCGCCGGCCGCCGCGCCCGTTCGCGCGGCGGCCGGCGGCGGCGTGTCACGAGTCGAGGTTGGCGCGGCGCTCGCGGTACTCCTCGACCACGATCTCGCCCCGGGCGTAGCGCTCCGCCAGGATCGTGTGCGGATCGGGCCCGGCGTGGCGCCGACCCCACGGGCCGGGCCCGCCCCGCCACACCACGAAGCGGGCGAAGAGGATCAGGACGCCGATCCAGAAGAGCGGGATCAGCGGCCAGAGCAGGAACCAGCCGTGATGGTGCCAGCCGGTGGAGAGGAACAGGTCATCGGGTTCTCCTTGGGTCGGTCTGGGATGGAAGGACGGTCATGCCCGGCCCGGGGACGCCCGCAGGACGCGTGCGAGCGGGCGCGGCAGCCACCAGTTCCAGCAGCCGAAGAGCGACACGACCGCGGGCACGAGCAGGGCGCGGATGAGTGTGGCGTCGATCACGAAACCGAGGAAGAGGATCAGCGCCGCGCTCGTGACCAGGCGGCCGGTGCGGCCGATGCCCTCGACGACGGCGGCGTCGGTCGAGCCGGTGGCGTCGTACTCCTCGCGCATCCGGGCCACGATGAACACCTCGTAGTCCAAGCGGATCCTCATGAAGCTCGGCCTGCGCGACCGCATCCAGGCGGTGATCTTCGCCTATGAGACGGGGATCACACAAACGGGCGCGGTCCGAACCGGTCCGGGGTAGGACGGCGAATGCGCTCGCGATGTAGCGTTGCCACATCCAAGGGAGGAGACCAAGGATGAGCGTGTTCATGATGCTGCAAGTGGAGGGTGACCCGAAGCGGCTTCAGGAGGCGATGGCGGCCAACGGGGCGCGGATCGAGGCGATCAACACGAGCGCCAAAGAGCACGGCGCGATCCACCACCGGTTCTTCGTCAGCGCCGACGGCGGCACCCTCGCGGTGTTCGACGAGTGGGAGTCCGAGGAGGGGTTCAACAAGTTTTTCCAGTCGAGTGCCGAGATCCCCCAGCTCATGCAGGAGGCCGGGGTGACCAGCCAGCCGCGTCTCGCGTTCTGGCACCCGCTGGACACACCGGACCGGTTTTAGCGATGGCGGACATGCCCCTCACCGGCGGTTGCCTGTGCGGGGGCGTCCGCTTCCGGGTCGACGCGCCGCTCGTCGTCGCGACCTACTGCCACTGCACACGCTGCCAGCGCCGAACGGGCACGGCGGCGTCGGCGCAGGCCCGGATCCAGCCGGGGTCGCTGACCGTGACCCAGGGCGAGGAGCTGATCCGCACGTACGCGCCGCCTGACGGCTTTCCCAAGCTGTTCTGCGGCGCGTGCGGATCGGCCCTCTGGAGCCGCAGCCCCGACGACCCCGAGATCGTGAGCGTGCGCCTGGGGGCATTCGACGGCGATCCCGGCATCCGCCCGTCGCTGCGCCAGTTCGTCGCCTACGCCGCGGCGTGGGAGGACATCCCCGACGACGGGCTCCCGCGCTACGACGAGCGCCCCTAGCGGCACCCTGACACGCGCGGCCGACGCGCCACTTGGCAGTGGTGGCATGTGCCAATTGGCGGATCGACACTGATTGCACTATGCCGCGTGTCAACCATTCTTCTTGTAATTCTTACAAATGACCCGATCGGGGGAATCGCGCGCCCTCGGGCTGCGGCTAGATGAGAGGGCCTTCTCAACCCCCTCTCCCCCCGGTGAGGTGCCACATGGATTCCCCTGCTCCAGGCGTCCCCCGCAACGCGGTCGACGAGCGCTTCTTCCATGAATGGGTCGCGTTCGGAATGCTCGAGCTGGCGGTCTACCTGACCCGCCACGCCCAGTTCACCGCCTACTGCATCGACCGCGACCTGCGCCGGGCCTCCCGGCGAGGCGCCAAGTAGCCGGCGGGCTCGTCTAGGTCTTCCGGACGCGCACGGCGGTGCCGTAGGCGCAGATCTCGGTCCACGTCCCGCCCATCTCGGACGTGTCGAAGCGCATCGCGAGGATGGCGTTCCCGCCCCGGCTCTGCGCCTCCTCGCCCAGCCGCTCGATCACCTGCTCGCGGCTGTCGACGAGCGCCTTCGTCATGCCCTTGAGCTCGCCGCCGACGAGCGACTTCAGGCCGGCGCCGATCTGGGAGCCGACGTTGCGCGAGCGGACGGTCAGGCCGAAGACCTCGCCCAGCACCTCCTCGATCTCGTAGCCCGGGAGGTCGTTCGTGGTCGTGATCAGCATCGGGCGAGACTCTAGCTGGGTCGGGCCGGCGGGATCTTCCGTCCCGGGTTTGCGAGATGGGCCGGGTCGAGCGCGTCCACCACGGCCCGCTGGGCCCGGAGGAGCGCCGGCGGGAGCGCCGCGGCGGCCTCGAGCTTGACCAGGCCGATGCCGTGCTCGGCCGAGAGCGAGCCTCCCAGCGCCCGCGGCACCGCGTGGAACGCATCGGCCACCGTCTCCGCCCACCGCAGCGCGGCCGCGTCGCCACGGTCGACGAGCACCGACGCGTGCACGTTGCCGTCGCCGGCATGGCCCCAGCACGCCACCTCGGCGCCGTTCTCGCGACCGATCCGCTCGATCATGTCGAGGGCCTCGCCGAGCCGGTCGAACGGCACCGCGAAGTCCTCCGAGACCTTGCCGCCGCGCACGGCGACGACTGCCGGGGAGACCCCGTCGCGCCACGACTCGAGCGCCCGCTGTTCGCCGGGGGAGTCGGGCGCGTCGACCACGGTGGCGCCCGGCGTGAGCGCCTCGACCAGGATGTCGCGCTCGGCCCGCGCGATCGCGGCCGGGCCGGCGGACTCGGTGATCACGGCGAAGGAGCCCCGGGCGGCGTCGCGGGGATAGGTGGCCGCCGCCGCGGCAAACGCGCGCTCGTCAACGAACTCGAGCGCCGTCGGCACGCACCCGCACGCCATCGCAGCCTCGAGCGCGGCGACGCCCGCGCGGCGGTCGGGGTAGAGCGCGACCAGGGGCAGGATCACCTCCGGGCGGGGCAGGAGCCGCAGCCACGCGGCCGTGATCACCCCGAGCGTGCCCTCGGCGCCGCAGGCGAGGCCGGTCAGATCGAGCGTCTCGACGTTCTTGCGGGCGGCGCCGCCGGCGACGAGCACCTCGCCCGAGGAGAGCACGAGCTCGACCCCGGTGACGAACGACCGCACCGTGCCGTGGCGGAAGGACCGCGGGCCGCCGGCGTTCGTCGCGATGTTCCCGCCCAGCTGCGACTGCTCGGCCGCGCCCGGGTTGGGCGCGAACCACAGGCCCTCGCCGGCCGCCGCCTGCTGCAGACCGCGGGTCGAGAGCCCTGCCTCGACCGTCATCCGCCACGCCTGCGGCACCGCCTCGCGCACCCGCGTCATCCGGGCGAGCGCGATCACGAGCGAGCCGGCGTCGGGCATCGCGCCCCCGGCATACCCGGTGCCGCCGCCCCGAGGCACGAACGGGACACGCGTCCCCGCACACCAGCGCACGACGGCGGCGACCTCGTCCGTCGAGCCCGGGAACACGGCGCCGAGCGCGTCGCCGGCGAGGCCGCGCGTCTCGGTCATGTCGCGCAGGAGCGACCGGTCGGCGACCGGGACCTGCACGGCGCCGTCGCCCACGATGCGGGCGAGGTCGCGCCGCGCCGCGGCGGCGGTCCGGCTCATGGCGCGGGTTTCGCCGCGCCGGCGTCATCGCCTTCCGCAACCCCCTCTAGCATGACCGGGTGGCCGCCGCGCCCGCCATCGCAGTCCGCGACCTGCTCGTGCGCCGCGGCGGCGTCGACGTCCTCCACCGGATCAGCCTCGACGTCCCCCCGGGCACGGTGACCGGCCTGCTCGGCCCGAGCGGCTGCGGCAAGTCCACGCTGATGCGCTCGATCGTCGGCGTGCAGGTGGTGGCGTCGGGGACGGTGAGCGTGCTCGGCGAGCCGGCGGGGTCGCGGTCGCTGCGGGCGCGGGTCGGCTACGTCACCCAGGCGCCCTCGGTGTACGGCGACCTGTCGGTGCGCGAGAATCTGCGCTACTTCGGCGCCGTGCTCGGGACCGCGCCCGAGCGGGTCGAGGCCGTCATCGCCACGGTCGGCCTGGAGGCGTTCGCGGGCCGCGTGGTCGGGTCGCTCTCCGGCGGTCAGCGCGCCCGCGTGTCCCTCGCGACGGCGCTCCTCAACGACCCGCCGGTGCTCGTGCTGGACGAGCCGACCGTGGGCCTCGATCCGCTGCTCCGGCGCGACCTGTGGGGAACCTTCGCCGGGCTGGCCGAGGCGGGCACGACGCTGCTCGTCTCGAGCCACGTGATGGACGAGGCCGACCGCTGCAGCCACCTGCTCCTGATGCGCGACGGCCACATCCTCGCCGCCGAGACGCCGCAGCAGCTGCGCGCGGCGACCGGCGAGGACGACCTCGGCGAGGCGTTCGTCCGCACGATCGAGCGCTGGGAGACGGAGGCGGCGCGATGAGCGCCCGGATCACGCTGGCGACCGCTGCGCGGGTGATGCTGCAGCTGCGCCGCGACCCGCGCACGGTGGTCATGCTGCTCGTCGTCCCGTGCCTGCTCGAGGTGCTGCTGCGGTACGTCCTCGACGGCCAGCCGCTCGCGTTCCAGCGCATCGGGACGCCGCTGCTCGGCATCTTCCCGTTCATCAGCATGTTCCTCGTCACCGCGATCACGATGCTGCGGGAGCGCACGACGGGGACGCTCGAGCGGCTGATGTCGATGCCGCTCGGGAAGCTCGACCTGCTGTGCGGCTACGGAATCGCGTTCGGCGCCGTCGCGGCGGTGCAGGCGGCGCTCACGGCGGGCGTCGCGTTCGGGCTGCTCGACCTGCACGTGGCCGGGTCGGAGTGGGTCGTCGCCGGGCTCGCGATCGCAAACGCCGTGCTGGGGATGGCGCTGGGCCTGTTCGTGAGCGCCTTCGCGAAGACCGAGTTCCAGGCGGTGCAGTTCATGCCGGCCGTGGTCATCCCGCAGCTGCTCCTGTGCGGGCTGCTCGTCCCCCGCGACGACATGGCCGGGGCGCTGCAGGCGGTCGCGTACGCGCTGCCGCTCACCTACGCGTACGACGGCCTCGCCCGGGTGACCACGTCCGGGTTCGATTCGACCGTTCTGCGCGACCTGGTCGTCGTGATCGGGGCGACGCTGCTGGCGCTGGCGCTCGGCGCGACGACGCTGCGCCGGCGCACGCCGTAGCTCAGGCGACCGCGTCGGCGGGCGCCGACACGTAGTTCGGGCGCAGGTACGCGGCGGCGAACCCGGCCCGCAGGATGTTGCGGTAGGAGATCGTCGGGCGCTCGTCGACGATCTCGCCCGTCTCCGTGACCACCACCTCCGCCCCGGCCGCGCCGGCGGCGCCGATGCGGGTGGCGATGAGAGCCGACTGGGCGCCGCGGCGGCGGTGTGCCGGGAGTGTCGCCGCCTGCCCGAGCCAGCCGTGGCGCCCGCGCACGAAGAGCGCGCCGCAGGCCACGGGCACCTCGCCGTCGTGGGCCAGGTACCAGCTCCACCCGGGCCGGCCGGGGAGGTGGGAGAGCATCGCGGTCACCGGCTGGGGGATCTCGAAGCCGGCCGCGAGGACCGCCGTGAACTCCTCCGCCCGCTCCGCGCCGATCCGCTCGATGCGCAGGTCGGTGGTCGGCGCCGGCGGCTCGGCGGCCGTCCGGGCGAACTTCACCCAGGCGTGTGCCGGCTCGTAGCCGCGCTCGCGCAGCATCGCCGCGACGCCGGCGGGGCGGGCTCCGGGCGCGAGGGCGATCGAGTGGCGCACCGAGCCGTACACGTCGGCGATCCGGTCGAGGACCGCGTCGGAGGCAGGCTCCGAGATCCCCAGGCCGATGACCCGGTTGATCGTCACCTCCTCGAGCCGCGGCGCGACGGCGCACACCGCGCCGCCCAGGCGCACCGCGTCCGCGCCGAACGCGTCGGCGACGGCGGCCGCCTCGACGAGCTCGAGGCCGGGGTCGTCGCCGGTCACCGCTGCGGCGGCTGCAGGGCGGGCATGTAGCCCTCCTGCTCCAGCCAGTGGCCGCCGTCGATCGTGAGGTTCTCGCCCGTGATGTACGCCGCCCGGCGCGAGCACAGCGCCGTCGACCACCAGGCGATCTCCTCGACCGTCGCCAGCCGCCCGGCGGGGACGGTCGCCGCCACCCGCGCCTCGTCGGCGGGCGTCGGCCAGAGCGCCGCGCCGGCGCCCTCGGTCGCGGTCGGGCCGGGGCAGATCGTGTTCACCCGGATGCGGTGGGGCGCCCATTCGACGGCCAGCGTCCGCGTCATCGCCAGGAGGCCCGCCTTCGCGGCGGCGGAGTGCACCGTCCCCGGCCCTCCCGTCCATGCGTAGCTCGCGATGACGCTCAGGATCGCCCCGCCGTCGCCCTGGGCGATCATCTGGCGGCCGGCGGCGCGGGCGCAGAGGAAGCCGCCGTCGAGCACGATCGAGGTGACGGCGCGCCAGCCGTTCGGGGACAGGTCCTCGGCCCGCACGACGAAGTTGCCGGCGGCGTCGTTCACGAGCACGTCGAGCCGGCCGAACCGCTCGACGGCCGCGGCGACGAGCGCGTCAACCTGCTCGGGCACGCGCACGTCGGTCGGCTGCGCCAGCGCCCGGCCGCCGGCGGCCTCCACCAGGGCCACGGTCTCGGCCAGCGGCTCCGGCCGGCGACCCGCGACGACGACGGCGGCCCCGAGACGGGCGAACTCCACCGCCATCGCCCGGCCCATGCCGCTCCCCCCGCCCGTGACGACGGCCACCTGGCCGTCGAAGCTGCCGCTAGCGAGCATCGCCCTCTCCCTCCTCCCGCGCGATCACGCGGGCGTCCAGCGCGGTGGCCCCCGACGGCGTGACCAGCAGCGGGTTGATCTCGATCTCGGCGACGTCGGGACGCGACGCCGCCACCTGTGAGAGCGCCGCTGCGACCCGGGCGGCGGCGCCGACGTCGAGCGGCGGGCGGCCACGGACGCCGGCCAGGAGGGGGGCGCCGCGCAGCGAGCGCAGCAGCCGCTCGGCGGCGAGCGGCTCGAGCGGCGCCAGGTCGACGGCGACGTCCTCGAACACCTCGGCGTGGATGCCGCCCAGCCCCACCATCGCGACGGGCCCGAAGCGCGGGTCGGTGCGGGCGCCGACGATCAGCTCGACGCCCTCGTGGAGCGGGGCCATCCGCTCGACCGAGATCGCCTTCGGCGCGAGGCGGTCGATCAGGTCGTGCACCGCCGCGACGAGTGCCGCCGGGTCGGCGATGCCGACGATCACGCCGCCCGAGTCCGACTTGTGCAGGGCGTCGACCGCCTTCACGACCACCGGGTAGCCGAGATCGCCGGCCGCCGCCAGCGCCTCCTCGGGCCCGGTCACCCGGACCGCGGCCGCGAACGGCACGCCGGCGGCCTCGAGCAGCGCCCGGCTGCCGAAGTACCCGGGCTCGATCGGGCCGGTCGCGGGCGGCGGGAGCGACGGCGCCCCGAGCGCGCGCGGCCGCGTGCGCAGGCCGGCGAGCGCCCCGGCGGCCGCCTCGATCGCCGTGTACACGGGCACGCCCCCGTCGCGCAGCGCCTGGGCGGTCGGCGAGTCGGCGTACATCGAGTGGGCCACCATCGGCCGCCCGGTCTCGGCGACCGCGACGGTGATCGCGCGGGCGACGTCCACCTCGGCCGCGGCGAAGTGCTCGGAGTACTGGCTGTAGCCGCCGAAGTAGCCCGTCAGCAGCACGCCGTCGACCTCGCCCGACTCGAGCAGCGTCCGCGAGACCTTGGCGTAGGAGTTGAAGTCCTGCTCGCCGCCGCCGGCCAGGTCGACCGGGTTGCGGGTGGCGGCGGTGTGCGGAAGGTGGGCGGCGAGGCCGGCCGCGAGCGCGTCGGACAGGCGCGGGAGCTCGAGCCCGACCGCCGCGGCGACGTCGCAGGCGACCGCCCCGTGGCCGCCGCCGTCGCCGATGACGGCGATGCGGTCGCCGCGCAGCGGGTGGGTGCGCACGAGCGCCTGGATCAGGTCGAGCATCTGGTGCGGCGTCTTGACGACGTGGGCGCCGGCGGCCCTGGCCGCGGCGGCGACGACGGCGACGTCGCTCACGAGCGCCCCGGTGTGCGAGCGGGCGGCGCGGGCGCTGGCCTCGGACGCCCCCACCGTCAGCAGCACGACCGGCTTCCCGGCGCCGGCGGCGGCGTCGACGAAGGCGCGGCCGTCGCGGAAGTCCTCGGCGTAGACGGCGATCACCTCGGTCTCGGGGTGCTCCGCGAACGCGGTGACGAGCTCGGCCAGGTCGACGTCGGCCTGGTTCCCGATCGACGCGAAGCGGGAGAACCCGAGGCCGGCCTCGCGGGCCAGGATCCCCAGCTCGAGCGCCAGGTTCCCGCTCTGGGAGGCGAGGCCGATCGAGCCGGGCGGGAACTCGTTCGACGCCAGCCCGAGATCGGAGGCCGCGTCGTACACGCCCAGGCAGTTGGGCCCGAGCAGCACGGCGCCGGCGTCGCGCACGCGCGCGACCAGCGCCCGCTCGCGCAGGCCGGCCTCACCGCCGAGCTCGCCCAGCCCCGCGGTGATGCCGATCAGCGCCCGCGCGCCGGCGGCGAGCGCGTCGTCGACGGTCTGCTCGAAGGCGGCCGGGGGGACGGCGACGACCACGAGCTCGGGCGCGTCCGGGAGGTCGCCGAGCGAGCGGTAGGCGCTGCGGCCGAGCACGCTCCCTCCGTTGCGGTTCACCAGGTAGACGGGGCGGCGGTGCTCGCCCTTGAGCGCCCCCCGGCCGAGCCAGTTGCCCCACTTGGCGGGGTCGTCGGACGCGCCGACGACGGCCACCGAGCGGGGATCGAACAGCGGGCGCAGATCTCGTGCCATCGCGTCGTATGCTCGCATGAATAAACGGGGTCTGACCCCGTTTATTCAGCGCGCCAGGATCGCCCTCGCGGCGGCGCGGCCCGTGCGCACCGCGCCCTCCATGTAGCCCGCCACCCAGTGATCCGACCCGGCGACGTAGAACGGCGGCTCGTGGGTTCCGTGCAGCCGCCCGACCGCCATGACGTCGCCCGGCGCCCACTGGGCGACGTAGCCCAGCGTCCACGGATCGACGCCCCAGTCGCGCTGCAGGTAGGCGACCGGGTCGCGGGCGCGCTCGTCGTAGATCCGCGCCAGCGCATCCAGCACCTCGGCCCGCCGCACCTCGTCCGCCGCGGACAGGTGGTGGAGCAGCCGCTCGGGCGGCACGAGGATCGAGAGCACGCCCTCGCCCTGCGGCCAGGTCGAGCCGAACAGGTTCTCGCTCTCGCAGAGCCCGTTCTGGCCCAGCTCGCGCCAGAAGGACGACCGGTAGGCGACGACCGCCTTGCCGGCACGGGCGTTGCGCTGGCGCCGCAGCGAGGCGAGCCGCTGCGGCGAGATCCCCTCGAGCGCGATGTCGCGCAGCGGGGCGACGGGCACCGCGCACACGACGACGTCGCCCGTCACCCGCGAGCCGTCCGCCAGGGACACCTCGACCCCGCTTCCGACCGCGATCCGGCGCACGGGCGCGCCCAGCCGCAGGCGATCGCCCAGCTCGTCCGCCATCCGCAGCGCGACCGTGGCGGAGCCCTCGGCCACGGTCAGGTTCTCCCAGACTTCGAGGTCGTACTCGCCCGGCGATCCGGCGGCCGCGTCCATCCGCAGGACGCCGAGGAGCGAGGTGCGCTCGCCCGACCCGCCGGAGAGGCTCAGCGCGGCCACCTCGCGGGCGCGGATGACGGCGGGCGCTGCGCCCACCTCGCGCAGCCAGGCGTTCAGCGAGAGCCGGTCGAGCCGCTCCGCGTCGGGGTGGCTCCACGGGTCGTCGGGGTCGACCGTGCGGGAAAGCTCGACGAAGAGGCCGCCCACCCGGGCCGCGTCCTCGCGGTCGGCGTCGGTCATCCAGGGGACGTCGTCGCCCCGCCAGGTGCCGTCGACCAGGTCGAAGGTCATCTCGCCGGGCTCGGCGACGTAGCTCGGCCGGGTCGTCAGGCCGAGCTCGGCCACGAGCTCGAGGTAGGCGGTGTGGAAGTCGCCCACGAGCTCGCCGCCGAGCTGGACGACGCGCCCATCCGGGATCTCCGTCTGCTCGACCCGCCCGCCGGGCCGGTCGCGGGCCTCGAGAACGACGACGTCGCAGCCGGCGCGGTCGAGGTCGCGCGCCGCCGCGAGCCCGGCCAGGCCGGCGCCCACGACCACGGCCTTCGTCACCGCGCGTCCGGCCCGTGGATCCGGTGGAGCAGGGCCTGCACGCGGTCGCGCTCGGCGTCGACGAGCGGCTCTTCGCCGGGCACCGTCAGTGCCAGCAGATAGTGGTTCCAGAGCACGTCGACCACGAGGCCGGCCAGCGCATCGGCCCCGAACCGGTCGAGATAGCGCGCGAGCAGCTCCCGCCGCTCGCGCAGATAGGCCAGCCAGTCCGCGTAGGCGCCGTGCAGGATGATCCACTCGACCCGTTCCGTCTCGGCCGCCTCGCCCCCGGCCGGCTCGTCGAGCGCGGCCCGCAGCGCGGCCACCGCGGGCGGCAGCTGCGACTCGCCCTCCGGGGTCAGGAACAGCCACCGGTCGCGCCAGTCCTCATCGTGCGCGAACGGGGTCTTCGGGGTGGGGACGTTGACGCTCATCGGGTCGGCGCGGTATCCTGACTGATCAGTCAGTCAAACACCACCACCATCATGACCGAGCCCACCGTGAATCGCAAGCACCTGATCCTGGACGCAGCCTGCCGGGCCATCGCCCGCACCGGCGCCGCGGCCGTGCGCGTGTCCGACGTGGCCGGTGAGGCCGGCGTCTCGACCGCGCTCGTGCACTACTACTTCCCCTCCCGCGCCGAGGTGATCGTCGAGGCGTTCGCGCACGCCGACGACCTCGCCGACGCCGTCGCGGAGGAGCACCTGGCGGAGCTCGCCAACGGGCGCGAGCGGGTGGAGCGGCTGATCCTGACCTGGGCCGGCGACGACCCGGCGATCCGCACGAACTGGGCGGTGTGGAACGAGATGTGGCAGTACGCGGCGCACAACGAGGCCGCCCGGGCGATGGTGGCCGACTCGCACCAGCGCTGGCTCGACCAGGTGGCGCAACTGATCGCGGAGGGCGCCGCCGACGGGTCGATCCCGGCGGACGTGGACGTCGACGGGGCCGCCCGCCGGCTCGCCGCCTGCGTCGACGACTGGGGCCGCGAGACCCTGATCGGCATGCGCACGCCGGCCGGAATGCGGGCGGCGCTCGCCGCGGCCACCACGCACGAGCTCGGGCCCGTGTCGCAGGCACAGGGGAGGGCGGCATGAGCACCGAGGTCGCACCCCGCACCCTGCCGGCGTGGGCGTACCGCAGCCCCGAGCTGTTCCAGGCCGAGCGGCGCGAGATCTTCGCCCGCAACTGGCTCCTGGTCGGCCACGTGAGCCAGCTGCGCGAGCCGGGCGACTACGTCTCGATGACGATCGCGGGCGAGCCGATCGCCGTGATCCGCGGCAAGGACGGCGAGCTGCGCGCGTTCTCGAACGTGTGCCGCCACCGCGCGGCCCGCGTCCTCGACGGCGCCGGCAACTGCGGCAAGGCCATGCGCTGCCCCTACCACGGCTGGACGTACGGGCTCGACGGGCGCCTGCTCGCGATCCCCGAGAAGACCGGCTTCCCCGGCTTCGACAAGGACGCGAACGGTCTCTGGCCGCTCTCGGTGGGCGTCGCCGCCGGCTTCGTCTTCGCGAGCCTCGCTCCCGACCCGCCGCCGCTGTCCGAGTACCTGGGGCCGTTCGAGGAGTGGCTCGCGCCCTACCGGCCCGAGCGGCTGGTGAGGAACGACGAGGCCACCGCCGTCCTCCCGATCAACTGGAAGAACTCGATCGACAACTACCTCGAGGGGTACCACATCCCGGTCGGCCATCCCGGCCTGCTGCGGATGCTCGACTACAAGCGCTACCTGGTCGAGGCGACGGACTCGCGGGTGTCGATCGCGCGCAGCCCCATGCGCGACAAGGTGTCGCAGAACCTCCAGGAGCGCCTGTACCAGCGGCTGATGCGGCCGATGCCGGGCCTGCGCGAGCCGGAGAACCGGGAGTGGAACTTCGTCTTCGCCTTCCCGGCGATGACGTTCAACCTCTACCCTGACCAGATCGACTTCTGGGTCAACTACCCGCTCGACGAGCGGCGCACCCTCTCGGTCTGGAACTCGTTCCGGCCGCCGGAGACGGCGGGCCGCCGCGACCGGATCGTGCGCCACCTGAACACGCGCATCAACGGCCTGGTCCAGCACGAGGACAACGACCTCACCGCCCGCGTGCAGGAGGGGCTCGGCTCGAGCCTCTACCGTGCCGGCGTGATCGGCGCCCGCGAGAACGGGCTGCTGCACTTCCACGATCTGATCCGCGACGCCATCCCGGCGACGGCGGTCGACGACGAGGGCGAGGGCGTCCGTGCCCTCGCCGCCGGGGCGCCTGCGTGACCGAGGCCACACACCCGGAGCGCCAAACCGGCCGGGTGGGAGTATCGTCGTAGCGAGCGTGACCCATCACGGGAGGGACCGATGACGTTGCATCCGAAGGAGCCGCGCGGCCACACGCGGCGCGACCTGCTGGCCCGCGCCGGAGGCGCCGCGATCGGCCTCTCGAGCGCGGGGTCGCTCCTGGCGGCATGCTCGAACAGCACCTCGACGGGCGGCGGCGGCAGCAGCAGCGGCGCGGCGCCCGTCGGCCCCGGCGGCCTGCCCCTGGCCCGGCCGGACAAGCGGGTCACGCTGCCGCGCTGGGAGGATCCCATTGCGTCCGGCCTCAAGCCGGAGACCGGGGGGTCGTTCCAGGTCTTCAACTACCCGGACTACCTGTACACGAAGCTGTTCAAGGAGTTCTGCTCCAAGTACGACGTGACGCCGGTGCTGACGCCGTTCGACAACATCGCCTCCGGCATCCAGCGGCTCGCGTCCGGCTCGGTGCAGCCCGACGTGATGGAGATGACGCCCGACAACCTCGACCAGGTCGTCGCCGGCAAGCTCATCAAGCCGCTGAACCTCGACTACATCCCCAACCTCCAGAAGAACGTCTGGCCGCAGCTGGTCTCGCCGTTCTACGACGTCGGCTCGCGCTACACCGTCCCCTACACCATCTATGCGACGGGGATCTTCTGGCGCAACGACCACGTGACCCAGGACATCGCCGGGATGACGCAGCCGTGGGACATCTTCTGGGAGTCGCAGAAGTACAGCGGCAAGGTGGCGCTGCTCTCCGAGGATCGGGAGACGATCGCGATGGCCCTGCTGCGGCGCGGGATCACCGACATCAACACCGAGGATCCCAAGCTGATCAACCGCGCCGTCGACGACCTGAAGCAGCTCTACGGGGTCTGCAACATCAAGGTCGGCGACTCGCAGTACCAGACGATCCCCGAGGGCACCGCCTGGCTGAACCAGGCCTGGTCGGGCGACCCGCTCTCCGGCTACTTCTACTACCTGCCCAAGGGCACGTCGCCGAAGGTGATGAGCTACTGGAAGGCGGCGAAGGGCCACGCCCCCGTCCAGAACGACTGCTGGTCGATCTGTGCGACGACCAAGAAGCCGGTGCTCTCGCACCTGTGGCTGAACTACATCAACGACAACGGCGTCGCCTATTCGAACTTCGTGAACTTCAACGGCTACCAGCCGCCGCTCAACGAGATCGATCCCGAATCGCTCATCTCGAAGGGCGTGATCCCCGAGAACCTCAAGACCTGCATCCTCACAAACGACGACCTCGGCCCGACCTCGATCCAGGAGATGACCCTGACCGACGCCGGCAGGGTGCTCTGGCAGAACGGCTACTCCGAGTTCCTGGCGGGATAGACAATGTATCCACGCTGGCTCTGGCGAGGGTTTGCGCTTCCGGGGGTCGTCTGGCTGATCCTCCTCTTCATCATCCCGTTCTATGCGGTGACAGCGGTCGCGTTCGGGCAGGTCAACCCGACGCTGCTCACGCCGGAGCCGATCTGGAACCCGCTCCAGTGGAACGTCGGCTGGGTGAACGAGGCGCTCACCCGCCTGCGGCCCGGTGGTGACCTGTGGGTCGTGTTCGTGCGGACGTGCGAGTACGTGGTCCTCTCCGTCGGGATGTGCATCGCGATCGGCTACCCGGTCGCCTACTACATCGCCCGCCACGCGTCGCGGACGAAGAGCCTGCTCCTGATCCTCCTCATCCTGCCGCTCTGGATCAGCTACCTGATGCGGATGCTGGCATGGGTGAACCTGCTCGCCCCGGACGGCTACGTGAACCGGTTCCTGATGTGGAGCCACGTCATCAGCACGCCGTACGGATGGCTCGACGGGCGCCCGATCACCGTGATCTTCGCGCTCATCTACGGCTACATCCCCTTCTTCATCCTGCCCCTGTACGCCTCGCTCGACCGGATCGACAAGAGCTTCCTCGAGGCGGCCCGTGACCTCGGCGCGAGCCCGTTCCGCACCTTCCTGCACGTGACCCTGCCGCTCTCGAAGACCGGCATTCTGGGCGGGTGCGTGCTGGTCGCGCTGCCGATGTTCGGCGACTACTACACCCCGAACATCGTGTCCGGCGCACCGACGACGTCGATGCTCGGGAACCAGATCGACCTCTACTTCCACTACACCTCGCAGCCGACGATCGGTGCGGCGCTGACGCTGATCCTGTCGCTGTTCCTGGTGGTGCTGATGGCCTACTACATGGTCACGGTCGCCCGCGCGACGAAGGAGCAGCGGGCATGACGACAACGACCCCGGCAGCTCCGGCCACCGCACCCGCGAGGCCCTCAACCCTGCGCCGCATCCGCTCCTGGTTCGCGAACCCGTGGGGCCGGCCGCGCTTCCTGGCGCTCATCACCTGGGTGTACATGATCTGGGCGATCGTCCCCGTGCTCATCGCGGTGCAGTACTCGTTCAACAACAGCCGCTCGCGGACGATCTGGGCCGGCTTCTCGACCCGCTGGTACATCAGCGACCCGAGCTCCGTCATCAACGATCCCGGCCTGTCGTCCGCGCTCCAGCAGAGTCTCAAGCTGGCGGCCGCCGACGTGATCATCGCGACGCCGATCGGCGTGCTGCTCGCACTCGGCCTGGCCCGATGGCAGGGGCGCGGCTCGGGGACGTCCAACTTCATCATGCTGTTCCCGCTGGTGACCCCGGAGATCGTGATGGGCGTGTCGCTCCTGCTCGTGTTCACGAACCTCTTCACGTTCATCCACACGGGCACATTCGCCCAGATCCTGGGCCACGTCACCTTCTCGATCTCCTACGTGGTGGTGATCGTACGCGGGCGCCTGTTCTCGATCGGGAGACAGTACGAGGAGGCGGCGGCCGACCTGGGCGCGCCGCCGCGCGTGGCGCTCACGAAGGTGCTGCTGCCGCTGCTCACGCCGGCGATCGTGGCCGGCGCGGCGATCTGCTTCGCCATCTCGATCGACGACTTCGTGATCTCGTACTGGCTCTCGAGCGGCGGCAACACGACGACCGTGCCGATGGCGATCTACGCCGCCACGCGTGCGGCGCCACTGCCGTCGACCAACGCGATCGCGACGATCCTCTCCCTGATCACCCTCGCATCGGTCGTCCTCGGCTACGTCGGCTACCGCGTCTTCACGCGCGGCGAGCGCGCCGCGGGCCAGGGGATGGTCGGCGACATGGCGGCGTTCGACATCTGATGATTGGTAGGGTGGATTGAGGATGGCTGGAGAAGTCTCACTCGTCGGTCTGGTGAAGAGATTCGGCGACGTCGCGGCCGTCGCGGGGATCGACGTCGACATGCCGAGCGGCGAGTTCTTCTCGATGCTCGGGCCGTCCGGCTGCGGCAAGACCACGACGCTGCGGATGATCGCCGGGTTCGAGCAGCCCACCGAGGGCAGGATCCTGCTCGACGGCACCGACATGGCCTACACGCCGCCGCACAAGCGCAACGTCAACACCGTCTTCCAGAACTACGCGCTCTTCCCGCACCTGAACGTGGCCGACAACGTCGCGTTCGGCCTGCGCCGGCAGAAGGTCGGCAAGCAGGAGGTGCGTCAGCGGGTCGGCGAGGCGCTCGAGCTCGTCCAGCTCTCGGGGTTCGAGAAGCGCAAGCCGGGGCAGATGTCCGGCGGCCAGCAGCAGCGGGTCGCGCTCGCGCGGGCACTCGTCCTGAAGCCGGCGGTGCTGCTGCTCGACGAGCCCCTCGGCGCCCTCGACGCGAAGCTGCGAAAGGCGCTCCAGATCGAGCTCAAGTCGCTGCAGCAGCAGGTCGGGATCACGTTCGTCTACGTCACCCATGACCAGGAGGAGGCGCTCACGATGAGCGACCGGATCGCGGTCATGGCCGACGGCAAGGTCGAGCAGATCGGGCCGCCCCAGGAGGTGTACGAGGCCCCGGAGACCGTCTTCGTGGCCGACTTCCTGGGCGTCTCCAACCTGATGGACGCCGAAGCCGTCGGCGGCGCGAACATCTGCCGGCTGATGGTGGGCGACTTCGAGCTCGACGCGCTCAGGGGCAAGACCGACGCACGCGGGCCGAGCAAGGTCACGATCCGGCCGGAGCGCGTACGGCTCGAGGAGCAGGACGTGAGCGGCCCGAACCGGATCCCCGGCATGGTCGAGCGGCTGGTCTATCTGGGCAACTCGGTGCAGGTGATCACCCGGCTCGCCATCGGCACGACGATCCAGGTGCTGGTGCAGAACGTCGGCGAAGACATCCCGTGGAAGCAGGGGACGCCCGTCCAGGCCTACCTGCCGCCCGAGGCGCTGCGGGTGCTGACCGATACCGGCGCCGCCCTCGCCAAGCTCGACGAAGAAGCCGTCGAGCCGGTCTAGCGGCGTGGGCGCGGCGGACGAGGAGACCGTCTCCGTCCGCCGCGAGGGCGCGGTCGCCGTCGTCGAGCTGCGGCGCGAGCGCAAGCTGAACGCGCTCTCGACCGTGATGGAGGAGCGGCTGGACGCTGCCGTCGCAAGCGCGCAGGTGCGCGAGAGCCGCTGCGTCGTCTTCACCGGCGGGGCGCGGGCGTTCTCGGCCGGCGCCGACGTGACCGAGTTCCGCGACGCCGACGCCGCCTCCGTCGCCGCCTACTACGCCGGCACCGGCGGGGTGTACGAGCGGATCGCGCGGCTCCCGCAGCCCACGCTGAGCGCGATCGCGGGCTACTGCCTCGGCGGCGGCCTGGAGCTGGCGCTCGCGACCGACATCCGCATCGCGGACGCCTCCGCGGACTTCGGCCTGCCCGAGGTGGGCCTCGGGATCATCCCGAGCTCGGGCGGCGTGCTGCGGCTCACCCGCGCCGTCGGGCCGGCCCGGGCGAAGGAGCTGATCCTGCGCGGGCGCCGCTTCGACGCCGCCGAGGCGCGCGCGATCGGCCTCGTGGCGGAGGTGGCCGGCGACGCGCTCGCCCGCGCGCTCGAGATCGCCGCCGAGCTGGCCGCGCTGCCGCCGCTCGCGCTGCGGACGGCGAAGGCGACGATCGACCTGGCGGCGGAGTCGTCGCGCGAGGCGGCCATCCTGATGGAGCAGCTCGCCTACGGCATGCTGGCCGGGACGCCGGACGCGCAAGACGCGGTGACCGCGTTCACCGAGAAGCGCCGCTGACGGGACGGGGACTGTCCCGGTCAGTGCGGCCGGCCGACCAGCACATGCTCTCCCGGACGCCGGACGCGCAAAGACGCGGGACGGGGTGGGGACTGTCCCCGGTCGTCGGGGACAGTCCCCGATTTCCGGGTCAGTGCGGCTGGCCGACCAGCACGCCGCCGCCGTAGAGGCCGACGTAGATGCGGCGGTCGCCCGAGACGGCCAGGTCGCTCGGGTTGACGCATGCGGAGCGGAAGTAGTCCGTGGCGACGTCGACGCCGCCGACGAGCATGCGCCGCGGGTTGGCGAGCGACACCTCGTAGCGGACGCCGTTGCGGTTGCGCACGAGCGACGGCGGGTGCAGCCGCGGCACCTCATGCGGCACCTGCCGGCAGGTCTGCCAGTGGTCGAGCGTGTGGATGCCCTTCCAGTCGGTGTCGGTCGCCCACGCCTCGCCCGTCCGCGGCCCGGCCTGCACCTGGATGATCTCGGAGCCGTCGAGCCCGTTCATCGCCGGCCGCCAGGTCTTGCCGCCGTCGCGCGTTGCGACGATGCCGCTGCGCCCGGCCGAGTAGCAGATGTTCGGGTTCACCGGATCGACGGCCAGCTGGCTGACCGAGTAGCCGTGCTTGTCGAGGCCGGGCCAGGACGACTCCAGCCACCAGCTCCGGTTCGCCCCCATCACGGCGTAGGAGACGTTGGCGGGCTTCGTCGTCCAGGTGAAGGTGCGGCCGGCGTTCGTCGACTTCGCGATGTAGCGGTGGTCGTGCATCCCGATTCCGTTGCCGGCCCAGAGCACGCCGCCGTGGCCTGTGACCGACGAGAGGTGGCACCCGTGGAACGTCGCCGGCGCGAGCGCCGTCCACGTGCCCGAAGCGCCGATGCGGTAGAGCCCGAACGGGCCGCAGGCCGCGTAGACGACGCCGTCGACGACGGCGATGTCCTCGACCACGGCAGGCGCCCCTGGGACGGGCGCCACCGTGGCCGTGCCGCGAGGGTTCGTTATCCGCCACACCTGAGAGCCGGATCGGTCGCTCGTGCGGAAGCTGGCCGCGAGCAGCGACCCGTCGGGGCAGACGCAGAGGGCCGACCAGGCCAGCTGCGGCGCGACGGCGGGGAGGCCGAGCGGGCGCAGCGTGACGCCGCCGTCCTGCGAGCGCATGAGCCCCTGGCGCGTCAGCAGGTAGAGGTACTCCCTGCCGGAGGCGGCGTCGTAGTCGACGGCGATCAGGTTGCCGACCGCCCGGGGAACGTCCCCGGCGGTGCCGTGTGGCAGATAGGTCGAGAAGCCGACGCTCGGGTTGCGCCGCTCGAGGGTGAGCGAGTTCGGCCCCACGACGCCCAGGTAACCCTGTGCCCACGCGTCCTTGAGGACGCCGATCCCGAAGTAGCGCAGGCCCGGGGTCTTGCGGGAGTACGCGACCGCGCGGCCGTAGATCGCGCCGATCGACGTCGCGCCGGTCATGGTCGGGTACCACAGGTCGCCGCCCGTGCGGGTCGCGAACTCGCCCCAGACGTCGCCGGCCGCGGCCGCATGGCCGGGCTGGAGCGGGTCGGTCGCCATGGCGTTGCAGTAGCCGCCGCCGTCCATCGCGCCCTTGCGCCAGGCGTAGGACGGCCGGGGCGCGGCATGGGCGAGCGCCGCCGCCAGCAGGTTGGTCTGCGCCACCATGCCGGCCGCGCCCACGAGCAGCCCACGACGATTCAGCCTCACGCCCGGGGGATCGGCAGGGCGAGGTCATTCTTGAGCGGGGCGGCGGTAGGATCGGGCGATGGACGTCCGGGTGCTGATCTGCGATCCCGAGTTCCCGCTCGCCACGGCGCGGGAGATCCTGCCGCAGGCCGAGATCGGACGGGTCGCCGACGCCGGCGAGGGCGTCGTCGCGATCGTCGTCTCGCCGGAGGTGCCGGTGGGCGCCGGCGACATCGCGGGCGCGCCCGACCTGCGCCTGATCGCGACCGCCAGCGTGGGCACGGACCACATCGCGATGGACGCCGCCGAGGCCCGCGGCATCGCTGTCGTGAACGTGCCGGACTACTGCATCGAGGAGGTGTCAGACCACGCGCTCGCGATGGTGGTCGCGCTGCGGCGAGGGCTGATCGCCGGCGACCGGTCGGTGCAGGCGGGCGCATGGGACTGGACGTCGGTCGGCGGGCTGGGACTCCTGGCCGGCACCCGTCTCGGCGTGGTCGGGTTCGGGCGGATCGGCCGCCGCCTGGCCGCGAGCGCGGAGGCGCTCGGCATGCAGGTGCGCCACCACGACCCGTTCGTCCCCGGCGGCGCCGAGCTCGACGACCTGCTCGCGTGGGCGGACGCGGTCTCGCTGCACACGCCGCTGACCGACGACACCCTCGGCATGATCGACGCGCGCCGCCTCGGCCTCATGCGGCCGGGCGCCATCCTCGTGAACACCGCCCGCGGCGCCGTGGTCGACCGGGAGGCGCTGAAGGCGGCGACGCACGTCCAGGCCGCGTTCGACAACGTGTGGGAGCGGCCGCCGCGGAGGGACCTGCTCGGCCTGCCGCACCTGACCATGACGCCTTACGTCGCCTGGTACTCGGCGGGGAAGGAGCTCGAGCCGTTCCTGCGGGCGGCGAAGGCCGTGGCGGATGTCCTCAAGGCCGGCCGATGAGGCTGCGGGCGATGATCAGGCGCTGGATGTCGGACGTGCCCTCCTCGATCTCCTCGAGCTTCGCATCGCGCATCCACTTCTCGACGGGGTACTCGCGCGAGTAGCCCCACCCGCCGAGCGTCTGCACCGCCGCCCAGGTGCACCAGGTGGCGGCCTCGGACGCGAACAGCTTGGCCATCGCCGCCTCGGCGGGCACGTGCCGCCCGGCGTCCATCGAGCGGGCGGCCCGGTGCGCCAGCAGGCGGGCCGCGTCGATCCGCGTCGCCATGTCGGCGAGCCGGAAGCCAACGGCCTGGTGGTGCCCGATCGGCTTGCCGAACGCCGTCCGCTCGCGGGCGTACTCGGTGGCGTACTCGAGCGCGGCGCGCGCGATCCCGATCGCGCCGGCGGCCAGGTGCACACGCGACTCGTCGAACGTGTGCATGAGGCTGTAGAAGCCCTTGCCCTCCTCGCCCAGGAGCCGGTCGGCGGGCAGGTCGACGTCTTGCAGGAACACCTCCGTCGACACGATCGCGCGCTGGCCGTGCTTGCGCATCGGCTCGCCGAACGAGACGCCGGCATCGCCCTTCTCGACGACGAAGGCCGTCACTCCGCGCGAGCCGGTGCCGGGCGCGACCGTCGCGAAGATCACGTAGTACTCGGCCAGGCCGCCGTTCGAGATCCAGGTCTTCTGGCCCTGGAGCCGGTAGCCCGACCCGGTGCGCGTGGCGGCGGTCGTCATCGCGGCGGCGTCGGAGCCGACGCCGGGCTCGGTCGAGGCGAGCGCGGTCAGGGGCGGCCGGGGGCCGCACAGGGGCCGCAGCCAGCGCTCGCGCTGCTCCGGCGTCCCCACCTCGATCAGCGGCCGCGCGAAGAAGCCGGCCGACGTGATCAGGTTGCCGATCCCGGCGCAGCCCCAGTTCAGCTCCTCCTGGACGATGCAGCCGGTGAGGACGTCGCCGATCCCGCCCCCGCCGACCTCCTCGGGCAGCATGAAGGACGTGAGGCCGACGCCTGCCGCCCTGTGCACGACGTCGAGCGGCGAGACCACGTCGGACTCGTCCACCTCGGCGGCGATGGGGCGGATCTCCGAGCGAGCGAACTCGCGCGCGAGCGCCTGGATCTCTCGCTGCTCGTCGGTCAGATCGGGCGTGTTGGCCGCCGGGGTCGCCATGGGCCGCAAAAGCGTATCCGAGTAGATGGTTGATCGGTGCGTCCCGTAATCTCAAGGGCAATCCCTTGACCGCGATCCGATGCGCCTGCGCGTCCAGGCGCGCGTGGACGTACCGATCAACCATCTACAATGCGCCGGCCTCCCGGAGGGGTGGCAGAGTGGTTGAATGCGGCGGTCTCGAAAACCGTTGTGCGTCGTTAGGCGTACCGAGGGTTCGAATCCCTCCCCCTCCGCTGCACCGGCCAGAATCCGGCTCCAGTAGCGGGCTGTCGTGATCTCAGGTCGCGTTGGAGGGACGGCTGTCGATGGTGTCGCCGAGGGTGATGCCGTCGGCGGTGATCGTGAACTCGCGGACGTGGGCGTCGTTCTTGGTGGCGCGGGTCTTGAGGACGGTGATGGCGCGGCGGATGCCGGCGCCGTCGCGGAGGTATTGCAGCAGCAGGACATTGTCGGAGAGGTGGGAGACGCCGTGGTCGGAGAGGCGGGTGACGGTGAACAGGTCGGCGAGTTCGGAGGTCATGAAGACGCTGACGCCGGCGCGGGAGAAGCGCTGGGTGAGCGAGTACATGTATTCGCGGAAGCGGGTGCGATCGCCTGATGCGAACTGGAGGTCGGCGAGGCTGTCGATCAGCACTCGCCGCGCGCCGAGCCGTTCGACCGTTTCGAGCAGTTCGTAGATCCACTCGTCGATCTGGATGTCGACCGGCGAGCGGTACATGACCTCGACCACGCCGTCGAGCGTCCACGAGAACGAGCGCGCCACCCGCTCGAGTTGGGAGGGGTTCTCTTGCAGGCTGGCGATCACGCCGGGCTCGCCTCGGGCGGCACCGCTGGTGATGAAGTGCAGGCCCATCAGTGTCTTTCCGATTCCCGAGGGCCCGGCGCAGAGCGTCGTCGAGCCCGGCCAGTAGCCGTCGCCGAGCATCTCGTCGAGCAATGGGATACCGGTGGACACGCGCTCGGGATCCATGCTGTAGATGGTGTCGTCGCGCGTGTCGGCCAGGCGTGGGAAGACGTCGAGGCCGTCGCTGGTCAGTCGGTAGCCGTGCTGTCCGGACGCGTAGTCGCTGCCGCGCAGCTTGAGCACCTCCAGAACGCGTTCCGAGCGATCGCCGATGGCGCGCGTGCCCAGCGAGATGACGCTGTCGGCGACGGCGAACTCCGGCGCGCTTGCAATCTCGTCGCTGCTGTACTCGCCCAGCCAGAAGCTCGAGCCGGTGATCGCCGAGACGGCACCCGCCAGGCTGTGCAAGAACGTGCGGTAGTCACGCGCGTCGGATGCGTAGGGCGTCAACGCCTTGAAGCTGTCGATCACAACGACGCCCGGTCGCCGCTCACGCAGCAGCGTCTGAATCCGTTCGGTGATGGCGGGCAACCCTCCGCGGCCGAGGTCATCGCCGATATCGTCATAGAAGACGCGCGTGCCGACGGCCTGGACGTCGAAGAACGAGAGCGTCTGGCCGAATCGGACGATCTTGTCCAGCGGCTCGGAGACCGTCGAGATGTACAGCGCGGGCCGCTCGACGGTGCCGTTGGTGAACGCGTAACGCTGCGCCAGGATCGTCTTGCCGCTCCCGGGCACGCCGATCACCAGGTTGATCGAGTTCGAGACCAACCCGCCCGAAAGGATCCCGTCGAGTGGAGCGATGCCGCTGGACAGCCGCTCGATCACGAGGTGGAGCGCATCCGCGCTTCCGTCAGCGCGCTGGTTCCGAGCAGGTCACGCACCGTGGAGAGCAACACCACCGGGTCGATCGGCTTCTGCAGGAACGCGTCGGCGCCCAGCTCCGCGGAGATATCGGCGGCCGCCAGCGGAGAGATCGCGATGACCAGGACGCCCGATGCTTTGAGCTGCTGGACCAGCGCGCCACCCAGGCCGCCCGAGAGCAGCAGCTCCACGATCACCACCTGCGGCGAAAGCGATGCGAAGCGCCGCTCCGCCTCCTCCGCATCCCCGGCCAGCTCGACCCGATAGCCCTCCGTGCGCAGGAAGTAGTCCAGATAGCTCGCCGCGTACGGGTCGCGCTCGGCGAGCAGAATCAACACGCCGCCCGTCGTCCCCTCCGGAGTCCCGGTCGCCGTCGAGCCGCGATCCGCCAGCAGCCTGTGCGCATCGCCCGGCGACATGCCCGTGCCCACCTCGCGCGCGACGAACATCAACTGCTCGAGCTGGTCACGGCTGTAACGCCGCTGACCACCGGCGCTGCGGCTCGCGACCACCAATCCATACCGCTCCTCCCAGGTACGCAGCGTCCCAACCGCCACCCCGGTCATGCGCGCCACCGCGCCAATGCTGTAGAGCGCCACCTCGGCCATCTCAGAAGTATACCCAGGCGGGCGGTCATATCTCCGCAATATATGAATTAAATCTCCATATTTACTCCTATAAACCTACGCATCTGTGCTACTGTGGGCCACCATGCCCCCGACGTCCTATGGCCCCCAACCGCCCTCGGTGACGACCGAAACCTTCGCCCCACAAGGGTCATACGTGCGCATAGCAGGCGAACTCGACCTGGCCTACGCAGCGACGCTGGGAGAGGCGATCGAACGCGAGATCACCTGCGGCCATCGCCACCTCGTCATCGACCTCAGCGCTGCGACGTTCCTTGACTGCGCCAGCGTCGGGACCCTGCTCCGGGCCGTGGCGCCGCTGCGACGCGAACCCGACGCGGCGGTCGTCCTGGCCGGTGCAACCGGCGTCGTCAAACGGCTTCTCGACTTGCTGCGACTCGACCGCCTGTTCGACGTCCTTCCAGACGTCGACCACGCCGCCGAACACGCCACCGCCACCGATCGCCGACACGTAGACGGCTGGCGCACACACCAACCACGAGACGCTCGGACCCGACCACTCGGGCTCGGACGCCCAGAGCGGCCGCGGGAGTCGTACCGGGCGACGCCAGACGGCGTGCCCGTCCAAACAACGAAGGAGTAGACATGGCAGATCTCACGAATCTCGAGACCAAGCTCGGCGAGGTGACCGGTTTGGCGATGGCCGCCCAGGCGGCGACCACGAAGGTGCTGAAGCTGGCTGGGCAGGACGGCGAGTCAGAGCTCGAAGCGAAGCTGCACCGGATGCACGACGAGGCGGCCGAGACCGAGAAGCGCTGCACGGAGCTCTCCGAGTCGTTCGACGGGAAGAAAACGGCGATCCTCGAAGAGGCTCGGTCAACCAAGGCCAAGGGCGCAGAGATGATGAAGACCTACCTCGACGACGAGTCCGATTCGCTGGACGGGTTCGAGTTCCTGACGATGGCCGAGGCCGGCGAAGTCGGCCACTGGTCAGTGCTCAAGGCCATGAACGGCGGCCACGCTCACGACCAGGTCGCAGAGCTCGTCGGCTGGGCGCTCCCGATCCAGCAGCGCCACCTCACCGAGGTGATGGCTGCCTCGGTCAGTCTGGCCGCCGCCGAACTCCCGGACGAAACAGCCTGACGGGTCATCTGCCCCACGCGATCGCCCGCACCGAACCCTGTTGAGAGGAACACGATGACCGATACCCACTTGCACGACAAGCTCGTCGACTACATCCAGGACACCCACGCCATGGAGCAGAACGTCCTGCAGATGCTCGACTCGATGATCGAAAACACCGACGACGAGCCCACACTCGCGCTACTTCGCCACCACCACGCCGAGACCGAGCAGCACGAGGCCCGCCTCACCCGCCGGCTGGAAGCGATCGGTGAGGGCACGTCCGGCCGCAAGCAGGCCCAGACGATGATCGGCGGCGCCCTCAAGTCCGTCATCGACAGCGTCCGCGGCGACAAGCCCGCCAAGAACGCCCGCGACGGCTACGTCACCGAGCACATCGAGATCGCGGCATACGAGCTGCTCGAGCGACTGGCAATCCGCGCCGGCGACCACGAGACCGCCGAGATCGCCCGCCACAATCGCGCCGACGAGCAGGCCATGGCCGACAAGATCGCCGCAAGCTGGGATCACGTCCTCGACCTCACCCTCGCCGACGCCCAGCTCGCCGCGCGGTAGACCAACCCCGCTGATCGCCGATACGGCGGGCGCAGGCTTTGAAGACGCCCGCCGTGTCGGTTCAGGCGGCTCCAGCCGCGGCCATTCTGCGACGATCAGGTCGCCGGCTTGGGCCTAGTCCCGGGGCAACCAGCCGCAGACGGCCAACGCCTCGCGGGTGGTTTTCGCGCGAGGAGGGAATATCATCATCATTCCACGTTATCGCGTCGGAGAGGATTCGCCTATGCCCGTAGAACAGGCCACCAAGCCGCAGTCACTCGACCCGCTCGCCGAGCAGGCCGCGAGCCTGCTCGCCAAAGCGATGGTCACAAGCCATGAACGGGAACGGTTGTGGCAGCGCTTCCGCGATCTCGTCGACACGACCACAACCGAGCTCGAAGAGGCCCCCGTACGGGATGCGTTGGACGACCTCGAGCGCAGAGGACTGAGCCTGGATGTCCTCGCCCGAGTCGTACACGAACGACTGTCTGAGTGATCTTCCGCCGGCGGGCGCCGACCGTCTGGTAGAGCCGGCCCTGACCTGGCCAGCCCGGGAGTCTTGGCCGCTCATTTGTGTCGCGCGGTGAGTGTGTCGGCCGGGTTCGCGCCGGCATGGATCTCCCGCGTTCGCTCGAGCTCGGCGTTCAGCTCCGCGGCGAACAGGACCGCGACGCTGCACAACCAGAGCCACGTCAGTGTGACGATCACGGCGGCGAGTGACCCCCACGCCTTGTTGTAGGACGCGAGTCCCGAGGCGTACAGGCCGAAGAGCGCTGATCCGACGATCCAGAGCACCGCGGCCGCGACGGCTCCCGGCGTGATGAACCGAAACCGGGGATGGTCGACGTCGGGGCCGAGGTAGAGGATGCCGGCGAACGCCACGAGAAGCGCCACGAACAGCAGCGGCCACTGCAACGTCCACCACAGCCACGACACTTCCGTCGGGTGGCCGCTGGCCGTTCCGACCCACCCGGTCATGTACGGCGCCAGCACGAGCACCGCAAACACCAGCACCAGCGCCGCGGTCATGATCATCGTGATCAAGAACGCGGACACGCGCTGGCGGATGAAGCTTCGTTGCTCGCGACGCTCATACGCCACGTTGAGGCCCCACATCACGGTCTGCACCGCGCCCATCAGCGAAAATACCGCCAGCACCAGGCCGACGATCACCATCACGCCGCCGCCGCGAGAGGTCGATACCTGCTGCAGGTTGGTGCGTATCAGCTCTCGCGCACTTGCGGGCACGACGCCGTTGAGCCTGTCCACCAGCGTGTTGATACTGTCGGGGCCGGCGGTCAGATTGAGCACGCCGAGCGCCACGATCATCGCCGAGGGGATTGCGAAGAAGGCACCGTATGCGACACCCTTGCCGACACTGGTCATATTGTCCGCCAGGGTGCGTTTGACGGCCCGAGCGACCACGCTCCGGTAGTCACTCGCGGGCAGATCGGTGAGGCCGGTGGCGGCCGGCGTCCGATCGGGCTCGGTCGGAGCGCTCGGCGCAGGGTCGGCGCGTGGCCGTGGCCTCGTCGGATGACGTGCCAGCCGTGGCAGCCGGATCAGCGGCACAGGGTTACTGAGCCGCTCGCTCAGCTTTGCAATGTCCGACGCGACGGCCTCACGCGCGGTCTCCGCGGCAACCCGGGCGCTCTCGGTCGGCATCGCTAGGAGACGTCAGCGTCTTCGGCCGCGAATCGGCGTTCGATGAACTCATTCAGCGTCTTGGTCAGGACGGTGGTCAGGATCGCCACGCCGATATAGGCGATCCATTGCTTCTTGGCGACGCTGTTCTGCCGTGCCTTCGTCTTGCGAGCCCTCATGGTCCCGGTCAAAGCCGGCTTCACCACAACCGTCGCGAAATCTGCTGCGCCCATTGAAACTCCTCCTACTACTTGCGGCTCACTCGCTGCTTCAACCTCGCCAGCGAGTCGGTCAATCGATTCTTCGCCCGCTTGGGCGCGTTCGCGCGATAGGCCAGCGCCTCAACCGTGTCGCCGAGCTGATCCCGCGCCGCATCTACATCGCGCCGGAGTTCGCGCGTGTCTTCACCCATGCGACATCCTCCTTTGCGGACTCCACGGTATCCAGCGGCAAGGGCGGCCCCGCCGAGCGCAGCGCCTTCACGCCGATCATCGCCACGATCACGCCTATCACGGCCACGACGGCCGCCACGATCAACGCCGCGAGCCAGACATCCACGATCAGCGAAAGCGCGGCGATCGCAGCCGCAACCAGGCACGCGAGCACGATCACCGCAAGGAGCACGCCGACGGCGAGCATGGCCACGCCGCGCGCCATCGTCGCCGCGCGCTCCGAAACCTCCGCCTTGGCAAGCGCCACCTCGCTCCGCACCAGCTGCGACACGTCACGCGACAGCTGCTTCGTCAGGTCACCAAGGGATCGATCGTCATCTGGCCGCAGTTTGGTCACGCTGCCGACATACCCACACGCACAGGCCTCGAACCTCCCGAGGGCGCGGGGTGACGCCTCGGTTGCCGCGTTTGGTGGGGCGCGAGCGAGGGTACGCGGCGCTCGTGTCCGAGTCGACGCCTCTGAGCAGATACCTGAACGATCACTTGGCCGGCTCCGCGTTTGCGATCGATCTGATGAAGAAGATGCGGCCCAACAATGAGGGCACCGAGTTCGGCGCATTCCTCGAGCGCCTGCAGGCCGACATCGAAGAGGATCGCGCAGCGCTCGAGCAGGTCATGCAAGCCCTGGACGTTACGCCCAGCCCGATCAAGCAGGCGGGTAGCCGCGTGCTCGAGACGGTGAGCCGGGTCAAGTTCGACGAGCGGATCACCGGCAGTGGTGACCTGAGCCGCCTGATGGAAACGGAGGCTCTGTCGCTCGGGATCGAAGGCAAGCTCGCTGGCTGGCGCGCCCTGGCGCAACTCCCTCACAGCGATCTCGGCGTCGACCTGGACGCGCTGATCCGACGCGCCGAAGACCAGCGCAGCAGGCTCGAGCCCTTTCGAATCGCCGCTGCCAAACGCGCGCTCGCCTGAACGAACACTCCTCGGTTCGCCCTACGACACGCTCGCCCGAAAGGTCGGTCACGGTCGGTAACTCGCGCCGGCGGCAGCGATCCGGTCGGCGGCGGTGACCGGATCACAGTCCAGCACCTCCGCTCCCAGTTTCGCCGCGAGTTCGGGTGTCGCCCCGCGCCCGCCGATCGCGACCAGTCGCCCTTCTTGGGCGAGGCCGTCGCCCACCGCCTGCGTGTCCGCGGTGATAGTCACGGCGAGAATGATCGCGCTCGGCGCGAGCGCGGCGATGGACTCTTGCAGACTCTCGGGTGGGGTGTCGGCGCCGAGATAGGTGATCCGCCATCCGTGGCCGCGCAGGGCGATACCGAAGGCGAGCAAGCCGAGGTCGTGACGCTCGCCGCTCGGACACGCGAGAAGGGCGCGCGGCCCGACGCCCGCGTCCCACCCCCGCGCTAGGCCGAGCAGGCGACCACGAAGCATGTTGCTTGCGAAGTGCTCCTGCGCGGTCGTGGCCTCACCGCGTGCCCACCGGTCGCCGAGGTCGGCAAGGTAGGGGACGACGACGGAAAGGAGCACCGTCCTGACCGTGTATCGCGCGAGCAACGCGTCGAAGACGGCGTTGGCCGCGACATCGTCAAACTGCTCAAGGGCCGCGCCGAGGAGCGCGCGGTCGTCGTCGGGAGACGTGTCGTCGCCACGCGAGACGGCCGGAGGTGCGGCGCCGGAGACGACCATGCGCGCCGCCTGCTGTGGGGCGACACCGCCGGTGATCAGGGCAAGCATCGAACGGACTCGAGCCTCGTCCTCGTCGCTGTAGAGCCGGTATCCATGGTCGGTTCTCACCGGCTCGAGCAGACCGTAGCGACGCTCCCACGCGCGTAACAACGTCGCCGAGACGCCAACCCGACTCGCGAGCTGGCCGATGCGCAGACGCGGCGCGGGCGGGTCTGCTGCGCTCATGCCGCCAGTATACACATACAGTGGACAGACATTTGACAGGGCCGCCGTTTGTGGCTACCCTGCCGCTACAAACCCTCGACAAACATGCGACACGTGGTGTCGGGGCCATCCAGAAGAGGAGATGTTCATGTTCATGACCACACACGCGAGAAGGCTGATCGCCTCGGCTGCAGCCCTGGTCGCGGTCGTCGCGGTGTTCGCCCCCACCACGGCGGGCGCCAGCAGCGCGAGCACCGTCAAGCTGAAGGGCGAAGCGACCACCCTCCAGACCGACCCCGCCACCACCAAGGCGTTGATCTCGAACGGCATCCTGCCGCTGCCCGTCAACCCTGCCAGCGTCCGGGTGGCGTCGTGGCATCGCGGGCTCTCGCTGCGCTACTCGTTCCCGATCACCAGAGGTCGCGTCGACGCGACCAGCCTCGTCGGGCACATCAACCACTCGGGCGGACTTGAGTTCGTAAACGTCGCCAACGGCCACACACTGACGCTGACCAACTTCCGGATCCAGATCAGCGCACACCCCGGCCTAACCGCCGCCGTCAACGGCGACCCGAAGTCGCGCGTGCGGATCCTCAACCTCGATCTCAGCAACGCGACAATCGTCAAACACCCCCCAACGGTGAAGGTCGACGACGTCAAGGCCACACTCACCACCACCGCGGCAGGCGCGCTCAACAGCACCCTGGGCGTGAACCTGTTCAGCGCGGGCATCACGCTGGGCACCGCCAACGTCGTCGCACACATCGCCTAGCCCACACCACTCCGGGCGGGTGTCTCCGGGCGTCACCGCCAGCAGACACCCGCCCCTCCCAAACCCAGGTGATGAGGTGGCGCGGTTGGGGATGAACCCACTGCCACCTCCACCGCACTACGCGAGAAGGGACACTCATGTTGAACGCACGAAACGGGCTGGACGGCCTGTGCCGGTTGCTGATCATTGTTGGCGGCCTGAACTGGGGCTTGATCGGACTCTTCAAGTTCGACCTCGTCGCCTGGATCTGCGGCGGACTCGACTTCGGCCAAACCAACGCCGCCAGCCGCATCATCTACATCCTGGTCGGCCTCGCGGCCGTGTACGAGCTGGTGCTCTTGCCGAAGCTGCTCGGCGCCCGCGAGACCTCTGGTCGCCGGCCCGCGACCACGTAGTCACCAAGAACGGCGCGCCGAACCCTCGGCGCACCGAACTCTCAGAGAGGAACCAATGACCAACCCCGAACTGCACGACAAGCTCGTCGACTACATCCAGGACACCCACGCCATGGAGCAGAACGTCCTGCAGATGCTCGACTCGATGATCGAAAACACCGACGACGAGCCCACACTCGCGCTACTTCGCCACCACCACGCCGAGACCGAGCAGCACGAGGCCCGCCTCACCCGCCGGCTGGAAGCGATCGGTGAGGGCACGTCCGGCCGCAAGCAGGCCCAGACGATGATCGGCGGCGCCCTCAAGTCCGTCATCGACAGCGTCCGCGGCGACAAGCCCGCCAAGAACGCCCGCGACGGCTACGTCACCGAGCACATCGAGATCGCGGCATACGAACTGCTCGAGCGACTGGCAATCCGCGCCGGCGACCACGAGACCGCCGAGATCGCCCGCCACAACCGCGCCGACGAGCAGGCCATGGCCGACAAGATCGCCGCAAGCTGGGATCACGTCCTCGACCTCACCCTCGCCGACGCCCCGGTCTTCGCGCGGTAACAGAGACGCCTCAGCACGACATGGATCGCCGATTCGGCGGGCGCAGGCTTCGGATACGCGCCCGCCGAATCAGTCCATGACCACGACGGGAGCAGAGCGATGCCAAGGAATACCACCCAGGGCCAAGGGGCGCCGCCGAAGGCCGTCGGGCCTACCAAGGCTCGCGCGACGCCAGAGTCCAACCCTCCCAAACAGCCCACATCACCCGACAAACAGAGCGACGTCCACGGCGACCCCGAAACGCCCGTCTGAGGGCACACCTCAATCCTCCACGCGATCTGGAGGCGATCGCCGCCGCCGCGCTTGCGCCCGGAACACTCGCGGTAGATGACAGCTACCCGACGCCAAGGGGCGGACCCTCTCCACGTCGGGGTCTCATCCGAGCGGGTGGCCGGCCGGACGGCCCACTCGACCGAACGAGACGAATCCGACTGGCGACAAGGGAACGCAAAGGGAGTTCTTGATCGGGCTGTGCTGGGCTCGGTGAGTGAACCTGAGCCTGTTGCGCTGATCAGGACACCCGACGGCACTGGTCCTGACGAAGGCGCGCATGTCGAGCGGGCACCCAGATGCCGTCGGTATGACGCGGCGTAGCGGTTCATCCTCTGGTTTTGTGGGCTGGTCGCCGGCTCCGTCAGCGATGCAGTCGACCGCCGCCTAGGCTCGGACGGCGTCGCGCGCCCCTTTGGACCACCTTGTCGTCGGCGGCCGGGCTTCTCGTCCACGCCTGCGACGGAAACTTGGGCGAGTCGGAACGCCCCCGCCGGCTAGCGAGGGCGCGGGCGGCACCGCACGCCGCGATCTCGTAGTGCTCGGCCCGGTGCGCCAGCACCGATGAGGACTGCGCCACGCCCCAGCCCGCGCCTCGCCAACGCCGACGACGTGCGGGACGTCGATAACGGACGCGCCTCGGGGTTGCGGATCACTCGGGGCCACGTCGTAAGCGCGTTGCCGCGGCATCCTTCAGGTCAGGCTCGACGTCGTCCGGAACATCTGCGCCGCCGTCGCTCGTCGCGTCAGCATCATCCCCATCGCTTACGTCGATGCCGTCCCGAGTCGCCGGTTCGTCCGATCCGGTCGTTCTGCCGAGCACCTCACTCCCGAGCTCGGGGTCATCTCCCAGCATGTCGGGCGGAGCGTCCGACCCACCGAGTTCCGCGGGGACGACGCCGTCCGCCGCCTTCGCCGCCCACGGGCCTTTGCGCTGCGCTTCCTCGTCGCCTGGCGTGCCTCCGCCGCGCTGTTCGCTCGGCTTCACCGAGGCATCGTCTTCGTGCTTCTCTCGATCCGTCATCGGTCTCGCCTCCAAACGCCACTCGCCGCGCCGCGTCCTGCGGCCGCTGAACCTCATGCCCGTCACCACCACACCGTCAAACCGGCCCCGCCCACACAGGTCGGCATCGGCTCAGGAGTGACTATGGGCGCTGGGTCAGGGCGGCTTCGATCCGTCGCAGACGTTCGATGACCTCGTCGAACTGCTCGCCAGACGGACGGTCGTCGCCCGCGTCCCGCTCATCCTTGCGCGTCCGTGCCACGAAAGCGCCGGTGATCGACGCGGTAATCACCGTGACGAATCCGATCCCGAGGAGCATCACGATCGCAGCCATGATCTGGCCGGGGGCGGTCTCGGGAACGTGATCGCCGTAGCCGACGGTCGTCACGGTCTGGACGGCCCACCAGAGCCCCGACCCGACCGACGGGAAACCCTTGTGGTCGACGATCGTCATCAGCACGCCGGCGGCAATGGTGATCGTGATCGTCACCGTGGCGATCACAAGTGCCGCCGTTCGCGGGGTCTGGGCGCGAGCGATCATCCGGTCGAGCCGGCGCTCGAGACGCGTCTGGCTTGTCATCACGGTCGAATTTCGCAGGCGGTGCCGTCAGTCCTGCCCCGCGAGGGTGCCGTCACCGGCCAGGCGCGCACGTCGCGTTACGTCGCCGGCACTACCTACTCGGCCCGACCGTAGTACGAGAGGTAGCGGCGAGATCCGACCAGGACTGCCAGCCCGACCGCGCCGACCAGGATTCCGAGCACGGCGTGCGGGTGGTTTGGCGGGTGACCGCTGCAGACGTAGGCCTGCCCCGTCCCGGAGGGCCGGCAGCCGAGCGACCCATGGATCAGACCCATGTGCACACCAAGCGCGATCAGCGCCAGGCCCATCACCGTGCCGATCCAGCGGAGCACTGTCCTTCGCGAATCCTGCATGTGACCAATGATACGCGCGGACCCGCGATCGGCAACGGCCTAGGACAGGATGTTGACGGCTCGCGCGACGACGAGGACGCCGACGGTCACCGAGACGGCCTCCTCGGCCATCATCATCACCTTCGCCCACGGCTTGATCGCCGAGACGTCCGTCGGACTGAAGGCCATCGCGGTGTTGAAGGACAGGTGCAGGTAGTCGACGAACGTCGGGTACCAGCCCTCGCGAACGTGCTCCGGGACGGACATCTCGGGGAAGAGAAACGCCGGCCGGATCGTCGATCCCGCCGCCCGGGCGGCCGGGCCGCCGCGGTCGAGATCCCAGTACCACAGGCCGAACGCGATCACGTTCGTCAGCCAGATGATGCCGCCGCAGGCCAGCAGCACGCGGGCGGTCTGGGTGAAGGGCTCGCTGTAGACGATGCTGATCACGAGCTTCACCGACGAGCCGCCGTTGACGATGGTGATCAGGCCGATGAGCGCGCCGGTCAGGTTCCGCAGCCACCTCGCCTGACGATCGATCCGGCCGGGGTCGCCGACGATCAGCACGATGACGAGGACGGCGAGCAGCACGAGAAAGAGCCAGCGGGCGTCATTCACCCTGAGCTGGGACGGGAGGGCTGTCCGCAGCACCCCGGCGAGAAGCACGGCGGCGGCCATCGGCCAGCGCCTCTCTCCCCGCTCCTTCTGGTCAGCCGCCACGGATCGCGTCAGCGCGGCGCCGCGCTCGTCCCGGTCGGTGCCAACGGCGTCGTCGCCCCGGCGGCGCCCGGAGCGCGATCGGCGGTCTGGCCGGACGCGACGGAGACGAGCTGGAGGGCGGCCCGATTCCCTCCAGGGAGCTCGAGCCGGTTCTCGAGGATCGCCTCGGCGTGTCGGGTGACTCGGGCGAGGAGTGCGCCTGGCGTCGCGGGCCCGTCCCAGCCATGCCGTTTCACCACCCGCCGCTGTTCGGTGAACGCAAGCGCGCGCTGGTCGTCGCCGAGTTGGTCATACACCGACGCCAGCCGGGTCAGCGCCGGATCGTCATCGGGCAGCTCCGCGATGCTCTCGGCCGCCGCCTCGAGGGCATCGACCGCCGCCAGATTGCGCCCATTCGACGAGCACTCGGCAGCCCTGTGCAACCGCCACTCCGCAGCATCCTCGCAGTACGCCACGAGGTCATCCCTCACACCCGCAGGCGTGAGCGCGACGCCGAACATCCCAGGTATCCCTTCCCCCCACTCGCGTCCCGTGACGCGTCCTCGGACGCCCACTCTCCGGCGCCGAGGCTCCCCGGGGATCATCCCATCGGGACGATTCCGTGGATCCATCCGAGGGTGAGTGCGGCTTCGATCCGCTCCTCCTGCCGAAGGGACCGAAGCCGCCACACCCGAGTGCCCCACCTAGCACTTGGCGTAAACCACCACCCGCCCCGGGTATCCGGCGGGAATGGCGAACGGGCATCGACCGAATTCCCGCAAGGTGTGGGCGCGCGTCGAATGCATCGTGCGCGGAGATCGCGGGCCGTATCACTGGACCGAGGGCTGCCTTTCCCGGGCCGAGTCCCTGGCCGCGATCGACGTCGAGCAGGCCGCCGCGATGTCGAACCTGCGCCCGTGCAAGCTGTGCGCGTCGCGCGGCCGCAGGTGACCCCACCCCGCTCCAGACGAAGGCCGCCGGCTCGAGGCGCTCCCTCGCGGGCCGGCGGCCTTCATGTCTAGACCACCCCGGCGTCCGCACACCGTGGGAGGCGCAGCGAGCCTACGCCTGCTGCCGCCGCTGCCTCAATGGGGATTAACCCCCAACTGCGCTCGGGTCAGTTGGTGCGATCCTCGCCGGTGAGGTGCTCGATCTCACTGCGCGCCCGGTCGATGAGCGACGCCTTCTCCGGGATGATCTCGGCGCTCTCGGGCGGGTCGTGCACAGGCAGATGGCAGCACTCGTCCGCCGTGATCGTGAGGTTCACGCGTCCGGAGTCGTCGATCTCTCCCACCTTCGCCGCCTCGATGTAGTGGGGACGGTCGGCGTAGTTGTGGAACGCGAAGCCTGTGTGCTGGGTGATCGCGAGCCCGTCGAAGATGTCCTCGTTCTCGTCGCCCACGACGAGGAAGACGACGCCGACACGCTCACCGTCGCTCGCATGGACCGCCCACCCGTGCTGGATCATCTTCCACGAGACGGCGGTCACGAGCCGGATCCTACTCCTGCGCCATGACCTCCGGAAACGCGTCGTCGTCGGCAACGGCGACGGAGAGGTCAGCGTCGGGGGACACTCACGCCTCCCGCCTGCGGATCGCATCGAGATCCCCGTCCGAGAACCGCCGCCGCCGCTCCACATCGGCGGGGTCGACCATCTCGCCGTCGCGCTCCACGTAGCCGTCGCGGCCGCCGATCGCGAGGAGCACGAGCTCGTCGTCGCCGGCGTTCCAGAAGCGCCTGGGCGTCGTCGTCTCGACGTGGACGGCGCCGCCCGGGCCGAGCTCGAACGACTCGCCCTCGACCTCGAACCCGGCCGTCCCGCCGTGGACGAAGTAGACCTCGTCCTGACGGTGGTGGAAGTGGTTGAACCACTCGGTGCCGGGCGGGAGCACGATCGCGTTCAGGCCGAACGCCGTCACGCCCAGCTCGTGCCGCAGCTTGCGGAAGACCCCGGGGCCGAGCGCGTCGATCGTCGTGACGCGGTGTGCCACGGGGAAAACTCTAGACCGCCGGGGGTGACTATCGAGATCGAAGTGAGGGTATGATCTCGCCCATGCGGAGGCTGCCAACGAGGGGGCGGTTCGGCGCGGTGGCGACACTGGCGCTCATCGCGATCGCGGCGGTGCCTGCGGCAGCGAACGCCCACCACGCGCCGTCCTGGCGCGTCGTCCACCACGGCGGCAGCGCCGATCTGCGCGCGATCAGCCCGGTCTCGCGGCACGTCGTCTGGGCCAGCGGCAGCGACGGCACCGTGCTGCGCACGACCAACGGCGGTCGCTCGTGGAAGAGCGTCGGGCCCGCCGGCACGAGCGCGCTCGAGTTCCGCGGCCTCAAGGCCTTCGACGCCCGCCACGCCGTCCTCATGTCGATCGGCGACCACCCCGGCGACTTCCGCACCTACCTCACGTCCGACGGCGGCCGCCACTGGCGGATCACGAACCGCAACACGAATCCGCAGGCGTTCTACGACTGCATGGCGTTCTTCGACCGCAGCCACGGGCTCATCCTGAGCGACCCGGTCAACGGGCGCTTCCGCGTGCTGATCACGGCCAACGGCGGCCGCAGCTGGCACGTCGACCCGGCCGCGAACGTCCCGGCCGCCAACTCGCCCAACGAGTTCGGCTTCGCCGCCTCGAACGAGTGCATCACCACGTCGGGCCGGCACGACGCCTGGTTCGGCAGCGGCGGCTCGGAGGGCGGGCGCGTGTACCGCTCGACCGACGGCGGCCACCACTGGAAGGTCTCGCAGACGCCCATCGCCAGCGGCGACAGCTCCGGCATCTTCGCCGTCGCGTTCCGCAACAGCCTGCAGGGCCTCGCCATCGGCGGCGACTTCGCGAATCCGGCCACGGCTCCGCGGTCGCTCGCACTGACCGCGGACGGCGGCCGCACCTGGACGCTCGTCGGCGCCGGCGCCGCACCGGGCGCATACCGCTCGGGCGCGACCTGGATTCCGCACACCGCGGGGACGGCGCTCGCCGTCGGGCTGACCGGCAGCGACATCTCGACCGACGGCGGGTTCTCCTGGACGCGGTTCGACCGCGGCAGCTTCGACGCTGTCGTCTGCACGCCGCGCGGCTCATGCTGGGCGTCGGGCGCGAACGAGCGCATCGGCCGCCTTCGCCGCTAGCCGATCGACGCATGAGCTCCGGCGGGTGGACGGTCGCCCGCCCACCCGCCGTGCTCGGTCAGCCGCGCGCTATGCGGGGCAGGGGTTGCCCCGGAGCGTGCGCCGGAAGTTCTCGAACCTGACCTCCGGCTGGAAGCCGGTGCCCGGGAAGACCATCCGGAAGAGGTGGCCGTACTCGGTCTTGACGTTGCCGCCGAAGTCCCGCCGGTGCGGCATCAGGTCGCCGCCCTGCTGGAACGTGCACTTCCCGCCGACCATGCGGGTCGTCCAGATCGGGTAGAACGCCGTGCCCGGTGCGGGCAGCGTGCAGCCCTCGCCGGTGCTGGTGTCGCAGACGCCGCCGACGTCGGGCGTCTCGTTGCCCGGCAGGTTCACCTCGAACAGCGCCCGGCGGTAGTTGTGCCCGCGGGTCATCGGGCTCGAGATCATGAGCGGCGTCTCGTGCAGACTGCGGTCGAGGTGCCGGTTCGCAAGCGTCCCCGGCCAATCACGCTGGTAGGAGGTGCCGTCCCAGTCGAAGTCGCCCGCCCCCGCGAAGCAGCTGGTCAGCTGCACCAGGGTCGAGGCGGCCCCGTCGAAGCAGAACGCGTCGTCAGCGTCGAGCGTCGTATCGGGCGGGGCGGGCTTCGTGCAGTTGCCGCCCTCGGCGTCGATCGCGTCGCAGTACTCGAAGTGACCGATCTCGTCCGAGAACGCCAGGTTGTTGGCGTGCTGCGCCCACGTGTTGCCGCGCGAGACGGCGGTGTTGTACATGGGGTGGAACGCGTACGGCCGCTCGTGGCATTTGGCCGAGTTCGGCTGGAACAGGACCTGGCCGAAGCCGTTGCGCTTGCTGGCCGTCATCGACCCGCTCTTGCCCGTCGTGAGGTCGTGCATGTCGACCCGCACGCCGCCAGGCGTGTCGTGGATGTGCACCCGGATCGTGTCGCCGGGGTTCATCATCAGGTCGACCGACGGGTCGGGGTTGAGCGCCTTGGCGACGCCGTCGTCAAGCAGATCGCGTGACGTCGCGAGCGGGTTCGCCGGCGCCTGCGACTTGCCGCTGCGCGTGACGTACGCCCAGTTGATCGGCTCCTCGCCTGCGAGCGGGAAGTTGTTGCAGTCGTTGTTGTTGAACTTGCCCGTGTTCTGGTTGAACGGGAAGCTGTCGATCGTGAGGGCCGCGCAGTACTGCGTCGCCGTGCAGCCGAAGCCGTCGAACTGCGGCACATAGCCGGGCGAGTACCACTGCACCTCCATGAAGGCGTTGCCCGGGTGCTTGCCGATGTAGTTCGGCGAGCTCGGGTGCGGGCTCACCTTGTTGTTCGCGTCGGAGTCCGGCGTGCACTTGTGGGTGAAGTCAGGCGCCGACTGGGAGTCGCACAGCACCATGCCGAGCCAGAACGTCGGCCGCAGCATGAAGTCCCACGTGCCGCCCTTCTGGTTCTGCTGCGGCAGCGTGGGCGGGTTCTTGGGGAGGCGCACCGTGTAGGTGACGTCGTTGCCCGACCCGGGCCGGCTCGACTCGAAGCCGACCGACGGCTCGTCGTGGCCGATGTAGTGGCCGGGCGCCGTCACCATCGGGTCCTGGCACATGACCTTCGCGGCCTCGCACACCTGGCCGTATTCGTCGTGCCCGCTCGACCCGATCGCCGCCTGGCTCGATCCGAGCACGCCGATGGCCGCCGTCAGGAGGACGGCGACGTACCTGCCTCGCATCTCACACCTCCGTGCGTCGTGGCGGCCCGCCCCTCCGGGGCCGCACCCGGCGGCATCTTCACCCGCCAAGTGGCGTTCGCGACGTGGCCTGGATCACCGAACCAGGGCCACGCCCATGATCGAGAGCTCGCGGCCCCACTCGGAGGTGGCGGTGCGCAGCGGGCGGTCGCCCATCCGCGCGTAGAACCCGAGGGCATTCGGCTCGGCCTCCCACTCCATTGCCCTCGCACCGAGCGCACGCGCGCGGCCGGCGGCGTGGCGGAAGAGCTGCGACCCCACGCCGCGGCGGATCCGGTCCGGTTCGACCCACAGGTGCTCGAGCACGCAGACGCCGACCTCGGGCGGCAGGATCTCGGCCCAGCCGATCGCGCCTCCATCCACCTCGGCGACGAACGCGTGCGCGGCGGCGAGCCGATCCGGCGAGAGGTCGAGCGCCGCCGCCCACGCGCGCACGCGCGGGGTCGTAGCCCCAGAGGCCCTTCGCCGCGGCCGTGATCTCCCGCAGCCGCTCGCCCTCGCCTGAGTGGGCTGGGCGTATGACCATTGGAGCACCCTAACCATGCGGCCCCCGCCCGCGTGGCGGAGACTAGATTCTGGCCGTGGCCACGACCGCGCCGCCGATGGTGCTGCACCTCTCGCTGATCGTCGGCGGCACCCTGCGCGACCGCAACGGCGGGCGGCTGGGCAAGGTCGACGACCTGATCGTGCGGCTGGGCGAGGACTACCCGCCCGTCACCGGCGTCCTCGCGACCGTCGCCGGACGGCAGGTGTTCGTTCCCGCCACCGAGCTCGCGGAGATCGCGCATGCGCGCGTCGACGTGGTCTCGGACAGGCTCGATCTGCAGCCCTTCGAGCGCCGCTCCGGCGAGGTGCTGCTGCGCAAGGACGTGCTCGACCGCCAGCTGATCAACATCGACGGCGCCCGGCTCGTGCGCGCGAACGAGATCGAGATCGCCCGGCTTGAGGGCTGGTACCGGGTCGTCGGCGTCGACACTGGCCTGCGCGGGATCGTCCGCCGGGTCGTGCCGCGGCGGGTCGGCACGAACATGCCGCCGGGCGGGTTCCTCGACTGGGCGAGCGTCGAGGCGTTCACCGGTCACGTCCCCACGGTGCGCCTGCGCGTGCCCCATCCCAAGCTGGCGCGGCTCCACCCGGCCCAGCTGGCCGACCTGGTCGAGGCGGCGTCGCACAACGAGGGCCGGGAGATCATGAACGCCGTCGGCGGCGACGGCGAGCTCGAGGCTGACGTGTACGAGGAGCTCGACGCCCAGCACCGGCGCGAGTTCGTCGAGGAGCGGCCCGACGCGGAGGTGGCCCAGCTGCTCGAGCGGATGGAGCCCGACGACGCCGTCGACCTGCTCGGCGACCTGCCCGAGGAGCGCCGCGAGGAGGTCGTGCGGCTGCTCCCGGCCGTCCAGCGCCGGCGCGTGCGCGCCCTGGCCGGCTACGACCCGGCCACGGCCGGCGGGCTCATGAGCCCCGAGTTCGTGTGCCTCTACGCACAGGCGTCGAAGCAGGAGGCGATCGAGCGGATCGAGCGCAGCCGTGCGCCCGCCGACACGCTCGCCTGGGTCTACGTCATGAACCTCGATCGCCGCCTCAAGGGCGCGATCGCGCTCGCCGACCTCCTGCGCGTGGGCGACGACCGGACGATGGGCGACGTCGCCACGTTCCTGCCGCCGCGGGTCTCGGCCGAGGCCGAGCTGGAGGAGGTGGCCCGGCTCATGACCGACTACGACCTCACCGTCGTCCCGGTCGTCGACGAGCGCGAGCAGATCATGGGCGTCGTCAGCGTCGACGACGTGCTCGAGATGGTGCTCCCGCGCGGCTGGCGGCGGCGATTCGACGTGCTGGGCGCGGACTAGAGACCTAGCTGGTATCGTCGCCGCCGTGCCGGCGACGGGGAGGGGAACGAGGGTGGATGGCGGGCCGAGTATCGAGGCTCCGGTCGTATCGCGACCGCCTGCTCCGCGGCGGATCCGGCAGGGCTCGGCGCGGCCCGCTTAGCCGCGGCAGCGCCCGCCTGCTCGTCGTCATCGGGTTCCTCGGGCCCGGCCTGATCGCCGCCAACGCCGGCAACGACGCCGGCGGCATCGCCACCTACTCGACCGTCGGCGCGCGCTACGGCTACGACCTGCTGTGGATGATGGTGGTCATCACGGTGTCCCTGATCGTGGTTCAGGAGATGGCGGCGAGGATGGGCGCGGTGACCGGCAAGGGTCTGGCCGAGCTGATCCGGGAGCAGTACGGCGTGCGCTGGTCGCTCTTTGCGACCACGTCGGTCCTGATCGCGAACGTCGGCATCTGCATCTCGGAGTTCGTCGGCATCGGCGCCGCGCTCGGCCTCGCCGGCATCCCTGCCCAGGTGTCCGTGCCGATCGCCGCGGTCGGGGTCTGGCTGCTCCTGATCCGGGGCTCGTACAAGGTGGCCGAGCGGATCTTCGTCCTGATGACGATCCCCTTCTTCGCGTACCCGATCGCGGCCATCCTCGCCCGTCCCGACTGGGGGGCGGTCGGGCACGCGGTGGTGGCGCCGAACATCCACGCCTCGCGCGCCTACCTGTTCCTCTTCATCGCGACCGCCGGCACAACCATCACGCCGTTCATGCAGCTCTACGTGCAATCTGCCGTCGTCGAGCGCGGGGTCGGCACCGACGAGCTGAACGCCGAGCGGGCCGAGGTGACATCCGGCTCGATCTTCGCCGACATGGTCGCGAGCTTCATCATCATCGCTACCGGCGCCACCCTCTACCTGCACGGCGAGCACCACATCACGTCGGCCGCACAGGCCGCCAAGGCGCTCGAGCCGTTCGCCGGCCAGTACGCCGAGGTGCTGTTCGCCGTCGGGCTGCTCGGCGCGAGCCTGCTCGCCGCGGCGATCCTGCCGGTCACGGCCGCCTACGTCGTCTCCGAGACGTTCGGGTTCGAGAAGGGCATCAACCGCCGCATTCACGAGGCGCCGGTGTTCGTGGGCGTCATCACCGTCCTGATCGCGATCGGCACCGTGGTCGCGATCATCCCCGGCATCCCCGTCATCGCCCTGCTCGTCGGCGTGCAGGTCGTGAACGGCGCGCTCCTCCCGGTCCTGCTCATCTTCATCTGGAAGCTCGCGAGCAACCGCGAGCTGATGGGCGACTACCGCAACGGCCGCCTGTTCAACGTCATCGCCGGCCTAACGGTGCTGGCGACGTCGGCGCTCTCGATCACCCTTCTGGCCGTGACCCTGGGGGCGCCGTTCCTGTAGGTTCAGTCGCGTGAGCGAGGAGCCGTTCACGGTTCCGGTCGGTGACGGCGCGCTCGCCGGCCATCGTGGCGGGGAAGGCCTGCCGGCTCTGATCCTGCACGGCGGCCCGGCGTGGCCGGACTACACGGAGGGCCTCGCGGAGGAGCTCGCGGGCCTGCTGCGCACACACCGCTACACCCAGCGCGGCACGCGACCCTCGACGGTGGGCGGTCCGTACACCATCGAGGCGCACATGGGCGACGCGATCGCGGTGCTCGACGACCACGAGATCGAGCGCGCCTGGGTCGTCGGCCACTCGTGGGGCGGCCACCTGGCCCTGCACATGCTGGTCGCGCACCCCGACCGCTTGCTCGGCATCGTCTGCATCGACCCGCTCGGCGCGTTCGACCGCGTCTTCGCGGAGTTCGGGGCGAACCTGCGCAGGACGATGAGCCGCGACGAGGTCGCCCGGATCGAGGAGATCGAGGAGAGCCGCCGGCGCGGCGAGGTCACCGAGCCCGACCTCGTCGAGCGGTCGAAGCTCGTGTGGCCGCGCTACTTCGCCGACCCCGACGCCGCGCCGGCCCATCCGGCCTCGCACATCGGCGTCGACTGCTCGATCGGGACGAACGCGTCGATCTCCGACCACTTCGGCCGCTTCACGCTCGCCACCGGCCTGCCGTCGACGGAGCTGCCGGCGCTGTTCGTCCACGGCGAGCGCGATCCGCTGCCCGTCTCCTCGTCGCTCGAGGCGGCCGCGCTCATCCCCGGCGCGCGGGTGGAGACGATCCCCGACTGCGGCCACTTCCCGTGGATGGAGCGCCCCGGCGAGACCCGCAAGGCAGTCGAGCGCTTCCTGCCCGGGGCGTGAATAAACGGGGTCTGACCCCGTTTATTCATCGGCCTCCCACTTGGGGTGGTGGCGGCGGGCCCAGTCGCGGCGCACGGTCCCGAGCACCATCCCCCGCAGCGAATGGCGGGTGGAGGGGTTGACGAGCACCAGGTAGAGATGGCCGACGACCAGCGGCACGGCCACCCAGGTGGCGACGTCGTGCACGAGGATCGCGCTCGTGCGTCCGCGGACGGCCGCGTCCGTCTCCTGCAGGTAGATGAGCACGCCGCTCACCGAGAACACCACCATGAGCCCGAACACGAACGCCGTGTTCAGCTTCTGCCCGGCGTTGAAGCGGCCCTGCGGCGGCTCGAGACCGCGCCTGGTCACCGCCCAGCCCAGCCAGCGCACATCGTCCTCGTCGAACCGGTCGACCTCGGACGCGGTGCGGCGCAGGCGACCGTCGGTGTCGCTCACGACGAGGACGACGAGGCCGGCCCAGAACGCGATCGCGGCGCCGAGGTGGATCGACTTCCACAGCCGCCGGTTGGCCGCGAGCTCGGCGAAGACCGGCAGGTAGAGGATGAGGCCGGTCGCGAGCAGGGTCAGGAACGTGACCGCCAGCAGCCAGTGGAGCGAGCGCTCCTCCGGCCAGAAGCGGCGCACGTAGACCGGCCGCGGCCGGCCCCGCTCAGTAGCCGTTCGACCGGCCGACCCAGGCATCGACGTCGTAGCCGTTCTGCTCCCAGAACCCGGGCTCGAGCTTGGAGACGAGCTCGATCCGGTGGAGCCATTTCACGCCCTTGTAGCCGTACATCTCGGGGATCACGAGCCGCATCGGCGACCCGTGCGCCTGCGTCAGCGGCTTGCCTTCCATCGTGTGGGCGAGCATCACGTCCGGCAGCGTCGACTGCTCGAGCGAGAGATTGTCGACGTAGGGCCGCTCCATCGAGACGAAGTTGACATAACGGGCCGTCGGCAGCGGCTCGACCATGTCCCAGAGTGTCTGCAGGCGCACCCCGCGCCAGTGCACGTTCGAGACCGTCCACCCGGTCACGCAGTGGAAGGTGGTCGTCTGCGAGGCCGCCGGGAGCGCGCGCACCTCCGACCACGTCAGCGTGAGGGGCTTGCGCACCTCGCCGCCGATCTCGAGCCGGTAGCTGGCCGGGTGGAAGGTCGGCCAGGGCGGATTGATCGCGTAGATGCGCCAGCCGGAGGGGAAGACCTCCTTGATCGCGTTCGGGACGATCGAGCCGGCGTCGGCGATCGGCCCGTGCAGGGCGGAGGTGATGCGGTCGCCGAACAGCATGCCGATCGTGCCGGCGCCCACTACCGAGAGGAACGTGGCCCGGCCGATGCGTCGTTCGTCCATCACTCGCAGTATGCGCGTCGCGCCGCGGTGTTACACGCGCGCCCGTCACAGTGTTCCGGTTCTTGCAAGGAACGCGACCCGGCGCTCGCCGGCCGGCGAGCGCCGCCTCACCCGTAACGGGTGAAGCCGCGAGCTCGAGCCTTGGCGACACTCGTGGCGCGGGTGGGGCGGACCGCTACGGGAGGAGTGAGAGATGGGGTTGCTTCGAAGGATGGCAGTTGGTGGGCTGATTCTGGGCCTGCTGCTGGTGTCGGCCGGCACGGCCGGCGCGGCGGGTGCAAGTAGGCATTTCGGTCATGTGACCTGTCGGGGTGGGACGATCAGGGCCGGGACGTACAGGTCGCTGACGGTCGCGGGCACGTGCACGTTGACGGCCAAGGGCACGGCGCATGTGAAGGGCAACGTGGTCGTGCGCGGACACGCGTTCCTGAACACCCTCACCACCGGGACGTTCAACGTCGACGGCAACGTGTCGGTGCGAAACGACGGCATCGCCGGATTGGGCTGCAACGACGAGGTTGGCTGCCCGACCGAGTCGAACGACCACATCGGCGGGAACCTGACCGGCAACGGTGCCTGGGCGGTCGTCGTCGAGCAGGAGCACGTGGGCGGCAACATCTCCATCGTCGGCGGCGGCCGGTCGATGGACTGTTCCTCAACGGGCCTGGTCGGCGGCCCGTTCTTCGCGACCGTCCACGACAGCACGGTCGGCGGGAACGTCGTTGTGCGCAGAGTGCACACATGCTGGTTCGGGTTGATCCGAACCCAGGTCGGCGGCAACGTCCAGGTGATCGGCAACCGCTTCGGTGATCCCGATGCGAACGAGATCATCACCAACGTCGTCGGCGGGAACCTGTCGTGCTTCAACAACGTCCCCGGCGCCCAGATCGGTGACTCCGGCGGCTCGCCAAACATCGTCGCGGGCCACAAGCGCGGAGAGTGCAAGAACCTCTAACACCAGCCCCACGAGGCCATGTCCTAACTCCAGGAGGCCCGCCGTCCGGCGGGCCTCCTGCGCTTCCGGGTGAGTCACGGTCGAAGAAGTGCAGATTCGGCTTGTCTAAGGTCTGCGGGATTGGCAACCAGCGGCAGGGAGGTTCCTGATGCACGCGGTGATCGGGCGGGTCATGATCAAGCCGGGGCGGGAGGACGAGACGCTCGCGATGATCGAGCAACACGGCGTTGCGATGCTGCAAGGCATGGCCGGTTCTGCGGGCGGGTACTGGGCGCGCACGCTCGAGGGCGGCGACGTGATCCAGCATTCCTTCTGGCTCTTCGACACCGAGGAGAATGCCCGGGGTGCCGAGGCGACGTTCAACAGCCTCCGCGACATGCCCGAGGCGCCTGCAACGTTCATCAGCGTCGATGTCTGCGAGGTCATCGGCCAGGCCTAGGTGTCTTCCAGGTGTTTACAGTCGGCGGCCCGGGTGAACCAGACCGGTGGATACCTGCCCGGCGTCGACCAAGGGGAACGCCACCCCCGGCGCTGGAGGTGTCCCACTACCGCGGGTCATCCCGAGGTGCAGCGAGGGGTGGCCCGTCTGCTGGTCCAGGCCCGTAAGAAGCGACGAGGCGAGAGTTCCGGTTCTTGTAAGGAACGGGCAAGGGCTCGGAAAGACCGGCTCCGTAGCGTGCCTTCCCACGACGCCCGGCCTCCCGCCGGGCCCACCCACCCGGAGGGAGCACGCAGATGAAGCGACGATGGTTGATACCGCTCGGGGCGCTCGCCGCCCTGGCCTTCCCCGCCACGGCGGCCGCCCACAGCGGAGGCGCGGCCGTGTTCACGCTCTCGAACCAGACAACGGGGAGCCGCGTGCTGGCCTTCGCCCGCGCGCACGACGGCACGCTCTCGCCGGCCGGCTCGGTCTCGACGGGCGGCGACGGCACCGGCGTCGCCGCCACGACCCAGGGCTCGCTCGCGCTCAGCCCGGACGGCCGCCGGCTCTACGCGGTGAACGGCGGCTCGGGCACGATCGCGGTCTTCGCGGTGCACGGCACCCACCTGACCCGTCTGGCCGTCGTGTCGTCCGGCGGCACGGGCCCGGCCAGCCTGACCGCGCGTGACGGCCGCGTCTACGTCGTGAACGCCGGCGGGCTGAACGTCGTCGGCTTCCGCGTCACCGGTGGCGGCCTGCGCCGCATCCATCACGGATCCGTGGCGCTCGCCTCCGGCGACGCCGGCCCCGCCGAGATCGCGCTCAACCCGGCCGGCACCGCGCTGGCCGTCACGAACACCACCTCGAACACGATCGACACCATCACGCTGCGGCATGACGGCGCCGTCCGGCACCTGCGCTCGTTCGCGTCCGTGGGCACGACGCCGTTCGGGTTCGGGTTCACCCACAGGGGCGTGCTGGTCGTCTCGGACGCCCACCAGGCGCCGACGAGCGCGGCGAGCTCGTACCGGATCGGGCACACCGGCACGCTCCGGCTCCTGTCCGGGCCGGTGGCGGCGAACCAGCTGGCCGCATGCTGGGTCGCGATCAACGGCCGGATCGCCTACACGGCCAACGCCGGCAGCGGGACGATCTCGGCCTTCCGCGTCGGCGGGGACGGCCGGCTGCACCTGCGCGGCGTGGTCGCGAGCCCCGGATCGACGAGCAAGCCGCTCGACGAGTCCGTCACGCCCGGCGGCAGGTACCTGGACGTCCTCACGAGCGGCCTGAACAGCATCACCAGCTACCGCATCGGCCCGCACGGCACGCTCGTGCCGGTCGGCTCTGTCGGCGGCCTGCCCGTCGGCGACGTGAGCGTCGCCTCGTCCTAGTCTGATCCCTCCTCCCGGGCGCCGGCCTCGCCGGCGCCCGGGGAGGGCCGGGCCGCCGTCGGGATAGCCTGGGGCGATGCCGTGGCAGCACAGGGACGGCCGCATCGTCGGAACCGCGTTCGTCCTCCACGCGGCGCTCGTCGGCACATGGGCGGGACGGGTGCCCGCGATCAAGCACGCGCTTCACCTCTCCGACACCGCGCTCGGCGCCGCGCTCTTCGGGATGGCGGCCGGGACGCTGCTCGGCAGCTGGTGGGGTGGCCACCTCGCCCGGCGGCTGGGGCCGGCGACGGTTGTCCGCGGCGGCATCCCCGCGATGGCGGCGGCGCTCGTCGCATCGGCCGTCGCCGGCGACCTGGCCGCGCTGACCGCCGCGCTCGTCTGCTTCGGGACGCTCGGCGCGATCGTCGACGTGGGCATGAACACCATCGCCGTCGCGGTCGAGCGCGACCGCGGACGGCCGCAGATGTCGGGCTTTCACGGCGCGTGGAGCGTCGGCCTCCTGCTCGGGGCGCTCGGCGCCAGCGCCGCGGCAGCGGCAGGGGTCATGCCCGAGGCGCACTTCGCTGCCGTCGCAATCGTCGTGGCCACCTTGGCGGCCACCGTGCTCGCCGGGCTCCCACTCGAGGAGTCGCCGGCGGCCGCGTCCACCCGCCGCCGCACCGCGTGGTCGGCCGAGCTCGTCATTCTCGGGGCAATCGCCTTCTGCAGCTTCTTCGCCGAGGGGGCCGCGGCCGACTGGAGCGCCGTCTACATGCACGACCGCGCCGGAGCCGGGGCCGCGGTCGCCGCCGCGGCGTTCGCCGGCTTCTCGCTCGCGATGGCCGCCTCGCGACTGGCAGGAGACCGGATCGTGGCGGCGATCGGGCCGGCCGCACTCGCGCGCCGGGCCGGGCTCACGGCCGCGGCGGGGCTCGCGCTCGCCCTGGCCGTCCCGGCGCCGGGCGCGGGCGTCGCCGGGTTCGCCCTGATGGGAGCCGGCCTGGCCCCGATCGTGCCGCTCGTCCTGAGCGCCGCGGGCGCGGCCGTGCGCGGGGTTGAGGTGGCGCTCTCGCGCGTGCTCCTGATCGCGTACAGCGGATCCATCGCCGGGCCGGCCGCGATCGGGTTCGCGGCCGGCCGCGTCCAGCTGCGAGCAGCGCTGCTGATCCCGCTCGCGCTCATCTTCTGCATCGTCCTCGGCGCCGGCCGCATCGAGCCGGCGCCGAGCGGCGAGCTTGCAAGAACCTGAACAACCCGCCGGGCGAGGCGGACGAGGGTACGCTGGTGGCATGGCGTCGTCCGGACAATCGCCGCGCGTGCTCGTCGTCGACGACGAGCCGGTCGTGCGCGACGTCCTCACCCGCTACCTCACGCACGAGGGCTTCGAGGTGGACTCGGCGGCCGACGGCCACGCTGCGCTGAGCGCCATCGAGGCGCAGCCGCCGAGCGTGATCGTGCTCGACCTGATGCTGCCGAAGCTGAGCGGCCTGGAGCTCCTGCGCCTGGTCCGGCTCGAGAGCAGCGTGCCGGTGATCATCCTGTCGGCGAAGGTGAGCGAGCGCGAGCGGATCGCGGGGCTCGAGCTGGGCGCCGACGACTATGTGACCAAGCCGTACTCGCCGGGCGAGGTGGTGGCCCGCGTGCGGGCCGTCCTGCGCCGCGGGAGCGGGGAGCCGCGGTCGCAGCTCGAGTTCGGCGACCTCGTGATCGACCCGGTCCGGCGCGAGGTCAGCCGCGCGGGGGAGGTCGTCCGCACCACCCGCAAGGAGTTCGACCTGCTCCTGCGGCTGGCGTCGAACCCCGGCCGCGTCTACACGCGGGCGGAGCTCGTCGAGTCGGTGTGGGGCTACGTGTGGACCGGGGACACCGAGACCGTGACCGTCCACATCCGGCGGCTGCGGGCGAAGATCGAGGACGACCCCTCGCAGCCGCGCCGGCTCGTGACCGTGCACGGCGTCGGGTACCGGTTCGAGGCATGAGCGAGACCGTCCGGCTGGTCGCGCTGCTCGCCCCGATCGCCGTGGCGACGCTCGTCACCTCCCTGATCGCCCGGCGCCTGGCCACCCGCGTCGGCCTCGCGTACATGCTGATCGCGATCGCCGTCATCGCCTCGCTCGTGACGGTGGTCGACCTGCTCGTGCTGAACCACTTCATGCTGATCTCGCCGGGCAATCCGACCGAGCTGGTCTCGGTGGCGCTCTACTCCGTCACGGCGGGCGTGGCGGCGGCGCTCATCGTCAGCCGCTCCAACACGCGCGCCCTGGCCCGGCTGGTCGCCACGGCCCGCTCCCTGGGCGAGAACCGCCTCGACGCGCGCGCCGGCGAGCTTCGGGCCGCACCGGAGCTGCGGCTGCTCGGAGAGACGCTGGACGCCGCCGCCGCCCGGCTCGAAGCGGGCATCGAGGCCGAGCGCGCGGTCGAGGCGCAGCGGCGCGACCTGATGACGTCGCTCTCGCACGACCTGCGCACGCCCATCGCCAACCTGCGCGCGATGGTCGAGGCGATCGACGAGGGCATCGTGCGCGACCCCGAGACGGTGGCGCGCTACACGGCCGAGATGCGCCGCTCGGTGATGGCGCTCGTGACGATGGTCGACGACCTCTTCGAGCTGGCGCAGCTGGACGCGGCCGAGTTCGCCCGCGACGCCCGCTCGATGGCGCTGGCCGAGGTGGTGCAGGGCGCGCTCGACCTGTGCCGCCCGGAGGCGGCCGAGAAGCGGATCCGGATCGACGTCGACCTGGGCGGCGCCGGGGCCAGCCTGTGCTCGCCGAAGCTCGCCCGGGTCGTCCACTCGCTGCTCGACAACGCCGTCCGCTACACGCCCACCGGCGGATGGGTGACGCTACGCGCGCAGGGTGGCGCCGACGACATCAGCCTGTCGGTGGAGGACAGCGGGCCCGGGATCGCCCCGGACGAGCTGCCGCGCGTCTTCGAGGCGTTCTGGCGCGCCGACCCGGCGCGGTCGAGCCGCGGCGCCGGGCTCGGGCTGACCCTCGCCAAGCGCATCGTCGAGGCCCTCGGCGGCAGGATCGAGGCATCGAGCGGCCCCGAGCGCGGGTCGCGCTTCGACGTCTCTGTGCCGACCCGGGCCTGACCGGCCCCGGCCACACCTGGCTAGGCTTTGGCCGTGGGCTTCCGCGCGATCCCTCCCGACGATCCGGCCTGGATCACCCGGCCGCACGAGCCCGGCGAGCCGGCCCGGCACGTGGCGGAGCTGAGCGAGCTCGCGGGCTTCACCCACTCGCGCGCGAACATCTGGCGCTACGAGCCCGGCGCCCGCGGCCGGCGTCACCGCCACCCGACCCACGAGGAGACCTTCGTCGTCCTCACCGGGACGCTCTCGATGTACCTCGGTGACGATCCGACGCGGTGCGACATGGTCGCGGGCGGCGTCGTCCACGTCGAGGCGGGAACGGCGCTCCAGGCAGCCAACCACGGTGAGGACGACCTGCTCGTCTACGTCTACGGGGCGCCGCCCGAGACCGAGGACGAACGCGTCGAGCTGCTCGATCCGGCGGTTTAGTACTCCGTCGTGACGGTCGCGTTCGCCGCCCAGGATGTCTCCAAGCGCTACGGGCGCACCGTCGCGCTCGACGGCGTCAGCCTGCACGTCGACGCCGGCGAGCTCGTCGGGCTGCTCGGCCCGAACGGCGCCGGAAAGTCGACGCTCGTCAAGATCGGCTGCGGCCTCGTCCGCCCGTCGGCCGGGAGCGCGACGGTCTGTGGCGCGCCGGCCGGGTCGGCGGCCGCGCGGGCGAGCCTCGGCTACCTGGCCGAGCTCTTCCGGTTCCCCGGCTGGATGACGGCCGACGAGCTCCTGCGCGTCCACCAGGGCCTGACCCGATCGGAGGGCGGCGGCGGAGAGCGGGGGCGGCTGCTCGAGCTGGTCGGCCTGGCCGACGTGGCCGGGCGCCAGATCGAGTCGATGTCGAAGGGCATGCAGCAGCGGCTCGGGATCGCCCAGGCGCTCGTCGCCGGGCCGCGCATGCTCGTGCTGGACGAGCCGACGAGCGCGCTCGACCCGGCCGGGCGGCGGACGGTGCGCGACATGCTCGAGGAGCTGCGCGCCGGCGGCACCGCCGTGCTCCTGAACTCGCATCTCCTCAGCGAGATCGAGCTCGTCTGCGACCGAGTGGTCATCATCAACCGCGGCCGGGTGGTCGCACAGGGCACGCCGGACGAGCTGACCGCGGCCGGCGGTGTGGAGATCGAGACCGGGTCAGGCACGCGCCGCTACCAGGCGGCGCGCGAGGACGTGCCCGGCCTCGTCGCCGAGCTCGTCGCCACCGGCGAGCAGGTGTACGAGGTGCGCATGACCCGCTCGACGCTCGAGGAGGCCTACCTGGAGGCGGTCGAGGGGGAGATGGGGTGAGCGCCGCCGGGGTGATCGTGGGGGTGACGCTGCGCGAGTGCCTGCGCCGCCGCGTGCTGGTCGTGGTCGTGCTGCTCACCGTCGCCTTCCTGGCGCTCTACGCGATCGCCACCCACCTGGCGTTCGCGACGGTCGGGAGCGCCCAGGTGCGTCAGAACGGCTCCCTCGTCGACGCGAACACCCTCGCCGGCGCCAGCCTGCTCGGGCTGGCGATGTTCGCCACGCTCTTCCTCGGCGCCGTGCTCGCGGTGTTCCTCACGTTCAACGCCATCCGCGGAGACGCCGAGCAGGGCCTGCTCCAGCCGATCGTCGTGCGCCCGATCGGGCGGACGGTCTTCGTCGCCGCCCGCTTCGGCGCCGCCTGCGGGATCTGCGCCTCCTACACCGTCCTCGTGTACGCCGCGAGCGTCGTGATCACCGGGCTCGAGGGCGGCTGGTGGCCGGACAGCATCGTCGTGCCCGGCTTCGCGCTCGCGGCCGCCGTCTGCGTGATCGCGGCCATCTCGCTGCTGGGCTCGGTGTACCTGTCGACGATCGCGAACGGGATCGCCGTGCTCATGATCTACGGCGCGGGCCTCGTGTCGGGGCTGCTCGGGCAGATCGGCTACGCGCTCCCGTCCGAGCGGCTGCAGCAGATCGGCCGAGACGCCTCGTGGGCGCTGCCGTTCGACGCGCTCTACCAGGCCGGACTGCACGCGCTCACCGCCGACACGAGCGGCATCACCGGGGTGATCGTCCACCTGGGGCCGCTCGGCGGCGGGCAGGGAGCCGGGCCGCTGCTCGGCGTGTGGGCGCTCGCGTACGTCGCCGTCGTGCTCGCGGCAACGGCGATCGGCCTCCAGCGCCGCGACCTGTAGGTCAGTCGTGCCGGGCGAGCCAGTCGCCGACGACCTGCATGTAGCGCTCCCGCTCCTCGACGTGCGGCATGTGCGACGAGTCCTCGAAGACGACCCACTCGGAGCCCGCGATCCCAGCCTGGAGCGTCTCCTGCAGCGCCGGCGTCGCCTCGTCGTGGCGGCCCGAGACGAGGAGCGTCGGCACCGTGATCGTGCCCAGCCGGTCATTCGACTGCCAGTCGCGGATCGAGCCGACGACGTGGAACTCGCTCGGCCCGTTCATCGTGTGGTAGACGGTGGGATCGCGCTCGAGCCACGAGAACGCCTCGACCACCTCGGGCGGCATCGGGTCGAGCCGGCACACGTGGCGGCCGTAGAAGACCTGGCAGGCCTCCATGTACGCGGGGTCGTCGGTCGTGCCCTCATCCTCGTGCCGGCGCAGCGTCGCCTCGACGTCGGGTGGCAGATCGGCGCGCAGGCGGTTTGCCTCGGCGACGAAGTCGGGGAACGAGGCGGCGGTGTCGGCCAGCACCAGCGAGCGCAGGCCGGGCGGGCTCGTGAAGGCGTACTCCTGGGCGAGGAAGCCGCCCCACGACTGACCCAGCACGTGGTGGCGATCCGCGATCCCGAGCGCGGCGACCAGGCCGTGCAGCTCGCGCACGAAGAGGTCGACCGTCCAGAAGTCGGCGCCCCGCTCCGGGTAGTGCGTGCTGCGGCCGTTCCCGAGCTGGTCGTAGTGGACGACGGCGCGGTCGGCGGCGAGGTCGGCCATCGACAGGAGGTAGTCGTGGGTCGCGCCCGGCCCGCCGTGCAGCGTGACGAGGGGCGTGGCGCCGGCCTCGAGGTCGCCCGTGATCCGGAACCAGGTCTCGGCGATCTCGCCGTCCCCGAGGTCGAACGGGACCGTGCCCTCGCGCGTCTCCTTCGCCGTCTCCGCCACGCGGCGATCCTACCTTGCGGCCGCCAAGGCGGGGACAGTCCCCATGCGCTTGCCGCGCAGGAGACCCGATAGACTGGCACGCTGACGCGCCCGTAGCTCAGGGGATAGAGCGCTGCCCTGCGGAGGCAGAGGCCGCACGTTCGAATCGTGCCGGGCGCATCGCCGAGCAATGTGGCTCGTCCACCGGACACCCATAGGACGAGCGGACGAGGCGAACGTCGTTCGGGGAGAGCGCCCTGGCGTCGCGCCGTTAGTGGGCGGCGCGGTGGATGGTGGATTCCGAGCGGTTCCAGGTCATCCACAGCCATGATGCGAAGCCGAGTGCGATGGCCGCAGCCGCCAGAAGGATCCATTCGACCGGTCCAGAGGCGTTCGTCGCAGACACCTGCCGTGTGACGTGCGGGAGCGGGCCGGACAGTGTCGGGCTGATGTTCGGATGGTTCGTGGAGGTGGACAGTCCGATCCGCGGCTCTCCGGTGATGAGCAGGACCGCCGCGAGGACGAGCGTCAGCGCCGCCGCAGCGGTGAAGGCGACGAGCACGAGCGGCTTGCGACGGTGGGGTTCTCGGCCGGACGGTGCGGGGATGGTGCCCCGCTCAAAGGCCCACGAGGCCGCGAACGCTTGTGGATCCGCTGCGCTGGCTCCCAGATACTCCTCGGTGGACATCCCCGCGGCCTCAGCGTCCCGAAGGTCGGCCGTGAGTTCTGTCGCCATCTCCTCCGCGACCGCGTCGGGGACACCAAGCCGATTCCACTCTCGTTGGCACTGTTGGACGAACTCGCTCATGAAGCCACCTCGACTTTGACCGGGGCAAGCACCGCGTCGACCGCGTCGCGGACCTCTCGCCATTCGAGCACACCCGCCCCCAGCGCCACCTTGCCCGCCCTCGACGGCCGGTAGTACTTCCTGGGAGGGCCACCGTTGCTCGCGGCCCGATACGTGTCGACGAGCCCATCGCGCTCCAGCCGTCCGAGGAGCGGGTAGATCGAGCCCTCACCGACGATCGCAAGCCCACGCTCGCGCAACCGCTGGGTCATCTCGTAGCCGTACGCCGGCCCCTCATCCATCACGGCCAGGAGACAGAGATCAAGCACGCCCCGAAGCAGTTCGGTGCGGCGCTGGGGAAGCGGTGCCATGCGTCGCATGATAGCTGCCAGACCCTTGCGTCGCAAGGTGTGCGCGCGACAAGAGCTGGTCGATGCCGGCGTGGCTTCCGGTGCGAGAACCTGTAGAGTTGGCCACTGGCTCTCGGATCTTCTAGGGGCGCAGGTCGAAAGGTGGGGTCGATTATGCGTTTTCTCGTTCGCGGCGGCGAGCCGGCGGAAGGTCGTCACCGCTTGCTTGCCGTTCGGCGCTGCAGGAATCTTCTGGTCGCGGCAGCCGCACTCTGCGCGTGTTTGGTGGCTGCTCCGGCCGGCGCGCTGTCAGCTGCGCCCGGCGTATCGGGCGCGACCGCCGCTGCCGCGTCCGATCCGGTCGTCGCCACCGCCGGCGATATCGCCTGCGACCCCGCCAGCTCCAAGTTCAACGGGGGTAAGGGGACGAGCAGCGCCTGTCGCGAGCTCGCGACGTCCAACCTGATCGCTGCCGATTCGAGCATCGGCGCCGTGCTTCCGTTGGGCGACAACCAGTACGGGTGCGGCGGCTATCAGGCCTACCTCAAGTCGTACGACCCGTCGTGGGGCCGCTTTCTTGCGATGACCCATCCGGTCGCCGGGAATCACGAGTACCAAACGAGCGGCGGCACGGACTGCACGTCGAGCGCGGGAGGCTACTTCAAGTACTTCGGCGCCGCGGCCGGCGACTCGCGCGGCGACTATGCGTGGAACCTCGGCGCATGGCACCTGATCGCGCTGAACGGCAACTGCGGCAAGGTCGGAGGCTGCGGCTCCGGCTCGCCGCAGGGGAATTTCCTGAAGCAGAACCTCGGCTCGGCCACGTGCACGCTGGCCTACTGGCACCAGCCTTACTACAACGGCACCAGCACGCCCGTCAGCAATTACAAGTACTTCTGGCAGACCCTCTACAACGCCGGGGCGGACGTCATCCTGGCCGGGCACCTGCACACGTATGGCCGGTTCGCGCCCCAGGACGCCGCCGGCCACGTGGACTCGAGCCGGGGAATCCGGCAGTTCATCGTCGGCACCGGCGGCGAGGACCTGTTCTCGCTCAACGGCAGCCACAACGTCGAGAAGACGACCAAGACGTTCGGCATCCTCAAGCTCACGCTTCACCCCACCAGCTACGACTGGCGGTTCGTGAACGCGAGCGGGGGCACCGTCGACTCCGGATCGGCGCCCTGCCACTGACCGCCGCGTCGCACTGAACGGCGGCCCCGGATTCTGCAAAGCGGTGCGGGGGCTGTGGATGCGACTGCACCGGCGCTGAGAAACGCCCCTGCGAGCCACGATCGACACCCCGACGCCGAGCGTGGCGCGGTCATGCGTGCAGGCCGGGCGGACCCCTTCGCCGGGCGTGACCATGGGTGACCGGAACTGAAGCGAGACCTCGGCGGAGAGTCCCGCAACGTTCGAATCGTGCCGGGCGCATGGTAAAGCCGTTCTTCAGAGCCCAGGCTGCCTGAGTGCTCCCCAGCGAGTCTCCAGGTACGAGCACGGCGGCCATCGCTATCCGACCCGTTTCCGGCGAAGTGCTGAATCGTGGCCGTCTATGCGATACCAGCGGTATGCGTAGGGCTCGAGGTCGAGCTGGTGAATGCCACGCGTGCCGGCGCTGCTGGGCTCGTGATCGAGGAGTGCGGTGAGCCCCGCAGACGGAGCATCGAGCGCGACCCGGGCGCGGACGCTCTCCGGTGCAAGGTTGTGGACGCAGACGATCCCTGTTCCGCGCCAGGTGTGGACCATCGCGAGCACCTCGCGGCGGCCGCTTGGCAGCACCTTGGAAGCGCCCCACCCGATCTCGGGGCATTCCTTGCGCAGCCGGATCATGGCTGTGATCCAGCGCAGCAGCGATCCCGGGTCGCGGAGTTGTGCCTCGACGTTCACCTTCTCGTAGCCATACGGGCCGTCCGCGACGACGGGCGTAACAGGCCGCTCTGCGGTGGTGAAACCGGCGTTCGGCGCGCCCGACCACTGCATCGGGGTGCGGATGGCCAGCCGCTCTCGCAGGCGGGGGTTATCCCCCATCCCGATCTCGTCGCCGTAGCGCAGCACCGGCGTTCCCGGCATGGAGAAGAGCAGGCTGTAGGCAAGCTCGATCCGGCGCCGGTCGCCCAGCATCGGCGCGAGGCGGCGGCGGATCCCGCGGCCGTAGAGTTGCATCGACGGCTTTGCGCCGTACGCCTCGAACACGTCCCGCCGAAGCTCGTCCGGCAGGCGGCCGAGATCGAGCTCGTCATGGTTGCGCAGGAAGTGGGCCCACTGCGTGCCCTGCGGAATGGCGGCGGTCTGTCGCAGGGCGCGCCCAAGCAGCTGCGCATCTCCGGTGGCGAGTGCGGCGAACAGATGCTGGTTCACCCAGAAGTTGAACATCATGTGCAGCCCGTCGCCGTCGGCGAAATACCTCTGCGCCTCGCCGGGCATGACGTTCGCCTCGCCGAGCAACGCGGCGTTTCCCGTCCGCCACTGCAGGAACTCGCGGATGTCGTGGAGCCAATCGAACTGCAGCCGCGTCTTACCGCCGTCGACCGAGGGCTTCTCCAGCACGAACGGCACGGCGTCGACCCGGAACCCGGCGACACCAAGCTCGAGCCAGTAGCCGATGATCCGCCGAATCTCCTCGCGCACCAGCGGGTTCGACATGTTGAGATCGGGCTCGAAGTCGTAGAAGCGGTGGAAGTACCACTGCCGGACGCGCCGCTCGTAGCTCCAGGTCTCCTTTTGCACGCCGGGGAACACCATGCCGATGTCCCAGTCGGGCGGACGCGTGTCCGACCACACAAACCAGTCATGCCGGGCCGCGTCTCGGCTGGAGCGAGCGTCCTTGAACCAGGGATGCCGATCGGACGTGTGGTTCACCACCAGGTCGACGATCACCCGCATCCCCCGGCTCCCGGCCTCGTGCATGAACTCGACGAAGTCCCCGGATGTGCCGAACCGCGGATCGACACCCAGGTGGTCGGTTATGTCGTACCCGTCGTCGCGACCCGGTGTCGGCTGGAACGGCGCCAGCCACAGCGTGTCCACGCCGAGCCCGTTGAGATAGTCGAGCTTGCGCGAAAGCCCCTCAAGATCGCCGCAGCCGTCGCCGTTCGCGTCCAGAAACGTCTCGACGTTGAGGCTGTAGATGACCGCGTTCTTGAACCAGAGGTCGGCGTGCACCACGCCGGATGGTAACCGTCTAGGGTGCGCCATCGCATGAACGGTGACGGGGATGAGACCGCCTCGCCCTGGTGGCGCGGAGCAGTCGTGTACCAGATCTACCCGCGGTCGTTTCTCGACACGAGCGGCGACGGCGTGGGTGACCTTCGCGGCATAATCTCGCGCCTCGACCATCTGGCCCGGCTGGGTGTCGACGCGATCTGGATCTCGCCCTTCTACCGCTCGCCGATGGCCGACTTCGGCTACGACGTCTCCGATTACTGCGACGTCGATCCGATCTTCGGCACGCTCGATGATGCCGACCGTCTGATCGCCGCTGCGCACGACCACGGCCTCCGCGTGCTGATCGACTGGGTGCCGAACCACACCTCAGATCAGCACCCCTGGTTCGTCGATTCCCGCTCCTCGCGCGACGCGGCGAGGCGGGATTGGTACTTCTGGCGCGACGGTCGGGAGGATGGGCCGCCGAACAACTGGTGGGCGGTGTTCGGCGGCCGGGCATGGACGTATGACGACCACACCGGCCAGTGGTACCTGCACCTGTTTCTGCCCCAGCAGCCTGACCTGAACTGGGGCAACGCGGGGGTGGTCGCCGCAATGCACGACGTGCTTCGCTTCTGGCTCGATCGCGGCGTCGACGGCTTTCGGATCGACGTGGCCCACCTCATCGGCAAGGATCCTGCGTTGCCCGATCAGCCGGCGGCCCTCGGGCATCTCGACCGCGTCGGGATTCACGACGACCCGCGCACGCACCCGTTGCTGCGTGGCATCCGGCGGCTCGTCGACTCCTATCCCGGCGAGCGGGTCACCGTGGGGGAGGTCAACCTGCACGGAACGTCGGCCGTCCGCGGCTACTACGGGGAGCGCGACGAGCTGCATATGGCGTTCAACTTCATGCCGCTCTCGGTCGAGTGGACGGTGACGGCCTGGCGCGAGCTCATCGAGACGGTCGAGCGCGAGCTGGGCACGGACGCATGGCCAACGTGGGTGCTCTCCAACCATGACACCCGGCGTCTCCGCACCCGGCTCGGCGGCGACGAGCGGCGGGCGCGCACGGCGGCCGTGCTGCTCCTGACGCTCCGGGGCACGCCCTTCATGTATCAGGGGGAGGAGCTGGGGCTCGAGGATGCCGAAGTGCCCGAGGAGCGGCGCGTCGACCCTGGCGGCCGGGACGGCTGTCGCGCGCCGATCCCCTGGACGCCCGAGCAGGGTCACGGCTGGCCGGTGGAGGATCCGTGGTTACCGTGGCCGCCCGAGGCCGGCCGCCGCAGCGTCGAGGCCGAGCTGGACGACCCCGGTTCCATGTTTCACCTCTATCGCGCGCTGCTCATCGAGCGGCGATCCTCGCCGGCGCTCAGCCAGGGGGAGATCCGGATACGGCCATCCCCCGAAGGGATCCTGGCGTATGAGCGACGTGCCGGCGACGACGTGCGCCAGGTGCTCGCGAGCTTCGCCGACCGCGAGCTCGACGTCCCGATCGGGGAAGGCTGGACGGCATCCGTACGAAGCGCCGGCGCGGCGCCATGGGCCGGTCTGCTACAGCCGAACGAGGCGGTTGTTCTGCGCCCCCCGCTGAACGCCTCGACGCACTCGACGTCGTCGCGTTGGGCGGTCTCGCCCCCGCCTCAGAAGTCCAAGCCCCATGCAGGGAACGGTGTCTCGGGCCGACCTCAGGTTCTTCGATCGTCGGGCAGCGGGTGCGGTGCGCGGCCGAGCCGGGCGGCTGTCCCGTCGCCGTTCGCCCCCGCGGCGACGCCGATGCCCTGCCGATCCGGCGTCAGATAGTACGCGAGTTGGTAGTCGGGGGCCCGCGCCCGGACCGCCTGGTCGAGCAGTTCCATCTGATCCTCCAGCACGGCTCGCCGATCCGCCGGCGCGTACTCGCAGAGGTCCAACAGAGAAGCCCGCAACCGGCGCGCCACCTGAGGTGTCCCGGCGCCGGCCTCGCGGATTTCGTCAAACGCGAGATGCACATGCGCTTCCCAGTCCATGACTGGGGTGACCAGTCGCACGTCGCCGTGCTTGTCCCGATACTTCCCGTCGGGGAACGGCCGCCGCGCCAACTGGCGCAGGCAGTCGTGAAGACGGTCGATTGCCTGTACGGCGGTGGTCGGATCGAGGAACGGCGAGTCAGCCAACGAACGCTCTGCGATGTCGACCAGCATGCGAAGTCCGTACGAGACGTCCTGTCCGAGCGTTCGTTCCAAGCCGAGCACGACCTCGTCAGCGGCGTTCTTGCGGATCTGACTGGGGTCGCCGTCGCCGACCCGCAACAGCGGCGATCCGGCGGGGACGAACTCACCGAAGGCAGGTACCAGCTCGAACACGCAATCGGCGTCGGCGGCTATTTCGACCAGCCGATCCGTCTCGACGCGGCAGACCACGCCGCTTCGGCTCGCCGGGATGACCGCGTCGTCAACGACGGCGCTTGGCCGCGGGTAGTGCTCGTCCAGCAGGCTGCGAGTGTCGCTTCCCACCAGCTCGATCAACGCCGACACCCGCAGCGCCGAGCCGATGTGATGCACATAGATGACGAGTACCGCAATCGACACCAAGACCAACAGGAACGCAACCACCACGGCGAGGCCGGGAACACGGCCGCTCCCCGAGGTTCCGACCAGCACGTCGCGCATGGCGATCATCGCGAAGGCGAACGTGCCGACGAAGACGCCGATCGCAAGTTGGCTCGGCTTGTCCTTCAGGATCGTCTGCACGATGCGCGGTGAGAATTGGCCCATGGCCAGCTGCACGACCACCATCGTGATCGTCAACACCAACGCTGCCAGGCTCACCATCGACGTCGCGATCGACGTCAGGATCGCAAGTGCCGCGTCCGGCCCCCCGGTCATCCAGCGCGGAACCAGCTTGTAGTCGAACAGTCCGTCGATCCACAGGACGACGAACGAGGAGCCGACACCCGCGAGCACACACATGACCGGCACGAACCACAGGCTCTGCCGGATCGGATTCCAGCCGCGAAGTACTGAGACACTGCCGAGACGCATGCCAGGGCCTTTACCCGCGACCGGAGCAATCGAACCCACGGATGGGCCAGGGGCCAGGGCCAACAGCGTGGAGCCCGACCGGACGCGCGCGACCGTCCCGCGCCGGCCGGTCGCTCCCCCCCAATACACCTACCGGTCTGTTGCCGTCCTCGGAGCCACCTACGTCCAGTTCACCGACGCCCGGCTCGCGGATGTGCTCCCAGTCCCCGACCGCGCGCGCGCCCGCCTAGCCATCAGCCCGGCGGACGCGAGAGACGTCAGATCGGCGTCGTGTCCTCCGGCGCCGGGGTGAAGTCGATGTTCTCGTCAAGAGGCGGTACACCGTGGTGCTGAGCGGCGTAGGCCGCCGCGTTAGCCACCTCCGCCGGACGTAGTAGCCGCACGGCTGCAAACCAGACGACCGAAAGCACCACAACCCCAAGCGCCCAGTACAGCGCGAGCCAGTTGAGGTTCGTCGTGTCGTGGGGATCCGGGTTGAGCGCACCCCAGAAGCCGAGCACCGGCGTAGCGACCGCGACCAGCACCACGAGGTACTGCCACCACACGGCGTTCGTCCGCACCAGCAAGCCGATGGCTGCGACGGCCAGGATCAGGTAAACCAGCTCGACGGCGAACGAGCCGGCCGTGGCCGCCACGAAGAACGCCGCGAAATCCCGCGGCAGGCCGAACCGATCGAGCGTGTGGCTGTAGAGCCCAACCAGGATCAGTCCGCCACCGCCGATGGCGATCACGAGGTTCCCGACCCATGGCGTGTTGTGCCGCGACGTCTTTGCGAAGAACGAGGGCAGCAGGCCGTCACGCCCGAGCGCGAAGTAGCCACGGCCGATCGTGACGCAGATCGCCAGCGCGAGCGCGGTCGCGTCGAGGATCACGACCAGGTCGATGATCGTCGCGAACCACGAGCCGATGTATTGGGTGGCGAGGTTGTCGAGCGCGGCCGGGTCGAGCCAGGCGCCCTTCTCGACCGCCGTCTGCCCGAGGCCGATCGAGATCGCGTACGACATGATCACGTAGAACAGCGCCGAGGCGCCCACGGTGCCGATCAACGCCCGTGGGATCGACTTGGCCGGGTCGTGGCTCTCCTCGCCGAGTGACGCGGCCGCCTCGAAGCCCACGAACAGCAGGATGCCGAGCATCACGCCGTTGAAGACGGTGTGAACCGACGTCGTCGAGGGGTTGAAGACTGCAAGCGTGTTGTTGGCCTGGAAGATGATCGCGACGGCCAGGATCAGCATCGGGGTGAACGAGAGTGCGGCGAACGTGAGCATCGCGCCGATCGCGATCCGCACGCCGATGTAGTTCAGCACCAGCACCAGCGCCATGAACAGCAGCGCCAGCAGCCACCAGGCGGGCACGTTCGACTTCGAGATGTGCTCCGTCCAGAAGCCGTTCGTGAGGATGCCCAGGCCGAGATAGATGCCGCCGCCGCCCAGGAATAGCGTGCCCATGAAGAAGACGCCGGCCGTGAGGATGCCGACCGCCGGGTGGGCGCCCCGCACGAGGTACTCATAGACGGCACCCGCACCCTGGTATTGGCGGGCGAAGATCGAGATCGCATACGCGATCGCCAGCACGCCGAGCCCGGCGACCAGCACGGCGACCGCGGTATTGAAACCAGCCCCCGTGACCGGGGCCGAGACAAAGCCGAGAACGACCGCCGTCGAGAACATCGGGCCGATCGCAAGTGCCTGCGCGACGGCGTGGATCGTGCCGAGCCGTCGCTCGCCCAACTGCCCTCCCGTGGTTTTCGCAGAAGCCACGTCTGACATGGAACGCCCTCCTCAGTCGGAACGAGGGGAAACAATCACACGCAACTGCGTCGAGGTCAAGCACGCTGCGGCCTCCTCGAGGCGTCGCACAGTGCCACACTGCGCGGGCAACAACCGTGGCTGCGCCCAGATCGCCCATCCCTGTCACACCGATCCACATCGGGACAGTGGTCGACCACGTCTACGCTGCGCTTCGAGAGGGCATCCTTGACGGCACATTGGCCCGTGGAACCCGACTGCCCCAGGGCTCACTGGCGCAAGACTTCGGCCTCTCACGGACGCCGCTGAGGGAGGCGCTGAGGCGCTTGGGCGCCGGGATGAGAGCACGGATATGTCGAGGCGCGCTGGTGGCATCAGTCCTAGGTCCAGCAGTCGCGCGGGGTTGTCGCGCACCGCATCACGTACGGCGCCCACCGGACGATCCCGTGCTGACCGTAAGACTCCGTCACGTCGGCCGCAGCCGTCACGACCACGGCGAGCAGGGCGCGAGGTAGCGTTCGACGGCGCTTCCGCAGGTGCGAGCCGCGAAAGCCGCGCCGGCTACGCCGACCGCCGCATAGACGGGCAGAATGCCGGTGGCGCCGACCCGCAGCAGCCAGCCGAAATATGTGACGGCGACAGGTCGGCAAGGCGCGCCGCGGGACGATCGCCAGCGTGCACGGCTCGGCGTCGACGAGCGGCACGTAGGCGACTTCGGGGTACGCTCTAGGACGTACGCTCATGGACAGTTTGGCGAGCAACTTGCCCGGTCCGAGCTACGGTCGCCGGCCGCGGGCGCTGCTCGCGCGGTCGGACGCCACCGATGGAGAGCAACTGGAGGGACTTGATGCGGGCACTTATCGCAGGTGGAGGCATGGCGGGGCTGATGACCGCTCTGGCGCTGCGGGAGTCGGGCGTCTTCACGACGATCGACGTCTTCGAGCAGACGCGCACGCCGAGCACCGCGGGAGCGGGGCTGAACATCCCCCCGAACGCCGCACGGCTGGCGCGGTGGCTGGGCGTCGACCTCGACGGCGGGAACCCCAAGGGCCCGCACGGGGCAGTCGACGGCGGCAGGGCGGCGATCCTCAGCGAGACGCGGATGGTCTGGGAGGACGGCTCGATCACGCGGAAGCCGCTCGACCACAACACGTCGGCCGACGATAACGCCGGCTTTCACCACATGCACCGCCTCGACCTGCTGATGTGCCTCTACAAGCGGGTCCTCGAGTTCGCGCCGGAGACGGGCGTCAACTGCCCGATCCAGGTCCACATGGCCAAGCGCCTGGAGGCCGTCAGCCAGGACGAGGAGTCCGTGACCGTGACGTTCTCCGACTGCACGACGGAGACCGGAGACCTGCTGATCGGTGCCGACGGCGTCGACTCCCAGGTGCTGGAGGCGGTCTGGCCGGGCGTGTCGACCAAGCGCTGGACAGAGGTCGTCGTCTACCGCGGTCTGGTCCCGAGGGACAAGGTCGCCGCGGCGCGCAGGCCCGACGGCAGCCCGCTCGACTACAACCCCATCGAAACGCTGTCGATGGACACCCGCGAGACCCCAACGGCGCAGCATCTCACGTACTGGGTCCGCGGCGGCGAGCTTCTCAACGTGTGGCTCGCCTATTACGAGCCCAACGCCGAGGAGTTCGAGCGCCAAGAGGGCGACTGGTTCCCCGCCGACCGCGATGAGATGGTCGGCAACATGAGCAAGGCGTTCGAGGGCGACCCCCGTCACGACGACGTCGTCGCCCTCACGAGCCTGATGGAGAACCCGACGAAGTGGGGGCTCTACGACCGGGACGCGCTCGAGAACTGGACGGAGGGTCGCGTGGGCCTGGTGGGTGACGCCGCTCACCCGATGCTGCCGACCTTCGGCCAGGGTGCCGCGCAGGCCTTCGAGGACGCCGCGGCCGTGGGCAAGTGCTTCGAGCTCCACGGCACGGACATCTACCGCGCGCTGTTGCACTACGAGCGCGTGCGCTACTACCGCGCGACGCGCTTCCAGTTCGCGTCGAAGTTCCTCTTCAAGCACCTTGAGCCGGAGGACTCACCTCAGCGCCGGAAGATCCTCGCTGCGGTCAACGAGCGGGACTACCCCGTCTTCGACCACACGGAGCGTGCGGGCAGCGACGACTCCTGGATCTACGCGTTCGACGCGCGCGAGATCGGCGACAAGCTCCCGGTCAGGAAGCTCGGGCCGTGGCACTTCCGCTCGCGGAACGAGGCGCTCAAAGGCGCCCGCAGGGAGGTCGCCACCAGCCTCTGGAAGCCGGCGAAGCCATGTACCGGCGACCGGCCCGTCACGCGCGAGGAGCTCGCACAGCACGCGGCGTTCGACGACTGCTGGGTCGTCATCCGCGGCAAAGTCTACGACTTCACCGAGTGGAAGGACCACCACCCGGGCGGGCCCTTCGTCGCGCGCATGTACGGCGGCAAGGACGCCACGGCGGAGTTCGGCGACTACCACAGCCGGCTCGCCGAGCGGCACATGCAGTACTTCTGCGTCGGGCCGCTCGTCGGAGCCCCCGCCGAGCGCGCCGGCGACGCGTCGGAGGTCGAGCCGTCCACGACTTGACCGGGCGACGCCTAACAGGGACACAGGATCGCCGGCGGCAACCTGACCCTCGACAAGGTCCTCTACGCCAGACCACTTGTAGATGGCGCCACGCGTGGCCAAACGGGCAAGGAATGCCTCACCGGAACGGTTAAATGGGGGGAAGAAAGGCTGAAGGGGGACCCCGTCACCCGCGAACCCACCTCCCGAGACGCAGGACATCTCCCGCCCCCGATCGAACCGCTGCTCGGCCCCATGCCGGTCGCGCAGGATGAGCCATTGACCGTGGAGCGAGCGAGTCCCTGCCCGACTGGCGCTCAAACTGGCCCTCAATCCGTGCAAAGACCGATGGTTTCGACCGGCTGCCGCCGACCGCAACGACTACAAACCTGCAATCCATGCTTCACGCGTCAGCGACGGGACCGAGGTCGGCTCGCGGGATGAAGCTCACCCTTCGCCATCGGCAGGCTGGCGAGCCGCCGTGAGGGGACTGGAGTCGAACTCCGCACCGTCACGCAGCCCCTGGGCCTGACGTCAAGAACGGCATTGTCAGTACGGATAACTAATGCGGAGACTGGCGCAGCGTGAACGCATGCCTTGCGACCAAGCCCGCCGACGGACAACTTCATCGCAGGGAGAGGCCGCACGTTCGAATCGTGCCGGGCGCATGGCTCAACTGAGCGTTTCCGAAATGGCTGACACCGCACGGCGGGTCCGCCTCGCGGCCGGGCCAGGTGTCATGCGCAGATAGAGTCGTGGCATGGACCTGTCCATCGAGCCGGTACCCGCTGCCACCAGGGAAATCGCCGAGCTGCTGGGGGAATTGGATCGTGATCTGAGCGGCCCGTATTTGCCCTCCCAACGGCACGCACTTTCCCTCGACCAACTGTTCGGTCCGAGCGTCCGGTTTTTTGCGGCCTACGCCGGAGGCGATGTCGTCGGCTGTGGCGGCATCGCGCTCTACGACGCGTTCGCCGAGGTAAAGCGAATGTTCACTCGGCCGGCATACCGCCGACTGGGCGTCGCTCTCGCGCTGCTCAGCCATCTCGAAGCCGAGGCAAAGCGGGCCGGATACACCACGCTCCGGCTTGAGACCGGGTGCTACCAGACCGCCGCGATGGCGTTCTACGAGCGCGCCGGCTTCAGGGTGTGCGCCGCCTTCGGCGAGTACGCGGCGATGCAGCCCGCGACGATCACGACCAGCGTGTTCTACGAGAAGACGCTGTAACCTGGCTCGCTGCCTTGTGGGGCGAGGACACGCTCACGTACATGCCTGCTCAGCGGAGCGACCTGAACGCCGCTCGCAGCTCCGCTGAGAAGGTCTCCGGCTCTTCCCACGCAGCGAAGTGGCCGCCCTTGTCGACCTCGTTGAAGTAGATGACGTTCGGGTAGCTCGCCTCGACCCAGCTGCGCGGAGTCCGCCAGATCTCGCCGGGGAACGTCGTGAAGCCGAACGGGATCGCCGGCGGCGGCAGAGGCTGGCCGCCCGCGGCCGGAGCGTCAGGCCCGTAGGCCTCCCAGTACGACCGGGCGGCGGAGGCGCCGGTCCCCGTCAGCCAGTACGCGGTGATGTTGTCCAGGACGTTGTCTCGGGTGAGGTTGCCCGAGGGCTGTCCGTCGACGAAGGCGCGCGCGATCTTGTCGTAGGCGTCCGTGTCGTGGTCTGTCATCCAGGCGGCCAACGCGACGGGGGAGTCGAGCAGGGCGTAGCCGATCGTCTGCGGTCGGGTGGCCATCTCGACGAAGTAGCCGTTTCCAGACCGCCCGAAGGTGGCGATCTGCGCGGCCGCGGCGCGTTCCTCGCCCGTGGCCGTCGGCATGGTGCCGCCGAGCGCCGGCACGAGCAGGTTCGTGTGGATTCCGATCAGGCCCTCGGGTGCCTGGCGGGCCATCGCGTCGGTGACGCCGGCGCCCACGTCGCCGCCCTGGGCCACGTAGCGGGTGTAGCCGAGCCGGCGCATGAGCTCGGCCCAGGCCCGTGCAGTCCGGCCCAGGTCCCAGCCGACCTCGACCGGCTCGCCCGAGAAGCCGTACCCAGGCAGGGAGGGCAGCACGAGGTGGAAGGCATCCTCGGCCTTGCCGCCGTGCGCGGTCGGGTCGGTCAGCGGGCCGACGGAGTCGATCAACTCGATCACGGAGCCGGGCCAGCCGTGGGTCATGATCAGCGGCAGCGCATTCTCATGCTCGGACCTGACGTGGATGAAGTGGACGTCCACGCCGTCGATCTCGGTGACGAACTGCCGCAGGGCGTTCAGCCGCGCCTGGACGCGCCCGAAGTCGTAGTCCGTCGTCCAGTAGCGCGCCAGCTCCTGAATCGCCGCCAGCTGCACGCCCTGCGACCGATCTCCGACGAGTTCTCTGCTGGGCCAGCGCGTCGCCGCGATGCGTCGACGGAGGTCGTCCAGGGCCTCGTTCGGAATCTCAACCTGGAAGGGGTGGACGTCTGTGCCGGTCTGAACGGTGCTACTCATGAAGCAACCTCTCTTCGGGTTGGATGGGGGTTCCGGCTGACCTCCTCTCGGGTTAGCGAACCGCCGATACTACTCCTGTCTGTCGGGCTGGCCCGTTCACACCATCCACCGGACACCCCGAAACGGGCCCCCCGTCGCAGTCCAAGTGTGTAACGAGAGAGCCGAGCAAGCGGAGCACGGGAGATACGATGGGCGGGTGGAGGGGTCGCATTCGCAGACACACAACCAGTCCGTGACCCCGGGGCCCTTGCGCAGCGGAGCCACGGCCCGCAGCCTGCCGAGCCGCCTCCGGGGCGTGCGGTCGCAGGACCTCAGACCCGCCGAGCAGGCGTTGCTCACCTCGTGGGCGGCCCTCGGCGGGACATTCGGGGCCGCCCGGGCGATCACCCACAGTCTCCGCCGCGGCGGCGGCAGGGGTGGCATCGTCGTCCGAGGGCGGCACATCCACCACTACAACTTCGGGATCGCAATGCTGGCCGCGGTCGGTGCGGCCGCCGTCCACGGACAGGAGGCATCGCGCCGGCATCCGCTGACCGCCACCGCCTACGGCGTCGGTGTCGGTCTCATCCTCGACGAGTTCGCGCTGCTGCTCGACCTCCGCGACGTCTACTGGGGCTCCGACGGGCGCACCAGCGTGGACGTCGCCATCAGCACGATCGCCGCGGCCGGCCTGTACCTGGCCGCGGCGCCGTTCTGGCACAGCGTCGCCCGTGAGCTCGGCCGCACGCTCCTTCCGGTG
>CAVSVU010000021.1:0-99238 GCA_963731515.1 uncultured Actinomycetes bacterium | reverse complement strand
ATCACCGACCGGGCCAGCAGGCGCCGTGGCACGAGCCGGGGGGCGAGCACCTGGGCCCGGTTGCGGCGGCTCGGGATGACGACGCGACGGCCGGCCCTGGCGCCGTCCCAGACGGCGCGGGCGATCGCGTCGGCGGCCATCAGCGAGCGCCCCTTCACGAGCCGCGACGTCTCCATCCCCGCGCGGGCCTGGAAGCCCGAGCGCGTCGGGCCGGGGCAGAGCGCCGTGACGGTGACGCCCGACCCGGCGACCTCCTCCGCGACGGCCTCGGAGAACGCGAGCACGTAGTTCTTGGTGGCGTAGTAGGTCGCCATCAGCGGGCCGGAGAAGAAGGCGGCGGTGGAGGCGACGTTCAGGATCCGGCCGCCGCCGCGCTCGAGCATGCCCGGCAGGAACCGGTGGGTGAGCTCGGTCAGGGCGCGGACGTTCACATCGATCATGGCCAGCTCGCGGTCGCGGTCGAGCTCGGCGAAGCGCCCCCACGTCGCGTAGCCGGCGTTGTTCACGAGCACCTTGAGGCGGCGCGCGCCGACCGCGCCGGCAACGGTCGCCGGAGCGGCGCGGTCGCTCAGGTCGGCGACGAGGACCTCGACGTCGACGCCGTGCGCGATCGACAGGTCGGACGCGGCCCGCTCGAGCAGGTCGGAGCTGCGCGCGACGAGGACGAGGTCGTGCCCGTCGGCGGCGAGCACGCGCGCGAGCTCGAGCCCGATACCGCCGCTCGAGCCGGTGACGAGTGCGAGTGGACGCGGCATCGGGGCCTCCAGAGTCGGCATCATCTAGCCCCCGGTCGGCCGGGAGCCCTCGCGGCGCTCGAACTCGATCATGAGCTTTCGCAGGAGCCCGTTCAGCTGCGCCTTCTCCCGGTCGCTCAGCGCAGCGGCGAAGAGCGCCTCCTTCTGGGCCTGGGCGCCGACCGCACTGCGGTAGGTCTTGCGGCCGTGATCGGTGAGCTCGACGACGACCTTGCGGCGATCGCCGGGGTCGGGCAGGCGCCGGATGAGGCCGGCCTCCTCGAGCCGGTCGAGCCGGTTCGTCATGGCGCCGCTGGAGAGGTCCATCCGCCGCGCGAGCTGCCCGGGGGTGCTGCGGTACGGGGGGCCGGCCTGCGCCAGCGCCGAGAGCGCCTTGTGCTCGGCAGTGTCGAGCCCGAACTCACCCAGCGTCTCGTCCATCGTCCGGTTGATCCGGCGGCTGATGCCGCCGATGCGGTCGACGATCCCCTCGACCTCGAGGTCGAGATCCGGGAAGACGAAGTTGATCGTCTCGAGGAAGCGATCGACGTGGTCGCGCTGCGCGCTCTTGGCGGGTTTCGCCATCTCTGCCGGGAAGTGTGCCAAGTATTTCTCTTGACGTCAAGAGATACCATTGCTAGACTCTCGACCTCAAGATACTCTAGGTCGAGAAAAGGACACTGGTGTGCTGCCCACAGACACACACGGAAGACGGATCCTCGCGGCCGACCGGCACGAGCTTCTGCGCGCCGAACTGACGGCACGGAGGCCCGCCGGCCACGTCCGCCGCCGGCTGGGCGTCCTGCTCGTCGCCGCCGGCGTGCGGCTGGCCCCGGAGGCCGCCCCGCAGCGTCAGCGTCGCTCCCCCTCGCCACGCGGTGGGCGGAGCACGCCCCTCGATAGCCGTTCCGGGGGCCCGCGCGCGGTTCCGCTCCGCGCGCGGGGCCCCGGGCGTCGTCTGACCGGGCAGAGCGCAGTGCGGCCGTGGGTAGAGAGCCGCGACGCCGCTACCGGTCAGGGACGTGTCTTGGCAGGTACCGGATCGGGCCGATCTCGGTTTCCGTGGATGCCACGCTACCCACAGGATCGGGCCGCTTCTGCATCCGCCGATACGCTCGCTGTGTAACGTCGGATACACTCACCCGGGAAGGAGGTGTGTCGTGCCCGACTGGCCCATCCTTTCGCCCCTCTCCGAAGACGAGAAGCGCCAGGTGCTCCTGCTGGCCCGCCGGCGCCGGTTCCAGCGCGGCGAGGTCGTCGTCCACCGCGACGATCCCGCGGACACGATGCACCTCGTGCAGACGGGGTCGCTGGCCGTTCGCGTCCTCACCCCGCTCGGCGACATGGCCACGCTCGCGATCGTCGGGCCGGGGGGCGTCGTCGGCGAGATCGGCCTCGTCCGCACCATGCGCATGCGCAGCGCGACGATCCAGGCGCTCGCACCGACCGAGACGCATTCGCTCAACCGGGAGACGTTCGACCGGCTGCGGCGCGACCACCCCGCAGTCGACGCCCTGCTCGTGCAGATTCTCGCCGACCGGGTCGTCGAGGTGACCGAGCGGCTCGTGGACGCGCTCTACACACCCGCGCCGCGGCGGGTGGCGTCGTTCATCGAGACGCTCGCCGACCGCTACCGCGACGGCTCCGGCACGGCCACGATCCCGCTCACGCAGGAGGATCTCGCCAGCCTCGCCGGCACGTCCCGCCTGACCGTCAGCCGCGTCCTCCGCGACATGCGTGCGCGCGGCCAGGTCGAGGTCAGCCGCGGCCGCCTGGTCGTGCGCGCGCCGGGTGAGCGGGTAGCGGCGATGCTGCGCGAGATCGCCGAATACCCGAACTCGTTCGGCCCCGTCCCGGCGGGGGGTGAGCGCGTCGAGACGCCCCGCTTCACGCTCTGCATGGGCCGGGGATCGACCTGGAACACCGTCCAGCGGCAGCGGTTCGACGCCGCCGAGATCGACGACGTGCTCGCCGAGGTGCACGGGCTGCTGCGCGAGCGCGGCCGCCGCTCCACCCAGTGGGAGGTGGGAAGCGCCGCCGAGCCCGCGAACCTCGTCGACCTCCTGCTCGAGCGCGGGGTCGTCCCCGACCGCGACGCCTACGCCGTCGCGCTCGTGCTGCGGCGCGCGCCGCGGCCCGGCCCGGCGGGCGCCGTCGGCCGCCGGGTGGAGACGTTCGAGGAGTACGCCGCGGCCTGCGAGGTGCAGTTCGCCGCCTTCGAGACCCGGGGCGAGGAGCTGGCCGAGGCCCGCGCGCTGGTCGCCGACTCGTGGGCCGACCGGACGACGCTCATGCACGCCGTGTGGATGGACGGCGAGGTCGTGAGCGCCGGCACGGCGATGCCGGTCTCGGAGGGCCTCCTGCTCTACGGCGGGGCGACCGCCCCGCACGCCCGCGGCCGGGGCGCCTATCGCGCGCTCCTCCGCGCCCGCTGGGACGAGGCGGCGGCGCGGGGCACGCCCGCCCTGATCACCCAGGGCGGGTCGATGTCCCGGCCGATCCTCGAACGGGCCGGCTTCGAGCCGGTCGGCCACGTCCACATGCTGCTCGACGAGTTCGGCGACCGGGCCTGAGCGGGCCGCCTACGGGGTGATCATGACCGTGTCGCTCACCCAGTCGCTGGCGTTGCCGTAGGCGTCGAGCGCCTCGAACCGCACCATCGTCGCGCCGACGGTCTTGATCGTGGCCGTGGGCCCGTTGCGCAGGGCGCCCCAGGTCACGCCCCCGTCCGTCGACATCTGGTACTTGTAGCCCGAGAAGCCGGGGCCGGTCGACGCGGAGCCCGAGGCCGTGACGGTGACGGGGCTCACGTTCGTCGGCGCCCCGCCGCAGCTGTCGTTCAGCGCCGGCGCGCTGATCTGCGGGAACTCGCCGAAGCCCTGCTGGGCGACTCCGCCGATCTTCGTGAAGTCGCCGCCGGCCGACAGGGTGCCGTCGCCGGCCGCGAGGGCGAAGACGCCGAGGACGCCGTTGGCATTCGGATGCCACGGGAGGATGTTCCCGGTCGGCTCGTCGAGCGACATCAGGTGGTCGCGGGCGGTCGCGGTGCGGCAGACGTTGATGCCGCCGACGTGGCCGCAGTAGTTGTTGAAGTGGCCGCCCACGTAGACGGTGCCGCTGTCGACGGCGATCGCCTGGACGTTGCCGTCGACGCCGCCGATCCAGAGCTGCTGCCCGGTGGTCGGGTTGAACGCGGCGACGTTTCCGCCGTTGCCGTTCCCCGCCACGTAGACGCCCTGCGCGTCCAGTGCGAGGGTGATGACCGGGTAGGTCGGGTGGGAGAACCACGACATCGTCGCGCCGGTCGCCGGGCTGACGGCGCCGAGATAGCGCTGGCCGAAGCCGCCGTTGATCGTCAGGAAGTTGCCGGCGACGATGAGCCGCGTGCCGTCGGTCGTGAGCGCGACCGCGTTCACCTTCTGGTCGGTGCCGGCCGTCCAGCCGGGCACGAGCGCGCCGGTGGAGAGGTCGACCTCGGCCAGGTGGTTGGCGGTGGCCTTGTCGGCGGTGGTGAAGCTCCCGCCCAGAAAGAGGCCGTTCGGCCCGATCGCCATCGACATGACCTCGCCGTTCGTCTTCGCCTTGAAGGTCTGGAGGGGGGCGCCGGTCGTCGCGTCGACGGCGGCGACGCGGGCGTGCGTCTTGCCGCCGACGGTGCCGAACGTGCCGCCGAGATAGACCGTCTGGCCGGACACGACGATGCTCTGCACCGTGTTGTTCGTCTCCGGATCCCAGGGCAGGAGCGCCCCGGTCTCGACGTTGACGGCGTACGCGTGGTTGCGCACGACCTCGCCCGTCCCGAGCGGCGAGCCCGAGGGCCGCACCGACGTGAACTCGCCGCCGACGTACGCGGTCGATCCGACCACGACGATCGTCTCCACGCGGCCGTTCGTCTGCCACGAGGCTCCGACGGGGACCGAGCCCGGCGGCACGGAAGCCTCCGCTCCTCCGGCAGCGATCAGGGTGGCAAGCACCGCAATGACCGCCGCGCCCACACGCATGCGCATCACTCCGCCTCCAGGCAGGTCGAATCGTCCAAACGTCCGTCTCCAACGTACGGGCGTGCGGCGGGGTTGACAACAGAACGGGTGGAGAACGCCACGGAATCCAGAATGCAAACGCGCTCACCGCCACTGACGCGGGCACCCTCCGTGGGGTAGTCTTTGCCGCCGCAACTATGCGCAAGATCCAGAGCCAGGGTGTCCACCACATCACGCTTGTCGGCGCCGACCGGCGCACGTCGATCGGCTTCTGGGAGGGCGTGCTCGGGATGCCGTTCGTGTTCGAGCAGCCGAACCTCGACAACGAGTCGGAGAGCCACCTCTACTTCGACCCGGGCGACGGCCGCCTGATCACGGTCTTCACGAACGAGGAGCGCACCCCCGACGCGACCCGCACCTCGACCGACGAGGGGTGCGTGCACCACATCGCGTTCTCGCTCTCGCAGGCCACCTTCAAGCAGACCGTCGAGCGGCTCGAAGAGCGCGGGATCCGGCACAGCGGCGTGAAGGACCGCGGGTTCATGGACTCGATCTACTTCGAGGACCCGCTGGGCCTTCTGATCGAGCTGGCGTCCTACCGCTTCGAGCCGCCGTTCGGCCACACCCACTCCGACGTCCTGCTCGAGGCCCACAGGCTGCGCGAGGAGCGCGGCGACTACAACATCGGCGAGATCCACCTGGCCGACGCCATCGAGCTCATGATCCGGCGGTCGCGGCCGTCGCTCTCGGAAGACCGGTCACCGCAGAACCCCTACTAGGACCCGTACCAGGAGGTACCGCATGGAGACGATGACGCTTCACGTGCTGAAGCCGAGCGTGAACAACCTGACGGTGCGGATCTTCGTCCGCGCGGCGGGGCTCGACTTCGAGGAGGTCGACGTCTGGGGCAGCACGCAGACGCCCGAGTTCCTGGCCAAGAACCCGGCGCACCTGACGCCGATGATCGAGCACACCGGGCTGCCGCGGACGACGCTCTGGGAGAGCTGCGCGATCATGGCCTACCTGTGCAACACGCACGGCCTCGAGCAGTTCTACCCGAGCGACGCGGGCAAGCGGGCGATGATCGACAGCGCCAACTTCTACCTGATCGGCACCCTCTACCCGCTGCTCGCGCGGGCCACGTACCCGGCGCTCAACTTCCCGCAGTACCCGGGCGAGGTGGGCTCGTCGAACGCCGACGACGCCGCCAAGGCCGAGGCGCAGCAGGTCGCCGAGGCGGCCCTGGCCGAGCCGCTCGATGTCTACCGGGCGTTCTTCCTCGACGGCAAGCGGTTCATCGGCGGCGACCATCCCTCGATCGCGGACATCCGCCTCGCCGCATCGCTCGAGTTCCTGGCCTCGATCGACTACGACCTGCCGGGCTGGGCGAAGGAGTTCATGGACGCGATGGCGGAGACGCTCGGCGACGCGTACACCGAGCCGGCCGCCGACGTGCGCGGGTACATCGAGTACGTGCGCTCGCAGGCACCCGCCTAGACGATCCCGCGGTCAGGCCGCCCCCGGCCGCGGCGCGACGAGCGCCGCGGTCGCGAGGGCGAGCGCCGCCGTGCCGGCGAGCAGCAGGTCGTACCCGGCCAGGTGCGCGCCCAGCGCGAGCAGGTACGGCGCCGCGAACCCGAGGTACGTGAACGCGTAGAAGACGGCGGTCAGGCGGGCGAGGTCGCGCCCGCCGGCCATGTGCTGCACCTCGACCAGGCCCGCCGACCAGGCACAGGCCGTACGCGCAGCCGAGCACGATCGCGCACGGCACGAGCAGCCAGACGACCTGCGACTCGGCCGTCACGGCGGCGAGGGCGAGGCCGGCCGCCAGCACGAGCAGGCCGGCGACGCCCGCCCGGTGCTCCAGCCGCCGCGCCAGCGGCTGGACGAGGACGCCGGAGAAGGCGGTCAGCGCGGTGATCGCGGCGACGAACGCCGTCCCGTCGGTCGCGTGGTCGGCGCCGACGACGGTCGGGAGCAGGGCGAAGGCGATCGCGGGCGCGGCGAACACCCAGGGAGCCGACGGCGCCACGACCCGCCGGAACCGGGCCCGGCCGTCGCCGGGCAGCGCAGCGCCGGCCGGGGTGAGGGCCGGCGCGACGACCGTCTCCGGCGCTCCGCGCAGCAGCGCGAGCACGGCCAACGCGAGCCCGACGTGCGGGAGGTACGGGACGGTGCCGGCGTCCGGCGCCCACTGGGCGAGCAGGCCGGCGACGAGCGGGCCGAGCGCGAACCCTGCGGTCATCGCGACGGCTGTGCGCCGGGCGGCATGCGAGCCGCCCCGGGGATCCTGCGCCGAGAGCTCGCGCAGCCAGGCCGTCCCGGCGCTGAACATCGCGCCGCTGCTCACGCCGGCGAGCAGGCGCCCGGCGAAGAGGAGGGCGATGGAGTGCCCGGCGGCGGCCAGCACCAGGGTCGCGGCGAGGGACAGCCACGCCGCCGGCACGACGACGGCGCGGCGGCCGCGGACGTCCGACAGCGGCCCCCCGATGAGCAAGCCGGGGATCAGCCCGAGCGCGTAGGCGCCGAAGAGCGCCTCGAGGGTGCCGGTGCCGAGACCAAGTTCGTGGTGGTACACGAGCAGGAGCGGGGTGAACTGGTTCGAGCCCCAGGCGGCGCCGAGGAGGCCCGCGGCGGCCGGGAGCCAGGCGATCCGTGTCGAGAGCCGGTGCATCGATGCGTCCTCCACTTGTCAGGTTCGATGATCGAACCGCAACACTCTATCACCTGAGGTTCGATGACCGAACCGATAACCGCTATGCTGCCGCGCATGCTCGGAAAGGACTACGTGCGCCAGGACTGCTCGATCGCGCGGGCGCTCGAGGTGGTCGGCGAGCGCTGGACGCTCCTGATCGTCCGCGACGCCTTCTACGGCGTCCGCCGCTTCAACGACTTCCAGGTGCACCTCGACATCCCCAAGGCGGTGCTCTCCGACCGGCTGAGCGGGCTCGTCGAGCGGGGCATCCTCGACCGCACGCCCGATCCCGACCACGGCGGCCGCCACGTCTACGAGCTGACCGAGGCCGGACGCGAGCTCTGGCCCCTCCTCTTCGATCTCATGATCTGGGGCAGCAGCCATCGCTCCCGCAGCGGGCGGATCTTCAGCCACGCGGCCTGCGGAACGACCCTCGACCGGCGCGGGGTCTGCCCGGAGTGCGGCGTCGCGCCCGAGCCGGCCGACGTCACCGATGGCCCCGCGCCGCGGACCGGAACACGTTCCGCGACGACCCGGTCACCGTCGCGCTGCGGGCGCCACACCGGCTGCTCGTACCGCTCGAAGTCTAACGCTCAACCTGAGCGTTAGATAACGTGTCATCGTGTCGATGCGCTCTTTTTTGGCGCGCCCGAGCCTGGTATCTTCGCGCGCCTTGGAGTTTGACGCGTGACTCGGGCGCTCTACGAGGTCGGCCGCTGGTGTGTGCGCCGTCGCTGGATCGTGATCGCCACCTGGCTGGTCGTGGCGGTCGGCCTGCACCTGTGGGCGGCGTCGCTCGGCCAGCAGTGGAACGACAACCTGACGCTGCCCGGCACGGGCTCGACGCAGGCAACCGACCTGTTGCAGCAGAAGCTGCCCCAGCAGGCGTACGGCAGCATCCCGCTCACCCTCGTCGACCACTCCGGCACGATCGGCGACTCCGCCAGCACGAGCGCGATCGACGCCACGGTGAAGAACCTGAAGGCGGTGCCGCACGTCACCCGCGTGGTCAGCCCGCTCGACCAGGGCGCATCGGCGCTCGTCAGCAAGGACGGGAAGGTCGCCTACATCTCGGTCACGCTGAACACCGGCTCGGGCGACACGACGACCAGGACGCCCAGGACATCCTCGACGCCGCCGACCCGGCGGCGAAGGCCGGCCTCGAGCCGGCCGTCGGCGGCTACGTCGGCCAGAAGCTCTCCCGGCCGTCGACCGAGAGCAGCGAGGCGATCGGCATCGCGGCCGCGATCGTGATCCTCGTGCTCGCATTCGGCACCGTCACCGCGATGGCGCTCCCGATCGTGACCGCCATCCTCGGCCTGCTCACGACGCTCGCCCTGATCACCGCCATCAGCCACCTCACGGCCGTGCCCACCGTCTCGCCGACGCTGGCGACGATGATCGGGCTCGGCGTCGGCATCGACTACTCCCTCTTCATCGTCACGAAGCACAAGCTCCAGCTCGGGCACGGGATCGAGATGGACGAGTCGATCGCCCGCGCCACCGCCACCTCCGGCGGCGCGGTCCTGTTCGCCGGCGTGACGGTCGTGATCGCGCTCTGCTCGCTGGTCGTGGCCGGGATCCCGCTCGTCTCGACGCTCGGCTACACGGCGGCCATCGCCGTGGCTGTCTCGGTGCTCGCGGCGATCACGCTGCTGCCGGCGCTGCTCGGAGCGCTCGGCGAGCACATCAACTCGCTGCGTGTGCACATCGGCCGCACCCATCCCGACGACCATCAGCCGCACGGCTGGGCGCGCATGGCGCGCGCCGTCGGCCGCAACCCCTGGCCGTACATGATCGGGAGCACCGTCCTCCTGCTCGTGCTCGCCTTCCCGCTCGTCAACCTGCGGCTGGGCCAGGCCGACAACAGCGTGCTGCCGACGTCGACGACCTCACGGCAGGCATACGACGCGATCGCGGGCGGGTTCGGGGCCGGCTCGAACGGCCCGCTCCTGATCGCCGTGAAGTTCCCGACGCCGGCGCAGCCCGCGCAGACGGGCGGCGACCCGACCACCGACCCACGCCTGACGAACCTCCAGAACGCCATCGCGAAGACCGCCAACGTGCAGTCGGTCGCGCCGGCCTCGGTCGATTCGTCCGGCACGGGCGCCGTGTTCACCGTGGTCGCCAAGACGTCGCCGTCGTCCGACCAGACCTCGGATCTCGTGAGCAACCTCCGTGACACGGTCATCCCCAAGGCGGTCGGCACGTCGGGCCTGACCGTGTACGTCGGCGGGCAGACCGCCGGCTACATCGACCTGGCGCAGAAGATCGGCGCCAAGCTGCCGCTGATGATCGCGATCGTCGTGCTCCTGAGCTTCATCGTCCTCACGCTCGCGTTCCACTCGGTGGTGATCCCGATCAAGGCCGCGGTGATGAACCTGCTCTCGGTCGGCGCCGCCTACGGCATCGTCACGTTCATCTTCCAGGAGGGGCACGGGATCGGCCTCGTCGGCCTCCCCCACGCGATCCCGATCGTGAGCTACGCGCCGCTGCTCATGTTCGCCATCCTCTTCGGCCTCTCGATGGACTACGAGGTCTTCCTGGTGAGCCAGATCCAGGAGCGCTACCACGCCACCGACGACGCCGGCGAGGCGGTGGTCGAAGGCCTCGCCCGAACCGGCCGCGTGATCACGTCTGCAGCGCTCGTGATGGTGTTCGTGTTCTCCAGCTTCGTCCTGAACGGCGACCCGGTGGTGAAGCAGTTCGGCATCGGCCTCGCCGTCGCGATCGCGCTCGACGCGACGGTGGTGCGCTGCATGCTCGTCCCGTCGGTGATGGAGGTGCTCGGCCGCCGCAGCTGGTGGCTGCCCGGGTTCCTCGACCGCGTCCTCCCGCGCGTGAACGTCGAGGGCACCGGCGTCTTCGACGAAGAGGTCGAGGCGCCCACCCCGGCCATCATGTCCTGACGGGTCGCCGCAACCCGATCGCTACGGTGCGAGGGCGATGAGTTTCGGGCGTCCGCGCGGTCGTACGGACAGACTCGAAACACCTTGAAGGAGCTGCACCGTGCGGACACACATCGACACCAACACCGGAGCGGGGACATGAGCGGCGTCGAGGGCAACAGGCGCTGGCTGGCACTGATCGTGCTCTGCTCCGGCAGCCTCATGATCGTGCTCGACACGACCATCGTGAACGTCGCCCTGCCGTCGATCCGGGAGGATCTCGGCTTCTCGGAGACGTCGCTCGCGTGGGTCGTGAACGCCTACCTGCTCACCTTCGGCGGGTTCCTTCTGCTGGGCGGCCGCCTGGGCGACCTGTTCGGCCACCGGCGGCTGTTCCTGTTCGGGATCGCCCTCTTCACGCTGGCGTCGCTCGCCTGCGGCCTGGCCACGTCCCAGCACGTGCTGATCGGCGCGCGGGCGGTGCAGGGCCTGGGCGGCGCGATCGTCTCGGCCGTCGCGCTCTCGCTGATCATGACCATGTTCACCGAGGCGGGCGAGCGGGCCAAGGCGATGGGCGTCTTCGGCTTCGTCGCGGCCGGCGGCGGCACGATCGGCGTGCTGCTCGGCGGCGTCCTCACCGACGTGCTCGACTGGCACTGGATCTTCATCGTCAACCTGCCGGTCGGCGTGGCCGTCTTCGTCCTGTGCCTGATCCTGCTCCCGCCTGGCCGCGGCCAGGCCGCGACGCATCTGGACGTCGCCGGCGCGGTCACCGTCACCGCGGCGCTGATGCTGGCGGTGTACGCGATCGTGAACGGCAACCAGACCGGCTGGACGGCAGACCAGACGCTCGGCCTGCTGGGCGCGTCGCTCGTGCTGCTGGCCGTCTTCGTCGCGATCGAAGCGCGCGTGCAGTCGCCGCTGATGCCGCTCGGCCTCTTCAAGCTGCGCAACGTCGCCACCTCGAACGTGGTCGGCATCCTGTGGGCGGCCGGCATGTTCGCCTGGTTCTTCCTCTCGGCCCTCTACCTGCAGCTGATCCTCGGCTACAGCCCGCTGCGGGTCGGCCTGGCGTTCCTGCCGACCAACCTGATCATGGCCGCGTTCTCGCTCGGCCTGTCCGCCAAGCTCGTGATGCGCTTCGGCGTCCGGATCCCGCTCGGCATCGGCCTCTCGCTCGCCGGCACGGGCCTCGTGCTGTTCGCCCGCGCTCCCGTCGACGGGAGCTACGTCACCGACGTCCTGCCGAGCATGGTCCTGCTCGGGATCGGCGCCGGCATGTCGTTCAACCCGCTGCTCCTCGCGGCCATGAGCGACGTCGACCCGGCCGAGTCCGGCCTCGCCTCCGGGGTCGTGAACACCGCATTCATGATGGGCGGCGCGCTTGGCCTGTCCGTGCTGACGAGCGTGGCGGCGTCGCACACGAGCGACCTGCGCGCCGCCGGCGACGGGCCGCTCGTCGCGCTGAACGGCGGCTACCACGTCGCGTTCCTGATCGGCGCGGTGTTCGCCTTCTCCGCGGCGGCCATCGGTGCGGGTGTCCTGCGCGCAGACGTGCAGGGCCAGGCCGGCCACCAGCCGGCCGGTGAGCTCGCGACCGAGTCGGAGTAAGCTGATCGCGATGGGTACCTTCACGGTGACGTTCCGTGGCCGCGCGAGGGCGCGGCGCACGGCCGCAGACCGGCCACGGCCGGCACTTCCTGCGTAGCGCCGGACTGGCGGCAGAGATCGTCGCCTCGGCGGGCGTATGCGAAGGCGAGCTCGTGGTCGAGATCGGCGCCGGCTTCGGCCGGTTGACCGCCCCGCTTCGCATCGCCGGAGCGCGGGTCGTCGCCGTCGAGGTCGATCCCGACCTGGCGTGCTCGCTGCGCCGCCGCTACGGTGGCGAGCGGGTGACGGTGGTCGAGGCGGACTTCCTGACCCTGGCGCCGCCGGTGGAGCCGCACCGCGTCGTCGGCAACGTGCCGTTCGCGATCACGACGCCGATCCTGCGCCGCCTGCTCGACGATCCCGCCCCGGAGCTGCGCCGGGCCGACCTGATCGCCCAGGAGGGCCTCGTGCGCAAGCGGGCGGGGACACGGCCGTCGACGATGCTCTCGTTGCGATGGCAGCCGTGGTGGCGGCTGCAGGCCGAGCGGCACCTACCCGCCGCATGCTTCGATCCGCCGCCCCGGGTCGACGCCGCGGTGCTCGCGATCCGGCCGCGGCGGCCGGCGCTGGTCCCGACGGAGCAGGCCGCCCCCTACCGCGCGTTCGTCGAGACGGGCTTCACCCGCGACGCCCGCCCGGTGCGGCGCGCCCTGGCGCTGCCGCCGCGCACCTGGAAGCGGTTCGCGCGCGGCCGCGGCCTGGCCGCCGACGCTCGCCCGCACGAGCTGGACGTGTGGGACTGGGTGGCGCTCTTCGGTCTCGCCGGACGATGACAGAATGCGCGTGATGCGCGCGCTCGTGAATACCGCGGCCGCACCCGCCCGGGTGCCGCGGCCGAGCACGGAGGCCCTGGCGTTCCACGAGGCGATGGCCGGATACCGGCCCACGCCCGTGCACGACCTCCCCGTCGCCCGCGACCTGGGCCTTGCCGCGGTCGCGCTCAAGGACGAGTCCGACCGGCTCGGCCTGCCGGCGTTCAAGGTGCTGGGCGCGTCGTGGGCGGTCGAACGGGCGCTGCGGGAACGGCCCGACGTGCGCACACTCGTCGCGGCGAGCGCGGGCAACCACGGCCGCGCCGTCGCCCACGTGGCCGCCCTGCGCGGACTGCGCGCGCGCATCTTCCTGCCCGGCCGCTCGACCCCGGGGCGGCGGGAGGCGATCGCCGGCGAAGGCGCCGAGGTGGTCGTCGTCGACGGCACCTACGAGGACGCGGTCGCAGCGGCGGCCGAGGCGGCGGCGCATCCCGACGCGATGGAAATCGCCGACATCGGCGACTCCGGCCCGGCCCGCTGGGTGATCGACGGGTACCACACGCTCTTCGCCGAAGCCTGCGCCCAGGCGCCGCACGACCTGATCCTCGTCCCCGTGGGGTGCGGCGCGCTCGCGGCCGCCGCGGCCCGCCACGGCGCCGCGGCCGGCGCGGCCGTCGTCGGCGTCGAGCCGGAGACGGCGGCGTGTCTGACCGCGTCGCTCGCCGCCGGCACCCCGACCGCCGTCGCGACGCCCGGAACGACCATGGCCGGCCTCGACTGCGCGGAGGTCTCGACCGCAGCCTGGCCCACGCTGCGGCACGGCATCCACGGCATGGTCACCGTCTCCGACGCCGAGACGCACGCGGCGATGCGGAGCCTCGCCGCCCTCGGCCTCACCATCGGCGACTGCGGCGCGGCAACGCTGGCGGCGCTCGGCGCGCTCGCGACGGAGGCCGGGTGCGCACCTCTGCGGGACGCGGTGGGCGTGGGACGCGAGACGCGCGTCCTCCTCGTCGCCACCGAGGGCGCCAGCGATCCCGACGGCTACCGCCGCGTCGTCAACGGGACGGGCTGACGCCGCACGCCGCCCAGGCGACGGCGGGCAGCGCGAACGGGCCGTCACCGACATCCGCACGGCAGCGCTCCCGCACCGCCGCCTGGCGCTCCTCGTCGAGGCTGACGAGGTAGCTTCCGGCCGGCCCGACGCCGAGCGTGAACGGCCCCCACCAGTCGTCGAACGTCGGATGCTCGACCACCGCGGGCTGCTCGGCGCCGCGCACGTCCTCGACCCCGGCCTCGGCGAGCAGCGCCTCGAGATGGCCCGCGCGGCCGCCGGCGACCGCCATCTCGTCGCGGGCGTCCGGGTCGAGCGCGACGGCCGCCCGCCAGAACGGGCTGATCGGCGCCCGGCCGCCGGCCAGGTCCCACACCGACGCCGCGACGGCGCCGCCCGGCCGCGTGACCCGCGCCATCTCCCGCAGCCCCGCCACCGGGTCGCGCATGAAGCTGACGACGAGCTGGCAGAGCGCGGCGTCGAACTCGCCGTCGCCGAACGGCAGATCCTCGGCGGCGCCCAGGCGCACGTCGACGCCCGGCTGCCGGTCGCGAACGTCGGCGACGAAGCGCTCGGACGGGTCGATCGCCGTCACCGACCCCGCCCCGAGCCGCGCCGCCAGCTCGGCGGTGAGCATGCCGGATCCGCAGCCGACGTCGAGCGCCCGCTGGCCGCCGGCGATCCCGGCGAGGTCGGCAAGCTGCGGCGAGAGGGTCACCGAGTAGCGGCCCATGAACCGGTCGTACGCGTCTGCAGAGACGTCGAAGGTCATGCGAAGAGTCCCTCGGCAAGATACCCGCCGGGCGGGACTCCGGCAGGGATCGCGAAAACGGCGCTCGACGTGTGCTTGATGTACTCGTTCAGGGCGTCACCCGACCCCAGCCGGCGCTGGAGCACGGCGAACTGGGCGTGCGGGTCGCGCTGGAAGCAGACGAAGAAGAGGCCGGCGTCGAGCTCGCCGGTGACCGGATCGATCCCGTCCGTGTAGGAGTACCCGCGCCGCAGGATGCGCACGCCGTCGTTGGTCACGTGCGACGCGAGCCGGATGTGGGCGTCCATCGGGATCTCGGGCTCCCCGTCCGGCCGGCGCGCGGTCAGGTCGACCGGGTCGTGCTCCGCCTTCTCCCCCAGCGGGGCACCGGAGATCTTGGCCCGCCCGATGGTCGCCCCCTGGTCGCCGAGCGCGGACCGGTCCCAGGTCTCGATCAGCATGCGGATGCGGCGCGAGACGGCGTACGTGCCACCGCGCATCCAGGCCTGAGGCTCGTTGCGATCCGACCCAGACGAAGCGGCGCATCTGTCGTCGTTGCCCGCGTCGAGGTTGTTCGTGCCGTCCTTGAACCCCTGCAGGTTGCGGGGCGTGACCGCCGCCTGCGACGTCGACGACGCCCGCCCGAACCCGAGCTGCGTCCACCGCATCACGGCGGCGCCCCGGGCGACGCGGGCCAGGTCGCGCACCGCATGGAAGGCGACCTGAGGATCGTCCGCACAGGCCTGGACGCACAGGTCGCCGTCCGAGCGGGCCGGGTCGAGCTGGTCGCCGGGCAGCGGGCCGAGCGGCGACAGCGGCCCCGGACGGCGCGAGGCGAGCCCGAAGCGGTCGCGCCCGTCCTGCAGGAAGACGGTCGGTCCCAGGCCGGACGTGACGGTCAGGCTCGCCGCCGGCAGGCCGACGGCGTCGCCGGTGTCCTGCGGCGGTGCGTCCTTGGGGCCGGCCGGCGACCCGGCCGGGCGCCCGACCGACATCGTGGCCGCGGCGGCCGACCAGGTTCGCAGCAGGTCGCGCAGCTCGTCCGCGGTCGAGATCGTGAGGTCGAACGCCGCGAACATGAGCCGCTCGGGCGGCGGGGTGAGGATCCCGGCCTGGTGCTCGCCGTGGAACGGGACCGTCGCCTCGTCGCCGGCCGGCGCGCCGCCGTCCCTCGACCCGATCGCGTATCCCGCGACCCCCGCCCCGGCCAGGCCGATCGCGCCGCCTCCCGTCGCCTGCAGCAGCCGCCTGCGCGTCACGCCCGAGGCCCGCGCTCCCGGCTCCTCTACGATTGCGACACCTTGGCCGCGACCGTCGAGAGCGGCTCGGCCAGCGCGTCCACCTCCTGCGCAACGTCGGTAGCACCGCACGACTCCCATCCTCCGAGTACTTAGGGCTCCCTAACCTTAGGGCGGCCTAAGTATGACCATCCGGCCCGCCACCGTCAAATCCGAGGCGGCGCCGCCGCCGTGATCGTGCAATACTCGCCCGCGACCGACCCCGGGAGACCTCGATGCCGACCGATTCGATGGGCCGTGGCTGGGCCGAAGTTCTCGGCGAGATTCCGCTTTTCGCCGGCCTGTCCAAGCGCCACCTGAACAAGATCGCGCGCCTTGCCAAGACCCGCCGCTACGCGCGCTACACGTCGATCGTCCGCGCGGGCGACCGCGGCGACAGCTTCTACGTCATCCTCGACGGCACCGCCCTCGTGAAGCTGCCGGGCAAGCGCGGGGTGCGGCTCGGGGCCGGCGACTGGTTCGGCGAGATGGCGCTGCTCGACGCCGCCCCCAGGGCGGCGACCGTCGAGGCGCAGACCGACGTCTTCGCGATGCTGCTCGGCCGGACCGCGTTCTGAAGACGGTGAAGGAGGAGCCGAAGATCGCGATCGCGCTCCTCCAGACGATGGCCGAGCGGCTGCGCGCCTCGGAGCGCTCCGCCTCCCACTGAACCCGTCCAACCCATCTCCAACGAGGTGGCCGGATCGGTGCCGTATACTCCGCCGACCCGTGCCCCGCCAACGTCGCCGCGCGCCGCCGGCCGTTGCGAACGAGGAGCTGCTTGGCAACCACGACGCCGCCCAGAGGTCCGGGCGAGGGAGATTCCCCCCGGCGCGCAAAGATGGTGATCTACGGAAGTGGACCGCCGCAAAAGCCGCCCCGCCGGGGACGCCGCCGGCGCTACCGCCTGCCCCGCTGGGCGCGGTACACCCTCATGGTGCTCGGCCTGCTGGTGCTCGTGGTCGTGGCCGCGGGGGGCTACGAGCTCTGGTACCTGAACAGCGTCTACAACAAGGTCACGAAGCTCCACGGCACCGACAAGAAGGCGTCGAAGCACCTGGCGCCGCAGATCCCGACGTCGTCCCAGCCGATCACGGCGCTCATGATCGGCTCCGACCACCGCACCGACGGTGCCACGGGCAAGAACGGCCTCTCCGACACGCTGATGCTGGCCCGGCTCGACCCTGCCCATCACGTGATCTCGCTGCTCTCGATCCCGCGTGACCTGTGGGTGCCGAGCCTGGGCGCGAAGATCAACTCGGCGTACTCGACCGGCGGTGACAACGCCTCGCTGGAGGCGGTCGAGGGCGTCACGGGGAGTCAAGCCGAACTACCTGATCAACGTCGACTTCGCCGGGTTCCAGCGGCTCGTCGACACGCTCGGCGGCATCTACGTGAACGTCGACCAGTACTACTACAACCCGCCCGAGCTGTCGCAGTACACGGGCTTCTCGGCGATCGACGTCAAGCCCGGCTACCAGCGCCTGAGCGGCGCCGACGCGCTCGCGTTCTCGCGCTACCGGCACACCGACGACGACTTCCACCGCCAGGCCCGCCAGCAGATGTTCCTGCGCGCGTTCCAGGCCCGGGCGTCCGACCGCTTCCACGGGATCTCGGTGACCGACATCCCGTTCATCAACAACCTCCTGGGCGCGATCTCGGACAGCGTCACGATCGTCGGCCCGGGCGGCAAAGCGCCCAGCCCGCGGACGCTGCTCTCGTTCGCCGCGACGGCCTACCAGGCCCGCTCGCACGTCGCCAGCATCCACCTCGACTGGACGCCGTACAACGCTCCCGACGGCGAGTCCGCCCTCGAGGTGACGAACCTCCCCGACGCCATCTCGCAGTGGCGGCATCCGTGGCGGCTCGGAACCGCGGCGGCCTCGATCCCCACCGGGCACAAGAAGCACACGACGCCCGCCTGGACGCCGACGGTCGATCCCGCCGGCGTGCACGTGGCGGTGCTGAACGGAAACGGCGTCAAGGGCGCGGCCGCGAAGACGGTCGCCGGCCTGAGCGCGTGGGGCTACCGCGCCCACGCCGGGAATGCCCCCAACCAGCACTATCCCGACACGTGGGCCTTCTACCGCCCGGGCGCCGCGGCGGTCGCCGGCGACCTGGCGCACATCCTCGGAGACGGCGCGACGGCGGCGGCGATGCCCGCCGCGATCGCGAACATGACCGGGCCGCGCGCGCAGGTGGCGGTCGTGATCGGCAAGGGCTTCGACGGCAAGGTGGCCGTGACGCCCCCGAAGAAGCAGCCGAAGAAGCCGGCCGGCCCGCCGTCCACGATCACGCCGACGACGGAATACCGGGCCGACTTCCTCCACGCCCAGCACGTGCTGCACTTCCCGATCATGTACCCGACCGTGACCCAGGCGGACTCGACCCTGTGTCCGTGGGTGCCGAAGCCGGCCGGCCCGGGCGTGCTCAGCTGCCAGGGCACGTCCACCTCCCCCACCCGCATCTATGGCATCCCGGCCGCGGGGCACGGCTGGAACTCGACGTACGCGGTCTTCCACATGTCCGCCCCGTCCGGCGACGCCTACTGGGGCATCGAGGAGACGCGCTACACCGACGCCCCGCTCCTGCAGACGCCGAACGCCACGCGCCACCTGGACGGGCGCACGTACCAGTTCTTCTTCAACGGCAGCCATATCCAGACGATCGCGTTCGTCCGAGACGGCGTCGCCTACTGGGTGCAGAACACCCTGCTCGACGACCTCACCGACCCCGAGATGATCGCGATCGCCCGGTCGCTCAAGCCGGTCGGCTGAGAAAGTCCGCCACCAGGCGGTCGAAGAGCTCGGGCCGCTCCATGCTCGGGAGATGGGCGGCGTCCGGGATCGTCGCGGCGGTGGGACGGGCGAGGCCGGCCATGAGTCGCTGCGCGATGGCGTGGATGTCAGGCTGGTCGGCGTCGCCGACCAGGATCAGGGCGGGCTGGGCGACGTCGCCCAGGCGCTCGCCTGCATCGGGCACCAGCAGCTCCTCCAGGTCGCCGACCTCCTCGTAGCTCGGCACCTGCAGCTCGAGCGCCCGCAGCTGCATCGCGTGGGCGCGGCGGCGCACGTCGGCATCGACCTCCTCGGGCCGGCGGCCGGGGCCGTCGATCCAGAAGCGGACATTGACCTCCGCGGCCGCGTCGAGATCGCCGTGCTCGATCGCCTCCTCCTCGGCCGACCAGTACTCGCGCACGGCATCCGACCACTCGTGGCCCGGCAGGCCGGAGCCGACGAGCACGAGCGCCGACACGCGCTCGGGGTGGGCGATCGCCACCTCGACCGCCACCCGCCCGCCCAGCGACGCGCCGACGATTGCGGCCTCGGAGACGCCGGCCGCGTCCATGACGGCGATCACGTCGCGGGCGTGCGAGTACGGCCCGGGCGGCATCGGCGAGCGGCCGAACCCGCGCATGTCGTGACGGACCAGGCGATGCCGGCCGGCGAGCGTGCGCCACTGCGCGTCCCACATGCCGCTGTCGCAGATGCCGGCGTGGACGAGGACGATCGCCGGGCCGTCCCCGGCGGTCTCGGCGTGGATCCCGTCGGCCGCCGTCACTGCGCGTATCGCACCACGGACACGGTCTCGTGGATGCTCTCGTCCCAGGTCTTCTGGTGCGGCCCGCCCTCGATCATGAGCGCGCGCTGCACGTCCATCCGGTCGGCGTCGCCGGCGTAGGCCCTGGCGCCCCCGCGGGACGTGAACTCGACGACGCCGATGAACTCGTTGGGATCGTCGATGCAGCGCGCGATCCAGTGGCCGACGGCGCCATGCTTGACCCGCACCGGCTCGTGCTCGTCGAAGGCGGCCTTCCATCTGTCGAAGTCGCCGCCCCGGAAACGGACGACAAAGTGGACGCTTCCCGGTTGTCCCATGCTCACCCCTGTCGATCGTGGCTGAGGATCCCGACGACCTGGAACCAGGCCGGCTCGGGCTCCGGATTCTCCTCGACGCGCATGCCCAGCCGCCGCATAACGCCAATCGAGGCGAGGTTCTCCCGCTCCGTCGTGGCCACGAGGCGGGCGAGGCCGAGCTCGGCGAACGCGTGGTCGACGAGCACCGCGGCCGCCTCGGCGGCGATGCCTCGGCGGCGGAGCGCCGGCGCGACGGCCCAGTAGAGCCCGACCTCGGGCACGAACCGGCTTCCCGGCTCGGGCCAGGACGGCAGCAGGCCGAACGGCCCCAGCGCCGGGACGAGCCCGACGAGCCCGACCAGATGCCCGGACTCGTTCAGCGCGATCCCGCGCTCGCCGTAGGGCGGCTGGCGCAGCTCGGCGAGCTGCTCGTAGGAGAGCTCGGTCCACCGCAGCCACCGCTCCCGGTCGCCGCCGACGACGTCCTCGACGGCGCCGCGATCCCCGGCCTCGAGCTCGCGGACGGTGAGCCGTGGTGTCCGAAGCGGCGGGATCCGCACGCCCGCCACCCTACCGCGTCGCCCCGGCGCCGGTACACTCGCCGCCGATGCGCGCAGGCCGGGTGATCACCGTGGTCGGCTGCCACGCCGGCGGCGAGGTCGGAAACGTCGTCACCGGCGGCGTCCTGCCGCCGCCGGGCGCGACCGTCTTCGAGCAGATGCAGGCCCTGCGCCGCGACGGGGACGGGCTGCGCAAGCTGCTCCTGCGCGAGCCGCGCGGCAGCGTCGCCTGCCACGCGAACCTGGTCGTCCCGCCGACACGGCCCGACTGCGACGCCGGGTTCATCATCATGGAGCCGACCGAGTACCCGCCGATGTCGGGCTCGAACACCATCTGCACGGCGACGGTGCTGCTCGAGACGGGCATCGTGGCGATGACGGAGCCCGAGACGACGATGCGGCTGGAGGCCCCGGGCGGCATCGTGGAGGTGCGCGCGCGGTGCCGCGGCGGGCGCTGCGAGAGCGTCGAGGTGACGAACGTGGCGGCGTTCGCCGACCGCCTGGACGCCCCGCTCGAGGTCGAGGGACTGGGCACGCTGACCGTCGACGTGAGCTACGGCGGTATGTGGTACGCGATCGCCGGCGCCGCCGACCTCGGCTTCGCGATCGAGCCGGGCGAGGCCCGCGACCTGTCGCTGGCGGGCGAGCGCATCCGCGCCGCGGCCCGCGAGCAACTCCCCTGCGTCCACCCGGAGAACCTCGACATCGCCGGCGTCAGCATCGTCCAGATCGCCGGGCCGTGGCAGGGCGTCGGCGCGGTGAGCCGCAACGCGGTCGTGGTCGCACCGGGCCGGCTCGACCGGTCGGCCACCGGCACGGGCCTCTCGGCGCGCATGGCCGTGCTCCACGCCCGCGGGCTGATGCGGCCCGGGGACGGCATGACGCACGCATCGGCGATCGGGTCCACCTTCGACGGGCGGATCGTCTCCGAGACCCGCGTCGGCGACCGCCCCGCGATCGTCCCGGCGATCCGCGGGAGCGCCTGGATCACCGGCGTCTCGCAGCTCCTGGTCGACCCCACCGACCCGTTCCCGGAGGGCTACCTGCTCTCGGACACGTGGGGCGTGAGCGGGTCGGACGTGCAGTCCTGAGCGGCCGCGATGGTAGATTCGCCGGCACCCGGCGATGACGAACCCGTTCCAGACCGAGGGCACCTGGCTGCGCTGCGCGCTCCACGCCCACACCACCCGCTCCGACGGCGAGCTCCAGCCCGAGGCGCTCGTCGACCACTACGAGCGCGCGGAGTGGGGCGCCCTCGCCGTCACCGACCACTGGACGATCACCGAGCCGCCGGCCCGGGACGGGATGGTGCTCGTGCCCGGGATCGAGCTCACCTGCCGCACGCCGTCGGGCGTGTGGGTGGACGTGCTCGTCTACGGCCTCGACCGCGAGCTCGACGTCGACCCCGACGACGAGCGCACCTATCCCGACCTGCCCGACGCGATGACGTTCGTGGCCGAGCACGGCGGCGTCGCGTACATCGCCCATCCGTACTGGACCGGCGTGCCGATGGACCTCGTGGTCGGGCTGCCGGCGGTCGTCGGCATCGAGGTCTTCAACGCCGGCTGCCAGATCGAGAACGGCCGCGGCCTCTCGACCGTCCACTGGGACCTGCTGCTCGACGCCGGGCATCCCTGCTTCGCCGTCGCCTGCGACGACACCCACTACGCCGGCTTCGACTCCGGCTACGCCTGGACGATGGCCCACGCGGCCGACGCCACGCCCGAGGGCGTCGTCGCCGCCCTGCGCGAGGGCGCCTGCTACGCGTCGACCGGGCCCCGGTTCGACGCGATCGAGCCGGTCCCCGGCGGCCTGCTCGTGCGCTGCAGCCCCTGCCGTTCGGTCACGCTGCTCACGGGGCCGGAGGACGGCGGCCGGGCGATGGTCGGCCGGCTGGCCTTCCGCCACCGCGCGAAGATCGTCGACCGCGACCCGGCCGGCCTGATCACCGCCGTCGAGTTCGCGCCGCCGCCCGGCGCCGCCGCCGCCCGCATCGAGCTGGCGGACGGCGACGGCGGGACGGCCTGGTCGAACCCGTTTCCTGTCTAGATGATCGTCTAGACGTTGACGTCCGGCTGGTCGCCGGGGTCGTCCTCCTCGGCCAGGATCTGGTACAGGCCGCGGCGTGTGCCGCGCAGCACCTCCTGCGCCTTCTCGAGCTGGGCCGGCGTTCCGGCCGCGGCCACCTGGCGCACCGCGCCGATCACCTGGAACACCAGGCTGCGCAGGTCGCCGTGCTCGTCGTGGGCCTCGGCGGCCGCCTGCTCCCACGGCGGCGGGGACGGCAGCTCGGCGGCCCGCTCGCGGCCCGCGTCGGTCAGCTCGTAGACGCGGCGGCCGGTGTCGGACTTCTGCTCGCGGACGAGCTCCTCGTCCTCCAGCTGCTGGAGCGTCGGGTAGACCGAGCCGGGGCTGGGGTTCCAGGCCCCGCCCGTGCGCTCGCTGAGCTCGCGGATGATCTGGTAGCCGTGCATCCCCTGCTCGGCCAGGAGCGCCAGAATCGCGGCGCGGATGTCGCCGCGGCCGGCCCGGCGGCCGCGGCCGAAGAAGGCGGTTTCGGGGCCACCGCCCCAGCCGCCGCGCCCGAAGGGGTCGCGGCCGCCGTGCCGGCGCCTGGCGAACATGAGCATCCCGTGACGGTGGCGGCGGCCTCTGCCGTGCCGGCCGACCGGGATCGTCTCTGCGTATGTCATCGGAATCCTCCTGATTCTCGTTCGTTTCATGACTATCGCGTCACATCACGATATATCGTGATTGTGTCGCTGTCAAATTCTCTGCCGGACGGCGGGTGTCGCGTCAGGCCCGGGCGGGCTCGCGCTCGGAGACCGCGACGGCGACGGCGGCCACGATCACGGCGCTCGCGATGACGGCGCCCGCCGTCAGCGACTCGCCGGCCAGCGCCCACCCCAGCACGACCGCGACCGCCGGGTTCACGAAGGCGTACGTGGCGACGCGGGCCGGTGCAACGACGCGCAGGAGCCACACGTAGGCGGAGAAGGTCAGGACCGTTCCGAAGACGACGAGGTAGACGAGCCCTCCCATCGACTTGCCGGAGACGTCGGCGAGGTGGAACGCGGAGAGCTCGCCCGACGCCGCCGCGATCAGCGTGAGGATGACGCCGCCCGCGAGCAGCGGCATCGCCGCGCCCAGCACCGGCGAGCGGGGCACGGGCACGACGCGGGTGGCCACCGTCCCCGCGGCCCACGAGAGCGCGCTTCCGACCAGCAGGAGCGCGTCGCCGGGGTGGAGGCCACCGCTCGTCCCCTGGGACGCGACCAGGAGGGCCACTCCGGCGAAGCCGACAACGAACGCCGCCACCCGCCGCCGCGACGGCGGTCGCCCGTCCGGCAGCGCCCACGCCAGCAGGGGGACGAAGAACGGGATCGTGGCCAGGCACAGCGCCGCGATGCCGGACGGGACGCGCTCCTCGGCATAGGCGAGCACGCCGTGGCAGCCGACGAAGAGGAGCGTTCCGATGACGAGGGCGCCGCCCCACTCCCGCCGCGTCGGCCATGCCAGGTCGCGCTCGCGGACGAGCCCGAGCGCGAGCAGGATCACCCCGCCGAGCAGGCACCGACCGGCCATCATCGCGAACGGCGGGATCGTCTCGACCGCGTAGCGGATGGCCAGGAAGGTCGATCCCCAGACGAGGTAGATCGCCGCGAACGCCCCGATGAGCTCGGCCGCGGGCGGGCGCGCGGCCAGGACGGCCGGCGCGGACGCCGGCCTTGTCGAGGAGCTCACCCGGCGGCGCCCGGCTGCGCTTGGTGCTCGCGGTCGACGATCACTCCGTCGAGGCGGAACGGCGTGAGCGCGTTCGCCCACAGGCCGTGGACCCACGGCCGCCGCAGGAGGGTCGTGCGCAGGTAGGCAACCGGGACCAGGAGGACCCATTCGGCCACGAGGAGACGGTCGACGCGGCCGTAGAGCTCCAGACGCTCGTCCTGGTTGCGCGACGTCCTAGCCTGGTTCAGGAGGTCTGTGAGCTCGCGCGTCGGCTCCTCCGCGGCGACCGGGTCGCAGGGGTCGGTGAGGAGGCCGCGGAAGAACCCGTCCGGGTCGGGGAAGTCGGCGAGCCACGACGTCATCCACAGGTCGACCGGGATCTGCGACGTGCGCGATCCGCGGTCGCTGATCGTGAAGTCGACACCGATCCCGATCTCGCCGAGCGCGCTCTCGATGCCCGTCCGGAGCACCTCGAACCCCTTCGTGAGCAGCATCTCGAGCCGGGGCAGCCCGGCGCCGCCGGGATGGCCGGCGTCGGCCAGGAGCGCCCGGGCGGCGTCGAGGTCGAGGGCGAGGGCCTCGGACACACGGTGGTCGTGTCCGGGCATCGCCGGCGGCAGCAGCCCTCCTCCCATCGCCGGCCGGCTCACCAGCCCGAGCTCGGCGAACGTGCCCCCGACCGGGGCGAGCGCCGCGGCCACCGCCCGCCGTACGCGGACGTCCCGGAACACCTCGCGGTCGGTGCGGAAGCCGAGCATGGACGTCCCCAGGCTCGGGGCGAAGTCGACGCAGCCGTCATCCTCGCCCTCGTCCGGGGCGAACGGCGTTGCAAGCACGTCGACGCGGCCGGACGTCCACAGGTCGTTGATCCTTGCGCCGTGGATACGGAAGTCGACCGAGATCTCGCGCACGTTGCCGCGGCGCCCGCTCCAGCGCGGGTTGGCGACCATCGTCATGCCGTCGGCGTCCATCGACTCGAGCAGGAACGGGCCGCTCGAGACAAGCGGGAGCCGCCGGTGCCACTCGTCGCCCACCGACTCGCACAGGTGCCGCGGCCACGGGTAGGCGTATGTCGAGGCGAGGATGTACGGGAAGTAATTGCGCGGCTCGCGCAGGACGACCTCGAGCGTGTGGTCGTCGAGCGCTGTGGCCTGGTCGACATCCTGGAGCAGGAACGCCGTCACGGTCGACCGCTGGCGCGCCCGCTCCCACGTGTAGACGAAGTCGTGCGCGGTCAGCGGCTCGCCGTCGCTCCAGCACGAGCCCTCCCGCAGCTGGAACAGGTATGTGAGCCCGTCGCCGGAGACGCGGAAGTTCTCGGCCAGCGACGGCATCACGTTCAGGTCGCGATCGATAACGAGCAGTCCGCGGAACAGGTGGTCGGTGAGCGCGCTCGTCTCGGACACGTACTCGAGGCCGGGCGCGACCGCCTCGGGCTGCATGAGGGCGGTCGTGAGCCGCGCCGTCGGATCGGGCTGCTCGATGGGCTCCACCTTGCATGCGAAGGCCTCGTCGTAGGCGCGCTCGGCCTCGGCGAAGTTGAATGCCAGGTGGTGGACGAGCGCGATCTTGAAGAGCGTCTCGCGGGAGCGGCGGTCGTCGCCCAACCGGCCCAGGAACTCGCGTGCGTGCCGGTAGTGGCGGATCGCCTCCTGGTTGGCGTAGATCACGCGGGCGTCGTCGCCGGCCTGGATCAGGTACTCGGCGGCCCGGGCGGGGTCGTCGGCGGCGCTGAAGTGGCGGGCGAGCAGCGCCAGCGTGGCGCCGCTCCTCTCGTCGCCGGCCAGCTCCTCCAGGGCCAGGCCGACGCGGCGGTGGAGCGCCTGCCGGTCGGACTCGGTCAGGCTGGCGTACGCCGCCTCCTGGACCAGCCCGTGGCGGAAGCGGTACTCGGGATAGGGGCGGCGGCGCTCCTCGACGATCAGATCGAGGCGCTGGAGCTCGAGCAGCGCCGCGGGCAGCGTGTCGGGCCGGAGGACCCGCTCGAGCAGCGGCATCCCGAACCGGCGGCCGATCACCGCGGCCACGGCCACGGTCTCGCGGCCCGCGGGGTCGAGCCGGTCGAGCCGGGCCTGGAGCACGCCCTGGACGAGCGCCGGCACCTCGAGCTGGGAGGGGTCGACGGCCAGCTCCCAGCCGCCGTTCTCGCGCCGCAGCGCCCCCCGCTCGACCAGGTCGCGCAGCGCCTCGCTCACGAAGAGCGGGTTTCCGCCGGCACGCTGGGCGATCAGCTCGGCGACCGCCTCGGGCAGCGGCGCGTCGGCGAGCGCCTGGGCGAGCTCGAGCGTCGCGTCGCCTTCGAGCGCACGAAGCTCGACCTCTACATAACGGTGAGGGTAGCGCTGGCGGGCGCGCTCGCCGACGCCCCAGGACGGGAGCTCGCGCTCGCTGCGATAGAGCAGGGCGATTCCGAGCGCCTCGGTCTCGGTGAGCTCGAGCAGGCTCTCCACCGCCTGCAGGGTGAGCTCGTCGGCCCAGTGCAGGTCTTCGAAGACGACCAGCAGCGGCCGCTCCGCGGCGATTCGCGTGAGCAGGTCGGCGACCACCTCGAGGCTGCGCCGGTGCAGCGCGTCGTTGGAGAGCTCGCGCACGTCGGCCGCGGCCCGGCGATCGGCCTCCTGGAGGCCGAGCAGGTTGGCCAGGAACGGGTAGCGGTCGTCGCCGGGGCCGTAGAGCTCGTGCAGGGCGGCCTTGAGGTCGAACCGGATGCGCGCCTCGCTGGTCGTCGCCGAGGCGCCCAGCCAGTCTCGCAGCAGGTCGCGGATCGGCCAGTACGAGAAGCCCTGCGTGTAGGAGAGGCTGCGGCCGACGAGCACCTTCAGCCGGTCGCGGAGCGGGTCGACGGCGTCGGCGGCGAGGCGCGACTTGCCGATCCCCGGCTCGCCGGTGAGCGAGACGATCACACCGATCCCGTCGCCCAGCCGCTCGAATGCGCCGCGTATGTCGGTCAGCTCGCTCACCCGGCCGATCAGCGGCCCGTCCGCCGGCCGTGAGCCGCGGTCGCGCTCGCTCACGACGCGGTAGCGGTCGACCGGGCGTGCGCGACCGCGCAGCTCGGTCGGCCCGAGGTCCTCGAGCTCGAAGCAATCCCGCACCTGGACGGCCGTGTCGGGGCCGAGCGTGACGTCGGCGTCGCCGGCGAGGGCCTGCAGCCGGGCGGTGACGTTCACGGTGTCGCCGAGGGCGTTGAAGTGCTCGGCGCCGTCGGAGTCCGGCGTGATCAGCACGGGGCCGGTGTTCACGGCGACGCGCGCGCGCAGCTCGATCCCGTAGGCCTCGTCGACGTCGCGCGAGTAGGCGGCGAGGGCGCGCTGGAGGGCGAGGCCGGCGCGCACCGCGCGCTCGCTGTCGTCCTCGTGCGCGACGGGCGCCCCGAACACCGCGAGCAGGCCGTCCCCGAGCAGCTGGGCGACGGTGCCGTCGTAGCGCTCGACCTGCTCGGCCATCAGCCGGACGACCTCGTCGAAGAGGAATTTCGACCGCTCGGGACCGAGCTGCTCGCCGATCGCCGTCGAGCCGGCCACGTCCGCCATCAGGACCGCCACGACGCGGCGCTCTCCCTCCGTCACAACCATGGATGCAGTCTGGCACACCAAGGCTTCCCGCCCCACCTTTCTTTCCCATCCGGAGACGAACGTATGTTCGCACAGGCGTCGGCGTGCGGCAAGCCGCGTTCCCCGGACTTTGCGGGGAGTTCGTGGGGCAGCCGGCTCACGTGGGGACTGTCCTCGACAAGCGGGGACAGTCCCGCTTCCCGCCTTGCTACAACGAGCGCAGCGCCGGGCCGAGGGCCTGGCGGTCGTCGAGCACCGGGGCTTGCAGATCGCCGTGGCGGGACAGGCGGTCGAGCACGACCGACATCGTGAACGCGTCCGGGTCGACTCCCGCGCGCAGCTCGTCCCAGGTGACCGGCGTCGAGATGGGGGCGCCCGGCTTCGGCCGCACCGAGTAGGCGAACGCGATCGTGCGGCCGGGGCCGTTCTGGTTGGCGTCGATAAGGACGCCGCGGCGCTTCGCCTTCGACCACTCGGTCGTGACGAGGTCGGGCCGCATCGAGGCGAGCGCGCGCGAGATCGCGAGCACGACCCCACGGGTCTGGTCGTAGCCGTACCGCCGGGCCAGCGGCACGAGCACGTGCACGCCGTCGGAGCCGCTCGTCTTGGGGTAGCCGCGGAGGTCGACCGCCGCGAGCGCGTCGCGCACGAGCAGCGCCACCTCCGCCGCTGCGGCGAACCCGGCCTCGGGGGTCGGGTCGAGGTCGAACAGGGCGAAGTCGGGCCGGTCGGGGCGGTCGATGCGCGAGCACCACGCGTTCAGGTCGATGCACCCCATGTTCGCCATCCACAGGAGCGCCGCCTCCTCGTTCACCAGCGGGTAGCGGATCATGCGCTTCTCCCGCGTCTCGCGCGACGTGGCCGGGAACTCCGCGGTCGGGATCCATTCGGGCATGTGCGAAGGCGCGTTCTTCTGGAAGAACGGCTTCGCCGCGATGCCGTCGGGATAGCGCTTCATCGTGAACGGACGCCCCTCGAGGTGCGGCACCGCGACGTCGGCGACCGCCCGGTAGTAGTCGATCAGGTCGCCCTTGGTGATCCCCTCCCCAGGCCAGAACACTTTGTCCAGGTTGGAGAGCTCGAGCGGCCGCTTCGGCGTGCCCGCCCGCTCCTTCCGCGGGTGCTCGCGGTGGACCTCGGCCGCAGCCTTGTCGTCGCGCAGCCCCTTGTACGACGGCGCGCGCAGGCGGCCCTCCCGTGTCCACTCGAGGAACTCGACCTCGCAGACCAGCTTCGGCTCGACCCAGGTGACGTCGCCCGAGCGCACCCGCGGCATCTTCGGCTCGACCGCCAGCGGCGTCGTCTTGCGCCGGAGCGGCGCGAGCTTCTCCATCAGCATGTCGAGCTCGGCGTCGTCGAACCCGGTGCCGCAGTTGCCCGCCCACACCAGCTCGTCGCCGCGCTCGACCGCCAGGACTAGCGACCCGAACGCGTTGTCGCGCCGCCCCCGTCCGGCGGTGTATCCGGCGATCACAAGCTCCTGGCGCTGCTGTGTCTTCACCTTCATCCAGGCTTCGCTTCGACGTCCCGCAAGGTAGCGGCTCGACGGCCGCTTGGCGACGACGCCCTCCAGCCCGTGCGCCCGCGCCTCCGCGAACAGGGCCGGCCCGTCGTCGAAGGCCACCGAGAGCCGGATGGTCTCGCCCGGGATCAGGGTCTCGGCCAGGAGCTCCTTGCGCTCGCCGAGCGGCAGGGCGGTCACGTCGCGGCCGTCGAGGACGAGCAAGTCGAAGGCGTACATCGCGAGCGCCCCGCCGCCGTGCTGGAGCAGCGAGAAGCGGGGCCGGCCGTCCTCGTCGAGCGCGCACACCTCGCCGTCGAGCACGCAGTCGGCGCTCCGCAGCGCCCCCGGGAGCGCCCGTGCCACCTGGGCGAAGCGGGCCGTGAGATCGTTGCCGTTGCGGCTTCGCAGCGTCGCCTCGCCGCCCTCGACGGCGGCGATCACCCGGTAGCCGTCCCACTTGACCTCGTACACCCAGTCGCCGCGGGTGGGCAGCTCGGTCGCGGCGACGGCCAGCATCGGGCGCAGGTCGGCGGGGTCGCCGGCCAGGTCGCCCTCGTCCTTGCGCACGATGAGCCAGTTGCGCTCGTCGCCGTCCAAACGGGTCGGGATGAGCGTCCAGAGGCCGTTCAGGCGCTCGCCGCGCAGGCGCACCGTCAGCCCGCCGTCGCGCTTCTCCTCGACGAGCTCGTAGTGGCCGCGGTCCCAGATCTCGACCGTCCCGCCGCCGTACTCGCCCTTCGGGATCTCGCCCTCGAAGGTCGCGTAGTCGAGCGGGTGGTCCTCGACGTGCACGGCCAGGTGGCGCTGCCCCTTGCGCAGCGGGATGCCCTTCGGGACGGCCCAGCTCGCGAGCGCCCCGTCGCGCTCGATACGGAAGTCGAAATGCAGGCGGCGGGCGTCGTGCCGCTGGACGACGAAGATCGGGTCGTCGCCGCCGCCCGAGCCCGAGAACGGCTCCGGCGTCCTGGCCGGGTCGCGCTTGCGCCGGTAGGCGTCGAGGCGCTCGCTCACCGCGGCTAGGAGGTGACTCCGGGGACGAGCCGCTCCCAGAAGGCGGCCAGGCCGTGCAGCTCGTCCGCGTCGAACTGCTCGAGGAAGCGCCGCCGCACCCCCGCCAGATGCGTGGCGCGGGCGGAGTCGAAGGCCGCCCGCCCCCGCGGCGTCAGCACCGCGTACTGGCCGCGGGCGTCGTCCTCGCACGGCACCCGCTCGACCAGCCCGTCGCGTTCCAGCCGGTCGACGAGCCGGGTGACGCCGCTGCGCGAGAGCAGGACCGAGTCGGCGATCTCGGACATGCGCATCCGCTCCTCGGGTGCGTCGGCCACGGTCAGGAGCACCTCGTAGGAGCTGAGCGCGATGCCGTGGGCGGCGATCAGCTCGGCGTCGAGCTCGCGCTCGAGGGCGGCGTGCACCCGCAGAAAGCCACGCCAGGAGGCCAGCTCGCTCCGGGTCAGTAGCACGGTATCGGCGGCAGAGCCCTCCTGCATCGCTCCCCCTGCGACGGTAGTTGCATCGACAAGGGTATCAGTCGTCACCGAGAACGTCCTCGAGCCAGCCCCGCAGCTCGGACAGGTACTCGGGATCGATGCTGTGCCCCATCGGCGACTCGCGGTAGCGGACGTTCGCCCCGGCGCCCTCGAGCAGCGCCCGCGCCTGCCGGCCGAACTCGACGCCGATCACGGGGTCCTGCGTCCCGTGCCCGATCGCCACCGGGAGGCCGGCCCGCTCCTCCAGGCCCAGCTCGAACCCGGGGACGACGGGGACGAACCCGGAGAGGGCGATGATGCCCGCCGGCCGCGGCCGCTCCGCCGCGAGGCCGAGCGCGTAGGACATGACCGCGCCCTGCGAGAACCCCGCCAGCACGATCCGGTCGGGGGTGACCTCGTGCGCGGCGGCCGTCGCATCGAGCCAGCTGCCGAACGCGGCGAACGTCGGCAGGAAGGTGCCCGGGTCCGGGCGGCCGATCTCGTGCACCGCGTACCAGTGCGCCCCGCCCGGCGGCAGCCGCAGGGGCCCGCGCGGGAGCACGGCGACGAGCCTTCTCCCGGGATCCAGCACGTCGGCCAGCGGGAGCAGGTCGTGCTCGTCGGCGCCGCGGCCGTGGGTCAGCACGAGCAGCCCGGCGGGGACCGCCGCTGCCGGCCGCTCGATGGCGCGGATCTCGAGCGGCCCGCTCAGTCCTCGCCGTCCCAGTAGTCGAGCTGCTCGATCCGGCCGATGACGCCGACGCCGCCGAGGAACACCTTTCCCGACCGGGGGTAGTAGCAGATGTCGTTCGGCTCGCGGGTGCCGTACGCGAGGAAGGTGAGCCCCTCTGGCCCGCCCCGGAACACGTGCGCAACGCCGGTGCCGGGCAGGCGGGCGACGATCGTGCCGGGGCTGACGGGGTGCTCGTCATCCCCGAGGATGAGCGTCCCCTCGCCGGCGAGCACCACGAACATCTCCTCCTCCGCCGAGTGGCAGTGGGGCGGCGCCGCCAGCTTGCCGGGGTCGGCGACCACGTGCTTCAAGCCGGTCGTGACCGAGCCGGCTGCACGGCCCAGGTCGCGCCGCTCGCGGCAGACGGTGGCGCCCTCCCGGCGCTTGCCCGGGACCGCGTCGACGTGCACGATCCTGCCCGGCCGCGGTGACGGAGCCGGCACGTCCGGGGCGCCGGCGCGGGCCTCGCCCTGCCACGGTGAGGGCTCGCCGCCGGAGCGCACCCAGCTCGGCCCGTGCCACGAGAGGCCGGCCCGGGGGAGGTACGCGCCGCCGCCGCGCACGCGCTGGCCGAAGGCGAGCACGTCGAGGCCGTCGGGGCCCGCCTGCAGGGTGTGGGCCTCGCCGCGGGGCAGGTGCACGAGGCAGTCGCCGGTCTCGACCGCGTAGGTCGCCGGGCCGCCGCCCTCGTCCTGCCAGGAGAGGCCGCTCCCGGACAGCACCCAGAAGATCTCCTCCTCGGAGTGCTCGATGTGCGCGGGCGTCGACCACTTCCCGGGCGAGATCCGGATCAGCTGCAGGCCGACGGTCTGGGTGCCCACGGCGGAGCCGAGGTCGAGCCACACGGCGTCGAGGTGGCCGTCGGCCGCGTGGACGCTCTCCACGTCGTCCCAGTGCGCGATCCCGCTCACGCGGGTGGAGACTATCGGGAGCCGGACGCGGCCGCGGCGGAGGCGGGGAACGCCATCACGTCGCTCGCGGGCGGCGCGGTCACATGGACGGGGACGCCGAAGTCGAACATGTCGAGCCGGACGTCCATCGCGACGGTCTCGCCGGTGGAGGCGACCGGGATCGACATGCGGTAGGCAACCCGGCGGACGAGGTTGTCGTGGCCGATCCAGACGTCCATCGGCATCCGGTGGGTGCCGAGCATCGCGACCAGGCGGGCGTCGGACTTCTCCACGGCGGCGCGCAGCGCTGCCGGCGCGGTCCGGGCGGCCTTGTCCAGATCGACGACCGCGTGGTAGTGCACGGTGGGCACGCCACGGACGGTCTCGGCACCAAGGTTGTGGATCGAGTCGGACTCGCTCTCGAGCGTCTGCAGCATCTGGGTCGGGTCGCTGCTGCCGGTGCTCGTGAGCGCGTTCAGGTTGACGCCGTTCGCGCGCTCGATCTTGGCCATGTCGAGCTTCAGCCATCGCGCCTTTCCGTGCATCGCGGCCGCGAACAGCGGCGAGCGCATGTAGATCACCGGCCAGACGGTGATCTCGCGCATCTGGATGGCCCCGCCGCCCGGGATCGTCATGTGCATCGTGAGATCGCCGGAGCGGTCGTGGAAGCCGACGACGCCGGTCGCCACGGCCGTGATCGTGCTCGCGCCCGGAGACACCGACATCCGCATCCGCATCGCGATGCGGGCGCTCTTCGCCCGCGAGGTGCGGGCGGCGGACGCCGCCAGCTCGACGCCGGGCTTCGGCGCGCTCGCGCGCGTCGACGCCGGGGGCGCCGTGGTGTGGTTCGCCTGGGCCTGCCCGCAGGCGGTTGCGCCGGCGAGGATGGCGAGGACGGTGAGGAAGCGGAACGGCCGCATTTCTCTCGTTGTAGCGGTGAACCGGCCGCAGGTCTAGATGCCTGATGTCGTATGCGGCTCGGAACCCATGGTGCGCACCTCACGGACCCCCAGCATGAGCGCCGTGACCACAGCGGCTCCGATCGCTGCTGCCCAGAAGACTGTGGAGATGCCGACGCGGGCCGCCAGCGGGCCGACGGCAGCCATGCCGATCGGCTTGGTCGCGGCGTCCGAGAACCAGTCGAAGGAGATCACCCGGGCGAGCACGTCACGTGGTACGAGCCGCTGGATGGTCGTGTCGAACAGGACGAGGTACGCGTCGTTGGCGGCGCCGCCGATGAACGCCGCGCACGCGATGACGATGACCGGCGAGACGAGGGCGAAGGCCACCAGGGCCGGGATGTAGAGGAGATTGAGAGCCGTGGCGACGAGCAGCGGCCGGGAGGCACGCAGCCGCAGGACGAGCGCGCCCCCGCCAAGCGCGCCCAGGCTGTAGGCGGACTCGATGAAGCCCCACGCCTTCGGGCCTCCCAGCGAATCCCTGGCCAGCGCCGGGCCGAGGACATCCCACGGCGCCACGACGGCCAGCGCGAATCCGGCCGCCCCCGCCAGCATCACGTAGAGCCACCTGCGAGATATCACCGCCCGCCAGCCCTGTGTGAAGTCGTGCCAGAAGGGACGCCGTTCCTCGGGCGCCGGTACGAGCTCGTCCACCCGCATGAGGAACCGGATTGCGACCTCTGCCAACGACGTTGCGGCGTTGAACAGCATCGTCCATCCAGGGCCGATGACGGCAACGAGCAGGCCGCCGACGGCAGCGCCGCCGATGTCGATGCTGCTGGAGGAGACGTAGAGCAGCGCCGTCGCCTGCTGGAGCCTCCCCGGCGAGATCGTCTCGGGGATGAGCGCTCCCATGGCCGGGCTGGCGAACGCGCGGGCGGTTCCCTGCAGCGCGGCCAGCACGATCAGCTCCCACACCCGCGCCGTGCCGGTCAGAAACACCAACCCCATCGCGGCCTGACTCGCGGTCGCGACGACCCCGCTGACCGCCATCAGGCGCAGCCTCGACATGCGATCAGCCCAGACGCCGCCGACCAGAACGAATGCGACGAACGGCACGCCCCCGGCTGCGAGCACGAACCCGAGGTCGCTCACCGACCCCGTCAATTCGAGCACCCCGAACGCGAGCGCGATCGGCGCCATGGCGTTACCCAACCGCGTCGCCGTGGTCGCGACGAACAGGAGCCGAAACTCGCGCTCCTGGAGTGCTCCGAGCCCGAGCCGGGGCATCCCGAGAGCCTAACGACAGGCCTCGGACAGTGGTCACCGCCGACGGCAGCTAGGATCGATGGCCATGGCGGTCACATCGCACGCGATCGTGGAGTGCCGCGGCGACGGCCGGGCGCGCGGGCGCGCCCACGGCGAGTCGCTGCGGGGCCAGATCCACGGGTTGCTCGAGCGCTGGGACGCCGACGTCGCCGGCCGGCTGGCGCAGCCGCCGCAGGCGGTCGTCTCGGCCCTCGTCGAGACGACCGGCTTCGTCGCCGCGATCGAGCGCCACACGCCGGATCTGCTCGACGAGGTGCGCGGGATCGCCGAGGGGAGCGGCATCCCCTTCGACCGCATCCTCGCCCTGAACCTGATGGACGAGGAGTGGTGGTTCACCGCGCCGGCGGAGCCCCGCAACGCGTGCACGCTGATCGCGGTCGGCCCCGCGGACGGGCGCCCGGCGCTGCTGGCCCAGAACATGGACCTCCCCGAGCTCATGGACGGCGCCCAGGCGATCGTCCGCTACGACGACGGCGCCGGCGGCCGGGGCACCGTCCTCACCGCCGCCGGGATGATCGGCCTCACGGGCATGAGCTCCGCCGGACTGGGTGTGTGCGTGAACACCCTGGCGATGCTGAGCCACTCCCGCGAAGGGCTCCCCGTCGCGTTCGTGATGCGGCGCGCGCTCGAGCAGGGGAGCGTGGCCGGCGCGGCGGCCGTCCTCCGCGGGGTGCCGCACGCGTCGGGGCAGCACTACGCCCTGGCCGACCCGACCGGGGTGGCCGGCTACGAGTGCTCGGCCGCCGGCGCGGTGCGCTCCGACGACGCGACGGGGCGCTTCTGCCACACGAACCACCCCCTGCGCAGCACCGACCTCGACCCGGCCGTGCCCGCCGAGGGCCGCAGGGATTCCCACATCCGGCTCGCCGCCATCGAATCGGCCTCACCCGATATCGCGACGGGCGCCGACTGCGAGCGCGCGCTCGCCGACCGCGAGGCGCCGCTCTGCGTCGTTCCCGGGCCGGGCCATCGCGGGATCACGTTCGGGTCGATCTGGGCCGAGCTCTCCGCGTCGCCTCGGGTGCGGATCGCGCCGGGCCCGCCCGACCGCACCGCCTGGCTCGACGCCTCTCCGGACGAGGTCTAGGACTCCTCGCCCCAGAGCTGCTCGAGAGCGGCCCGCAGCAGGCGGGAGACGTGCATCTGCGAGATGCCGAGCCGCTCGGCGATCTCGGTCTGGGACAGCTCGAGCCCGAAGCGCAGCGTCACGATCCGTTGCGACCGCGGGTCGAGCTCCTCCAGCCGCCGGCCCACGTCGAGCCGCAGCTCGACCCGCTCGATCGCGTCCTCCCAGCCGCCGTGGGCCTCGAGCAGCTCCTCCCCGCCCAGCGTCGGCGGGGCGAGCCCGCGGCGGGCGCGCAGCCCGGTGACGACCTGCTCCTCGTCCAGCCCGGCCCGCTCGGCGATGCGGTCGACGGTGGGCGGCACCCCGGTCTCGGCCGTCAGGTCGGCGGCGGCCGCCTCCACCGCGGCGGCGAGGTCGCGGCCGGTGCGCGACACATGCACCGCCGCCGTCCCCCGCGCCAGCGCGCGCATCTCGCCCAGCGCGTAGCGGGTCGCGTAGGGCTCGAACGCCGGCCCGCGGTCGGGGTCGAAGCGGTCGATCGCCGCCAGGATGCCCACCATCCCCGCCTGCTCCAGATCCTGCCGGGGCACCCGCGCGCTTGCGAGCCGCCCCGCCAGCCGCCTCACCACCGGGCCCATCCGCTCGACGAGCTCCGCCTTCGCGGCGCCGTCGCCCGCCGCCGCCCGGACCGCCAGCCTGCCGGCCGGATCAGCCGGCACGCATCACGATCCCCGCCCCGTCGCCGTCGATCTCGACCTCGGTGACCAGCCGGCGCAGGGTCTGCCCACATTCGCGCAGCCCGGCCGGCTCGAGCGGCCGCACGGCGACTGTCAGACGGCCGTCGTCCGGCGTAACCTCGATCAGGAGCGGCCGCCCGGCGCCGCGGATCGCGAGCTCGACGGCCATGACGAGCTCGTCCAGGGCGGCGACATCAAGGCCCGCCCGCGCGCCCAGCGCGAGCAGCACCGGCTCGGCCACGGCAGCGGCAGGCACCGCGCCCAGCACGCGGAGGCTGACTTTGCCGTCGATCGCCGCCACCGACGAGCAGGTTAGCGTGCCCGGCGGAGCCCCAGAAGCGCGATTGACACCGATTCGGAGCAGCACTAGGGTGGCGCATGTCATCGGCGCTCAGAGGCGAGCTGTCCGTCCCCGCCGCTCGCGGCGGTGGGACTTGAACGGCCCGGAGACCGCACGCGCGGGCATCACGGGCTCGGTGCTGATCGACGAGGTGCCCGCGGCGATCATCGCCACCGCCCCCGACGGCACCCTGACCGCGTGGAACCGCCGCGCCGAGCAGCTGTTCGGCTACACCGCCGAGGAGGCGCTCGGGCGCACGCCCGAAGAGCTCGGCGCCGGCCCCGCCGAGGCGGCGCTCGGGTCGCGGGCGCGCGGAGGCGACGTCTGGGAGGGCGAGGTGCCGGCGGTGCTCAAGGACGGCTCGCACATCCGCGTGCACGTCGTGAGCGCGCCGGTCACCGACGCCGACGGCAACCCCGCCGGAAGCGTCACCGTCGCCCTCGAGGCCGCGGCGAGCGATCGCGCCCAGCCGGCCCAGATGCGGCTGGAGCTGCTGCTCCAGGCGAGCGAGCTGCTGGCCCGCTCGCTGGACGCCGACGCGGGCCTCCAGGGCGTTGCCCGGCTGACGGCGTCATGGCTCGCGGACGTCTGCGCGTTCGACCTCCTGGACGGCGAGGCCGGGATGCGCCGCGTCGCCGTCGCCGACGCCGACCGCGCCCGCGCGCCGCTCACGGAGAGGCTGCGCGCCTTCCCGCCCGACCCGGACGCGCTGCACATGACGGCGGCGCTGCGCGAGGGCCGTACCGAGATCCTGACCGACCTCTCCGACGACGTCCTGCGCGACCGTCTGCACGGCCCGCGCCACATCGACGTGGTGCGCCAGATCGACGCCCGCTCGGCCGTGATCCTCCCGCTCGCGGCCCGCGGCCGGACGCTCGGGGCGATGCTGCTCCTGAGCTGCGGCGACCGGCCGCCGTTCAGCGCCGACGACGTCGCCGTCGCCGAAGAGCTGGCCCGGCGGACCGCGGTCGCGGTCGACAACAGCGTCCTCCTCCGTGCCGCCCAGGAGCGGGCCGACGCCGCCCAGCGGCTGCAGCGGCTCTCCGACGCCGCGCTCTCCCACGTCGACCTGGACGACCTTCTGGACGAGATCCTGGCGCTGCTCCGCAAGGAGCTCGAGGCCGACGCCGCCGCCGTGCTCCTGATGGAGGCCGACGCGGAGCACCTGGCGGTCCACGCCACCAGCGGGGCGGGCACCGAGGACGGCGCCGGCCTCCGCATCGCCGCCGGCGATGCATCCGTCGCAGCCCCGGTGGCCGCCGGGCGCCCGGTCGTCGTCCACGACCCGACCGACGCGGAGATGGGGCCGCTCGGTCTCGGCCGCGGCGTGCGCACGCTGATGGCGGCGCCGCTACGCGTCGGGCCGCGCACGGTCGGCGTGGTCCACACCGACTGGCTGTCGCCGCGCCCGCTGGGGCAGGACGAGATCGACCTGATCGGCCTGGCCGCGGGGAGGATCGCGCTCGCGGTCGACCGCGCCCAGGCCTACGAGGCGGAGCACGACGCCCGGCTGCGGCTCGAGCTGCTCGCGCGCACGTCCGACGTGCTCGGCGAGTCGCTCGACTTCCGCGCCGCGCTGGGCAGCCTCACCCACCTGATCGTGCCGCACCTGGCCGACTGGTGCGCCGTCGACCTGGTCGAGCCCGACCGCTCGCACCGGACCTGGGTGGCCCACTCCGACCCGGCCAAGGTCGACCTCGCCCGCGAGCTCGTCCGCCGCTACCCGGCAGACCCGGAGGCGGCCGCCGGCGCGAGCGGGCTGCGAACGAACGACACGGCCGGCCCGTCTCCGGTTCCGGCCGCCTTCCTCGAGGGCGGCGACGACGAGGAGCACCGCGCGATCCTGCGCGGCCTCGACGTGCGCTCCGTGATCGTCGCCCCGCTGACCGCCCGCGGCCGCACCCACGGCACACTCACGCTCGTGACCGCCGAGTCGGGCCGGACGTATGGGCCGGACGACGCCGCGTTCACGACCGAGCTCGCCCGCCGGGCGGCGACGGCCATCGACACCGCCCGCCTTTATCAGGACCGCGACCAGGTCGCCCGCACGCTCCAGCGCAGCCTGCTGCCGCCGGACCTGCCCGACGTCCCCGGCGTCGAGCTCGCCGCCGTGTACCACCCGGCCGGCGGCGGCGGCGATGTGGGCGGCGACTTCTACGACGCGTTCGAGACGGGCGAGAGCGGCCTCTTCCTTGCCATCGGCGACGTGTGCGGGAAGGGCGCGCCGGCCGCGGCGCTAACCGGCATCGCCCGCCACACCGTGCGGGCGGCGGCCGTGCGCGAGCGCTCGCCCAGGGCGATCCTGCGGACGCTGAACCAGGCGCTGCTGCGGCAGATGATCGAGCACCGCTTCTGCACGGTCGCGGTCGGGCGGCTGGAGACGCACGACGGCGGGGCGCGGCTGACGGTCTGCTGCGGCGGCCACCCGCCGCCGCTCCTCGTCCGCAGCGACGGCAGCGTCGAGGAGGCCGGCACCCCGGGCACGCTCCTCGGCATCTACGAGAAGGTGCAGCTCTCCGATCTCACGGTCGACCTGCGCCCCGGCGACGCGGTCGTCTTCCACACCGACGGCGTGACCGAGGAGCGGCGCGAGGGGCACATGTTCGGGGAGGAGCGCCTGCTCGAGCTGCTGCGGGTCTCGGCCGGCCTGAGCGCCGCCGGGATCGCCGATCGGATCGAGCGGGCGGTGCTCGAGTTCACGCCCGGGCCCCCGGCCGACGACGTGGCCGTGATTGTCCTGCGGCTAACGGGGAATGAGTAGACCAATGACCGGTCGGGTATCCGAAACGCCGATGACTCCAAGGTCATCCGGCTTCGAGCTCGAGCTGGCGGCTGAAACGGACAACGTCCCACTGGTGCGCCATGCGCTACGGGGTCTGCTCGAGGCCTCGGGCGTCGCCGAGGAGCGGATCTCGGACATCACGCTCGCGGTAACGGAGGCATGCGCCAACGCCGTGCTGCACGCCTACCCGGACTCGAGCGGTCAGTTCGAGGCGACGGCCGCCCTGTCGCCGGCCGGCGAGCTGGTGGTCACGGTGCGCGACCACGGATCGGGCATGGCGCCCCGCGTGGACTCCCCCGGGCTGGGCGTCGGGCTGCCGGTGATGGCGGCGATCGCCGACGCGCTCGAGATCGACACGCCCGAGGGCTCGGGCACCATCGTGCGGATGACATTCGACGTCGCGGCGGCGTCGTGAGCCCGCCCAGGTCTTCGTTATCCTGCAGGACGTGAGCGGGATCGTCGTCGAACGAGCCGAGCCCGGCGTCGAGGTGGTCGTCGTCACCGGCGAGCACGACCTCTCCACCGCCCCCGAGCTGGAGCGGCGCCTGGAGGCCGCGCTCGACTCCGGTCACGCCGTGGTCGTCGACCTCCTGGGAGCGACCTTCATCGACTCAACCGTGCTGCGCGTCCTGATCTGCGCCCGCGCACGGGCCGGCGAGCGCTCGGTCGGATTCCGCTGCGCGCTCGGCCAGAGCACCGGCCACAGCGTCCGCCGCCTGCTCGAGCTGACCGGCATGGAGGGGCGGCTAGAGGCCGTGCCGACGCGCGCCGACGCGATCGCCGGCGCCGCCGCGCCCCAGCACGCCTGACGCACTCCGCCGCCTACGAGGCGACGGCGGCGGAGTCCATCTCCTCGGCGATCGTCTCGAGCGACCCGCGCAGCAGCCGCGAGACGTGCATCTGGCTGATGCCCGTGCGCGCGGCGATCTCGGCCTGCGTGAGGTCGTGGTAGACGCGCAGGCCGACGATCCGGCGCTCGCGCGGGGGCAGAGCGCGCATCGCCCGCTCGAGCAGGTCGCGATCCTCGGTGGCGGTGAACCCCGGCTCCTCACACGCGAGCACGCGTCCGGCGGGCATGCCGTCGGATCCGGCGTTCTCGGCCGCGGCGTCCGGCTCGACCAGCGGCTCCGCCGTGTACGCCCGTCCGGCCGCGATCGCCTCGGCGACGCGCTCCTCCGTCTCCCCGGTCGCCTCGGCCAGCTCCTCCAGCGACGGCGAGCGGCCGAGCTTGTGGCCCATCCGCTCGCGCACGGCGGACACACGCCGGCTCAGGTCCTGCAGCGAGCGGGGCACGCGTACGGCCCAGCCGCGGTCGCGGAAGAGGTGCATGATCTCGCCGTCGATCGTCCGCGCCGCGTACGCCCGCAGCGGGACGCCACGTGACGGATCGAAGCGGTCGACCGCCTGGATCAGGCCGACGTAGCCGGTCTGCTCGATGTCCTCGAGCGCCAGGCCGCGGCCGTGGTAGCGGCGCGCGATCGAGCGCACCAGCCCCGAGTGCCGCATCACCAGCTGGTCGCGGGCTGCGGGGTCGCCGCCCTCTCGGTGCGCGGCGATGAGCTCGATGTCGGTGCGATGTGAAAGCGAATCCATCCGGGGATCTGCTCCTTCCGGGATCGGGTCGGTCTGGAAGGAAGGTGTGCGGGCACCGGCCCGTCTCAAACATCGACCGACGGGTGTGGTGCCGTCGTGCCTCCGGACAACGGCCCGGCCGGCTGCCGTGGTGGCCGATGCGGCCGGCGGGGTAAGGTGTTGGCGTATGGACGACGCCAGCAGCAGGGGTGCTCCGAGGGCGGCATCGGCGCGGTTCTCCCGTGACACCGTCGAGGAGACGGCGACGGTGGTGAAGGTCGACGGCGAGCTCGACATCAACTCGGCGGACGCGCTGCGCGAGGCGCTCGACGCGGCCGAGGCGGAGAGGTGCTCGGTGCTGCGGGTGGACGCGGCCTCCGTGACGTTCCTGGACTCGACGGCGCTCGGCGTGATCCTCGCGTCCGCCCAGCGGATGGCCGAGCGCGGCGGCCGCTTCGAGCTCGTGTGCGGCTCGCCCTCGATCCGCCGGATCCTGGACATGACGATGATCAGCCGCACCGTCCACCTGTTGCCCTAGCCGGGGGCGGCTCCCGGTGTTTGGGCAACGCGCCCGCCCGGGTAGCGGGAGTGGATGCTCTCGAACATCGTGGGACTGGTCTTCTGCCTCGCGCTGCTGGTGCTCTGGCTGGGAGCGAGACGGGAGGATCGGCTGGCCCTGGAGCGGACGTGCCGCCACAAGTGGGTGCTCGAATCGCTGTACGACGAGGGCCGGCTGTGGCACCGGCGGTGCGTTCGCTGCGACAAGCAGGAGCCCGTCGGGGACTCCCGGCCGGCCGTACACAGGGCGCCGACCCATGCCCGGCGGCCGGATCGCGGCGATCCGCGCCGGTAGCCCGTTCGGGGTCAGACCCGATTAGGCGGCGACTGCGGCGGCTGCGCGCGCGTGCGCCGCGCCGGCCAGGTCGCTCAGGACCTCCACGAGTTGGTCGCGCACCTCGTCGTCGAGCAGGACGCCGTTCTCGTCCATATTGCGGTGGGCGTGGGCGAGGATGACCTCGCCGTCGACGACCCGCGCCCCGGCCGCGCCCAGCACCTTGCGCAGCTCTGCCTGCGCCCACACCGCGCCGAAGGCGCCCGTGCTGGCGCCGACGACGGCGACCGGGAGGTTGCGCAGGACGTTCGTTGCGTAAGGCCGCGACGCCCAGTCGAGCGCGTTCTTCAGCTGGCCCGGGATGGACGAGTTGTACTCCGGCGTCGAGAACAGGACGGCGTCCGCCCCGGCGAGCGCCGCGCGGAACGCGGCGACCGCCGGAGGGGCCGGATCGAGATCGTCGTCCTCGTCGTACGGGGGGATGTCCCGCAGGCCGTCCCACACCTCGAGCTCCACGCCTTCGGGCAGGTGCCCGGCGGCGCAGCGCAGCAGCGCCGTGTTGTGCGAGTCAGCCCGCAGGCTGCCCGAGACGCCGAGGATCTTCATCGCGACCAGTTACTCCTTCACCAGGTAGAGCTCGGCGTCGAGGGAGACCTCGTTCGCGAGCGCCGACTTGCCGCTCGGCAGCGGGTTGTTCCAGTTGATGCCGAACTCGGTGCGGTCGATCGTGCCACCGAGGGTGACGCCGATCCGCTCGCGGCCGTAGGGATCGGTGATCTGCTCGCCGACCTCGCCCTCGAGGGTCACCGGCCGGGTCACGCCCTTGATCTCGAGCTCGCCGTCGACGGCGATGCGGCCGGCGGCCGTGCGGACGTCGGTCGAGCGGAAGCGCAGCTCGGGCGCCCGCTCGGCGTCGAAGAAGTCCGGCGAGAGCAGGTGGGCCACCAGGCTCGGCTCCTGCACCTTGACGCTCTCGGCCTGCGCCGATCCGGTCAGGCTGGCCTCGCCGTCGGTGCCGACCGTCAGGGTGGCGGCGACGGGCGAGAAGCTGCCGCGGAACGTCCCCACCATGTACTTGACGGCAAAACCGACCTGTGAGTGGACGGCGTCGAGCTGCCACGTCCCCGTGGGGAGGACGGCGGTGCTCGTGGATTCGATGGTGCTCATGATGCAAACCTCCGTGTGGAAAACTTGACTACGCAATGAACTCTAGCAAGAGAAACATGCGCCGTCAAGTATTGATCGCGCAACGACATTCGGACTGCCCGGCGCCGCTGGAGATGGAGCAGTGTGGGGGACAGTCCCCGCACCGCGGGGACTGTCCCGGGTCGGTGGTCGGCGTCGGCCTCCAACGACGCGCCTCTAGACTCGGGAGGGTGACCGAAGCCAGGCTCACCGGCCTCTCGCAGGTCGAGGCCAGCCGCCGCCTGGCGGCGGCCCCACCGCCCGAGGCGAGCTCCACGACCCGGTCGTACGCGAGCATCGTGCGGTCGAACACGCTCACGCTGTTCAACCTCATCCTGGGCGCGTTCTGGGTCGTGATCCTGGCGGCGGGCAGGCCGGCAGACGGCCTCTTCGGCTTCGTCCTGGTCGCCAACACCGGCATCGGCATCCTCCAGGACGTCCGCGCCAAGCGCGCCCTCGACCGGCTCGCCCTGCTCGTCGCCCCCCACGCCCGGGTGGTACGCGACGGAGCCGAGAGCACCGTGCCCGCCGGCGAGGTCGTCGACGGCGACCTCGTCGCCCTGCGGCCAGGCGACCAGGTGGTCGCCGACGGGTCGGTGGCCGAGAGCTCGGCGCTCATGCTGGACGAGTCGCAGCTCACCGGCGAGTCGCGCCCGATCGCGAAGGGCGTCGGCGACGAGATCCTGTCGGGGTCGTTCTGCGTCGAGGGCGCGGGCCGCTACATCGCCAGCGGCACGGGCGCGGCCAGCTATGCGTCGCAGGTCGTCGGCGAGGCCCGCGAGTTCCGCTACCAGCGCTCGCCGCTCGAGAACCAGATCAACCGCCTCCTGCTGGCGACGGTCGCCGTCATGCTGCCGCTCGGGGCGGCCTTCGTCTGGGTGCTGATCAACCACGACGCCCCGTTCCGCTCGGCGTCGGCCACGGCCACCGCCGGCATCGTGACGCTCGTCCCCGAGGGCCTTGTGCTGCTCACGAGCCTCACCTTCGCCGTCGCGGCCGTGCGGCTCTCGAGCCGGGGCATGCTGGTGCAGGCGTTCAACGCCGTCGAGTCGCTCGCGAACGTCGACACGGTCTGCCTCGACAAGACCGGCACCCTGACCGACGGCACCCTCGCCCTGTACGGCGTCCTCCCGGCCGGGACGGCGAGCGCCGAGGACGCGCGGCGGCGCGTGGGCGAGTACGCCGCGAGCATCACGTCGCGCAACGACACGGTCGACGCGATCGCCGCGGCGCTGCCCGCAACGGCCCGCCCGGCCACGTCGGAGGTGCCGTTCTCGTCGCGGTGGAAGTGGAGCGCCTGCCGCCTCGAGGGCGACGACGAGACGCTCGTCCTCGGCGCGCCGGACGTGCTGCTCGGCGTCGGCGCGGCCGCGCTCGTCTCCGAGCACGAGGCGGCGGGCAGGCGCACGCTCGTGCTCGGACGCACGCCGGCCGAGCTCGCCCCGCCGGACGACGGCGCGGCGGCGCCGGCGATCGAGCCGCTCGCCGTGATCGCGCTCGAGGAGCACGTGCGGCCGGAGGCGGCGGACACGATCGCGTTCCTGCGCGGGCAGGGGGTCGCGGTCAAGGTGATGTCGGGCGACTCGCCGACGACCGTTGCCGCCGTCGCCGAGCGCGCCGGGATCGCGGTGGAGGGGCCGACGATCGACGGCGCCCACCTGCCCGAGGGGGCCGACCTGGCGGCCGCCGCGACGGGGTCGACCGTGTTCGCGCGCCTCTCGCCCCAGGACAAGCGCATGCTGATCGAGTCGCTGGGGAGCTCCGGGCGCTACGTGGCCATGATCGGCGACGGCGTGAACGACGTCCCGGCCATGAAGGGCTCGCGGCTCGCGATCGCTCTCGGCAGCGGTGCGCAGATGGCGAAGAGCGTCGCCGACAGCGTGCTCGTCACCGACAGCTTCGCCGCGGTGCCCGCGGCGATCGGCGAGGGCCGCCAGATCATCCTGAACATCCACCGGGTCGCGCGCCTCTTCGTGACGAAGACCGTCTTCGCCGCGGCCGTGATCCTGACGTTCGGGCTCGCCACCGCCGGCTTCCCGCTCCTGCCCCGCCACCTCACCCTGGCGGCGACGGTCACCGTCGGGATCCCCGGCTTCGTCATCGCCCTGATCCCGGCGAACGAGCGTCCCGACACGCGCTCGTTCCTGCGCCGCGTGGCCCGGTTCTCGATCCCGGCGGGAGTCGTGATGGCCGCCGCGGTGCTGGCCGCATACCTGCTCGATCGGGCCGTGCGCGTGCGGTCGGTCACCGACGCCCGCACGGCGGCGGTGACCGTCTTCGTCGCGCTGGGCCTCTACCTCCTGCTCGTGCTCGACCCCGACCGGATGACGGCCAGCAGGACCTACGCGATCGGCATCCTCTCGCTGGTCGGCGCGCTCGGCGCGGCCTACCTGGGCGTGCTCAGCTTCGAGCCGACCCGCGACTTCTTCGCCCTGTCGGCGCCCGACCTGCTCGACGCGGTGATCATGGTGCTCGCGACCGTGGTGGGGATCCGCGTCATGGCCCTCGCCGGGCTCTCGCCGTATGCACACCCACCCCAATCGGCGCCGCCCCCGGCGCCCGCCGAGCCCGAGCCGCCGGCGTCAGGCTGAGGGCAGTGTGACGCCGGGCCCGACGCGATGCGTGCGGCCGCGGCGGTCGAGGAGCTCGACTCCGTCCGGCCCTGCCGAGACGACCTTCCCCCCGCCGGTGAGCGTCTGCTCCACGAAGGCCTGGTCGAAGTCGCGGCGCATGCGCTCCGGATCGCCGCAGCAGCCGATCAGGTGCACCGATGTGCGCCCGTCCTGCGATCGCGCGATCCGGAATCCGGGCATCCCCGGCAAGTGTAGGCGCCCGCGCGGCCTCCGGCCGTGACGGCGCTGGCAAAACCTGTGCGAAAGCCAGAAAATGCCTGCACTTGTAAGAATTCTGTGGGTCACCCACAGGTGTGACGGACGATCCCCCGATGCGGGGAGACGGCCGGGCGGGCAGAGCGCGAGGATACCTCGGACATGCAACTCGTCCAGACACCGATGGGCGCGCGCCGAAGGGCGCACCTGATCCTGGCGGCCCTTCCGGCCGCCGCGCTGGCGCTGACGGCCCTGCACATCGCCCGGGTCGCCTCCGGCACCACCGGGTCGTGGTCGGGCACCGACCTCGACGGGCGGCTGTCGGCGGCCGCGATCGTCCTGTGCGGCCTGGCCGTGCTCGGTCGCAGCGCCGCCGAGCGCGTCGACCGCGCCGCGTGGGCGGCGCTCGGGATCGGGCTCGCCGGCTACGGCATCGTCACCATCGTCGCCGCACCCCGGCTGGGGCATGGCATGGCGTCGGTGACGCCGTCGGCCGCGGCCCTGTGGCTGGCCTTCTATCCGTTCGTGATCGCGTGCGTCGTCCTCCTCGCCCGCAGCCGCGCCGACCGCTTCGACGCCGGCCTCGTCGTCGACGGGTTGATCGGCGGCGTCACGCTGGCAGCCGTCGCCGCCGAGGTCGGCCTGCGGCCGCTGCTCGACCACACCAACCAGCGCCTGACGGGGATCGCCGTCGACGGGATCTGGTTCGCCTCCGACCTCGCCCTCCTCGGGGTGATGGCCGGATGTGCAGCACTGGCCGCGTCCCGGGGTCAGCGCGAGCGCTGGCTGCTCTTCGCCGGCGCGCTCGTCCTCGCCGCCGGCGACGCACTCTCGCTCTACCACGGCACGGCCGCGATGGCGGGCCTCCCCGGCGCCCCCCGGCAGACGCTCGTCCCCGTGGCGGCGGCACTGCTCGCGATTGCCGCGATCGTGCCGTCGGGGCCGCCGCGGCCCAGGCCCGCCCGGCCGGTGGTCGGGTTCACCGCCGTCTTCGCTCTCATCGCGGTCGCCCTCCAGGCGCTCAACCTGATCGACGCCGCGAACCCCGTCGCGATGGTGCTCTCGGTGCTCGTCCTGCTCGCGGTCACGATCCGGGTCTCGCTGAGCTTCCGCCGCCTGCGCGAGAGCGAGCAGCTGCGGGTCGCCCTGGAGGACGCCGAGGAGCAGCGGAGCATGGTCCTGAACCAGATGCTGCGCGCGGAGGCCGACGAGCGGGCGCGGATCGCCGAGGAGCTGCACGACGACACCGTCCAGGTGCTCACCGCCACGCTGATCTCGCTCGACCGGCAGCGCCTCTCCGACGAGCGCGGCAAGCCCGAGGCAGCCGCCGAGGCCGCCGTCCGCGCCCGGCACACGCTCGCCCTCGCCCTCGACCGCACCCGCCGGCTGATGTTCGAGCTGCGACCGCCGCTGCTCGAGGCCCACGGCCTCGCACCCGCCGTGCGCGACCTCGTGGAGCACGCGAACCAGGAGCTGGGGCTCGAGGTCGGCGTCGAGGTCGAGGTGCCGCGCTACCCCGAGGACTTCGAGACGCTCGTCTACCGGATCGTGCGCGAGGCGGTGGCCAACGTCCGCCGGCACGCGCGCGCGCGCCGGCTCGAGGTGACGCTCGTCCACGCCGACGGCGAGCTCACCGGCACGGTCGTCGACGACGGCCGCGGCTTCGACGTCCACCGCGCGCTCGACCGCCACCGCACCCGCATGCACCTCGGCCTCGACGCGACCATCGAGCGCATCCGGCTCGCGGGCGGCGACATCGAGATCGACTCGACCCCCGGCGAGGGCACGCGGCTCGCGTTCCGGATGCCGGCCGTCGAGGCCGATGTCCGCGACGAAGAGAGCCTGGCCCACGCATAGACAAGGGCCTGAATAAAAGGGGTCTGACCCCGTTTATTCACGATCAGCCGGTGAGGGGTGATCTCCCGCCCGGCTACGAGGAGGGGTAACCCGTAGACCGGGCGGGGGTACCGCCCACCAACGCGACCGTGACTGCTCCGGGCACGTGCGGCCGGCTTGTCCCTCCGATAGCCGGCTCGTGTGCGCCCGGGCGTCTCCGAGGAGGTCGCGCGGGCTTCTGGGCACTATTGAACACCGCCCGTCTAAGAACAGTCTGAGTAGACGCTAAGGGTTTGTCGAGATCGGCGGGACGCTCAGACGTCGACCAGATCCTCGCTCGGGACGGGCAGCGGCGGCACCGCGAGCACGAAGCGGCTGCCCCCGTCCGAAGGCGCCTCGACCGTCACGTGGCCGCCGTGCGCCTCGGCCACCTGGCGGACGATCGCCAGGCCCAGCCCCGAGCCGGGCATGCTGCGGGCCTCGGCCGACCGGTAGAAGCGGTCGAAGATGAACGGCATGTCGCCGTCGGCGATGCCCGGGCCGTGGTCGCGGACGCTGACCACGCCCTCGCCGACCTCGACCTCGACGACCTCGCCCCGCGGGCTCCACTTGGCGCCGTTGTCGAGCAGGTTGCGTACCGCCCGGTCGAGCCGTCCGGGCACGCCCCGGACGAGCGTCGGCCGCGCGGTGAGCCGGAAGCCGACGCCGTTGGCGTTGCGCTCGGCCCGCTCCACCGCCTCGGCGACCAGGACGTCGAGGCGCACGTCGTCCTCCTCGGCGGGCGATTGGCCGTCGCGCGCGAGCTCGACGATGTCGCCGACGAGGGCGGCGAGCTCGTCGAACTGGCGGTGGACATCCTGCTCGAGCTTGCGGCGGCTGTCCTCGGGCAGCGGCGCCGGCCGCATCAGGACCTCGAAGTTCGTGCGCAGGCTGGTGAGCGGCGTGCGCAGCTCGTGGGATGCGTCGGCCACCAGCTGGCGCTGGGCGGCGACCGCCTGCTCGAGCGCGGCCAGCATCGTGTTGAAGCTGATGGCGAGCCGGCTGAGCTCGTCGTGGCCCGAGACCTCGATGCGCTGCGTCAGGTCGTGCGTCTCGGCGACGTGCTCGGCCGTATCCGTCAGCCGGCGCACCGGCCGCAGCGCCTCACGGGCGACGAAGGCGCCCAGGAGCGCGGCCAGCGCGACGCCTCCGACGGCGACCAGAAGGAACCAGAGCCGCAGCTGCGAGAGCACGATGTCGTCGTCGCTGAGGCGGCGCGCGATCTGGACCGAGAGGCCGCCGCCCACCGAGAAGGTCGCCACGCGCAGGTGCACGCCCCCTTCGGTCATGTCGCCAAACTCGAGCGGCGACGAGCCGCGGGCGGCGGCGAGCGCCTGCTGGGTCACCGGGAGCGTGTCCTGGCCCGAGAAGATTCGTGGCTGCACCACCTGACCGTCGCCGGTCACCCACTGCCAGTAGTAGATGGCATACGGGACGCCATGGCGCGCGTTCGGCTGCTGCGGAGCGCCCACGAACTGCCCGGCCTCATCACGCAGGCTCGAGTCCACCTGGCTGTAGAGCTGCCGGCCGACGACGATGTAGGCGATCATGCACGCAACCGCGACCGCCAGCGCCACGGCTGCGGCCACCGAGAGCGTCAGGCGCAGGCGGAAGCTCACGGCTCCCGCAGCACGTAGCCGATCCCCCGCTTGGTGTGGATCAGCCGCGGCTCCCCGCCCGCCTCGGTCTTGCGGCGCAGATAGCCGATGTAGACGTCGAGGGAGTTCGAGGCGTAGCCGAAGTCGTAGCCCCACACCCGCTCGAAGATCGTCGCCCGCGTGAGCACCTGACGGGGGTGCTGCATCAGGAGCTCGAGCAGGGCGTACTCGGTGCGGGTCGTCTCGATGACGCGGTCGCCGCGGCGGGCCTCGTACGTGTTGGGATCGATGCTCAGGTCGGCGAAGCGCAGCACGCCCTGGCCGTCGGCCGTGCCTGTCCGCCGCAGCAGCGCGCGCAGGCGGGCGAGCAGCTCCTCGAGCGCGAACGGCTTCGACAGGTAGTCGTCGGCGCCGGCGTCGAGGCCGGCGACGCGGTCGGTCACCTCGTCGCGCGCCGTCAGCATCAGCACCGGGGTGCGATCGCCGTTGGCGCGCAGCCGCCGGCACACCTCGAGCCCGCTCATCTGCGGCATGCTCACGTCGAGGATGACGGCATCCGGCGGCGCCGTGGCGAAACGATCGAGGGCGGCGCGGCCGTCCCCGGCGGAGGCCACGCTGTAGCCCTCCTGCACCAGGGCGCGGTCGAGCGCGTCGACCACCGCCGGCTCGTCATCGACTATCAGGACTTCCACAGTCAAAGTATCTGCGGGCATCCTAAGACCGACGTAAATTCCCTGCAACCGGGGCAATCCGCAATACGCTTCGGCCGTGCACATCTCTCGCGCACGCCGCTGGGCGGCCGGAGCGGTCCTGGTCGCGCTGGCGCTCGCCGGCGCGGCGGCGGCATACGCGATCTCGCGCTCGGGCGGATCGGAGGCCGGGCCGCCGGTGTCGGCGGGGTCGCAGCGCACGCGCGTCCACCACTCGACCGCCCGATCCACGCCGCCGCCGGGCACGAGCGCGAGCGTGGTGATCCAGTCGGCCACCTCCTCGACGACGGCGGCGACGTCCGCTCCGCCGCCACCGCCGCCGCGCCTGCCGCGGCCCCGCATCGTCTGGAAGCCGATCCCCTTCTCGGCCCAGCGCCTGGCCGAGACGGCCGCCTACGCCAGGCGCCACTACGGCGTCGACACGTGGCACATCCGCGGCCCGCACGTGATCGTCGAGCACTACACCGAGTCGACCACCATGATGTCGGCCTGGTCGACGTTCGCGCAGGACGTGCCCGACTCCGAGCTGCACGAGCTGCCGGGCACGTGTGCGCACTTCATCGTCGACCGCGACGGCACCATCTACCAGCTCGTGCCGCTCGACGTCATCTGCCGGCACACCGTCGGCCTGAACCTGACCGCGCTCGGGATCGAGCACGTCGGCACGTCCGACGCCGAGATCCTCGCCGACCCGGCCCAGATGCGGGCGTCGCTGCACCTGACCGCGTGGCTGATGCAGCGCTACCACATCCCCCTCGGCGACGTGATCGGCCACGCCGAGAGCCTGACCTCGCCCTACCACCACGAGCTCTACCCGTCGTGGCGCTGCCAGACGCACGCCGACTGGCAGCCGGCCGACATGGCCGTCTACCGCGCCCGCCTACGCGCGCTGCTGCGCCGCTACCGGATCCCGGCCGGCCCGCCGGTGCCCCGCGTCAGCTCGGGCTGCTGACCCACTCCTCCGCGGGCTCCGCGTCCATCGGCGCGACCTCCATGACCACCTCGGGGCCGACGTCGGTCGTGCGCAGGGGCTCCTCGCGCAGGAACAGCGAGATCACGAAGCCGATGAGCGCGATCGGCACGCCGGCGAGGAACACCCAGGATGACCATGATCTGCCGGTGGGTGTACGTCCTCGGTTGCACCTGCCCGGCCACGCCCTCAGCCGCCACTCAACCCTCCCTGCCGGTCGATGTCCTCCACGAGCCGCTCGAGCAGGTCGGCGAGGCGGGCCCGGTCGGCCGCGTCCCAGCCCGCCAGCATCTGCCCGAACGCGCGGTTGCGGGCCTCGCGGACACGGGCGACGAGATCGTCGCCCCGCTTCGTGGTCGAGACGACCGCGGCCCGGCGGTCGCCCGGGTCGTGCGTGCGGACGACGAGCCCGGCCGCCTCGAGCTCGGCCACCTTGCGGCTCGTCGTCGAGGTGTCGAGCCCGATCCGGTCGGCGAGCTGCGAGATCCGGGCCGGCTCCCGCATCGCCTTGGCGAGCAGGACGAAGCCGGTGCGGTCGACGGCGACGCCGGCCTCCTCGGAGACGCGCTCGTGCAGCCGCGCCGCATGCCCCGCCCGGAAGACGCCGGCGAGGGCCTCACCGATCCGGGTGAGGTCGTCGCGCTGGGTGGAGTCGTCGACGGTGGCCACGTTCTCAACGTAGCAAAGTTGCTTGCTGCATGCAACCATTCGCTGCTATGCTGCCCGGGTTCGGCACCGACTCAGGGGGGAAGTCGTCGAGCACTCCATCTCGCATGCGAGCTATACGCGCAACGGCAACGGCGGCGCCGTCCCGGCGGTGATGGTGCGGCCGGCGGCCGCCCGCGGCGCGCTGCCGGCCGTCATCGTGATCCACGAGGCCTGGGGCCCGGACGCGCACATCCGCGACGTGGCCGGGCGGATCGCGTCGGCCGGGTACCTGGCGTTCGTGCCCGACCTGTACTCGCACGGCGGCACCCGCCCGCCGGAGCTCGCGCCCGACCGGATCGACGCGCTGAAGCGGTTCACCGACACGCTCCCGCCGGGCGGGCTGGGCGATCGGGATGTCCGCGAGCGCGGCCTCGCGGCGATGCCGGAGACCGAGCGCGGCCGGATCGAGGAGTCGCGGCAGGCCGTCTTCGCCGGCATCCGGGAGCCCGGGCGGTTCGTCGACGATCTGCGCGGCGCCGTCGCCCACCTGCGCGACCACCCCGACTGCAACGGCCAGATCGGCACGGTCGGGTTCTCGCCTCGGCGGCCGCCTGGGCGGCCTGCTCGCCTGCGACGACGGGGACGTGCGGGCGACGGTCGTCTACTACGGCACGACGCCGCCGGCCGACCGCGCCGGCGCGATGTCCTCCCCCATGCTCGGCATCTACGGCGGCAAGGACTCCGCCGTCACCGACGCCGTGCCCGCCTTCGCCGAGGCGATGGCGGCCGCGGGGAAGTCGTTCGACCACCACGTGTACCCGGGCGCCCCGCACGCCTTCTTCAACGACACCCGGCCGTCGTATCGCGTGCGCGCGGCGCGAGACGCGTGGGCGCGGACGCTGGGGTTCCTCGCGGAGCAGCTCGGCTGACCGTGGTCGGCGGCGATCCGGAGGTCGGGCGCAGCGCCGAGCGCACGTTCCACGTCGACGACGCGGCCATCGAGACGTTCGCCGCCGTCTCGGGCGACCGGAACCCGGTCCACCTCGACGACGCCTACGCCGCGACCACGCCGTTCGGCGGCCGGGTGGCGCACGGGATGCTGACGGCGGCGTTCTTCTCCGCCCTGCTCGCCGGCGAGCTGCCCGGGCCGGGGACGATCTACCTCGGCCAGCGGCTGCGCTTCACGGCGCCCGTGCGGCCGGGCGACGACGTCCGCTGCGAGGTCGCCGTCACCGCCTGGGACGAACCGCGGCGGCGGGCGACGCTCGCGACCCGGGCGTGGGTCGGCGAGACGCTCGTCGTCGACGGCGAGGCGACGGTGCTCGTGCCCGCGTCGGAGTAGCTACGCGCCGAACGCGCTGGGCGCGGGGGCGCTGCCGCTTCCGCTGCTCCTGTCGCCCCAGCCGTGACCCATCCGCATCCCGAAGTGGAACCCGTGGGTGACGAAGCCGTCGATGCCCTTGGTGAGCATGGCGAGGAAGCGCTTCTCCTGGGCCTTCGTCAGGTGCCCGTCCTTCACCGCCGCGGCGAGGTGGGCCTTGGCCGGCGCGACCAGGACGGACTCGAGCCCGCTCACCGACTTGCCGTTCGCCTTCGCGATCGCGGCCAGGGTCTTGCCCGAGCGCAGATCCTTCATCAGGTCGGCCGCGGAGACTCCGAGGTACTTCGCCGCGCCCGCGAGCGGACCGCCCATCGGCCCGGGCGCGAGGAACGGCCGCGGCCCGAAGCCGTGGTGGCGGAAGCCGGGGTGCCCCGGCCCGCCGAAGTGGTGGTCGGGCCCGCCGAACGGGAACGCCCCGCCGTGGTCCTTGGCGTGCTTCAGGATCGCGTTCGCCTGGGCGCGGGTCAGCTTGCCCTGCTTGACGAGCTGGTTGAGCCGGTCGGCCAGCGCCCCGTTGACCGCGCTCTGGAGCTTGGCCGGGGAGACGCCGAGGCGATGGGCGACGTCGTCGAAGAACGAGTTCCCGCCCGAGGAGGACGTGGCGAGGGCCGTTCCTCCCAGCCCGGCGACGCCGAGCACCACCGCTGCGATCACGATCGGGCGCTTCAGGCGTGTCTTCACCACATCCTCCTCGGCAGGCTTATCCCCGGTGTCCATCCCGGGACACTGCCTCCACTATGCGCCACGTCCAGGGCCCGGCGCAACGCCAAAACGGCCCGGAATCGGCATTCTTAGACTCTTTTTAGAGCAGGGCCAGAAGGGGACTGTCCCCGCACACGGGGACAGTCGCCGATTCTTCGGGCCGCCCGTACGCAATGGGGTCAGACCCCGGTTTCGGCCGATATCCTCCGCGGCCATGATCACCCGCTACGAGCCGGCCCCCGACCGCTACGAGCACATGGCCTACCGCCGCTGCGGACGCAGCGGCCTCGACCTGCCCGCCGTGTCGCTCGGGCTGTGGCACAACTTCGGCCACGACCGCCCGCTCGACACGAGCGCCGCGATCGTCCGCCGCGCGTTCGACCTCGGCGTCACCCACTTCGACCTCGCGAACAACTACGGCCCGCCCTACGGCGCCGCCGAGGAGAACTTCGGCCGGCTGATGGCGCGCGACCTGCGGCCGTTCCGCGACGAGCTCGTCATCTCGACGAAGGCCGGCTACGACATGTGGCCCGGCCCCTACGGCGACCACGGCTCGCGCAAGTACCTGCTCGCGAGCCTCGACCAGAGCCTCGGCCGGCTCGGGCTCGACTACGTCGACATCTTCTACTCGCACCGGTTCGACCCGGCGACGCCGGTCGAGGAGACGATGGGCGCGCTGGCGAGCGCGGTCAAGGCGGGCAAGGCCCTCTACGCCGGGATCTCCTCCTACTCCGCCGAGAACACCCGCCGGGCGGCGGCCATCCTCCGCGACATGGGCGTGCCGCCGCTCATCCACCAGCCGTCGTACTCGATGCTGAACCGCTGGATCGAGCCCGACCTGCTCGACGCCCTCGAGGACGAGGGCATGGGCTGCATCACCTTCTCGCCGCTGGCCCAGGGGATGCTGACCGACCGCTACCTGGACGGCGTCCCGGAGGGCTCGCGGGCGAGCCGCGACGACTCGCTCTCGCCCGACCTGCTCACCGAGCAGACGATGGCGAAGGTGCGGGCGCTGAACGAGATCGCCGCCGGCCGCGGCCAGACCCTGGCCCAGATGGCGCTCGCCTGGACGCTGCGCGACCCGCGCGTCACCACGACGCTGATCGGCGCGAGCAGCGTCGCCCAGCTCGAGGACAACGTCGGCGCCCTCGCGCGGCTCGACTTCAGCGGCGACGAGCTGGCCGAGATCGACCGCTACGCCACCGAGAGCGACATCAACCTGTGGTCGGCGTCGAGCCGTAAGTGAGCCCCGGCCGCGCCGGCATCGCGGCCCACCGGCACCGAGTACCCTGCAAACCACGATGAAGCCGACCCGGCGCGGCAAGCGGATTGCGCTCGCGGTGGCCGTGCTGGTGGCGGTGGCTGCTGCGCTTGCGACGATGATCGCCAGCGGCGGCGGCGCCCCGTCGGGCTCGGGCCGGGTCGTGGTCGCGACGACGAACCGGACCAACGTCATCGTGATCCTGACCGACGACCAGCGCTGGGACACGCTGTGGTCGATGCCGAACGTCCAGCGGCTGCTGGTGCACCACGGCGTGACGTTCAAGAACTCGTTCGTGTCGGACTCGCTGTGCTGCCCCAGCCGGGCCACGATCCTGACCGGCAACTACGCGCACACGACGCGCGTCTACGACAACCACCCGCCGCACGGCGGTGCGCCCGTCTTCCGCGCGACCGGCGACGACCGCTCGACGATCGCCACCTGGCTGCACGCGGACGGGTACCAGACCGGGCTCTTCGGCAAGTACCTGAACTCCTACACGGGCGGCGTTCCGCCCGGCTGGGACCGGTGGGTCGCGTTCGACTACGAGCCGTCCTACCACCCGTACTACGTGTTCACGAACCTCCCCAGCCGGTGCCCGGGCCGGCCGGCGTGCCGGCTGAAGCGCGAGGTCTCCACCTACTCGACGAAGTTCTTCGGGAACGCCGCGAGCAACTTCATCGACAAGGCCCCGGCCAAGAAGCCGGTGTTCGTCTACTACGCACCCTACGCGCCGCACCTGCCCTCGTTCCCGCAGGACAAGTACGCGAACCGCTTCCTCAACCTGAAGCCGTACCGGCCGCCGAGCTACAACGAGGCGAACGTCTCCGACAAGCCGCCGTGGATCCGCGCGCTCCCGCGCTTCGACAACGTCGATGACCAGCAGATCCTGGCCCAGCGGCAGGCCGAGTACCAGACGCTGATCACCGTCGACGAGGAGGTCGGGAACATCGTCGCGTCGCTGCGGGCCACCCACCGGCTCGCGCACAGCGTGATCCTGTTCGCGTCGGACAACGGCGTCAGCTGGGGCGAGCACCGGCTCACGGTGGGGAGCAAGCAGGTGCCCTACGACGAGGCGCTGCGGGTGCCGCTCGTCGTCCGCTACGAGCCCTACACGACGAACCCCTTCACCGACCGCCACCTGGTCGTGAACACCGACTGGGCGCCGACGCTGGCGGCGATCGCGGGCGCCTCCCACCCGGCGGTCGAGGGCCGCAGCTTCCTGCCGCTCCTGAAGCGGCAGCAGCCCGACCCGCCCTGGAGGACGCAGTTCCTGCTGGAGCACATGAACGGCAACCCGCCGTCCCTCGCCCCCGCCTTCTGCGGCATCCGCAGCACCGGCTTCATGTACGCCCGCTACACCGGCGGGTTCCAGGAGCTGTACAACCTGAAGACCGATCCGTTCGAGCTGCGCAACATCGCCGGCGAGCCGTCGGCGGCCGCCGAGGTCACCCGGATGCGCCGCCTCACGGCGCGCGAGTGCACCCCGCCCCCGCCGGGCTATCGGCCCTGACGGCCCCACCTATACTCGGGGCATGCCGGGAGTCGCGTTCGTCGCTCACTGCCTCCTGAACCAGAACTCGAAGTGCAGCGGCGGCGCCCGCTGCCCGGGGGTGTACTCGCCGCTCGTCGCGGCGCTTCGCGAGCGCGGCTGGCGGATCCAGCAGATGCCCTGTCCCGAGCTCGCGTTCACCGGCCTGAACCGGTTCTGGGCGGTGCGTGAGCAGCTGGACACGTCCGCCTACCGGCGCCACTGCCGGCGGCTCGCCAAGGGCGTCGCGGGCGCGATCGACGTCCACGTCCGGGCCGGCGACGACGTCATCCTGGTCGGCCTCGAGGGCAGCCCCTCGATGGGTGTCCACGTGACGAGCTCCGACCCCGAGCGCGGCGGCCGGCCGGAGTGGCCGGACGGCGCGGACGAGCTCTCGCCCGGGAGCGGGATCTTCATCGACGAGCTGTCGGCCGAGCTGGCCGCGCGGGGCGTGCCGATGCCGCGGGCGACCGGGATCACGCACCAGCTGCCCGATCACGACGGGGCCGGCGAGCTCGAGGGCATCGTCGCGCTCCTGGAGTCCTGACCGTGGACGCGGGCGACGCGCGCGGCTACCGGGTGGCCCTGATCGCCGACGAGCTCGTGAACCCGGCCGGCCGCGGCATCGACGGCCTGGCGGCGCTCGAGGCGGCGGGCTGGGGCGCGATCCAGCTTCCCTCCCAGGACTACCCCGACGAGGTGGCCGACCCGCTCCTCGAGCTCGTCGCCGAGCAGACCGAGGAGTTCACCCGCCACGGCTACGTGGTCGCCGTCGTCGGCCGCCGGACCGGCCTCGACGAGGCGCTGGCCGCATACGGCGTCTCCGGCCTCCCGTCGATCGAGCCGCGCTCGACGGCCGCGCTCGAGCGCTTCCTGGCCGCTCAGGGATCCTGACGCCAGGCGAAGAGCAGCGCCCAGTTGGCGATGCTGACGACGACGAAGGCGATGGCGAGCGTCACCCGGCCGGCGACCGCGAGCCCGGCGGCCCCGAGCCCGAACACGGCGGCCTCGACGGCCGTCCGCGGGGCGGGCGAGAGCCGCCGCTGCGAACGCGGCGCGCACCACAGGCCCCAGACGACGGCCCCGGCGACCGGCGCGGCGATCGCGAGCACGACCCGCACGGCGCCGGAGCCGGTGTGCGCACCCCAGTAGGCCAGCCCTGCGAGCGCCACGAGCTCGAGCAGGAAGCGCAGGGCGAGGTTGGCGGCGCGCACCCGGCGAGCGTACCGCGCAAAGCGGGACCGTCCCCGAGAATCGGGGACTGTCCCCGATCATTCAGCCGGTTCAGCCGGTCGCGGATGGGTGCAGCAGCGGCACGGCGGCGTCCGTCCATCCGGCGCGCAGGACCTCGACGAGGGACGGCGGCGTGATCACGGCCGCCGTCCCCTCCGCCGGGCGCGGCCGGCGGGCGGCATAGCCGGACGGCGACCACAGCAGCAGCTCGGCGCCGAGCACGAGGTACGGATCGCCCTCGACGAGGACGAACGCGGCGTCGGGCAGCGAGGCGAACGGGGCGGCGTGCATGCGGTGCCCGCGGGTGTCCGGGTCGACGCGCTCGGCATGCAGACGGAGATCGATCGCGTCGGCGCCGGCCTCGCCGCCGTGCAGGCCGGACCAGATCGCGCCGAAGCGGTCGTAGTCCTCGCGCCGGCAGAGCGCGCACGGGCGGTGGCCGGCGGCGAAGGCGGTGGCCTCGTCGAGGAAGAAGAGCTCGGTGAACCTCCCCGGCTGCATCATCGGGCCGCGCTGCCAGCCCTGGAACTCCAGCCGGCAGGCGATCCAGCGGCGGACGGCGTAGCGGCGGCGGATGTTCCCGTGGGCGTCGTGCAGGCAGCCGCGGTTGCCGTAGACGAGGCCGCGCGCGGGCGCCGGGACCAGCTCCCCCAGCGGCGTGACGCGGTTTCGCAGCGCCATCAGCCGATGCGCCGCCCGGCGATGCCGACGTAGTTCTCGGCCAGCGTCGTCGCGGCCGCCGGCGACGAGACGACGTAGCGCAGCTGCGCCAGCTGGAGCTCGTGGTCGAAGGGGTCGTCCGCCGGGCAGGCGGTGCAGCATCGACGTCATCCACCACGAGAAGTGCTCGGCCCGCCACACCCGCCGCAGGCAGGCGTCCGTGTACCCGTCGAGGCCCGAGCGGTCGCCGGTCTCGTACCAGGTCGCGATCGCCTCGCCGAGCAGCTCGACGTCGGCGATCGCCAGGTTCAGCCCCTTCGCGCCCGTCGGAGGCACGATGTGCGCCGCGTCGCCGGCCAGGTACAGGCGCCCGAACTGCATCGGCGCGGCCACGAAGCTGCGCATCCCGGTGACGCCCTTCTCCAGGATCGGCCCCTCGGCCAGCGTCCAGCCGGGGACGCCGAGCCGGGTCTGGAGCTCGGCCCAGATGCGCTCGTCGGGCCACTCGCCGATGTCCTCGTCGTGCGCCACCTGCACGTACAGGCGGCTGAGCGTCGGGGAGCGCAGGCTCAGCAGGGCGAACCCGCGCTCGTGATGGGCGTAGACGAGCTCGTCGCTCGACGGAGCGACGTCGGCGAGGATCCCGAGCCAGCCGAAGGGGTAGTCGCGCTCGCTGACCCGCAGCACCCCCGCCGGGATCGACGCCCGCGACACGCCGTGGAAGCCGTCGCAGCCGGCGACGAGGTCGCAGCGCAGCTCCCGCTCGCGGCCGTCGTGGCGGAACGTGATGCCGGGGCGGTCGGCGTCGATGTCGGCGAGGGCCACGTCCCCGGCCTCGAAGAGCAGCGGGTCGCCGGCGTCGACCCGCAGCCGGATCAGATCCTTCACGACCTCCGTCTGGCCGTAGATCACGATCGCCGCGCCGCCCGTCAGCTCGGACAGCGGGATGCGGTGGCGCTCGCCGCCGAACTGGAGCGAGACGCCGTGGTGGACGATGCCCTCGCGGTCCATCCGCTCGCCGGCGCCGATCGCGCGCAGCAGGTCGACGGCGCCCTGCTCGAGCACGCCCGCGCGGATGCGCTGCTCGCAGTACTCGCGGCTGCGGCTCTCGAGCACGACCGATTCGATCCCCCTGCGCCGGAGGAGCTGGGCCAGGGTGAGCCCCGCCGGCCCCGCTCCCACGATCCCCACCTGGGTCGTCTCGGCGCTCACCCCGGCCTCTCGAACAGCGCCGCCTGGCCCTGGCCCACGCCGACGCACAGCGTGGCGAGCCCGTAGCGGCCGCCGCGGCGGCGCAGCTCGTGCACGAGCGAGACCACCAGCCGGGCACCGCTCATCCCGAGCGGGTGCCCCAGGGCGATCGCGCCGCCGTTCACGTTCACGCGGTCGGGATCGAGCCCGAGCTCGCGGACGACGGCGACGCTCTGCGAGGCGAACGCCTCGTTCAGCTCGACGAGGTCGATGTCGGCCACCGCCACGCCCGTGCGCTCGAGCAGCCTGCGCACGGCCGGGATCGGGCCGATGCCCATCACCCGCGGATCGACGCCGGCGGACGCGCTGCCGCGGAACGTCGCCAGCGGCTCCGCGCCGAGGGCGGCGGCCCGCTCCTCGCTGGCGATGACGACCGCCGCCGCGCCGTCGTTCATGCCGCTCGAGTTCCCCGCGGTGACGCTCCCGCCGGCCCGGAACGCGGGCCTGAGCGCCGCGAGGCCCTCGAGCGTCGTGTCCGGCCGCGGGTGCTCGTCGCGGTCGACGTCGCCGACGGCCACGAGCTCGTCGGCGAAGCGGCCGGCCGCCTGCGCCGCCGCCCACCGCTCCTGCGAGCGCAGCGCGAAGGCGTCCTGGTCGGCGCGCGAGACGCCCCATCGCTCGGCCACGTTCTCGCCGGTCTCGCCCATGCTCTCGAGCGGGAACATCGCCTCCAGGCGCGGGTTGGGGTAGCGCCACCCGAGCGTCGTGTCGTAGACCGTGCGATGGCCGCGTTCGAACGCCCGTCCCGGCTTCGGCATCGAGAGCGGCGCCCGCGTCATCGACTCGACCCCGCCGGCGACGGCCAGGTCGGCGTCGCCGGCGATCACGGCATGACAGGCCGAGACGATCGCCGAGAGCCCGGAGGCGCACAGCCGGTTCAGCGTCACGCCGGGCACCGACTGGGGGAAGCCGGCGAGCAGGACGGCCATGCGGGCGACGTCGCGGTTGTCCTCGCCGGCCTGGTTGGCGCAGCCCAGGTAGACGTCGTCGACGTCGACCGGATCGACGCCGGCCCGCCGCGCGGCCGCGGCGACCGCGATCGCGGCGAGGTCGTCGGGACGGACGCCGGCGAGCGCGCCGCCGTAGCGGCCGATCGGCGTGCGCACCGCCGAGATGATCACCGCCCGGCTCATCCGCCGCCCTCCTCCTCCTGCACGCGCCGGGCGACCGCGAACGCGGAGTTCGCCGCGGGCACGCCGCAGTAGACCGCCGCGTGCATGAGCACCTCCTTGATCTCGTCCCACGTCAGGCCGTTGCGCCGGGCCGCGCGCAGGTGCAGGGCGAGCTCGTGGTCGTGGCCGCCGGCGACGAGCGCCGTCAGGGTGATGCAGCTGCGCGTGCGCCGGTCGAGCCCCGGCCGCGCCCACACGTCGCCCCACGCGTAACGGGTGATCAGCTCCTGGAAGTCGGCCGAGAGCGCCGAACCGCTCGCGATGGCCGCATCCACGTGGGCGTCGCCGAGCACCTCACGGCGCACGGCCATCCCGCGCTCGTACCGGTCGTCCGTCATCCGCTCTCCCCTCCGTCGAGCACGCGGTCGACCAGCGCCGCCGCCGATTCCAGCCCTGCCGCCGGGTCGAGCGCGGCGTCGATCTCGTCCGGGCGCAGGCCCAGCCCCGCCGACTCGGCGAGCGCCTGCCGGAACGTCACGTCCTCCGCGGCCGTCCGCCCGGCCGCCTCCGCCACGAGCCGCTGGGCCTCGACCAGCCCGATGCGCGCGGCCGCGGTGTAGGCGACCCGCTCGGCCATCACGAGGCCGCGGGTCAGGTCGAGGTTGCGGCGCATGCGGGCGGGGTCGACCTCCAGCCCCGCCAGCAGCTCGCGGGCCCCCGCCGCGGCGCCGCCCGCGCCCTCGAGCGCCCCGGTGAGCGCGTCCCACTCGGCGTGCCACGCCCCCGCCGCCCGCTCGTGCTCGTGCGGCTCGGCGGCGACGAGCGCGCAGGCGTGGCGCCGGGCCGTCGCGGCACAGGCGAGCGTCCGCGTCGAGACCGCGGGGTTGCGCTTCTGCGGCATGGTCGAGGAGGCGCCGCCCGCGCCCTCGCGCACCTCGGCCACCTCCGTCTGGGCGAGCAGGACCACGTCGGCCGAGATCTTCGCGCACGCCGCGGCGACGGCGGCGAGGGCGGCGCCGAGCTCGATCAGGCCGATGCGGTCGGCGTGCCAGGGTGCGAGCGGCTCGGCCAGGTCGAGCTCGCGGGCGTAGAGGCGCGCCACCTCGGGGCCGCGCTCGCCCAGCACCGCCAGGGAGCCGACGGCGCCGCCGAGCTGCGCCCGCAGGCGCCGGGCGGCGACCGCGTCCACGAGCGCCCCCGCCTCGCGCAGACCCATGAGCCACCCCGCCGCCTTCAGGCCGAACGTCGTCGGCGCGGCCTGCTGGAGCAGCGTCCGGCCCGCGATCGGCGTGCCCCGGTGCGTCCGCGCGAGCGCGGCGCAGAGGTCGCGGGCCTCGCCCAGCCAGGCGGCCGTCGGCGCGAGCGCGCGCCTGGCCACGAGCATCGCGGCGCTGTCGAGGATGTCCTGGCTGGTCGCGCCCCAGTGCACGAACCCGGCCTCCTCGGGGCCGAGCCCGGCCCGGATCGCCCGCACGAGCGGCTCGACCGGGTTCCCCGCCGAGCGCCCGGCGCGGCAGAGGTCGTCGATGTCGTAGAGGCCGGCCGAGCACCGGTCGGCGATCCGCCCGGCCAGGTGGGCCGGGACGACCCCCGCCATCGCCTCGGCGTTCACGAGCGCCCGCTCGGCATCGAGCATGGCGGCGAGCCAGGCCCGGTCGGACACCGCGGCCGCGATCTCGTCCGGCACGAACAGGGGCGCGAACGTCGTCAAAGGGCGAGGAACGTCGTCTGCCGCTCGCCCTGGAGGTGGATGTCGAAGCGCAGCTCGCCCCCGGCGGCGGCGGCGGTGAGCCCGGCCCGCTCGGCGTCGGCGAGCGCCGCCAGCAGCGGGTCGGCGTCGTTGGCGGGCTCGCCGGGGAAGTAGATCCGGGTCATGAGGGGCTTCAGGAGGCCGCGGGCGAAGAGGAGCACGGTCAGGAACGGCGCTCCCTCCCCGCCCGGTTTGACGGTGACGAAACGGTAGCGGCCGTCGGCGTCGGTGCCGCACCGCCCCCAGCCGAAGCCGTCGCGATTCCCGCCCTCCTCGTCGGCCTGCCAGATCTCGACCATCGCGTCGAACACGGGCTCGCCGGCGCCGTCGAGCACCCGGCCCGTGATGCGCACGGCATCGGCGCGGCCCGGGTCGACCAGCTCGTGCTGCGGGCGGACGCAGAGCCCGAACGCGAAGAACGGCCCGACGGTCTGCGAGGGCGTCGCCCCTGCCGCCGTCATCTACTCGGCCTCGAACGGGGTCGCGGCGCGGCCGCCGAGGACGATGTCGAAGCGGAAGCCGAGCGCCCACTCCTCGGTCGTCGTCTCCCAGTCGAAGCGCGAGATCAGCCGCTCCCGCGCCGCCGGGTCGCGGACGGACTGGAAGATCGGGTCGGCGGAGAACAGCGGATCGCCGGGGAAGTACATCTGCGTCACGAGCCGCTCGGTGAACGCGCGGCCGAAGATCGAGAGGTGGATGTGGGCGGGCCGCCAGGCGTTCCGGTGGTTGCGCCACGGGTAGGCGCCCGGCCTGACCGTGATGAAGCGATAGCGGCCCTCGGAGTCGGTCAGCACGCGGCCCGCGCCCGTGAAGTTGGGGTCGAGCGGCGCCGGATGCTGGTCGCGCTGGTGGATGTAGCGGCCGGCGGCGTTCGCCTGCCAGATCTCGATCAGCGTGCCCGGCACCGGCCGCCCGCCGCCGTCGCGCACCGTGCCCGTGACGATGATGCGCTCCCCGAGCGGCTCGCCGTCGTGCTGGCGGGTGAGGTCGGAGTCGGACTCCGCCAGGGGGCCGTCGCCGTAGACGGGGCCGGTCGGGTCGTGCATCGGCTCGGGCAGGAGGATCAGCGGCCGGTCGGGCGCGCGCAGCCGGGTCGAGCGGTAGTCCGGGTGCAGATAGGGCGGGTGCACGGTGCCGTAGCCGCCGTCCGCGACGCGTTCGATCGCCGGGCCGCTCACCCCGCCGGCTCCCGCTCGTCGGCGGTCCGCAGCGCCCGCAGCGCCTCGAGCTCGCGCTCGCCCGGCGCGGTGCTCACGCCGACGTCCTCGCGCACGCGCAGCGGCCAGCCCGTCGCCGCCACCGCCTGCTCGACCGTGACCCCCGGGTGGATCCGGGCCAGGGTGAGCTCGAAGGTCTCCGGATCCGGCTCGAGCTCGCCCAGGTCGGTGATGACCGCGGTCACCCCGCGGCCGGGCAGGCCGAGCTGCTCGCGCGACCCGGGGCCGTCGCCGAAGCCGACCGACGTGCGGAAGTCGAGCCGCTCGACGAACGTGCGCGGCGACTGCTTCAGGATCACGAGCGTCTCCTTGCACGACGTCGCGATCTCGGGCGCGCCGCCGCCGCCCGGCAGCCGCACCCTGGGATGGTCGTAGTCGCCGATCACCGTGCTGTTCAGGTTGCCGTGGCGGTCGATCTGGGCGGCGCCGAGGAAGCCGACGTCGATCCGGCCGGCCTGCAGCCAGTACGCGAAGATCTCGGGCACGCCGACCACCGCGTCGGCGGTCTCGGCCAGCTCGCCGTCGCCGATCGACAGCGGCAGGTTGAGCGGCTTCGCCCCGATCGTGCCGCTCTCGTAGATCAGCACGCACCCGGGCGCGTGGGTGGCCCGGGCCAGGTTCGCGGCCTTGCTGGGAAGGCCGATGCCGACGAAGCAGACGGTGCCGTCGCGCAGCCGGCGGGCGGCCGCGACGGCCATCATCTCCTCGCTCGTGTGGCTCATCCGGCCGCCTCCAGCACGTGCTCGCGGATCCAGCCGGCGAAGGCGTCGCGGTCGCGGCTGATCCCGTCCCAGCGCACGTAGAAGGCGTTGTCGCGCTCGTAGTAGCCGTGGACGTAGGACGGGTGCGCGCCCCCCGGCGCGGCCGCGACGGCGGTCACCACCCAGCCCGGCAGGATGATCGCGCCGGGCACGGGCTCGAGCTCGTCCACGATCTCCTCCACCGTGACGAGCGACCGGGCCGAGGCCAGCACCGCCTCCTTCTGCACGCCGCTGATGCCCCACAGCTGCACGTTGCCCCGGCGGTCGGCGCGCTGGGCGTGGACGATGCCGACGTCGGGCCGCAGGGCCCGCACCGCCGCCAGCCGCTCGCCGGTGAACGGGCAGTCGACCCAGCGCACCGTCGTGTGCCCGGGGAGGTCGGTGCCCGCATATCCGCGCAGGACCGCGAACGGGAGGTTCGCCGCCCCGGCGGCGTAGGCCGCGGCCATGCCGGCGTGGGAGTGCTCCTCCAGCTCGAGCGGCTCGGGCCAGCCGTGCTCGACCGCCTCGCGCAGCCGGTGCAGCGACCCCACCCCCGGGTTCCCGCCCCACGAGAACACGAGCTTCGAGGCGCAGCCGGCGCCGATCAGCTGGTCGTAGATCACGTCGGGCGTGAGCCTGATCAGCGTCAGGCCGCGCCGGCCCTGGCGGATCAGCTCGTGGCCGGCCGCGTGCGGGATGAGGTGGGTGAAGCCCTCGAGCGCGACGGTGTCGCCGTCCGAGACCAGCTCGGCGATGCCCTCCTCGAGAGTCACGATCGCGGCCATGCCTAGAACGGGAACGGCCGGGTGCCGCTCTGGACGGTCACCCACTGCATCTCGGTGAACTCGTCCATCGCGAACGTGCCGCCGAACCGGCCCCAGCCGCTGTCCTTCGTGCCGCCGAACGGCATCTGGGGCTCGTCGTGGACGGGCTGGTCGTTCACGTGGACGATCCCCGCCTGCAGCCTGCCGGCGATCGCGAGGCCCCTGTCCGGGTCGGTCGTGATCACGCCGGAGGCGAGCCCGTAGCTGGTCGCGTTGGCGGCCGCGACCGCCTCGTCGGCGCTCTCGACCACCTCGATAGCGGCCACCGGCCCGAACGTCTCGACCTGCGCGAACTCGCTGTCGCGCGGCACCTCGGCCAGCAGCGTCGCCCGGTAGCAGGCCCCCTCGGCGCTTCCGCCCGCGAGCACCTTCGCCCCGGCCTTCACGACCTCGTCGACGCGGCGGCTGACCGTCTCGAGCGCGGCCGCGTTGATCAGCGGGCCGATGATCGTGGTCGGCTCGCGCGGGTCGCCGACCCCGAGGCCCGCGACCTTCTCGGTCAGCGCGGCGGTGAACCGCTCGGCGATCGGCTGCTCGACGATGATCCGGCGGGCCGACATGCAGATCTGGCCCTGGTGCAGGTAGGCGCCGAACGTCGCCGCGTTGACGGCGTACTCGAGGTCGGCGTCGGCGAGCACGATGAGCGGGTTCTGGCCGCCGAGCTCGAGCACGACCCGCTTCAGGTGGCGGCCGGCGGCCTCGGCCAGCTTGCGGCCGGTCGCCGTCGAGCCGGTGAAGTTGATCCGGCGCACGCGCGGGTTCTCGACGAGCTCTGAGCCCACGGCGGGCGCGCCGGCGCGGTCGTGCGTGACGATGTTGAGCACGCCGTCGGGCAGGCCGGCCTCGGCGAAGATCTCGCCCCAGAGCAGGCCGCCGACGTACGGCGACTCCTCGGACGGGGACAGCACGACGGTGTTGCCGAACACGATCGGTGCGGCGAGCGCGCGGGCGGACAGGATCAGGGCCGCGTTCCACGGCGAGATCGCGCCGACGACGCCGACCGGGCGGCGGACGCCCATCGCGAACGCGCCGGGGAGGTCGGACGGGAGCACCTGGCCGAGCGGCGCGTACGCGGCCCCGGCCGCCTGGCGGAAGAGCCCGGGCACGAAGCCCATCTGGAACATGCCGAAGCCGAAGCTGCAGCCCGTCTCCCTGGCCAGCCACTCGACGACCTCGTCGCGGCGCGACTCGAGGATGTCCGCGGCCTTCAGGAAGACGGCCTGGCGCTGACCGGGGCCGGCCTGCGACCACTCGGCGAACGCGGCGTCGGCGGCCTCGATCGCCCGCCGGGCGTCCTCGCGGCCGCCGGCCGCGACGCTCGCGACCACGTCGCCCGTGTACGGATCGAGATCGTCGAAGGTGCCGCCCTCGGCGGAATCCACCCACTTCCCGCCGATCAGGTGGCGGCAGTCCCTGGCGCGGGTGTCGGTTGCGCTCATCTCGTCCTCCTCGTACGACGCTCCGGTGGAACGGACGCTAGACGATTGATCCCACGCCGCTGCGAGGATACCGGCCGATGCCGAGCGCGCCGACCGTCGTCGTGGGAGCGGGCCAGCCGGGCTGGCAGCCGCGGCCATGCTGCGCAGGGCCGGCGTCGACGTGGTCGTGCTCGAGCGCGGCGACCATGTCGGCGCGAGCTGGCGGGGCCACTACCGCTCCCTGCGCCTGCACACGGTGCGCGCGCTCTCGGGCCTGCCCGGCGCGGCGCTGCCGCGGTCGTACGGACGCTGGGTGGCCGGGGCGGACTTCCTCGCCTATCTCGAGCGCTACGCCGCCTCCGAGCGGCTCGAGGTCGTGACAGCGACCGAGGTGCGGCGGGTGGAAGTCGACGGCGCCGGTTTCGTGCTCGCGACCGGCTCGGAGCCGATCGCCGCATCGGCGGTGGTGATCGCGACGGGATACAACCGCCGGCCCGTCATTCCCGACTGGGCCGCCGGTGACGGCCTCGGCGACCGCGTCGTACACTCGAGCGGCTACCGCGACCCGGTGCCGTACCGAGGGAAGTCGGTGCTGGTCGTCGGCGCCGGCAACTCCGGCTCGGACATCGCCCTCGACCTGGCCCGCGGCGGCGCACGCGAGGTGTGGCTGTCGGTGCGGTCGGCGCCGGGCCTGGTGCCGCGGCAGGCGCTGGGGCTGCCGGCCCAGGTCGCCGCGATCCCGCTCGCGCGGGCGCCGCGGCGGCTGGCGGACGCGATCGCGGGGATCGAGCGACGGCTGTTCATCGGCGACCTCTCGGCGCAGGGGCTCGGGCCGCAGGGCGAGGGCGTCTTCACGCGCCACGCCCGCCGCAGCGTCCTGCCCATCCTCGACCACGGGTTCGCCCGCGCCGTCCGCTCCGGCGCGATCGCGGTGGTGCCGGCCGTCGAGGCGATCGACGGCGACGAGGTCGTGCTCGGCGGCGGTCGGCGCCTGCGGCCCGACGCGATCGTCGCCGCCACGGGCTACCGCCCGGCGCTCGTCCCGCTGGTCGGCCATCTGGGCGTCCTCGCGCCCGACGGCCTCCCGATGCACCACGGCGGCGCCGTCCATCCCGCCGCCCCCGGCCTGCACTTCACCGGCTTCCGCAATCCGATCACCGGCGCCCTCCGGGAGCTGCGGTTCGAGGCGGCGGAGATCGCCCGCTCAGCGGTCGTCTGAGCGCAGGCCGCGCGCGGCCAGCACGGCGCCGGCGGCGCACAGCGCGACGGCCACGCCGATACCGGCGCGGAACGCCATCGCCGTGGCATCGCGCTGGTCGGGGAGCACGGCGTGGGCCGCGAACGGCCCGGCATCCGGGTGCGGTGCCGCACTCGCGAACACGAGCGTGATGACGACGCCGACGAGGGGCGTCGCGATCAGCCCGCCCAGCCGCGACACCGTCGTGTTCACCCCGGCGGCGAGGCCGGCGAAGCGGTCGGGCGCGGCCCGCAGGGCCGTCGACGTGATCGGTGCGACCAGCATCGCCAGGCCGACCGCCATCACGATCACGCCCGGGAGCGGGACGAGCGGGTTCGTGCTCCGGACGAACGTGAGCAGCAGGAACCCGACGGCCATCACGATCGGCGCGAGCATGAGGTAGCGCCGCGGCCCGTCGCGGTCGGCCAGGCGGCCGAAGCGGGGCGCGAGCACGAACATGACGATGCTGATCGGCAGGAAGATGAGCGACGCCCGCGCCGGCGAGTAGCCCACCGCGGCGGACTGCAGGTAGAGGGCGAGGTAGAACGTCGTGCCGCCCAGGGCCGCATAGACGAGCAGCGTGTAGACGTTCGCGACGACGAACACGCGCTCGCGCAGGAGCTCGGTCGGCAGGAGCGGTGTCGCCGACCGGCGTTCGACCCTGACGAGCAGCGCGAGCCCGGCCAGCGCGACCACGAAGGCGGGCCACACCTCCCCGAACCCCGCCTGCGCGCCCTCGATCAGCCCGAACGTGAGCGAGCCGAACGTGATGGCGATTGCTGCCGCGCCCGACCACTGGATGGGCCGGCGCTCGGCGGGGGGCACGTCGAGGCCGCGGCCGGCGAACGCCATCACCAGGGCGAGGGCGGCGCCGGGCAGGTTGATGAAGAAGATCCACCGCCACGACGCGTACTCGACCAGGAGGCCGCCGATCGGCGGGCCGATCATCGTCCCGATCCCGCTCCACGCCGTCCACTGGCCCACGGCGCGGCCGCTGTCCTCGGCGTAGGTCGCGCGCAGGAGGGCGAGGCTGTTCGTCGTCAGGAGCGCCCCGGTCACCCCCTGCAGCACGCGGGCGGCCACGAGCGTCCACGTGTTCGGGGCCAGGCCGGCGAGCGCCGACGCCGTCGCGAACCCGGCCACGCCGGCGACGAAGAGCGACCAGCGCCCGTAGCGGTCGCCGAGCGCGCCCGACACGATGTAGAGCGACGCGACGGCGAGCGAGTACGACAGCATCACCCACTGCTGCGCCGAGAGGCCCGCATTCAGGTCGCGCCCGATCGTCGGCAGCGCGATGTTCACCACGGTGCCGTCGACGAACGTCATCGACGACCCGATGATGGTCGCGACGAGGATCCAGCGGCGGCGGTCCAGCGGCGCGGCCTCGACGGCTGTGGGAGCGGTCGTCACCTGCGGGTCGCCGCTCAGCCTACGCGAAGGCGCCCGGATCTCGCGCGGCGGCCGTGCTCAGGACGCGCCGCCGCCGCGTTCCCAGGCGGCGGCCTGGTCGCGCCGGCGGCGCAGCTCGGCCCGGTAGGCGGCCACCGCGCGGTCGAGATACTCGACGTCCGGGTCGACGCGTGCCCGTGCGACCGACGAAAGGTGGTGCGTGAGGCGGGCGACCGCGCGCGCCGGCGTGTCGACGCGCCCCACCACCTCGACCTCCGACGTCGCCGACAGCACGGCCGAGAACGGGACGCCGCCCGTCTGCGCCACCGGCCACACCGACAGGCTCGGCACGTCGTCGGGCGAGGGCACGTAGGCCACCCACGCGTAGAGCCAGCCGCGGTTGTCGATCGACACGCCGCCGATCAGGACGCGCAGCGGCGGCATCCCGTGCTCGGTGCGCCGCGGCGTCTCGAGGCGCATCGGCGCGCTCACGAACAGGTGCGCCAGCTCGAGCGCCAGCGCTTCGTCGCCGGTGGGGAGGGGGCGGTTGCTCATCGTGCTCATCGTATGGGTTGAGGCGGCCGTTTCATACGATGTGGGCGATGTTCGCGCGCCGGGCGGGCACGACTCTCCCGTGCCAGCGATGGCCTCAGAGCTCCACACCAACCCCGTTCACTCGGCCCGCGCGGCGCTGCTCGCGCTCGAATACCCCGGGACGCAGGAGTTCGACGACCCCTCGCTCGAGTGGCGCCGGCTGTTCTCGGAGCTCCTGGGGACGTTCTTCCTCGTGCTGGTCGGCGCCGGCGGCGCGGTCGTGAACGCGGAGTCGCACGGCGCGATCAGCCGCACGGCCGCGGTGACCGGGCCGGGCCTGATGGTGCTCGCGATCATCCTGTTCATGGGCGCGATCTCGGGCGCGCACCTGAACCCGGCGGTGACGTTCGCGTTCTGGCTGCGGGGGGACTTCCCTCTGAAGCGGGTGCCCGGCTACATCGTCGTCCAGCTCATCGCTGCGTCGCTCGCCTGCCTGTTCCTGCGGGCGGTCTTCGGCCGCGTCGGCGAACTGGGGGCGACGCTCCCCGGCCCGGGCATCCATGACTGGCAGGCGATGCTGATCGAGCTCGTGCTCACCGTCGGCCTCGTCAGCACGATCCTCGGCACGGCGTCGAGGGCGCAGAACGTGGGCCCGCTGGCAGCCGTGGCCGTCGGCGGGTACATCATCCTCGCCGGCCTGTGGTCGAGCCCGATCAGCGGCGCGTCGATGAACCCGGCGCGCTCGTTCGGACCCGATCTCGCCCTCGGCGACTTCTCGAGCTACTGGGTGTATCTGGTCGGGCCGTTCGCGGGCGCAGCGATCGCAGTCGGATTCGCGTACGTGCTGCGGGGCCGGGGCGGCGACGAGGGCGGACTGGCCGCCGCACGCGGCGGGCTCGAGCACGAATCAGGCCCGTCCTCCGATTCGGCCCCGTCCTAAAGGGAGCGTCGCCGCATGCTGAGGATGTTCCTGGTGTCCTGGGTCGTGCTCGCCCTCGCGTTCGCCGTGACCGCGTGGCTGGTGGACGGCGTGTCGGTGTCGGGCGGGATCGTCGGCTACCTGTGGATCTCGGCCCTGTTCGGCGTCATCAACGCGTTCATCGGCCCGATCCTGCGCCTGATCTCGCTGCCGTTCATCATCCTCTCGTTCGGCCTCGTGCTGATCCTGGTGAACGCGCTCCTGCTCGCGCTCACCGACGCGCTCACGGACGACCTGACCATCCAGACCTTCTTCTGGGACACGATCTTGGCGGCGATCGTACTGTCGATCGCGACCATCGTCGTCGGCTGGGTCGTCCGCGGCGCCACACGGACAGCGACCTAGTTTCGCGCTCCGGGGTTGGCGATCACAGTCCGGTCAGCGCCGTGATCCTCCCGTTGTCGACCGCCTGCTTGAGCGCGTCGTAGTCCAGCTGGTTCTGGTCGGCGTAGGCTTCCGAGAAGTCTGCGATCGCGCGGTCGAAGGTGTCGCTGTTGCCGAGGTAGGAGGCGATGGCGATGCGGTCCCCGGAGCGGGCGTGGGCGCGGGCAAGCGTCCACCCGCACGTCTGGCCATAGATCGTTACGCCACTGGGGACTGCTCCCTCGGTCTCGAACGAGCCCTTCCAGTCCTTCAGCTGGCGACCGTAGAAGTCGCGTTCCCGGCCGTCCATGCCGCTCTCGATGTGGAGCCACCCGAGGAAGATGTCGCTGCTTGCCTGCATCAGGTGCTGACCGGCGATCACGCGTTCGCCATGGTTCTTGTACTGGCTCTTGGCGGTGTAGCCCTCGAGCACGGAGGATTGCGCCTCCTTGAACTGCAGGAAGAGCGGGTCCTGGTCGTCCCGGCCGAGCATCAGCACGATCCAGGCGCGGGTGCCGACGCTGCCGACGCCGACGACCTTGCGGGCCATGTCGACCAGTCGATACTCCTCCAGCAGGATGCGGCGGTCGGTCTGCAGCGTCTCCCGGTACCGGCGCAGCAGCTCGTGCAGCTCGTTCGCGATGGCGGTCGCTTCGCGGCCGCTGGCCAGGTCGGAGATCCGATCGATGAGCGGCGTATCGGAGACGATCTGCGGCTCACCGTCGACCATCCGGGTGAGCTTGGAGAAGCTGGTCATGCTGTCGCGCGTGCGCGCCTTCGCGACCGTCTTTTCGACCTTCTTGGTCGCCCGCTTCTTCAGCTGGCTTCGCAGCTGGGCCATGAACTCGTCGACCTCGAGCCGGGCGTACCACACGTCCAACGCCCCCAGGCCGGCGAACTGGGCCATCGCCCGGCGATAGCCGGCCACCGTCTCCTGCACGATCGCCCGACGCTGCTTCCGCGAGAAGCCGTTCTCGCGTCCGGCCACCTCGAAGCTCACGGCCAGGCGCTTCACGTCCCACTCCCACGGCCCCGGAAGCGTCTCGTCGAAGTCGTTCAGGTCGAACACCAACCGCCGGTCCGGCGAGGCGAACAGCCCGAAGTTCGACAGGTGCGCATCCCCGCACAGCTGGGTATGCAGCCCGGAATTCGGGCTCGCCGCCAGATCCGCCGCCATCAGCAGCGCCGCACCACGGTAGAACGTGAACGGCGACACCAGCATCCGGCCGTAGCGGATCGGCACCAGCTCCGGCACCCGCGTCTTGGCCTGCGACTCCAGGAGGGCGACGGGATCCGCACGACGTGCGGCCGGCGCGTAGTCGGCGTGGCTGGAGCGCGGCACCTCGGCTCGCGCCGCACGGCCCCGCGCCACCCGCTCCGCCACGCTCAGATGGGGCACCACCCGCGGCGACGCCGCCCGCGCCCGGCGGGGCGCCGTCGTCTTCCGTGCCTTCGTCGTGCGGGCACGGCTCGTACCGGCCTTCGCTGTAGTCATCCCACTCCTCCTTCATTGCTCAACACCGTTCCACCCGAAGGCGGTCGGTGATCAGATGGCAGCATCGCGCAAAGGTACCGGGTCACGACCGGCCCGCCGTCATGCGGATCAGGTGATTCCCACCAGGGGCGCGGGCGCGTTTGCGGCACATCGCCCCGCCGTTACACTGGGCGAATCCTGACCTTGGCATCTGACCACCACGAGTCATCCGGGCTCTCTCCGTGACCGGCCGGCCTGACATGAGGCGCCGCGTGGTCGCGGGGCTGGCGTTGCTGGCGCTTGCGCTGGCGGTCGTGTCCGGTGTGGTGGCGGTGTCGCAGGGCTCGGTGGGGCGGGTGGTGGTTGCGGCCGCGGCGCTGGTCGCCGCGGTGGTGGGTGGGTGGTATGTGATCGCGAGCCGCGGGACCGCCCGCGCCGCCGGTGGGCTCCTGGCTGCCGCAGCAGTGGTGGCGGTGATCGTGCTGCTCCTGACCTCGTTCCAGAACGGTCTGGCGCTGGAGCTGTCGCTGGTGCTGGTGGCGGTCTCGATCGTGGCGGCCGGGTACGCCCTCGAGAGCCCTCCGGAGTCATCCACGGGCGGATCGGGGACAGCAGCGGCCCTCAGCGATCGGCCGCGGCGCCCGGTGTTGATCATGAACCCGTGGTCGGGTGGCGGCAAGGTCGAGAGGTTCAACCTGGTGGAGGAATGCCGCAAGCGTGGCATCGAGCCGGTCGTGCTCAAGCGCGGCGACGATCTGCTTCAGCTGGCCGTGGACGCGATCGGGCGTGGCGCCGATGTGATCGGCATGGCCGGTGGCGACGGCTCGCAGGCGCTGGTGGCGTCGGCGGTATCCCAGCACGACGTCGCCCACGTGTGTATCCCGGCGGGGACGCGCAACCACTTCGCGCTCGACCTCGGCCTCGACCGTGATGACGTGGTGGGAGCGCTGGACGCGTTCGGGGAGGCGGTCGAGCGGCGCATCGACCTGGCGACGGTGAACGGCCACGTCTTCGTCAACAACGCGTCGATGGGGATCTACGCAAAGATCGTCCAGTCAGCCGAGTACCGGGACGCGAAGCTGAAGACGGCCGCCGCGATGCTGCCGGACATGCTCGGTAGCGGAGCTGAGCCGTTCGATCTGCGCTTCACCGGCCCCGACGGGGCGGAGGTGCTCACCGCCCACATGATCCTCGTGTCGAACGACCCCTACGAGCTCGACCACCTCGACGGTGCCGGCACCAGGCCGCGCCTGGACACCGGCACGCTCGGGATCGCGACCGCCCGGATCGCGAATGCCCGCGAGGCAGTCGAGTTCACCAGGCTCGAGGCGGTCGGGAGGATCCGGAAGTTCTCGGGGTGGTCGGAGTGGGACACCCCCCGGTTCCAGATCGACTCCGGCAGCCCGGTCGAGATCGGGATCGACGGCGAGGCGACGTCGCTCCAGCCGCCACTCGTGTTCGAGTCGCACCCGGCCGCCCTGCGCATCCGCCTCCCCATCCATGCACGTGGCGCGTCCCCCGCCGCGCTCGCACTGCACGGGCCACGCCAGGTCGTCCCGGCGCTGACCGCGGCCCTTCGGGGGCGTCGGTAGATGGGGCCCCGCTCCGTTCGCGCGTAACGGCCGTGTGGCGCGGTTCATCCGTTGTGGGTGGCTCGACGGCAGGTGGGAATGCGACAGTGTCCTGTGGACGAGCGTGATGACCAACCATCGCATCCGAGCGGGCGGGCGGAGGGGCGGCAAGGCGTGACTGCCGGGCGCCGGGCACGCGGCGGAGAGCCGCATGGCGCTCCGGACGACGCGGGTGGCGGCGTGGTCTCGCTCGAGGTGCGGTGGATCCATCCCGGCCGGCTGCCGACCACGTTGGCGGAGCGGTTGGAGCCGTTCGAAGAGGGGATCGAAATCCGCGAGGACTCCTACCTGGCCGATCCGGTGCTCCCCGACGTCAGCGTGAAGATCCGCGGCGGCGTCCAGCTGGACGTGAAGGCGTTCCGCCACAGCCCCGGCCGGCTGTCGCTCCCGGGCGGCACCCGGGGCCGGCTCGAGCTCTGGGAGAAGTGGAGCTTCCCGCTGGCCGGCGTCCCCCAGCCGCTGATCGACGCGGCATCCTGGACACGGGTCGAGAAGGCTCGCAGGCGCCGGTCGTTCGCGCTGGTCGGCGGGAGGCTGGTCGAACGCGCCCTGGCGGAGGCCGCATCACCGGGGTCCGCGCTCGAGGTCACGGAGGTCAGCATCGACGGTGCGGACTGGTGGACGCTGGCCCTGGAAGCGGTCGGCCCGCTCCAGACGCTCCACCGTGATCTCCAGGCCACGGCCGTGGCGCTCCTCGACGATCGGCTCTCGGCGCGGTTCGGTCTCCACTCCCGCGCCGCCAGGTCGTACCACGAGCAGCTCCGAACACAGCAAGAACGTGGATAACGCCGGCGAGCCGAACGTCGTCGAGTGGTCGGAGACGCCGGGCGTCCTGAGCGAGGGGCCGCGCTGGCACGCCGAGCGGCAGGAGCTCCTGTGGGTGGACATCCTCGGCTGCCGGCTGCATCGCGCCGGGCTGCGGCCGGACGGTGGCCCCGGCCAGGTGGAGTCGATCCTCGTCGACCGGCATGTCGGCGCGGTCGCGCCGGCGGTGGAAGGCGGGTACGTCCTCGCCGCCGGGGGAGGATTCCTGTTCGTCGCCGGCGACGGCTCGGTCATCCAGCTCGCGCAACCCGCCGCCGGGCACGCCGAGGTGCGGATGAACGACGGGGCGTGCGATGCGGCGGGACGATTCTGGGCGGGCACCATGGCGTATGACGAGTCGCCGGGCGCCGGAGCGCTCTACCGCCTCGAGCTGGACGGCACCTGGACGACCCAGCTGACGGGCCTCGGCATCTCGAACGGCATCGGGTGGAGTCCGGACGGTGCGACGATGTACCTGGCGGACAGCGGCACGAGCTGCATCGACGCGTTCGCGTTCGACGCGGCCGCCGGCACGATCCGACGACCGTCGTACGCTCGTCCGCGTGGACGAGCCGGGCGTCGTCCCGGACGGGCTGACGGTGGACGCCGAGGGCGGGATCTGGGTGGCCCTGTGGGACGGCGGCAGGCTGCACCGGTATGCGCCGGATGGCTCACACACGGCAACGGTCCCGCTGCCCGTGCGACGGCCCACCTCATGCGCGTTCGGCGGCCACGACCTCATGACGCTCTTCGTCACCACCGCCCTCGTCGGGCTCGAGGACGAGGCGCTCGTCACACAGCGCGGAGACGGCCTGGTGTTCGCCGTCCGCGGCCTGGGCGTACGCGGCCTGCCGTGCCAGCCCTACCGGGGCACGGTTCCTCGTTAGCGTCCGGCTCAGTGGTTCGTGAGGGTGATGACGCCGACGTCGTCGAGCCCGTTGAGGGCCAGCTGGACCGCGAGCGCCGCGAGGAGGAACCCGAACACCTTCTCGGTCACGAGCAGGCGTGACTCGTCCAGCCGATCGCTCACCTTGCCCGCCCAGCGAAACACCGCCGCGTCGATGGCGAGCACCACCGCCAGGTTCCCCACGACGACCGCGAACATGCCGAGCGAGACCGCGTCGGCGGAGAGGGTCACGAGCGCCACGATCCCGGCAGGATTCAACAGATACGGCACCGCGAGCGGGAACACGGCCACCTCCATCGGATCCTTCGCTCGTTCCCCGACCGAGGGCTCCTCACCCTCCCTCGGCCCGCGGATCATCGTCACGGCGATGATGAGGAGGATGATGCCGCCGGCGATGGAGAGCGCACCGGTCGAGAAGTGCAGCAGCCTGCGCAGGATCTCGCCGAAGACGACGAGTATCCCGGCAACCACTGCCGCCGTCCTCAGCATGCTTCGGGTGACCCGAGCCCGGGTCTCGGGATCCATGTCCGCGGTCAGGTCCAGGTACGGGACCAGCGCGATCTTGGGGCCGACGCCGATGAGCAGCAGGAGGAAGACGTCGACGACGAGGTAGATGTCGATCGTGGTCGTATCCATGCGCGACTCCCTCCCGCGTCCGCGACTCCTTCGGGCTGATCGTGGCCATAGTCTGCGCCCCGGGCGTCGCGGTCGGGATCGCCCGGTTGGGATGACACGGGACAAGCCGCCGCACGGCGCCGGCGTACGCCGATGCTGCACTTGCGCTCGATGCTCCTCACCCACTCGGAGAATTCGTCAGCTTGCGGCAATCGCCACCCGGTGCGATAGTTCACGATCGGGGAGACCTGGCTTGCGCCGCAGACGGGCGTACCAGGGCAAGGGGGGAACCATGCACGACGGAAAAGCCGACATCGACGGCGACCGGGTTGCGCGCCCTTCGGCGCCAGGTTCGCCCGTGGGCGTCGCGTTCGAGCGTGACGACTCCGTTCTGACAATCGAGCGGCGCGGGAAGTGGGCCTGTCTCACAACCACCCGCGACGACGGGGCGCGGGCGCTGGACATCCTGCTCACGGCGGACGAAGCCGAGCAGCTCGCTGCCTGGCTGACCGAGCACGAGACCGCGATGCGGGAACACGCGCGGCGATAGAGGCTGATCGAGGGCTCAGGCCCGGGGAACGCCCGCCGCCGCCGGATCCTCGGCGGACCCCGGCCCGGCCCGGCCGGAACGCTCCTCCCGCCTCCACACGATGGCGCAGGCGGAGCCGACGACCACGGTCGGCACGAAGGTGATCACGCGGAAGAGCAGCGCGGTCGCGACGATCGCGTCGGTGTTGCCGCCGAACGCCGCGAGCGCCCCCGTGAGACCGAGCTCCTGCAGGCCGAGGCCGCCCGGGGTGATCGCGATCGAGCCGACCAGGCGCGCGAACGACCACGCCGCCAGGGCCTCGAAGAACGAGATCCCGGTCACCCCGGTGGCGTGCAGGCAGGCGAGCATCACGCCGAAGAGCGTGAGCTGGTTCGCGAACGTCGCCGTGGTCAGGAAGGGCCAGTGCCGGGCGACGACGCCGATCGTCTCCGCGCGCATGCTCGCGAGCTTCTCGCCCCACCGGGCGCGCGGCGGCCGGTGCACGACGGCCAGCGCCCGCGACGCGGCCCGCCCGGCGAGCGCGCCGATGCGGTGGGCCTGAGCCTCGCTGCGGAACGTGATCACCGCGGCGGCGATCAGGACCACGAGGAGGACGACCGCGACCAGGCTTACGACGAGCAGGGCCGGGCTCGTGTCGCCGGCGCCGAGGGCGGCGACCGCGGCGACCGGGATCAGGATGTTCGCGCCCTGGTTCCACACGGCGACGAGGACGAAGCCGGCCGTGACGACCGCCGGCGGGAAGCGCCAGCGGCGCAGCATCGCGACCTGGGTCGCGAACCCGACCGCCTCACCCATCGGCAGCACCGTCGTCATGAGGCCGGACGTCTGGGTGAGCAGCATCGAGCGCCGGTAGCCGAGGTCGGGGACGGCCGCCATCCACGGCAGGCCGCCGGTGGCCACGTTGAGCACGGTACAGATCCCGATGACGGCCCAGTCCTGCCCGCTCAGGTGGATCATCGCCTGCCAGACCCCCTGGTAGTCGGCAAACCGGGGGATGACGGCTGCGAAGATCCCCACGACGACCGCGAGCCCGATCACCGGCCCGACGGCGCGGCGGCCGATCGCCCTCCAGTCGCGGCTCATTCGCGGGCGGGCGTGGCTCCGGTGTCCTCGACGACCGCGGTCGCCTCCTCCGCCTCGTCCCCCTTGCGCTTGCGGTGGACGAGCTTGCGGGTCTCCGCCCAGCCGATCTGATGCGCGAGGGCGCCGAGGCCGAAGACGACGTTCCAGGCCGTCGTCAGGAGCGCCTGGCCGACGGTGTACGCCGTGATCACCTCCTGCGACGCGACGCCGTGCAGGACGACCGAGGCGAGCCCGGTCTGCGCCCCGACCGCGCCCGGCAGCAGGGCGACGGTGGAGGAGATCGACGACGCGGCCACGATCAGGAACACATTCTTCACGGACACCGGGACATGGAAGGCGTACATGAACGTCGCGTTCACGCCCATCCGCGCGGCATAGGACACAGCCTCGACCCCGACCACCTGGATCATGAAGACCCGCGGCCGCTGCAGGATCGCGCCTCCCTCCTTGGCGTTCTCCCACGTCGTCTTGAAACGGCGGTAGATCGCTCCGACCGCGAGCACGATCAGCACCGCCCCGCCGCCGATAATCACGACGGACAGGCCCGGGTGGGCGCTGAACCATCCGAAGTGGACGTCGAACGACCCGGCTGCGTCCAGGAAGAGCCACGCATACACGAGGGCGCTGACAACGACGAAGAAGATGTTCTCGACGACGGTCGCCCCGACCAGGCCCGCCACCGTCGAGCCGGCGATGCTGCTCCGGAAGAACCCCAGCATCGCCACCGTGCCCGCCGACGCCGGCAGGATCGCGTTCAGTCCGACGCCGCCCGCGTAGTAGCGCATGACCGGCCGGTACCTGACGCCGGCGTCGGGGTACGCCGCGCGCAGGATGTTGCGCCACGCGAGCGCGACGAACAGCGTCTGCGCCGTCTGGAACGCGAGCCCGAGCACGAGCAGCGGCACGGACACCGCCGTCATGGTGTCCCAGAGCTGCTGCAGCCACCCGATCATCGGCGCCCGTCACCGTACGACGGGCGCCGGTAAGCAACGTCATCCCGTTGGGATAGTGCGACCGCCGCGCGTCCTGGCCTCCGGCTGTTGTCAGACACGGCTACCCCTCCCGATCCATCGTCGATCGTGAGCAGCGTAACGGGTCAACCTGCATCCGTCCAGGCAGCGATAGGTTAACCCTCGACCTTACCCTGAGTCTTGCGGTATCCTGTCGTGAGCTCCGGCCCCCGCCGGCGCCACTGCGGCTCGACGTCGAACCGGCGCCGCATGCGCCGCTCGCGCAGGTAGCGGACGATCGGCCCGTGGGCCATCCGGGCGGTGCGCGCGTACAGGCGCGCGCCCAGATCGGCCTCCATGAACGGCATGTAGCGGTCGGGGAAGCCGGGCATCGTGCAGGCCATGCAGATCCCGCCGACGTTGGGGCAGCCGCCGACGCCGTTCACCCATCCCCGCACCGGGACGTTGCAGCGGACGACGGGGCCGCTGCAGCCGAGCTTCACCAGGCAGCGGCCCTCGCCGTAGGCCTCGGCGAGCTGTCCCTGCTCGGCGAACCCGGCCCGGTCGCAGCCCTCGTGCACCGTGCGGCCGAAGATCCGCCGCGGCCGGCCCTGCTCGTCGAGGTCGAGCTGCGGGCCGAGGCCGGCCAGCTGGAGCACCATGCACAGGAGCGTCTCCGTGATGTTGTCGGGCTGCACGGGGCAGCCGGGCAGGTTCACGATCGGATGCCCCAGCCGCGTGCGCCACTCGACCCCCAGATAGTCGCGCAGGCCCATGGCGCCGGTGGGGTTGTTGCGCATCGCGGGGACGCCGCCGTAGGCGGCGCAGGTGCCGAGCGCGAGCACGGCCGCGGCCCGCGGCGCCAGCCGGTCGAGCCAGTCGCAGGTCAGGATCGGCTGGCCGGTGGACCCGTCGACCCCCATCGCCGCCCAGTGCCCGTCGCCGTTGATCTCCTCGTTCGGGACCGAGCCCTCGAGCACGAGGATGAAGGGGTCGAGCGCCCCGCGGGCGGCGTCGTCGAAGGCCCGCAGGAAGTCGTCGCCCGTCTCGAACGCGAACACCGCGTTGTAGAGCACCACCGGCGGCATGCCCGGGAGGCAGCCGCGCAGGAGGTCTTCGAGGCTCGGGTTGGTTGCGGCGGTCATCGCGATCGAGTCCCCGTCGCAGCCGAGGCCGCTCGTCATCCAGAGCACGCTGACCGGACGCTGCTCGCGGCTCATGTGCCCGAAGCCATCCTGCCGCCGTACGCCGGAGGTGCGCGCCCCGGCGCGGGCAGCGATGCGTGCTCGATGAGGAGGTCGAGCTGCTCGTCGAGCGTCCCGTGCAGGTGCCAGTCGCCGGCGCTGCCGGTCACGAGCCCGGCCCGCGCCAGCCGGCCGAGCGCGTTCGAGATCGACGGCCGTTCGGCCGCCGCCAGCTGGCCCAGCAGGCGGTGCGTGAGCGGCAGCGTGAGCCGCAGCCCCGCGGGCTCGACCCGGCCCCAGCGGGCGGCCAGGCGGCGCAGGAGCAGCACGAGCCGCACCTCCAGCCGCGGCTGGGCGCAGATCGCCCGGAGTGCGCGCAGGTCGGCGCACCGGCGTTCGCTGCGGCGCAGGAGGGCGTGCGCGAGCTGGGGCCAGGGCAGCGTCCGCTGGGCGAAGTCGGCGTCGAGCAGGGCGAAGCGGCTGGGGCGGAGCGCCCGCCAGGCCGCCTCGCTCGGGACGGTGTCGTCCTCGTCGCCCGTGACGGGCTGGAGCAGGTCGCCGGCGCCGAGCAGCTCGGTCACCGTGCGGTCGACGATGCGCGTGTGGACGACGACGAGACCGTCGAGGATGAGGAGGCCGGGGCCCTGCGCCGTCGCCTCGAGCCACGGGCCCAGGTCGCACGCGCCGGTCTTCGACTCGAGCACGCGGGCGGTGGCGAGCTGGCGGGCGGCGATCCGCATCCGCACGTCCAGCTCCTCCGCCAGGTCGTCGTCGGCGTCGAGGACGTAGGCGAAGAGCGGCGGGCTGGCAGGGCGCCTCGCCCGGGTCGACCGTACCGGCCAGCCCGAGGCGTCCTCCGGGCGACCTTCGCTTCCCGGCATCCGCGCCTCGCCTCTTCCGTCCGCGTTCTCGTGACCGGCTCCGAGTCTACAAACGCGGGCCGGATCGGGGCCGGTAATTGTGGTTACCGGCTGCTTCGGTAATCCCAATTACCCCGTTGGCGGCGGCGCCGAACGCGTCCGAACCCGCGTGATAGAACCGGTCCCGGCTCGTCTCAAGGCGAGCCCGTACCGGCCAAGGGGGACCCGGCCTGGTCGGCAGCGCCACGATGTGCGGGAGGGGGACTCCGCCTATGTGCCTCGCCATCCCCGGCCAGATCCTGGAGATGGTCGACGACGAGCGCAGGCTCGCGAAGGTCGATGTCGCGGGCGTGCGCCGGAATGTCAACATCGGCCTGCTCGACGTCGACGGCGGCGTCGGCCCCGGCGACTGGGTGCTCATCCACGTCGGTTTCGCCATCTCCCAGGTGGACGAGGAGGAGGCGCGGGCGACGCGGTCGCTGCTCGAGCGCATGGGCGAGGACTACGAGCGCGAGCTCGAGGAGCTGAAGGCGAGCGTGATCGAGTGACCGATCCGCCTCCGGAAGCGGCCTGCGGCTCCGACCACTGCATCACCTGCAACGACGACGGCGTCCCGATGACGGTCGTGCGGCTCGACCCGGGCTCGGGGCTCGCGGACTGCGCCGACGCCGACGGCGGGCGAAGCGCGGTCGAGACCGCGCTGCTCGAGCCGCTGCGCGAGGGCGACCGCGTCCTCGTGCACGCGGGCGTCGCCATCGCCAGCCTGCCCGGTGAGGACGCGGCATGAAGTTCGTCGACGAGTTCCGCGACGCCGCCCTCGGCCGTGCCGTCGCCGGCGAGATCCTCTCGCTGGTCGAGCCGGGCCGCCACTACAAGGTGATGGAGGTCTGCGGCGGCCACACCCACTCGATCTACAAGTACGGCGTCGACGATCTCCTGCCGTCGAACGTCGAGCTCGTGCACGGCCCGGGCTGCCCGGTCTGCGTCATCCCGATGGGCCGGGTCGACGACGGCATCGCCCTGGCCCACATCGAGGGCGTGATCTTCACGTGCTTCGGCGACATGATGCGCGTGCCGGGCGCGCAGGGCACGCTGCTCGAGGCCAAGGCCGCCGGAGCGGACGTGCGGATGGTGTACTCGCCGCTCGACGCGCTGCGGATCGCGAAGGAGAACCCCGACCGCGAGGTCATCTTCTACGCGATCGGGTTCGAGACGACGGCCCCGTCCACCGCGCTCACCCTGAAGCGCGCCCGGGCCGAGGGCGTCGAGAACTTCTCCTGCATGAGCAACCACGTGACGATCGTCCCGCCGCTGCGGGCCCTGCTCGAGTCGCCCGACCTGCGCCTCGACGGCTTCATCGGTCCCGGCCACGTGTCGACGATCGTGGGCGCGCGCCCGTTCGAGTTCATCCCGGTCGACTACCGCAAGCCGGTCGTGATCTCGGGGTTCGAGCCGCTCGACATCCTCCAGTCGGTGGCGATGGTGCTGCGCCAGATCGCCGAGGGCCGCTGCGAGGTCGAGAACCAGTACACGCGCGTGGTGCCCTACGAGGGCAACCTGCGCGCGCTCGAGGTGATGGCCGAGGTGTTCGAGCTTCGGCCCCACTTCGAGTGGCGCGGCCTGGGGTTCATCTCCCACAGCGGCCTGCGCCTGTCCGAGGCCTATGCCGACCTCGACGCCGAGCGCCGCTTCAGCGTGCCCGGGGTGCGCGTCGCCGACCCGAAGGCGTGCCAGTGCGGCGAGGTGCTGAAGGGCGTCATCAAGCCGTGGGAGTGCAAGGTGTTCGGGACGGCGTGTACCCCGGAGCGGCCGATCGGGACGTGCATGGTGTCGTCCGAGGGCGCCTGCGCGGCCTACTACAACTACGGGCGCTTCGCCCGCGACCGCGAGGTGGTGTGATGGCCGATCAGGCCGTGTCCGAGCGCGAGCTCAAGGTGCTCGACCTGATCGAGAACGTCCGCAGCCGCCGGCCCAGGTTCCGCGACGCCCAGATCACGATGGCCCACGGCGCCGGCGGCAAGGCGACGCAGACGCTGATCGAGGGCATGTTCCTGCCCATCCTGGGCGGCGAGACGCTGGCCGCGATGGCCGACGCCGGCGAGGTCGAGGTGGACGGGACGGCGCTCGCGATCACGACCGACTCCTACGTCGTCAAGCCGCTGCGGTTCCCGGGCGGATCGATCGGCGACCTGGCCGTGAACGGCACCGTGAACGACCTGGCCGTCTCGGGCGCACGGCCGCTGGCGATCTCGCTCTCGCTCGTGCTCGAGGAGGGCCTGCCCGCGGACGAGCTCCGGGCCGAGATCGAGGCCATCGCGACCGCCGCGGCGACGGCCGGCGTCGAGGTGGTCGCCGGCGACACCAAGGTGGTCGAGCGCGGCCACGCCGACGGCATGTACGTGTGCACGACGGGCATCGGACGCCGCGATCCCCGCGCCCGGCTCTCGCCGGCGGCGGTGCGCCCCGGCGACCGCGTGCTCCTGTCGGGCTCGATCGGCGAGCACGGGACCGCGATCATGCTCGCCCGCGGCGAGTTCGACCTGGACGCCGAGATCGAGTCGGACACGCGGCCGCTGTGGCCGGCGGTCGACGCGCTGCTGGAGGCGGCCGGCGGCGACGTGCGCTGTATCCGCGACGCGACTCGCGGCGGCGTGGCGTCGGTGCTGAACGAGCTCGCCCGCTCGTCGGGCGTGGCGATGGTGGTGCAGGAACGGGCCGTGCCGGTGCTGCCGGCGGTCGCGGGCGCGGCGGAGATCCTCGGGATCGACCCGATGTACGTCGCGAACGAGGGCAAGCTGGTGGCGTTCGTCGCCCCCGGGGCCGCGGACCGGGCGCTCGAGGCGCTGCGGGCCGTCCCCGGCTGCGAGCGGGCGGCGGAGATCGCCGAGGTGCGGACGGAGCCCCCGGGCATGGTGCTGGTCGAGACCAGCTTCGGCGGGCGCAGGGTGATGGATCAGCTGGTCGGTGACCCGCTGCCAAGGATCTGTTGAGGCGAGAGGAGACGCGATGGCGAGCGAGGCGTACGCGAAGCACAGGGAGACCGAGGCGGTGACCGCCCACGTCCTGTGGATGACGACCGGCCTGAGCTGCGAGGGCGACTCGGTCGCGATGACGTCGGCGACGAACCCGAGCCTCGAGGACATCATCCTGCAGGCGATCCCCGGCATGCCCAAGGTGGTCGTCCACAACCAGGTCGTCGACTACCTGAACGGCCAGGAGTACGCCCAGACCTGGTTCGACGCCGAGGAGGGCAAGCTCGATCCGTTCGTGCTCGTGATCGAGGGCTCGCTCGGCAACGAGGAGATCAACGGCGACGGGTTCTGGACCGGCTTCGCCGTGAACCCGGAGAACGGGCAGCCGATCACGATGAACGAGTGGATCGACCGCCTGGCGCCCAAGTGCGCGGCGCTGGTCGCGGTGGGCACGTGCGCCACCTACGGCGGCATCCCCGCGATGAAGAACAACCCGACCGGCGCGATGGGCGTGCCCGACTACCTCGGCTGGAACTGGAAGTCGAAGGCCGGCCTGCCGGTGGTGTGCATCCCGGGCTGCCCGGCTCAGCCGGACAACATGACCGAGACGCTGCTCTACCTGGCGCTGCACCTGGCCGGGCTCGCGCCCGCGCCCGAGCTGGACGAGGCGCTGCGGCCCAAGTGGCTCTTCGGCCGGACGGTGCGGGAGAGCTGCAACCGGGCCGGGTTCGCCGAGCAGGGCGAGTTCGCCACCGAGTACGGATCCGATCACCGCTGCCTGGTCAAGCTGGGCTGCAAGGGGCCGGTGGTGAAGTGCAACGTCCCCGTGCGCGGCTGGGTGAACGGCATCGGCGGCTGCCCGAACGTCGGCGGCATCTGCATGGCGTGCACGATGCCCGGGCTTCCCGGACAAGTTCATGCCGTTCATGGACGCCGACCGGTGGGGCAACATGGCGTCGAACTTCAGCAAGATCACGTACGGCCCGTTCGTGCGCCACTTCCGCAAGCGCAACGTGAAGAAGCACTACGACAAAGAGCCGGAATGGCGGCGGCGCGGCAAGACGCTCGCAACCGGCTATACGAAGAGGTGGTGAACGATGGCGACCGTTGAGAGCCCCGGCCAGCAGAAGGTCATGGTCAAGGAGATGTCGTGGGACCCGATCACCCGGATCGTCGGCAGCCTCGGCATCCACACGGAGATCGACTTCTCGAACCGGACCGTGCTCAAGTGCTACAGCACGTCGATGATCTTCCGCGGGTTCGACATCTTCATGAAGGGAATCGACCCGCGCGACGCCCACTTCATCACCAGCCGCATCTGCGGCATCTGCGGCGACAACCACGCCACCTGCTCGTGCCTGAACCAGAACATGGCGTACGGCGTGAAGCCGCCGCCGCTGGGCGACCTCGCGTTCAACCTGGCCGAGACGGCGGACTACATCTTCGACCACGCGATCTTCAACGACTGCATGGCGAACGTGGACTTCTGCGAGCAGATGGTGAAGGAGACGAACCCGTCGCTGCTCGCGAAGGCCGAGTCGACCGCGGCGCCGCACAGCGACATCCACGGCTACAAGACGGTCGCCGACATCATGCGGGCGCTGAACCCGTTCACCGGCGAGTTCTACCTGGAGACGCTGCACGTCGCCCGCTACACGCGTGAGATGTACTGCCTGTTCGGCGGCCGTCACACGCATCCGTCGACGATCATGCCCGGCGGCTGCAGCGCGGACATCACACATCAGACGTGCACCGACTACTACGTGCGCCTGATGCGCTACTTCGACTACGTCAAGCGCAGCGTGCCGATGCACGACGACCTGTACGACTTCTTCCTTCAGGAGCTGCCGGGATACGACATGGTCGGCTACCGCGAGACGAACCTCGTGAACTGGGGCTCGTTCGACGACCCGGACTACGTCGACTACGACTACCGCAACATGACCGAGTGGGGCCGGAAGCGCTACATCACGCCCGGCGTCGCGATCGGCGGCGAGCTGATCTCGACCGACCTCGTCGAGATCAACCTGATGATCCGGATCCTGCTCGGCTCGTCCTACTTCGACTCGTGGGAGAACGAGCCGACGTTCGTCGACCGCGACCCGCTCGGGAACCCGGTCGACAAGAACCACCCCTGGAACAAGGTCACGCTGCCGAAGCCGCAGAAGCGCGACTTCACCGACAAGTACACGTGGGTCGTGTCGCCGCGCATCTACGACAAGCGCACCGACACGCACGTCTGCTGCGACACCGGCGGCGGCCCGTTCGCCCGCCAGTGGTGCACGGCCAAGGCCGGGCTGGTCGACTTCGGCTACGCCAAGGCGACGGGCAACTCGATCCAGATGGTGCTGCCGCGCTCGCCGAACATGCCCGAGATGGAGCTCGAGTGGCATGTGCCCGAGAAGTCGAACGCGATCGAGCGCGACCGCGCCCGCAGCTACCACCAGGCCTACTCGGCGCTGATCGCGCTGCACTGCCTGGAGCGGGCGATGAAGGAGGTGCAGGCCGGCCGCACCAAGAGCTGGAACTCCTTCAAGGTGCCCGAGAGCGCCGTCAGCTGCGGCTTCCACGAGGCGGCCCGCGGCGTGCTCTCCCACCACATGGTCATCCGCGACGGCAAGATCGCCAACTACCAGCCGTACCCGCCCACGCCGTGGAACGCGAGCCCGCGGGACGTCTTCGGGACCCCCGGCCCCTACGAGGACGCGGTGCAGAACACGCCGATCTTCGAGGAGAACGGGCCCGAGAACTTCAAGGGCATCGACATCATGCGGGCGGTGCGGTCGTTCGACCCGTGCCTGCCCTGCGGCGTGCACATGTACCCCGGCAACGGGACGGTGCGGAAGGTCGTGCACACGCCCACCGCGCTGGCATAGGAGGTGGCCGGCATGCCGACCGCCCCGAGCGAATCCCCCGACGAGCTCGTCGGCCGAGTGCAGGAGCTGCAGGAACGGCTCGAGTCGACGGGCGACCCCGACACGCGCGCGATCGCCGACGAGCTCCTGTCGGCGGTCGTGCGCATGTACGGCGCGGGGCTCGAGCGGATCGTGGAGGTGGTCGCCGAGGCGGACGAGCGCCACGAGCTCGCCCGCACGCTCGCCGACGACCCGCTGGTCGCGACGCTGCTCATGATCCACGACCTGCACCCGGTGCCGCTCGAGGCCCGGGTCGCGGAGGCGCTCGAGAGCGTCCGGCCGTACATGGAGTCACACGGCGGCAACGTGGAGCTGCTCGAGCTCACCGACGGGGTCGCCCGGATCCGGCTGCAGGGCAGCTGCTCCAGCTGCTCGGCGTCGTCGGTCACGCTCGAGCTCGCCATCAAGCAGGCGCTCGAGGACGCCGCCCCCGACCTGGACGGGCTCGAGGTCGAGGGCATCGAGGAGGTCGCGGCCGGCGCCGTCCCGGCGGCCGGCGCCGCGGCCCGCATCGAGCGGCTGCCGCTCGCGCCGGCCCCGACGCCGTCCTGGTTCGAGGTCGACCGGCTGGCGGCGCTCGAGCCCGGCGAGCTGGCGACCGCGGACATCGCCGGGGCCGCGCTCGTGGTCGCCAACGTCGAGGGCACGCTGCTCGCGTTCCGCGACGCGTGCGCCGGCTGCGGCGGGCCGCTCCACGGCGGCGCGCTCGAGGACGGGGTGCTGCGCTGCCGCGGCTGCGCACGCACGTACTACCTGCCCCGCGCCGGGCGGTCGATGGACGACGACCGGCTCCAGCTCGACCCGGTGCCGCTCCTGCGCGACCAGGGTGTCGTCAAGGTGGCGCTGGCGACGTGACCGGCAACGGCGACGGCGATCCCGGCCTTGCCCGGCCGCGCGAGCGGCGCGGCCTCGCCCAGGCCGTCGTGAGCCGCCGCCGCGCGCAGGTGGTGAGCGGCCTTCGCGACCGGGCGCGGCCGGCGTACGCGGCGCCCCCTGCGGCCGCGGACGCCGCGGAGCGCTGCGACATCTGCGGCACGACCGTGCCCGACGACCACCGCCACCTGCTCCAGCTCGTCGAGCGCCGGATCGAGTGCGTGTGCGAGAGCTGCTGGGCGCTGCGATCCGGCGACCCCGAGTACCGGCCCACCGGGAACCGGATCGTGTGGCTGCCGCAGATCGACCTCCCCGACGACCTCTGGGCGACCTTCCAGATCCCGATCGGCCTCGCCTTCTTCATGGACTCGACCACGGCCGGGTGCGTCGTCGCGCTCTACCCCAGCCCGGCCGGCGCCACCGAGAGCGAGCTGCACTTCTCGTCGTGGAGCCGCATGGTCGGCCTCAACCCGGTGCTCGCGGGCCTCGAGCCGGACATCGAGGCGCTGATCGTGAACCGCCTCTCCGACCCGCCGACGTACGTGATCGCCCCGATCGACCGGTGCTATGCGCTCACCGGCACGATCAAGGCGAGCTGGGAGGGCCTCTCCGGAGGCTCGCACGTGCAGGAGGCGGTCGCGGCCTTCTTCGAGCGCCTGCGCCGGGACGGGGCGGCGGCATGAGCGTCCGCCCCGCCGACGCCTCCCCGCCCCCCGGGGAGCCCGCGCGCCCCGCCGCTCCGGAGCCCGATTTCGAGGTGCTGGGGGTGCGGCCGATGCGCCACGCCGCAGCGCCCGCCCTGGTCCTCGACCTGGGCGTCTCGGAGCCGGAGGGGCGCGCGGTGTACATGATCGCGCTGACCGTGCAGCTCATGATCGAGCCGGCGCGGCGCCGCTACGAGGACGCCGAGCACGAGCGGCTGGTCGGCCTGTTCGGGCCTCCGGAGCGGTGGGCGGTGACGACGCGGAGCCTCGTCTGGGCGCAGCTCGACGTCGTCGTCCCGGCCTTCACCGGCACGACGACCGTGGCGATCCCGATCCCGTGCAGCTACGACCTCGAGGTCGCCTCGGCCAAGTACCTGCGCTCGCTGGTGGACGGCGAGGCGCCGCTCGCGCTGCACTTCAACGGCGTCGTCTACTACCGCGACGACGCCGGCGGCCTGCAGATGACGCTCATCCCCTGGTCGCGGTCGATCGACTTCCGGATGCCGGTCTCGGTGTGGCGGGAGACGATCGATCACTACTACCCCAACACCGGCTGGGTGGGGCTGCGATCGGAGACGATCGCCGCGCTCGAGGCCCGCCGCGTCAGCGGCGCCCACGCAACCATCGACGACTGCGTCCGCGCCCTGCTCGGGACCGGCGGCGATGGCTGAGCTCGACCGGCTGATCGACTCGCTCCTCTACGAGGGCTACGCCCTGTATCCGTACACGCCCGGGGCGACCAAGAACGCGACCCCGACGCCGTTCGGGATCGTCTACCCGCCCCGCTACGCCGAGACGCTCACGAGCACCCACGACCACCTCGACCTGCGCTGCGTGCTGGCCGCAGACGACGACGCCGAGGTGCGGGCCGAGGTGCGGTTCCTGGCCTCGGCCGGCGCCGGGCACCGCGCGGCGCCCGTGCGGATCGAGCTGCCCGCGGCGCGCGTCCGGGCGCTGGCGGAGCGGCCGTGCGAGGTCGAGCGGGCCGTGGACGGCGACGGCGGCGAGCCCCTCCGCGTTCGCCTCGTGCTCTCCGCCACGCCGGCGGGGGCCGGGGCGCACGAGATCAGCCTGCGCGTCGAGAACCTGACCGACTGCGAGCCCGGCGTCGGCCGCGGCGCGGCCCTGCGGCGGTCGCTGCTCTCGACCCACCCCCTTCTGCGAACCTCGCGGGGCCGGTTCATCTCTCCCCTGGACCGGCCCTGCGCGGCCCTGAACACCTACCCGGTGCTCGCCACCGACTCCGACGACGCCGTGCTCGGAGCCGCCATCGTCCTCCCCGACCACCCCCGCATCGCCCCCGAGAGCCGCGGCGGGCTGTTCGACTCCACCGAGATCGAGGAGGCGCTCGTCCTGCACGTGCAGGCGCTGAGCGACGCCGAGCGGGCCGAGATCGCCGCCGCCGACCCGGCCGTGCGGGAGATGGTCGAGCGGGCCGCGGCGGTGACGCCGGGCGAGATCGCAGCCCTTCACGGCCGCGTCACCCTGCGCGACCCGGCGCCGGCGCGCGACCCGCTCACGCTCGCGCCGCCCGAGGAGCCGCCCGGCCTCGTCGATCCGAGCGCCGGCGAGGATGCGGCCGAGGTCGACGGCGTCGCCTACCGCCGCGGCGGCCACGTCCGCCTGCGCCCGGGCCCCGGCGCCGACCTGCACGCGCGGCTCCTGGACGGGCGCGAGGCCACGATCGAGCGGATCTTCGTCGACTACGACGGCCGGGTGCACCTGGGCGTCACCGTCGACGGCGACCCGGGCCAGGAGCTGATGCGCGAGACCAACCGGCTGCTGTTCTTCTTCGTTCCCGAGGTGGAGGTGATCGACCCGTGACCGATCGGCGTGAGCTGCGCATCCTGGTGGCCGGGATCGGCAACGCCTGGCTGCGCGACGACGGGTTCGGCGGCGAGGTGGCGCGCCGGCTGGCCGCGCTCGACCTGCCGCCGGACGTGGCGGTGATGGACGCCGGCACCGGCGGCCTCGACCTGGCCTACGAGGTGATGCGCGGCTACGACGCGCTCCTCATGGTCGACGTCAGCCGCCAGGGCGGGACGCCCGGGACGCTCTACGTGATGGAGCCGGACGAGGCGTCGATCGACGGCGCGATCGACGACGGCCAGGCCATCAACCCCCATGCGATGGACCCGCAGACCGTCCTGCGGTTCGTGAAGTCGATCGGCGCGTGGCCGGGGCGGGTGATCGTGATCGCCTGCGAGCCGGCCGAGGTCGAGGAGCTCGGCTTCGGCCTCACCGACCCGGTGCAGGACGCGGTCGGACGGGCGATCGCGCTCGTCACGGAGACGATCGACGAGCTGCGCGCGGCCGCCCTCGAGGGGGCGACAGTAGCTGCACGAGCTGTCCCTCAGCGGCGCGATCGTGAACACCGTGGTCAAGCACGCGGACGGGCGCCGCGTGACCGTCGTCAGCCTGCGGGTCGGGCGCCTGCGCCAGGTCGTGCCGGACACGCTCGACTTCTACTTCGGGTTCGTCGCCCGCGACACGGTGTGCGAGGGCGCCCGGCTCGAGATGGAGGTCGTCGACGCGGCCCTGCGCTGCAACGGCTGCGGCCACGAGTGGGGCATCGAGATCCCGGCGTTCCGGTGCCCCGCCTGCGCCGGCTCCGACGTGGCGGTGGCGGCGGGCGACGAGTTCGAGGTCGAGTCGATCGAGGTGGAGGAGACGGCATGCATCGCACACGGGTGAGGGTCGTCGAGGAGGCCCTCGACGCCAACAACACGATCGCGCAGGCCAACCGGGCCGACTTCGACCGGGCCGGCGTCACGGTCGTCAACTTCATGAGCGCCCCGGGCGCGGGCAAGACGACGCTGCTCGAGCGGGTCGTCGGCGACCTCCCCGGCGTGCGCGTGGGCGTGCTGGAGGGCGACGTGCAGGGCTCGCTCGACGCCGACCGCCTGGCCGGCCTGCACGTCCCCGTGACCCAGCTGAACACCGATCCCGGGTTCGGCGGCGAGTGCCACCTCGACGCCAACATGGTGCGCAGCGCCCTCCCCGACCTGCCCCTGGACGAGATCGACCTGCTCGTCGTCGAGAACGTCGGCAACCTCGTCTGCCCGGCCGAGTTCCGGATCGGCGAGGACGCGCGGGTGATGGTCTCGTCGGTCACCGAGGGCGAGGACAAGCCGCTCAAGTACCCGCTCATGTTCCGCACCTGCGACCTGGTGCTGGTGAACAAGATCGACCTGCTCCCCCACCTCGACTACGACGTCGAGAAGTTCCTCTACCACCTCGACCACGTCCATCCGGACGTGCGCCGGATCATGGTCAGCGCCCGCACCGGCGAGGGCATCGACGCCTGGCGGGAGTGGCTGGCCGAGGTCGGGTCGCGCGCACCGGCGGTCGCCTGAGGCGATGGCCCCGGTCGACCACGACGCCCGCGTCGACGAGCTGCTGGCGCTGCGCACCGAGGCCAACCGGGCCTTCTTCGAGGACGTCTCCGAGCGGCTGGCCCGCCTCTGCCACCTGATGGCGGAGCGGTTCGCCCGCGGCGGGCGGCTGGTGGCGTTCGGGCGCTCGCCGGCGGCCCGCTCCGACGTGCGCCACGTCGCCGTCGAGTTCGTGCACCCGGTCATCGTCGGCAAGCGGGCGCTGCCCGCGATCGGGCTCGCCGGCGAGGGCGGCGACCTGGCCGGCCAGGTCGGGCTGCTGGCCCGGCCCGACGACATCGCGATCGCCTTCGGCGCGCACGGGGACGGGGGCGAGGCCGCCCGCGCGGTGGCGGTCGCCCGCGAGCGCGGGTGCCTGACGATCGCGTTCGCGCCGGCCGGGGCCGAGTGGGAGCTCGAGCCGCCGGGCGACGACGACGTGCGCCAGGAGCTCGTCGAGACGCTCTACCACGTGCTGTGGGAGCTCGTCCACGTGTTCTTCGACCACCGCGGCCTCCTGGCCGGGCGCGAGCAGCGCACCCGCCACGACGCGGGCGCGTCGGCGTTTCTCTACCCGTTCCTGGACGAGCGCGACGACGACCTCGACGGGCTGCTCGCCGACGTGCGCCGGTCGATGCTCGCGAAGTCGGCCGAGATCGGCGCGCTGCGCGTGCAGACGCTCACCGAGAACCGCGACGCGATCGAGGCGGCCGCCGCCGCTCTGCGCAGCGCCCTCGACGGCGGGGCGACGCTGCTCGCGCTCGGCAACGGCGGCTCGGCCACCGACGCGATGGACGTGGTCGCCGACTTCGCGCCGCCGTGGCCGGCGATCGACCTGACCGCCGACCCGGCGATCCTGACCGCGATCGCGAACGACATCGGCGCCGATGCGATCTTCGCCCGCCAGGTGATCGCCTACGGCCATGCCGGCGACGCCCTGATCGCCCTCTCCACGTCGGGCAACTCGCGCAACATCGTGGACGCGCTGGCCGAGGCCCGCCGCCGCGGGCTGCTCACGATCGCGATGGTCGGCTATGACGGCGGCCGTGATCGCGTCCGACGGCCTCGCCGATCACGTGGTCGTCACCCGGTCGGAGCACATCCCCCGCATCCAGGAGGCGCAGGCGAGCGCCTACCACGTGCTGCGCAGGCTGGTCGGCGAGCGATGAGCACCGTGACCCTGACGCGCGCGCGGGCACGGGTCGAGGGCACCGTCCAGGGCGTCGGCTTCCGGCCCTACGTCTACCGGCTCGCGAACGAGCTCGACCTGGCCGGGTACGTCCTGAACGACGCGCGCGGCGTGCTGCTCGAGGTCGAGGGGCCGGCGGCGACGGTCGAGCGCTTCCTGGCCCGGCTCGAGCCGGAGGCGCCGCCGCTGGCCCGGATCGAGCGGGTGGCGGCGGAGGAGTGCGAGCCGACGCGGGAGCCCGGGTTCGCGATCCGGGAATCGCCGCGTGGCGGCACGGCGGACGCGCCCGTCACGCCCGACAGCGCCACCTGCGCCGACTGCCTGGCCGAGCTGTTCGACCCCGCCGACCGCCGCCACCGCTATCCGTTCGTCAACTGCACGAACTGCGGGCCCCGGTTCACGATCGTCCGCGGGGTGCCCTACGACCGGCCGTTGACGACCATGGCCGGGTTCGAGATGTGCCCGCGCTGCCGGGCCGAGTACGACGACCCGGCCGACCGCCGCTTCCACGCCCAGCCGAACGCGTGCCCGGCGTGCGGGCCGGTGGCCTCGCTGATCCGGCCGGACGGCGCCGCGGCGGCGGAGGCGGGCGACGCCTCGGTGCGGGCGGCGGCCGCGGCCCTGCGCGGCGGCGCGATCGTGGCGGTGAAGGGCCTCGGCGGCTACCACCTGGCGTGCGCCGCCGAGGACGAGGCGGCGGTCGCGGCCCTGCGGGCGCGCAAGCACCGCGAGGACAAGCCGTTCGCGCTCATGGTCGCGTCCATCGATCATGCATGGCGGCTGGTGCACGTGGACGCGGGCGAGGAGGCGCTCCTGGCCGGGCCGGAGCGGCCGATCGTGCTGTGCCGGCGGCGGGCCGACGCGCCGGTGGCCGAGTCGGTCGCGCCGCGGGCGGGCGAGCTCGGGCTGATGCTGCCGTACTCGCCGCTGCACCACCTGCTGCTGGCCGACGTGGCGGAGCGGGCGGGCGGCCCGCGGGCGCTCGTCATGACGAGCGGGAACGCCTCGGACGAGCCGATCGCCTACCGCGACGAGGACGCGCTCGAACGGCTGGGCGCGATCGCCGACCTCCTCCTCGTCCACGACCGCCCCATCCACACGCGCACCGACGACAGCGTCGTCCGCCTGGTCGAGAGCGGCGCCGGCCGCCGGCCGGCGTTCCTGCGCCGCTCGCGCGGGTACGTGCCGGGCGCGCTGGTGCTGCCCGAGCCGGCGCCGCGGCCGCTGCTCGCCTGCGGGGCCGAGCTCAAGAACACGTTCTGCGTCGCGAAGGGCTCGCGGGCATGGGTCAGCCACCACATCGGCGACCTCGAGAACTACGAGACGCACCGGTCGTTCGTCGAGGGCATCGAGCACTTCCAGCGCCTGTTCGCCGTCATGCCCGAGGTCGTCGTGCACGACCTGCACCCGGAGTACCTCTCGACCAAGTGCGCGCTCGCCCAGACCGACCTCGAGGCGATCGGCGTCCAGCACCACCATGCCCACCTGGCCGCGGTGCTCGCCGAGCACGGCGAGACGGGCGAGGCGGTCGGCGCGATCTTCGACGGCACCGGCCTGGGGACGGACGGGACGATCTGGGGCGGCGAGCTCCTCGTCGGCGACCTGGGCGGATTCCGGCGGGCGGGCGCCCTCCATCCGGTGGCGCTCCCGGGCGGCGCGCAGGCGATCCGGCAGCCGTGGCGGATGGCGTGCGCGTGGATGCTGGCGGCCGGCCTCGACGGGCCGCCGGCGGCGCTCGCCGATGCCGTGGATCGTGCGGCCTGGACCCAGGTGACGGGGCTGGCGCGGACAGGGCTCGCCTCGCCGGTCACGACCAGCATGGGCCGGCTGTTCGACGCGGTGGCCGCGCTGTGCGGGGTGTGCACGACCGTGAACTACGACGGCCAGGCGGCGATCGAGCTCGAGGCGCTCTGCGATGCCTCCGAGCGCGGCGCGTACCCGATCGCGGTCGAGGAGCGCGACGGCGCGGTCGTCATGGACCCGCGGGAGGCGATCGGCGCGGTCGTCCGCGACGTCGCCGCCGGCGCCTCGGTGGGGGCGGTCGCGGCCCGCTTCCACGCCGGGATCGCCGCCGCCACCGTGCGCGCGTGCGCGGACGTCGCCTCGGCGGCGGGGACCGGGACCGTCGTGCTCTCCGGAGGCGTGTTCCAGAACCGGACGCTCGTCGAGGCCGCCTCCGCAGGCCTGCGTCGCGAGGGCCTGCGGGTGCTCCTGCCCGAGCGGCTGCCCGCCAACGACGGCGGCATCTCCTACGGCCAGGCGGCGGTGGCGGCCCGGCGCATGGCGGCGGAGGCGTAGCGGCGATGGCCGAGGTCGACGACCGCGCCGCCGCGATCGGCCGCAGCCCGATCTTCGTGCGGGGCGAGAACCGGCCGTTCGCCGAGCTCACCGCCGACGACGTGCGCGAGCGGGCCGACGAGCTGCGCGCCGCGGTCGGCTTCGGCCCCACGGCCCGGGTGGCTCCGGTCGCCCAGGCCTGGCGCGAGCTGTGGATGGCGATGGGCAAGGCGGGCGCCGCGACGGTGGGCGACCTGCCGGCGGAGACGGTGGTCGAGCTGGCGCCCCGTCTCTGGGTCGTGATGCCGGGCTCGAGCTAGCCGAAAAGCGGGGACTGTCCCCGTACAACCGGGGACAGTCCCCATACTCCTAGCCTCGGCCCTCGACCCACCGCGACCAGGTCGTGATGCCTCCCTCGGGCCAGGCCGGCTCGTCCAGCATCGCCAGGTACTCGAGCGAGTGGCCGTCCGGGTCGAGGAAGTACACGGCCGCGGCCGGCATCCACCCGATCACGCTCGGCTCGTCCGCCTCCTCGCCGAAGAACGAGCGCGCCGTCACGCCGCGGGCCGCGAGCGCTGCCGGGGCGTCGAGGAGCTCCTCCAGGCGAACGGTGAAGGCGACATGGAGCCGCATCCCCATCGGCGCCGACCCGAGCGACCACAGGCCGAGCATCGAGCCGCCCGGCGCGCCGCACCACAGGAACGCGGCGCCCCGCTCGGGCACCTCGTACGCCTGCTCGAGCCCTACCACGTCGCGGTAGAAGGCGAGCGACGCGGCGACGTCGGCGACGGGCAGGTGGGCCTCGAACAGCCCGCGAACCGCCGGAGTGGTCGCCACCGGCGCTACCACCCGCCGATCGGCCCGCCGACCAGGCCGAGCGGGTCGGGCTCGATCGGCTCGCCGGGCCGGCGGCGCAGGAAGTCGAAGTCGCAGCCCGTGTCGGCCTGGAGCACGTGGTCGAGGAAGAGCCGGCCGTAGCCGCGCGTGTACTTCGGCTCGGGCTGCGGCAGCGCGGCCAGCCGTTCGGCGATCTCCTCGGCGGGAACGGCCAGCTCGAGCGTGCGCGCCTCGGCGTCGAGCTCGATCGGGTCGCCGTCGCGCACCACGGCGAGCGGGCCGCCCGCCGCCGACTCCGGCACGACGTGGAGCACGACCGTCCCGAACGACGTCCCGCTCATGCGCGCGTCCGAGATCCGCACCATGTCCGAGACGCCCTGGCGCAGGAGCTTGGACGGGATCGGCAGCTGGCCCCACTCCGGCATGCCCGGCGCGCCCTTCGGGCCGCTGTCGCGCAGGACGAGGACGGAGTCGGCGGTCACGTCGAGCCCCGGGTCGTCGATCCGCGCGGCCAGGTCGTGGACGTTCTCGAACACGACTGCCGGGCCGCGGTGGCGCAGGAGCTCGGGCGACGCCGCGCTCCGCTTGATCAGCGCGCCGCCGGGCGCGAGCGACCCGCGCAGCACCGCGATCCCGCCCTCGGCCGCCAGCGGCGCGTCGAGCGCTGCGATGACGGACCGATCGGGGGCGGCCGACGGCGCCGCAGCGAGGTTCTCGGCCAGCGTCGCCCCGGTCACCGTGAGGGCGTCGCCGTGGAGGAGGGAGCCGAGCTCGCGCAGCACCGCCGGCACGCCGCCGGCGTGAAAGAGATCCTCGACCAGGTGCTCACCGCTCGGCCGGATGTTCGCGAGCACCGGCGTCCGCCGCGAGAGCTCGTCGAACCGGTCGAGCCGGAGGTCGACGCCCAGCCGCCCGGCGATCGCGAGCAGGTGGATGACCGCGTTGGTCGATCCGGCCAGGGCCATGAGCAGCGTGATGGCGTTGTCGAAGGCGGCGGCCGTCAGGATCTGGGACGGTCGCGGGCCGCCGACGAGCGCCAGCTCGACCGCCCGCCGTCCCGTCGCCTCCGCGGCGGCGGCCCGGCGGGCGTCGACGGCGGGGATCGAGGCCGTGCCCGGGAGAGCCATGCCCATCGCCTCGATCAGCGAGGTCATGGTCGAGGCGGTGCCCATCTCCTGGCAGTGCCCGGCGGACGGCACCATCGCCGCCTCGAGCGCGTCGTAGTCGGCCTGGGTGATCCGCCCCGCCCGCAGGTCGGCGGTGTAGCGCCACAGGTCGGTGCCGTTCGAGATGTGCTCGCCCCGGAACACGGCCGGCTGGGCGGGGCCGCCGGTGATCATGATCGCGGGCAGGTCGACGCTCGCGGCGCCCATCAGCTGGGCCGGGACGGTCTTGTCGCAGCCGCCGATCAGGACGACCGCGTCGAACGGGTTCGCCCGGATCGTCTCCTCGACGTCCATCGCCATCAGGTTGCGGAAGAGCATCGTCGTCGGCTTCATGAACGCCTCGCCGAGCGAGATCGTCGGGAACTCGAGCGGCAGCCCGCCGGCCTGCAGAACGCCCCGCTTCACCGCCTCCGCGAGGCCGCGGAAGTGGATGTTGCAGTTGACGAGCTCGCTCCACGAGTTGCAGATGCCGATCACGGGGCGGCCCTGGATCGCCGCCTGCGAGATGCCCTCGGCCTTCAGGTAGGAGCGGTGGATCAGCCCGGCGACGTCCTGCGTCCCGAACCAGCGGCCGCTGCGCAGATCCGGGCTCACGGCAGCTCGATCCCGAAGGGCGTCGCCGCGACGCCCGCCGCGGGCGGATGGCGCAGCAGGTACTGGCTCTCGGCCGCGGCCTGGATCGCGTCCGCCTCCGGATCGGCGAACCGGTCGACCCGGTAGGCGGAGATGTCGGTCTCGGTGCGCCCGGTCGTGACCAGCTCGGCGGCGATGCGGGCCAGCCCCGGGCCGTGGGTGACGCAGCACTCGTTGAAGTCGGCCAGCACGACGTAGCCCTCGATGCCCGGCGCGAGGCCGAGGATGTGGCGGCCGTCCGGCGTCCAGGTCGGAAGGCCGCTCGCGCGCTCGCGCACGCGTGCGCCGGCCAGCGCGGGGATCACTTCGGCGAACTCACGGGCGAGCTGCTCGTGCTCGCGGGCGGCGTGATCGGAGAGCTCCGCGGTCCGGGGCGGCGCGTCCAGGTCGACCCGCGACCGCTCGCCGATCGCCCGCTCGATCGCCCCCACGAGGAGGCCGCCCGCATCCTCGCGGAGGTACAGCAGGTCGCGCTCGAAGAAGAGCATCATGGGCAGATCGCGGGTGACGCCGGCGATCGGCTCGGTGGTGAACCGCGACTCGAGCAGCGGCACCGCGGCGATGTCGACGCCGTCACGGGCGCCGACCGCCCGCGCCGACGCGCCCGCGGCGTTCACGACCGCGCCCGCGGCGATCGGCCCCTCCCGACGTGCGCACGCCGGCAACCCGTCCGCCCTGCACGATCGCACCCTCGGCGGCGACGCCGGTGCGGACGTCGACACCCGCACCTCGCAGCTCGCCCCCGAGCGCCCCCATCACGCGGACGGTGTCGACCCGGTGGGCATCCGGCTGGAGGAGCGCGCCGTACACGGCATCGGCGCCAGGATCGGCGCCATGCGCCCCGTCTCCTCCGCGTCGATCATCGCGACGCCCGGCGCGAAGCCGAGCTCGCGCTCGTACTCCTGGCGCAGCATCTCGACGCCCGGCTCCGACAGCGCCGGGAACAGCAGGCCGACCTGCCGCACACCCAGATCACCGCCCGAACGGTCGCGCAGGTCGGCGTAGAAGCGCATGCCGTACTCGGCCAGCTCGGCCTCGAGCTCGCCCGCCCAGTAGCCGACGAACCCCGCCCCGGCCGCCGTCGTCTGCGTGCCCAGCGCGGGCTCGCGCTCGAGCAGCACGACCTCCCGGCGCCCGCATCGGCCAGGTGCAGCGCGGCCGTCGCGCCGAGGATCCCGCCGCCGATCACCACGACGTCAGCCATCGGCCGGCT
>CAVSVU010000020.1:0-39495 GCA_963731515.1 uncultured Actinomycetes bacterium | reverse complement strand
CAGCCTGGCGGCCCTCGGCCTCACGATCGGCGACTGCGGCGCAGCGACGCTCGCCGCGCTCGCCGCCCTCGCGACCGAGGCGGAGTGCGCGCCGCTGCGGGAGGCGGTGGGCATGGGATCCGAGACCCGCGTCCTGCTCGTCGCCACCGAGGGCGCGAGCGACCCGGGGGGCTACCGCCGGATCGTCAGCGGGACGGGCTGACGCCGCACGCCGCCCAGACGAACGCAGGGATCGAGACCGGGCCGTCGCCGAGGTCCTCGCGCGCCCGCTCCCGCACCGCTGCCTGCCGCTCCCCGGTCGAGACCGACCAGGTAGCTCCCTGCCGGGCCGACGCCGAGCGTGAACGGCTCCCACCAGTCCTCGAACCTCTGATGTTCGACCGCGGCGGGCTGCTCGACCTCGCGGACTTCCTCGATGCCGGCCTCGGCGAACAGCGCCTTCATGTGGCCCGCGCGCCCGCCGGCGGCCGTCCCCTCGTCGCGGGCGTTCGGGTCGAGCGCGACCGCCGCCCCCCAGAACGGGCCGAGCGGCGACCGGCCGCCGGCCAGGTCCCAGACCGACGCGGCGACGGCGCCGCCCGGCCGCGTGACGCGCGCCATCTCGCGCAGCCCGGCCACCGGGGCCCGGCATGAAGTCTACGACGAGCTGGGACAGCGCGGCGTCGAACTCGCCGTCGCCGAAGGGCAGCTCCCCGGCGACGCCGTGGCGCACGTCGACGCCGGGATGCCGGTCGCGCACCGCCTCGACGAAGGGCACGGACGGGTCGATCGCCGCCACCGAGGCGGCGCCCAGCCGCGCGACCAGCTCGGCGGTGAGCATCCCCGACCCGCAACCGACGTCGAGCACCCGCTGCCCGCTCGTCACGCCCGCGAGTTCTCGGCAAGCTGCGACGACAGGGTCGCCGAGTAACGGCCCATGAAGCGGTCGTACGCGTCTGCGGAGACGTCGAAGTCGACGCGCAGAAGTCCCTGCCCAACATATCCGCCCGGGGAGACGCCAGCAGGGACCGCGAAGACCGCGCTCGTCGTGTGCTGGATGTACTCGTTGAGCGCGTCGCTCGCTGCCCAGCCGGCGCTGCAGCGCCGACGAACTGCCGGTGCGGGTCGCGCTGGAAGGCGAGGAAGAAGAGGCCCGCGTCGAGCTCGCCCGTCGTCGGGTCGATGCCGTCGGTGAACGAGTAGCCGCGGCGCAGGATCCGCACGCCGCTCGTTGCTGCGAGGCGCGGCGAGACGGATGTGCGCATCGACGCGCGATCACCGGCTCGCCGTCCGGCGTGCTTCGCCGAGAGGTCGACGGCGTCGTGCTCCTGCGTCGCCGGTGAGCGGTGCGCCGGACTGCTTGAAGCGGCCGATCGTCGCGCTCCTGGTCGGCGAGCGTGTCGCGGTCCCAGGTCTCGATGCAGCATGCGGATGCGGCGCGCGACCAGGTAGCGTGCCGCCGCGCAGCCAGCGTTGCGGCTCGTCGTTCGCCACCCACACGTAGCGGCGCATCAGTCGCCGGATCGTCGCCCGCGTCGAGGTTGTTCGTGCCGTCCTTGAAGCCCATCAGGTTGCGCGGCGTCACCTGGTCCCTGCGCGTCGAGGAGGTGCGCCCGAAGCCGAGCTGCGTCCAGCGCAGCACCGCGGCGCCGCGGCCGATGCGGGCGAGGTTGCGGACCGCGTGGAACGCGACCTGCGGGATCGTCGGCGCACGCCTGCACGCAGAGGTCGCCGTCCGAGCGGCCGAGGTCGAGCTGCTCGCCCGGCAGCGGGCCGAGCGGCGCCAGGGGCCCGGCCGCGCGCCGCGAGCCCGAGCCGGTCGGCACCGTCCTGCTCGAACACGTCCGGCCCGAGACCCGAACGTGACCGTCAGGCTGGACGGCGGCAGGCCGACCGCCTCGCCGGTGTCGGCGGCGGGCGCCTGCGGCGGCTCCAGCTCGGCGACCCAGCCGTGCGCGCCGGCCGTCATCTTCGCGCGGCGCCTCGGTCCAGTCGCGCAGCAGGTCGCGCAGCTCGCTCGTGCTCGTCGAGTCGTCAGGTCGAACGACGCGAACACGAGCCGATCCTGCGCCGGCGTGGCGATGCCCGCCTGGTGCGGGCCGTAGAACGGGACGACCTGCGTCGCCGTGCCGTCGGACGTCGCGCGCACGAGCCCGACTCGCTGCCCGACGGCATCGCCGCCGCCGGCGATCGAGGAGCGCCGCGCGCGCCGCCGCAGCAGTCGCCTGCCGATCAGCCGGCCGACGCGACCGGCCCGTCTACGATGCGATCACCTTCGCCGCGACCGTCGAGAGCGGCTCGGCCAGCGCGTCGACCGCCTGGGCGAGCGGCTGGCGGTCCTGCGGGCGTCAGCGTCGCCGTACAGCGCGAAGCCGAGCGGCGTCGCGCGGCGGTACGGCTCGAGGCCCTTCTGGACGTCGGCGAAGCGGCCGTTCGATCGTGTGCACGAGCGCGCCGTCCTTGCGCTCGAGAGCGCGGGGCGCAGCAGCTCGAAGGCCTGCGGCGCACCGGTCAGGTTGGCCTGGAAGTCGGAGAGATCGGTGTGCGAGTAGCGATCCTCCTCGCCGGTGATCTTCGAGCTCGCGACCTCGTTCAGCAGCTCGACCGCGCCGTTCGCGAGCTGCGCCGGCTGGAACGTGAGCGTCTGCACCTTGGTGTTCAGCGTCGTCACGTCGGCAGCAGCTTCGCGGCATACGGCCCGGTGCCGGCGGTCGTGCTTCCTGCACCCAGAGGATCTGCTCGATGCGGTGGAAGCCGGTCCAGCTCGCGACGTTCGGCGACGTCGTTGACGCGCGCGTCGATCTCCGGGATCGAGGTTGCCGAAGCTCTCGGCGACCGGCTCGATCGCTCTCGTAGTAGGAGCGCGTCGGCCCGAACAGCGCCTTCGCCGCGGCGAGGTTGCCGGCCTGTCGAGCGCTGCCACGAACGTCTTCGTGTGCGCGAGCAGCTTCGCCGCCTGCGCGATGACGTAGTCGTGGTAGCCGGTCGTCGCCGCCTTCAGCAGCGGCCGAGACCGTCGTGCGCGGGCCGCTGCGACCGGTGCCCGGTGACGGTGAGGGCGCCTGGTGTCCTGGCCATCGCCGTTCGGGCAGCTGCATCACGTAGGTGCCGGGCTCGACGCGTCAGCGCTGAACGAGCCGTCGATGCCCTGGACGACGTTCTCGCGCTCGCCGAGGATGATGCCGTCCTTGTTCTTGACCTCGAACTCGGTGACCTTGGCCGTGCCGGCGTTCGTGACGTCGAACGTGGCAGACGTCCGGCAGGCACGGACACCTTCGCGGGCGTCGCAGCCCTTGTCGGTCAGCGTGACCGCGACCGTCTTCGTCCTTCGCGTCCGACGCCTTGCTGCCCGAGCTACCGCCGCAACCTGTCGCTGCGAACGCGATCAGCCCGGCAACGATCGCCGCGGCGCCTGTACGACCCCACGTGCCCGACACGATGTCTCCCGAAGTACCTGAGCGAGAGGTCGTGACGCCCCCGCCGGCGTGACCGACGTGGCCGGCACGTGGCCCGGCGCCGCCAGCGGCGGGGCCAGAGAACGTAGGCGAGCATGGGGACGGCGTACAGGAGCCAGCCGAGCACCTCGCCGACGTCGGGCTGGGGCTGGACGCCGAGGACGCCCGTCGACGAGCGAGCTCGTGACGGTCCCGGGGCGCACGAACCACGAGAGGTCGAACGCCTGTCCCTGCAGGCTGTTCAGCCAGGCCGCCTCGTGGGCGGTGTGGATCGCGCGTCGCGACGAGGCCGGCCGCGACGAGCACGAGCACCGCGGCGGTCACGCGGAAGAAGCGGGCGAGATCGAGCCGGACGCCTCCGCGGTAGATGCCCCAGCCGATGACGACCGCGACGAGCACTCCCAGCACCGCGCCCGAGCCGGCGGAGGTCGAGTCGCCCGACGCCTGGAAGGCGGCGAGCATGAAGACGGCGGTCTCGAGGCCCTCGCGCAGCACCGCGAAGAAGGCCATCGCGACGAGCGCGAGGTCGAGCCCTCGGCCAGGGCCTCGGCGGCGTGCGCGCGCAGCTCGCCGCCAGCGTCCGCGCGTGGCGCTGCATCCAGACGATCATGAAGGTGACCATGCCGACCGCGACCGTCGCGACGACGGTCTCGAGCTGCTCCTGCTGACGCTGCGGGAGCGACTCGTCGAGCGCCTGCAGGCCGATCGCGACGCCGACGCAGACGACGAGCGCGAGGCCACACCGGCCCACATCGCGCGGAGCGCAGCCCGATGGCCGCCCTGGCGCAGGAAGGCGGCGACGATGCCCACGATGAGCGCCGCCTCGACGCCTTCACGGAGCCCGATCACGAACGTCGGTAGCAACGCGCGACTCCCATCCTTCGCCTCTTAGGCCGCCCTAACCTTAGGGCGGCCTAAGTATGCCCATCCGGCCCGGCGCCGTCAAATCCGAGACGGCGCCGTCGCCCCGATTCGTGCAATACTCGCCCGCGACCGACCCCGGGAGACCTCGATGCCGACCGATTCGATGGGCCGTGGCTGGGCGGAAGTTCTCGGCGAGATTCCGCTCTTCGCCGGCCTTTCCAAGCGCCACCTGAACAAGATCGCGCGGCTTGCCAAGACGCGCCGCTACGCGCGCTTCACGTCGATCGTCCGCGCGGGCGACCGCGGCGACAGCTTCTACGTCATCCTCGACGGCACCGCCCTGGTGAAGCTGCCGGGCAAGCGCGGGGTGCGGCTCGGGGCCGGCGACTGGTTCGGCGAGATGGCGCTGCTCGACGCCGCCCCCAGGGCCGCGACCGTCGAGGCGCAGACCGACGTCTTCGCGATGCTGCTCGGCCGGAACGCGTTTCTGAAGACGGTGAAGGAGGAGCCGAAGATCGCGATCGCGCTCCTCCAGACGATGGCCGAGCGGCTGCGCGCGTCGGAGCGCTCCCCGGCGCACTGAACCCGTCCAACCACTCTCCAACGAGGCCGCGGGATCGGTGCCGTATACTCCGCCGACCCGTGCCCCGCCAACGTCGCCGCGTGCCGCCGGCCGCTGCGATCGAGGAGCTGCTTGGCAACGACGACGCCGCCCAGAGGTCCGGGCGAGGGAGATTCCCCCCGGCGCGCGAACATGGTGGTCTACGGAAGTGGACCGCCCCAGAAGCCGCCCCGCCCGGGACGCCGTCGGCGTCACCGCCTACCCCGCTGGGCGCGCTACACCCTCATGGTGCTCGGCCTGCTCGTGGTCGTGGTCCTGGCCGCCGGCGGCTACGAGCTCTGGTACCTGAACAACGTCTACAACAAGGTCACCAAGCTCCACGGCACCGACAAGAAGGCGTCGAAGCACCTGGCGCCACAGATCCCGACCTCGTCCCAGCCGATCACCGCGCTGATCATCGGCTCCGACCACCGGGCGAACGGGGCGACCGGTACGAACGGGCTGTCCGACACGCTGATGCTCGCGCGGATGGATCCCCAGCACCACATGGTGTCACTGCTCTCGATCCCCCGCGACCTCTGGGTCGACATCCCCGGCGTGGGCTATTCGAAGATCAACGGCGCCTACTCAGACGGTGGCAACGCCCTGGCGCTGAAGACGGTCGAGTCGGTGACCGGCATCAAGCCGAACTACCTCCTGAACGTCGACTTCTCCGGCTTCCAGCGGCTGGTCGACACCCTCGGCGGCGTCTACGTCAACGTCGACCAGTACTACTACAACCCACCCGCCAACTCGCAGGCCGACGCCTGGTCGGAGATCGATATCAAGCCCGGCTACCAGCAGCTGAACGGCACCGATTCGCTGGCCTTCGCGCGATACCGGCACACCGACGACGACTTCCACCGGCAGGCCCGCCAGCAGACCTTCCTGCGCGCCTTCGAGGCCCGCGCGTCGGCGCGATTCAAGGGCATCAGCCTCACCGACCTCCCGTTCATCAACGACATGCTCGACGCGATCTCACACAGCGTGAGCATCATCGGGTCGGGCGGGAAGTCGCCGTCGCTCTCCACGCTCGAGCGGTTCGCATCGACCGCGTACTCCGCGAGATCGCACGTGGTCAGCGTGCACCTCGACTGGTCGTCGTTCGCCGCGGCCGGCGGCGCATCGGCCGTGCAGGTCTCGAACCTCAAGCCGGCCCTCTACCAGTGGCAGCATCCCTGGCTGATCGGGAGCCCGACCAAGGGCCTGCCGGGCAACAGCGGCAAGCCGCACAAGGCGTTCAAGCCGGCCATCACGCCGTCGTCGATCCGGGTCGCGATCGTCAACGGCAACGGCCGACCCGGCATCGCCGGCAAGGCCGACGGACAGCTCGTCAAGTGGGGCTACCGGGCACACATCGCGGGAAACGCCCCCAGTTTCAATCACCAGCGCACGTGGGTCTATTACCGCCCGGCCGGGAAGCGGGCAGCGGCCGACCTGGTCAAGATCTTCGGCGGACACCACCACCATGCGGCCGCTCGACCGTGTCCACCTGTCCGGTGTAGGCCCCAAGGCTGACGTCGCCGTCGAGCTCGGCAAGCCGTTCAAGGGCACGGTCGCCATCCAGGCGCCGAAGGCGCCGACCAAGCCGACGCTGCCGGCGACCCTCACCGCGATCGACGGAGTACGCGTCCGACTTCGCCTCCGCCAAGCGGTACGTCCACTTCCCGGTGCTCTACCCGACGCTGGCCCAGGCGAACTCGACGTTCTGCCCGTGGGTGCCGACGCCGGTCGGCGCCGGCTCGCTGGCCTGCCAGGGCTCGTCGAACGAGCCCATCCGGGTGTACAACATCCCCGCCGCCGGCGGTGGCGCGAACTCGATGTACGCGGTCTTCTACGACCAGGCGGTCAACGGCTACTGGGGCATCGAGGAGACGAAGTTCACCGCGGCGCCACTGCTGGCAACGCCGAACGCCTACCGGCATCTCGACGGCCGCACGTACAAGTTCTTCTTCAACGGCAGCCACCTGCAGACGGTCTCGTTCACCGAGAACGGCGTCGCGTACTGGGTCAGCAACACCCTGCTCGACGACCTCACGAACGACGAGATGATCGCGATCGCGCGATCGCTCAAGCCCGTCGCTAAGGGCGACGAACTCGTTCACGAGGCGGTCGAAGAGCTCGGGCCGCTCCATGCTCGGGAGGTGGGCGGCATCAGGGATCGCGGCGGCGGTGGGATGGGCGAGGCCGCCCATGAGCCGCCCGGCGATGGCGTGGATGTCCGGCTGATCGGCCTCGCCGACCAGGACGAGGGCGGGCTGGGCGATCTCGCCGAGGCGGTCGCCGGCGTCGGGCACCAGCAGCTCCTCCAGGTCGCCATCCGCCTCGTAGCTCGGCACCTGCAGCTCGAGCGCCCGCAGCTGCATCGCGTGCACGCGGCGGCGCACGTCGGCATCGACCTCCTCGGGCCGACGGCCGGGGCCGTCGACCCAGAAGCGCACGTTGGCCTCCGCGGCCGCGTCGAGGTCGCCGCGGTCGATCGCCTCGTCCTCGGCCGCGCCGTACTCGCGGACGGCATCCGACCACTCGTGGCCGGGCAGCCCCGACCCAACCAGGACGAGCGCCGAGACCCGCTCGGGGTGCGCGAGCGCCACCTCGAGCGCCACGCGGCCGCCCAGCGACGAGCCGACGAGCACGGCGTCGGAGGCACCGGCCGCGTCCATCACGGCGATCACGTCACGGGCGTGCGAGTACGCCCCGGGAGGCATCGGCGAGCGGCCGAACCCGCGCATGTCGTGACGGACGAGGCGGTGCTCGGCGGCGAGCGTGCTCCACTGCGCGTCCCACATGCGGCTGTCGCAGATGCCCGCGTGGACGAGGAGGATCGCCGCGCCTTCCCCGGCAGTCTCGGCGTGGATCCCGTCTGGCCCCGTCACTGCGCGTACCGCACCCTGGCGACCGTCTCGTGGATGGCCTCGTCCCAGGTCTTCTCGTGCGGCCCGCCGTCGACCAGGAGCGCGCGCTGCAAATCCAACCGGTCGACGTCACCGGCATAGGCTCGGGCGCCGCCGCGAGACGTGAACTCGACGACGCCGATGAACTCGTTGGGATCGTCGACGGAGCGGCCGATCCAGTGGCCGACTGCGCCGTGCTTGACCCGCTGGGGCTCGTGCTCGTCGAAGGCCGCCTGCCAGGCTCTCGAAGTCGCCGCCCCGGAAGCGGACGACGAAGTGGACGCTCTTCCCGGTTGCTCCATGCTCACCTCTCTCGGTCGTGGCTGAGGGTGCCGACCACCTGGAACCAGGCCGGCTCGGGCTCGGGATTCTCCTCGACCCGCATGCCCAGCCGCCGCATCACGCCGATCGAGGCGAGGTTCTCGCGCTCCGTCGTGGCGACGACGCGGGCGAGGCCGAGCTCGGCAAACGTGTGGTCAATGAGGACCGCGGCCGCCTCGGTGGCGATCCCGCGGCGCCGAAAGGCCGGTGCCACGGCCCAGTAGAGCCCGACCGCGGGCACGAACCGTCGCCCCTGCTCGGGCCAGGAAGGCAGCAGGCCGAAGGGCCCGAGCGACGGGACGAGCCCGACGAGCCCGACCAGGCGGCCGGACTCGTGCAGTGCGATTCCGCGCTCGCCGTAGGGCGGCTGGCGCAGCTCGGCGAGCTGCTCATAGGAGAGCTCCGTCCACCGCAGCCACCGCTGCCGGTTGCCGCCGACCACCTCCTCGACGGCGCCGCGATCGCCGGCGTCGAGCTCGCGGACCGTCAGCCGTGGTGTCCGAAGCGGCGGGATCCGCACGCCCGCCACCCTACCCCCTCCGCACGGCGCCGGTACACTCGCCGCCGATGCGCGCAGGCCGGGTGATCACGGTGGTTGGCTGCCACGCCGGCGGCGAGGTCGGAAACGTCGTCACCGGCGGCGTGCTGCCGCCGCCCGGCGCGACCGTCTTCGAGCAGATGCAGGCCCTGCGCCGCGACGGGGACGGGCTGCGCAAGCTGCTCCTGCGCGAGCCCCGCGGCAGCGTCGCCTGCCACGCGAACCTGCTCGTCCCGCCGACGCGGCCCGACTGCGACGCCGGGTTCATCATCATGGAGCCGACCGAGTACCCGCCGATGTCGGGCTCGAACACGATCTGCACGGCGACTGTGCTGCTCGAGACGGGCATCGTGGCGATGGCCGAGCCCGAGACGACGATGCGGCTCGAGGCCCCCGGCGGCGTCGTGGAGGTGCGGGCGCGCTGCCGCGACGGCCGCTGCGAGAGCGTCGAGGTGACGAACGTGGCCGCGTTCGCCGACCGCCTCGACGCCCCGCTCGAGGTCGAGGGCCTGGGCACCCTGACCGTCGATGTGAGCTACGGCGGCATGTGGTACGCGATCGCCGACGCCGCCGCGCTCGGGTTCGCGATCGAGCCGGACGAGGCCCGCGACCTGTCCCTGGCGGGCGAGCGCATCCGCGCCGCAGCCCGCGAGCAGCTCCCCTGCGCCCACCCGGAGAATCCCGACATCGCCGGCGTCAGCATCGTCCAGATCGCCGGGCCGTGGCAGGGCGTCGGCGCGGTGAGCCGCAACGCGGTCGTGGTGGCGCCGGGCCGGCTCGACCGGTCGGCCACCGGCACGGGGCTCTCGGCCCGCATGGCCGCGCTCCACGCCCGCGGGCTGATGCGGCCTGGGGACGGCATGACGCACGCGTCGGCGATCGGCTCCACCTTCGACGGGCGCATCGTTTCGGAGACGCGGGTCGGCGACCGGCCCGCCATCGTTCCGGCGATCCGCGGGAGCGCCTGGATCACCGGCGTCTCGCAGCTCCTGGTCGACCCCACCGACCCATTCCCGGAGGGCTACCTGCTCTCGGACACATGGGGCGTGAGCGGGTCGGACGTCCAGTCGTGAGCCGCCGCGATGGTAGATTCGCCGGCACCCGGCGATGACGAACCCCTTCCAGATCGAGGGCACGTGGCTGCGCTGTGCGCTCCACGCGCACACCACCCGCTCCGACGGCGAGCTCCAGCCCGAGGCGCTCGTCGACCACTACGAGCGGGCCGAGTGGGGCGCCCTTGCCGTCACGGACCACTGGACGATCACCGAGCCGCCGGGGCGCGACGGGATGGTGCTCGTGCCCGGGATCGAGCTCACGTGCCGCACGCCCGCGGGCATCTGGGTGGACGTGCTCGTCTACGGCCTCGACCGCGAGCTCGACGTCGACCCCGACGACGAGCGCACCTACCCCGACCTGCCCGATGCGATGACGTTCGTCGCCGAGCACGGCGGGGTCGCCTACATCGCCCATCCGTACTGGACCGGCGTGCCGATGGACCTCGTGGTCGGCCTACCGGCGGTCGTTGGCATCGAGGTCTACAACGCCGGCTGCCAGATCGAGAACGGCCGCGGCCTCTCGACCGTGCACTGGGACATGCTGCTCGACGCCGGGCATCCGTGCTTCGCCGTCGCCTGCGACGACACCCACTATGCCGGGTTCGACTCCGGCTACGCCTGGACGATGGTCCGCGCCGCCGAGCCGACGGCCGAGGGCGTGGTCGACGCGCTGCGCGAGGGCGCGTGCTACGCGTCGACGGGGCCTCGGTTCGACACGATCGAACCCGTGCCCGGCGGACTCCTCGTGCGCTGCAGCCCCTGCCGGTCGGTGACGCTGCTGACCGGGCCGGAGGACGGCGGCCGGGCGAACGTCGGCCGGCTGGCGTTCCGCCACCGGGCCAAGATCGTCGATCGCGACTCGTCCGGCCTGATCACCGCCGTGGAGTTCGCGCCGCCGCCCGGCGCCGTCGCCGCCCGCGTCGAGCTGGCGGACGGCGACGGCGGGACGGCCTGGTCGAACCCGGTCGCCGCTCTAGCGCAGGCTGACCGTGGCGCCGGCTCCTCGCCGGGAGCGTCGTCCTCGGCCAGGATCTGGTACAGGCTGCGCCGCGCGGAGCGCAGCACCTCCTGCGCCGCCTCGACCTGGGCGGGCGTGCCCGCCCCGGCCACCTGGCGCACCGCTCCGAGCACCTGGAACACCAGGCTGCGCAGGTCGGCGTGCTCGTCGTGGGCCTCGGCCGCGACCTGCTCCCACGGCGGCGGGCGACGGCAGCGCCGCCGCCCGCTCGCGCCCGGCCTCGGTCAGCTCGTACACGCGCCGGCCGGTGTCGGACTTCTGCTCGCGAGACGAGCTCCTCGTCCTCGAGCTGCTGCAGCGTCGGATAGACCGAGCCGGGGCTCGGGCGTCCAGGCGCCGCCCGTGCGCTCGCTGAGCTCGCGGATGATCTGGTAGCCGTGCATCCCCTGCTCGGCCAGGCAGCGCCAGGATGGCGGCGCGGATGTCGCCGCGGCCGGCCCGGCGGCCGCCAGCCCCGGCCTCCGCGGCCGAAGGGCCCGAACGGGTCGCGGCCGTGCCGGTGCCGGGCGAACATCAACATCCGGTGGCGGCGGCGGCGCCTCCGCCCCTTCCCGATCGGGATCGATTCTGCGTATGTCATTGAATCCTCCTTGATTCCTTCGTTTATGACTATCGCGTAACATCATGATATATCGCGACTGTGTCGATGTCAAATTCGCCGCGACGGTCGGCCGGAGCCGCCTCAGGCCCGGCGGGCTCGCGCTCGGACACCGCGACGGCGACGGCGACCACGATCACGGCGCTCGCGACGACCGCGCCGGCCGTCAGCGACTCGCCCGCCAGCGCCCACCCCAGCACGACCGCCACGGCCGGGTTCACGAACGCGTAGGTGGCGACCCGGGCGGGCGCGACCTCGCGCAGCAGCCACACGTAGGCCGAGAACGTGACGACCGTGCCGAACACGACCAGGTAGGCCAGGCCGCCCACGGAGCGGCCCGAGATGTCGGCGAGGTCGAGCGAGGAGAGCTCACCCGACGCGAGCGCGACCACCGTCAGGACGACGCCGCCCGCGAGCAGGGGCATCGCCGCGCCCATCGTGGGCGATCGCGGCACGGGCACGACCCGGGTCGCCACCGTCCCCGCGGCCCACGAGAGCGCGCTTCCGAGCAGCAGCACCGCGTCGCCGGATGCAGGCCGCCGCCGGTGCCCTGCGACGCGACCAGCAGCGCCACGCCGGCGAAGCCGGCCACGAGCGCGGCCGCGCGCCGCCGCGACGGCGGCGAACCGCCCGGCAGCGCCCACGCCAGCAGCGGCACGAACAGCGGGATCGTCGCCAGGCAGAGCGCCGCGATCCCCGACGGCACGCGCTCCTCGGCGTAGGCGAGCACGCCGTGGCAGCCGACGAAGAGGAACGCCCCGAGGACGAGCGCGCCGCCCCACTCCCGCCGCGTCGGCCACACGATGGTCGCGCTCGCGGAGCGAGCGCGAGCGCGAGCAGGATCGCCCCGCCGAGCAGGCAGCGCACCGCCATCATCGCGAACGGCGGGATCGTCTCGACCGCGTAGCGGATCGCGAGGAACGTCGACCCCCACACCAGATAGATCGACGCGAAGGCAGCCGCGAGCTCGAGCGCAGGCGGGCGCGCGGCCGCCGACGGCCGCGCGCGGAGGCGCCGGCCCGTCGCGGCGCTCACTCCGCGGCGTCCGGCGCGCTCGCGAGGAGTCGCGCTGCACCATCACGCCGTCGAAGCGAAACGGCGTGAGCGCGTTCGCCCACAGGCCGTGCACCCAGGGCTTGCGCAGGAGCGCAGCGCGCATAGGAAACCGGGACGAGGACGACCCACTCGGCCACGAGCAGGCGGTCGACCTCGCCGTAGAGCGCGAGCCGCTCGGCCTGGTCGTGTGACCCGCGCGCCCGGTTCAGAAGGTCGACGACTTGCGCCGTTCGGGCTCGTCCTCGTGATCGGGTCGTACGGGTCGGTCAGCAGGCCGCGGAAGAACCCGTCGGGGTCGGGGTAGTCGGCGAGCCACCTCGAGAGCCACATCTGCGATCTGCGTCGTCCAACCGCATTCCCCGCGGGCTGATCGTGAACTCCACCTCGAGGCCGACCTCGGCGAGCGCGCCCTCGATCCCGTCGTGGAGCATCTCGAGCCCGCTTGCGATCAGCATCTGCAGCCGCGGCAGCCCGCCCCGCCGGGATGGCCGGCCTCGGCCAGGAGCGCGCGGGCGCCCTCGACGTCTACGAAGCTCGCCCACGTGGTGGTCGTGGCCGGGCATCGCCGGCGGCAGCAGGCCGCCGCCGGTGGCCGGCGCGCCCACCAGTCCCAGGTCGGCATACGCCCGCCCGACCGGGGCAACCACCGACGCGACCGCCCTCCGCATGCGCACGTCGTCGAACGGCGGCCGGTCGAGATGAAAGCCGAGCATCGTGGTGCCAAGGCCGGGGGCGTACTCGGCGCAGTCGTCGTCGTCCTCGGGCGCATAGGGGCTCGCGAGCACGTCGATCTCACCGGAGCTCCACGCGTCGTTGCCTTGCCCGTGGAAGCGGAACCGCACCTCGATCTCGCGCAGATTCCCGCGCAGCCCGCTCCAGCGCGGGTTCGCAACCATCGTCAGGCGGTCGTCGTCCATCTGCTCGAGCAGGAACGGGCCGTTCGAGACGAGCGGCCGCCGCGTGTGCCACTCGTCGCCCAGCGACTCGCACAGATGGCGCGGCCACGGGTAGGCGTACGTCGAGGCGAGGATGTAGGGGAAGTAGTTGCGCGGCTCGCGCAGCACCACCTCGAGCGTGTGGTCGTCGAGCGCCGTCGCCCGCTCGACGTCCTCGAGCAGGAACGCCGTGACCGTCGAGCGCTGGCGCGCGCGCTCCCACGTGTAGACGAAGTCGTGCGCCGTGAGCGGCTCGCCGTCGCTCCAGCACGAGCCCTCGCGCAGCTGGAAGAGGTACGTGAGCCCGTCGCCCGAGACGCGGAAGTTCTCGGCCAGCGAGGGCATCACGTTCAGGTCGCGGTCGATCACGAGCAGGCCGCGGAAGAGGTGCGCGGTGAGCGCGCTCGTCTCGGAGACGTACTCGAGGCCGGGCGCGACCGCCTCGGGCTGCAGGTGGGCGGTCGTGAGCCGCTCCGTCGGCTCGGGCTGCTCGAGCGGCTCCACCTTGCAGGCGAACGCCTCGTCGTAGGCCCGCTCGGCCTCGGCGAAGTCGAACGCCAGGTGGTGGACGAGCGCGATCTTGAAGAGCGTCTCGCGCGAGCGGCGGTCGTCGCCCAGCCGGGCCAGGAACTCGCGCGCCTGGCGGTAGTGGCGGATCGCCTCCTGGTCGGCGTAGATCACGCGGGCGTCGTCGCCGGCCCGGATCAGGTACTCGGCGGCCCGGGCGGGGTCGTCGGCGGCGCTGAAGTGGCGGGCGAGCAGCGCCAGCGTGGCGCCGCTCTTCTCGTCGCCGGCCAGCTCCTCGAGCGCGACGCCGACGCGGCGGTGGAGCGCCTGGCGGTCGGACTCGGTCAGGCTGGCGTACGCCGCCTCCTGCACCAGCCCGTGGCGGAAGCGGTACTCGGGATAGGGGCGGCGGCGCTCCTCGACGATCAGGTCGAGCCGCTGCAGCTCGAGCAGCGCCGCCGGCAGCGTGTCGGGCCGGAGCACCCGCTCGAGCAGCGGCATCCCGAACCGGCGGCCGATCACCGCGGCCACGGCGACCGTCTCGCGGCCCGCCGGGTCGAGCCGGTCGAGCCGGGCCTGGAGCACGCCCTGGACGAGCGCCGGCACCTCGAGCTGGGAGGGGTCGACGGCCAGCTCCCAGCCGCCGTTCTCGCGCCGCAGCGCGCCGCGCTCGACCAGGTCGCGCAGCGCCTCGCTCACGAAGAGCGGGTTTCCGCCGGCGCGCTGGGCGATCAGCTCGGCGACCGCCTCGGGCAGCGGCGCGTCGGCGAGCGCCTGGGCGAGCTCGAGCGTCGCGTCGCCGGCGAGCGCACGAAGCTCGACCTCTACATAACGGTGAGGGTAGTGCTGGCGGGCGCGCTCGCCGACGCCCCAGGACGGGAGCTCGCGCTCGCTGCGATAGAGCAGCGCGATGCCGAGCGCCTCGGTCTCGGTGAGCTCGAGCAGGCTCTCCACCGCCTGCAGCGTGAGCTCGTCGGCCCAGTGCAGATCCTCGAAGACGACCAGCAGCGGCCGCTCCGCGGCGAGGCGCGTGAGCAGGTCGGCGACCACCTCGAGGCTGCGCCGGTGCAGCGCGTCGTGGGAGAGCTCGCGCAGGTCGGCCGCGGCCCGGCGATCGGCCTCCTGGAGGCCGAGCAGGTTGGCCAGGAACGGGTAGCGGTCGTCGCCGGGGCCGTAGAGCTCGTGCAGGGCGGCCTTGAGGTCGAACCGGATGCGCGCCTCGCTGGTCGTCGCCGAGGCGCCCAGCCAGTCGCGCAGCAGGTCGCGGATCGGCCAGTACGAGAAGCCCTGCGTGTAGGAGAGGCTGCGGCCGACGAGCACCTTCAGCCGGTCGCGCAGCGGGTCGACGGCGTCGGCGGCGAGGCGCGACTTGCCGATCCCCGGCTCGCCGGTGACCGAGACGATCACGCCGATCCCGTCGGCCAGCCGCTCGAATGCGCCGCGCACGTCGGTCAGCTCGCTCACCCGGCCGATCAGCGGCCCGTCCGCCGGCCGTGAGCCGCGATCGCGCTCGCTCACGACGCGGTAGCGGTCGACCGGGCGTGCGCGGCCGCGCAGCTCGGTCGGCCCGAGGTCCTCGAGCTCGAAGCAGTCCCGCACCTGCACGGCCGTGTCGGGGCCGAGCGTGACGTCGGCGTCGCCGGCGAGCGCCTGCAGCCGGGCGGTGACGTTCACGGTGTCGCCGAGGGCGTTGAAGTGCTCGGCGCCGTCGGAGTCCGGCGTGATCAGCACGGGGCCGGTGTTCACGGCGACGCGCGCCCGCAGCTCGATCCCGTAGGCCTCGTCGACGTCGCGCGAGTAGGCGGCGAGGGCGCGCTGGAGGGCGAGGCCGGCGCGCACCGCGCGCTCGCTGTCGTCCTCGTGCGCGACGGGCGCCCCGAACACCGCGAGCAGGCCGTCCCCGAGCAGCTGGGCGACGGTGCCGTCGTAGCGCTCGACCTGCTCGGCCATCAGCCGGACGACCTCGTCGAAGAGGAACTTCGACCGCTCGGGACCGAGCTGCTCGCCGATCGCCGTCGAGCCGGCCACGTCCGCCATCAGCACCGCCACGACGCGGCGCTCTCCCTCCGTCACAACCATGGATGCAGTCTGGCACACCAAGGCTTCCCGCCCCACCTTTCTTTCCCATCCGGAGACGAACGTATGTTCGCACAGGCGTCGGCGTGCGGCAAGCCGCGTTCCCCGGACTTTGCGGGGAGTTCGCGGGGCAGCCGGCTCACGTGGGGACTGTCCTCGACAAGCGGGGACAGTCCCCGCTTCCCGCCTTGCTACAACGAGCGCAGCGCCGGGCCGAGGGCCTGGCGGTCGTCGAGCACCGGGGCTTGCAGATCGCCGTGGCGGGACAGGCGGTCGAGCACGACCGACATCGTGAACGCGTCCGGGTCGACTCCCGCGCGCAGCTCGTCCCAGGTGACCGGCGTCGAGATGGGGGCGCCCGGCTTCGGCCGCACCGAGTAGGCGAACGCGATCGTGCGGCCGGGGCCGTTCTGGTTGGCGTCGATAAGGACGCCGCGGCGCTTCGCCTTCGACCACTCGGTCGTGACGAGGTCGGGCCGCATCGAGGCGAGCGCGCGCGAGATCGCGAGCACGACCCCGCGGGTCTGGTCGTAGCCGTAGCGCCGGGCCAGCGGCACGAGCACGTGCACGCCGTCGGAGCCGCTCGTCTTGGGGTAGCCGCGCAGGTCGACCGCCGCGAGCGCGTCGCGCACGAGCAGCGCCACCTCCGCCGCGGCGGCGAACCCGGCCTCGGGGGTCGGGTCGAGGTCGAACAGGGCGAAGTCGGGCCGGTCGGGGCGGTCGATGCGCGAGCACCACGCGTTCAGGTCGATGCAGCCCATGTTCGCCATCCACAGGAGCGCCGCCTCCTCGTTCACCAGCGGGTAGCGGATCATGCGCTTCTCCCGCGTCTCGCGCGACGTGGCCGGGAACTCCGCGGTCGGGATCCAGTCGGGCATGTGCGACGGCGCGTTCTTCTGGAAGAACGGCTTCGCCGCGATGCCGTCGGGATAGCGCTTCATCGTGAACGGCCGCCCCTCGAGGTGCGGCACCGCGACGTCGGCGACCGCCCGGTAGTAGTCGATCAGGTCGCCCTTGGTGATCCCCTCCCCAGGCCAGAACACCTTGTCCAGGTTGGAGAGCTCGAGCGGCCGCTTCGGCGTGCCCGCCCGCTCCTTCCGCGGGTGCTCGCGGTGGACCTCGGCCGCAGCCTTGTCGTCGCGCAGCCCCTTGTACGACGGCGCGCGCAGGCGGCCCTCCCGCGTCCACTCGAGGAACTCGACCTCGCAGACCAGCTTCGGCTCGACCCAGGTGACGTCGCCCGAGCGCACCCGCGGCATCTTCGGCTCGACCGCCAGCGGCGTCGTCTTGCGCCGGAGCGGCGCGAGCTTCTCCATCAGCATGTCGAGCTCGGCGTCGTCGAACCCGGTGCCGCAGTTGCCCGCCCACACCAGCTCGTCGCCGCGCTCGACCGCCAGGACGAGCGACCCGAACGCGTTGTCGCGCCGCCCCCGTCCGGCGGTGTATCCGGCGATCACAAGCTCCTGGCGCTGCTGTGTCTTCACCTTCATCCAGGCTTCGCTTCGACGTCCCGCAAGGTAGCGGCTCGACGGCCGCTTGGCGACGACGCCCTCCAGCCCGTGCGCCCGCGCCTCCGCGAACAGGGCCGGCCCGTCGTCGAAGGCCACCGAGAGCCGGATGGTCTCGCCCGGGATCAGGGTCTCGGCCAGGAGCTCCTTGCGCTCGCCGAGCGGCAGGGCGGTCACGTCGCGGCCGTCGAGGACGAGCAAGTCGAAGGCGTACATCGCGAGCGCCCCGCCGCCGTGCTGGAGCAGCGAGAAGCGGGGCCGGCCGTCCTCGTCGAGCGCGCACACCTCGCCGTCGAGCACGCAGTCGGCGCTCCGCAGCGCCCCCGGGAGCGCCCGTGCCACCTGGGCGAAGCGGGCCGTGAGATCGTTGCCGTTGCGGCTTCGCAGCGTCGCCTCGCCGCCCTCGACGGCGGCGATCACCCGGTAGCCGTCCCACTTGACCTCGTACACCCAGTCGCCGCGGGTGGGCAGCTCGGTCGCGGCGACGGCCAGCATCGGGCGCAGGTCGGCGGGGTCGCCGGCCAGGTCGCCCTCGTCCTTGCGCACGATGAGCCAGTTGCGCTCGTCGCCGTCCAAACGGGTCGGGATGAGCGTCCAGAGGCCGTTCAGGCGCTCGCCGCGCAGGCGCACCGTCAGCCCGCCGTCGCGCTTCTCCTCGACGAGCTCGTAGTGGCCGCGGTCCCAGATCTCGACCGTCCCGCCGCCGTACTCGCCCTTCGGGATCTCGCCCTCGAAGGTCGCGTAGTCGAGCGGGTGGTCCTCGACGTGCACGGCCAGGTGGCGCTGCCCCTTGCGCAGCGGGATGCCCTTCGGGACGGCCCAGCTCGCGAGCGCCCCGTCGCGCTCGATACGGAAGTCGAAATGCAGCCGGCGGGCGTCGTGCCGCTGGACGACGAAGATCGGGTCGTCGCCGCCGCCCGAGCCCGAGAACGGCTCCGGCGTCCTGGCCGGGTCGCGCTTGCGCCGGTAGGCGTCGAGGCGCTCGCTCACCGCGGCTAGGAGGTGACTCCGGGGACGAGCCGCTCCCAGAAGGCGGCCAGGCCGTGCAGCTCGTCCGCGTCGAACTGCTCGAGGAAGCGCCGCCGCACCCCCGCCAGATGCGTGGCGCGGGCGGAGTCGAAGGCCGCCCGCCCCCGCGGCGTCAGCACCGCGTACTGGCCGCGGGCGTCGTCCTCGCACGGCACCCGCTCGACCAGCCCGTCGCGTTCCAGCCGGTCGACGAGCCGGGTGACGCCGCTGCGCGAGAGCAGGACCGAGTCGGCGATCTCGGACATGCGCATCCGCTCCTCGGGTGCGTCGGCCACGGTCAGGAGCACCTCGTAGGAGCTGAGCGCGATGCCGTGGGCGGCGATCAGCTCGGCGTCGAGCTCGCGCTCGAGGGCGGCGTGCACCCGCAGAAAGCCACGCCAGGAGGCCAGCTCGCTCCGGGTCAGTAGCACGGTATCGGCGGCAGAGCCCTCCTGCATCGCTCCCCCTGCGACGGTAGTTGCATCGACAAGGGTATCAGTCGTCACCGAGAACGTCCTCGAGCCAGCCCCGCAGCTCGGACAGGTACTCGGGATCGATGCTGTGCCCCATCGGCGACTCGCGGTAGCGGACGTTCGGCCCCGGCGCCCTCGAGCAGCGCCCGCGCCTGCCGGCCGAACTCGACGCCGATCACGGGGTCGTGCGTCCCGTGCCCGATCGCCACCGGGAGGCCGGCCCGCTCCTCCAGGCCCAGCTCGAACCCGGGGACGACGGGGACGAACCCGGAGAGGGCGATGATGCCCGCCGGCCGCGGCCGCTCCGCCGCGAGGCCGAGCGCGTAGGACATGACCGCGCCCTGCGAGAACCCCGCCAGCACGATCCGGTCGGGGGTGACCTCGTGCGCGGCGGCCGTCGCATCGAGCCAGCTGCCGAACGCGGCGAACGTCGGCAGGAAGGTGCCCGGGTCCGGGCGGCCGATCTCGTGCACCGCGTACCAGTGCGCCCCGCCCGGCGGCAGCCGCAGGGGCCCGCGCGGGAGCACGGCGACGAGCCTTCTCCCGGGATCCAGCACGTCGGCCAGCGGGAGCAGGTCGTGCTCGTCGGCGCCGCGGCCGTGGGTCAGCACGAGCAGCCCGGCGGGCGACCGCCGCTGCCGGCCGCTCGATGGCGCGGATCTCGAGCGGCCCGCTCAGTCCTCGCCGTCCCAGTAGTCGAGCTGCTCGATCCGGCCGATGACGCCGACGCCGCCGAGGAACACCTTTCCCGACCGGGGGTAGTAGCAGATGTCGTTCGGCTCGCGGGTGCCGTACGCGAGGAAGGTGAGCCCCTCTGGCCCGCCCCGGAACACGTGCGCAACGCCGGTGCCGGGCAGGCGGGCGACGATCGTGCCGGGGCTGACGGGGTGCTCGTCATCCCCGAGGATGAGCGTCCCCTCGCCGGCGAGCACCACGAACATCTCCTCCTCCGCCGAGTGGCAGTGGGGCGGCGCCGCCAGCTTGCCGGGGTCGGCGACCACGTGCTTCAAGCCGGTCGTGACCGAGCCGGCTGCACGGCCCAGGTCGCGCCGCTCGCGGCAGACGGTGGCGCCCTCCCGGCGCTTGCCCGGGACCGCGTCGACGTGCACGATCCTGCCCGGCCGCGGTGACGGAGCCGGCACGTCCGGGGCGCCGGCGCGGGCCTCGCCCTGCCACGGTGAGGGCTCGCCGCCGGAGCGCACCCAGCTCGGCCCGTGCCACGAGAGGCCGGCCCGGGGGAGGTACGCGCCGCCGCCGCGCACGCGCTGGCCGAAGGCGAGCACGTCGAGGCCGTCGGGGCCCGCCTGCAGGGTGTGGGCCTCGCCGCGGGGCAGGTGCACGAGGCAGTCGCCGGTCTCGACCGCGTAGGTCGCCGGGCCGCCGCCCTCGTCCTGCCAGGAGAGGCCGCTCCCGGACAGCACCCAGAAGATCTCCTCCTCGGAGTGCTCGATGTGCGCGGGCGTCGACCACTTCCCGGGCGAGATCCGGATCAGCTGCAGGCCGACGGTCTGGGTGCCCACGGCGGAGCCGAGGTCGAGCCACACGGCGTCGAGGTGGCCGTCGGCCGCGTGGACGCTCTCCACGTCGTCCCAGTGCGCGATCCCGCTCACGCGGGTGGAGACTATCGGGAGCCGGACGCGGCCGCGGCGGAGGCGGGGAACGCCATCACGTCGCTCGCGGGCGGCGCGGTCACATGGACGGGGACGCCGAAGTCGAACATGTCGAGCCGGACGTCCATCGCGATGGTCTCGCCGGTGGAGGCGACCGGGATCGACATGCGGTAGGCGACCCGGCGGACGAGGTTGTCGTGGCCGATCCAGACGTCCATCGGCATCCGGTGGGTGCCGAGCATCGCGACCAGGCGGGCGTCGGACTTCTCCACGGCGGCGCGCAGCGCTGCCGGCGCGGTCCGGGCGGCCTTGTCCAGATCGACGACCGCGTGGTAGTGCACGGTGGGCACGCCACGGACGGTCTCGGCGCCGAGGTTGCGGATCGAGTCGGACTCGCTCTCGAGCGTCTGCAGCATCTGGGTCGGGTCGCTGCTGCCGGTGCTCGTGAGCGCGTTCAGGTCGACGCCGTTCGCGCGCTCGACCTTGGCCATGTCGAGCTTCAGCCATCGCGCCTTTCCGTGCGTCGCGGCCGCGAACAGCGGCGAGCGCATGTAGATCACCGGCCAGACGGTGATCTCGCGCATCTGGATGACCCCGCCGCCCGGGATCGTCATGTGCATCGTGAGATCGCCGGAGCGATCGTGGAAGCCGACGACGCCGGTCGCCACGGCCGTGATCGTGCTCGCGCCCGGCGACACCGACATCCGCATCCGCATCGCGATGCGGGCGCTCTTCGCCCGCGAGGTGCGGGCCGCGGACGCCGCCAGCTCGACGCCGGGCTTCGGCGCGCTCGAGCGCGTCGACGCCGGGGGCGCCGTGGTGTGGTTCGCCTGGGCCTGCCCGCAGGCGGTGGCGCCGGCGAGGACGGCGAGGACGGTGAGGAAGCGGAACGGCCGCACTCCTCTCGTTGTAGCGGTGAACCGGCCGGAGGTCTAGACCGCGCATAGGATCGAACGCGATGGCGGTCACATCGCACGGCGATCGTCGAGTGCCGCGGCGACGGCCGGGAGCGCGGGCGCGCCCACGGCGAGGCGCTGCGGGAGCCGATCAACGGCCTGCTCGAGCGCTGGGACGCCGACGTCGCGCGCCCGGCTCGCGGGGCCGCCGCAGGCGCTCGTCTCCGGCCTCGTCGAGACGACGGGCTTCGTCGCCGCGATCGAGCGCCACACCCCGGATCTGCTCGATGAGGTGCGCGGGATCGGCGAGGGGGCGGGCGTCGCCTTCGACCGCATCCTCGCCCTCAACCTGATGGACGAGGAGTGGTGGTTCACCGCCCCGGCCGAGCCCCGCGACGCGTGCACGCTGATCGCGGTCGGCCCGGCGGACGGCCGACCGGCGGTGCTGGCCCAGAACATGGATCTCCCCGAGCTCATGGACGGCGCCCAGGCGATCGTCCGCGACGACGACGGTGCCGGCAGCGGCGGCACCGTCCTCACCGCCGCCGGGATGATCGGGCTCACCGGCGTGAACTCCGCCGGCCTGGGCGTGTGCGTGAACACGCTGGCGATGCTGAACCACTCCCGCGACGGGCTCCCCGTCGCGTTCGTGATGCGGGGCGTGCTCGCGCAGGGGAGCGTGGCCGGCGCCGCCGCCTTCCTCGGCCGGGTGCCGCACGCGTCCGGGCAGCACTACGCCCTGGCCGACCCGGCGGAGGTGGCCGGCTACGAGTGCTCGGCCGCCGGCGCGGTGCGCTCCGACGATGCCGCCGGGCGCTTCTGCCACACCAACCATCCGCTCCGCAGCGGCGACGTCGATCCGGCCGTGCCGCCGAGGGCCGCGAGGATTCCCATGTCCGGCTCGCCGCCATCGAGTCGGCCGCGCCCGACGTCGCGGCCGGCGCCGACTGCGAGCGCGTGCTCGCCGACCGCGAGGCGCCGCTGTGCGTCATCCCCGAGCCGGGCCATCCCTGGATCACGTTCGGGTCGATCTGGGCCGAGCTCTCGGCGTCGCCGCGCGTGCGGATCGCGCCGGGCCCGCCCGACCGCACCGCCTGGGTCGACGCCTCGCCGGCCTAGTCGGCTCCTCGCCCCAGAGCTGCTCGAGGGCCGCCCGCAGCAGCCGCGACACGTGCATCTGCGAGATGCCGAGCTGCTCGGCGATCTCGGTCTGGGACAGCTCGAGCCCGAAGCGCAGCGCCACGACCGCTGCGAGCGCGGGTCGAGCTCCTCCAGCCGCCGGCCCACGTCGAGCCGGCGTTCGACCCGCTCGATCGCGTCCTCGTAGCCGCCGTGGGCCTCGAGCAGCTCCTCCGCCGCCCAGGGTCGGCGGGGCGAGCGCCCGGCGGGCGCGCAGCCCGGTGACGACCTGCTCCTCGTCCAGACCGGCCCGTTCGGCGATCGCGGTCGACGGTCGGCGGCACGCCGGACTCGGCCGTGAGGTCGGCTGCGGCCGCCTCGACCGCGGCGGCCAGGTCGCGGCCGGTGCGCGAGACGTGCACCGCCGCCGTCCCGCCGCGCCAGCGCGAGCATCTCGCCGAGCGCATAGCGGGTCGCGTAGGGCTCGAACGCCGCCCGCGGTCCGGGTCGAACCGGTCGACGGCCGCCAGCACCCCCACCATCCCCGCCTGCTCCAGATCCTGCCTGGGCACGCGCACGCTCGCGAGCCGCCCCGCCAGGCGCCCCACCACCGGGCCCATCCGCTCGACCAGCTCCGCCTTCGCTGCGCTCGTCTCCCGCCGCCGCCAGGAGCGCCAGCCGGCCGGCCGGATCAGCCGGCACGCATCACGATCCCCGCCCCGTCGCCGTCGATCTCGACCGTCGCGACGAGCCCGCGCAGCATCTGCCCGCACTCGCGCAGCCCGCCCGGCTCGAGCGGCCGCACCGCGACCGTCAGGCGGCCCTCGTCGCGGCGTGACCTCGATCAGGAGCGGCCGCCCGGCGCCCCGGATGGCAAGCTCGACGGCCATCACGAGCTCGTCCAGGCGGCGACATCGAGCCCCGCCCGCGCGCCCAGCGCGAGCAGCACCGGCTCGGCCACCGCAGCGGCGGGCGCCGCGCCCAGCACGCGCAGGCTGACTTTGCCGTCGATCGCCGCCACCGACGAGCAGGTTAGCGCGCCCGGCGACGCGCCAGTAGCGCGATTGACACCGATTCGGAGCAGCACTAGGGTGGCGCATGTCATCGGCGCTCAGAGGCGAGCTGTACGTCCCCGCCGTCGCGGCAGCGGGACTTGAACGGCCCGGAGACCGCACTTGCGGGCATCACGGGATCGGCGTTGATCGACGCGGCGCCCGCGGCGATCATCGCCACCGCCCCCGACGGCACCCTCACCGCATGGAACCGCCGCGCCGAGGAGCTGTTCGGCTACACGGCCGAAGAGGCGATCGGGCGAACGCCGGAAGAGCTCGGAGCCGGCCCGGCCGAGACGGCGCTCGGGTCGCGGGCGCGCGGGGGCGACGTGTGGGAGGGCGAGGTGCCGGCGGTGCGCAAGGACGGTTCGCACATCCGCATCCACGTCGTCAGCGCGCCGGTCACCGACGCCGACGGCAACCCCGCCGGGAGCGTCAGCGTCGCCCTCGAGCGCCGCGGCGGGCGATCGCGCCCAGCCGGCCCAGGTGCGGCTGGAGCTGCTGCTCCAGGCGAGCGAGCTGCTGGCCCGCTCGCTCGACGCCGACGCCGGCCTCCAGGGCGTCGCCCGGCTGGCGGCATCGTGGCTCGCGGACGTGTGCGCGTTCGACCTCCTGGACGACGAGGCCGGGATGCGCCGGGTCGCGGTGGCCGACGCCGACCGCGCCCGCGCGCCGCTGACCGAGCGGCTGCGCGCCTTCCCGCCCGACCCGGACGCGCTGCACATGACGGCGGCGCTGCGCGAGGGCCGCACCGAGATCCTCACCGAGCTCACCGACGACGTCCTGCGCGACCGGCTGCACGGCCCGCGTCACATCCAGGTGGTGCGCCAGATCGACGCCCGCTCGGCCGTGATCCTCCCGCTGGCGGCCCGCGGCCGTACGCTGGGGGCGATGCTGCTCCTGAGCTGCGGCGACCGGCCGCCGTTCAGCGCCGACGACGTCGCCGTCGCCGAGGAGCTCGCCCGGCGGACGGCGGTCGCGGTCGACAACAGCGTCCTCCTCCGCGCCGCCCAGGAGCGGGCCGACGCGGCCCAGCGGCTGCAGCGGCTCTCCGACGCCGCGCTCTCGCACGTCGACCTGGACGACCTCCTCGAGGAGATCCTGGCGCTGCTCCGCAAGGAGCTCGAGGCGGACGCCGCCGCCGTGCTCCTGATGGAGGCCGACGCCGAGCACCTGGGGGTGCGCGCCACCAGCGGGGCGGGTACCGAGGGCGGCGCCGGCCTGCGCATCTCCGCCGGCGAGGCATCCGTCGCCGGCCCCGGTGGCCGCCGGGCGCCCGGTCGTCGTCCACGATCCGACGGACGCGGAGATGGGGCCGCTCCGGCTCGGCCGCGGCGTGCGCACGCTGATGGCGGCGCCGCTGCGCGTGGGGCCGCGCACCGTCGGCGTGGTCCAGACCGACTGGCTGGCGCCGCGGCCGCTGGGGCAGGACGAGATCGACCTGATCGGCCTCGCCGCGGGCCGGATTGCGCTCGCGGTCGACCGCGCCCAGGCGTACGAGGCCGAGCACGACGCCCGGCTGCGGCTCGAGCTGCTCGCGCGCACGTCCGACGTGCTCGGCGAGTCGCTCGACTTCCGGGCCGCGCTCGGCAGCCTCACCCACCTGATCGTCCCCCACCTGGCCGACTGGTGCGCCGTCGACCTGGTCGAGCCCGACCGCTCGCACCGGACATGGGTGGCCCACTCCGACCCGGCCAAGGTCGACCTCGCCCGCGAGCTCGTCCGCCGCTATCCGGCGGACCCCGAGGCGGCCGCCGGGGCGAGCGGCTTACGGACGAACGACGCGGAGGCCCCGTCGCCTGTCCCGGCGGCCTTCCAGGAGGCCGGGGACGACGAGGAGCACCGCGCGATCCTGCGCGGACTCGACGTGCGCTCCGCGATCGTCACCCCGCTCACCGCCCGCGGCCGCACCCACGGGACGCTCACGCTCGTGACCGCCGAGTCTGGCCGCACCTACGGGCCGGACGACGCCGCGTTCGCCACCGAGCTCGCCCGCCGGGCGGCGACGGCCATCGACACCGCCCGCCTGTACCAGGACCGCGACCAGGTCGCGCGCACGCTCCAGCGCAGCCTGCTGCCGCCCGACCTGCCCGACGTCCCCGGCATCGAGCTCGCCGCCGTGTACCACCCGGCCGGCGGCGGCGGCGACGTCGGCGGCGACTTCTACGACGCGTTCGAGACGGGCGAGAGCGGCCTCTTCCTCGCCATCGGCGACGTGTGCGGGAAGGGCGCGCCGGCCGCGGCGCTGACCGGGCATCGCCCGCCACACCGTGCGCGCGGCGGCCGTGCGCGAGCGCTCGCCCCGGGCGATCCTGCGGACGCTGAACCAGGCCCTCCTGCGGCAGATGATCGAGCACCGCTTCTGCACGGTCGCGGTCGGCCGGCTGGAGGCGCACGACGGCGGGGCGCGGCTGACGGTCTGCTGCGGCGGCCACCCGCCGCCGCTCCTCGTCCGCAGCGACGGCACCGTCGAGGAAGCCGGCACCCCGGGTACGCTCCTCGGCATCTACGAGAAGGTGCAGCTCTCCGATCTCAGCGTCGACCTGCGCCCCGGCGACGCGGTCGTGTTCCACACCGACGGCGTGACCGAGGAGCGGCGCGAGGGGCGCATGTTCGGCGAGGAGCGCCTGGTCGGAGCTGCTGCGGCTCGTCGGCCGGGCTGAGCGCCGCCGGGATCGCCGATCGGATCGAGCGGGCGGTGCTCGAGTTCAAGCCCGGCCCGCCGGCCGACGACGTGGCCGTGATTGTCCTGCGGCTGACGGGGAATGACTAGAGCCATGAAGCGTCGGGTATCCGAGACGACGATGACTTCCAGCGTCATCCGGGTTCGAGCTCGAGCTTGCGGCCGAGACCGACAACGTCCCACTGGTGCGCCATGCGCTGCGGGGTCTGCTCGAGGCGTCGGGCGTCGCCGACGAGCGCATCTCGGATATCACGCTCGCGGTCACCGAGGCGTGCGCCAACGCCGTGCTGCACGCCTACCCGGACACGAGCGGGCCAGTTCGAGGTGTCGGCCGACCTGTCCGCCGCCGGCGAGCTGGTCGTGACGGTGCGCGACCACGGCATCGGGCATGGCGCCGCGCGTCGACAGCCCCGGACTCGGCGTCGGGCTGCCGGTGATGGCCGCGATCGCCGACGCGCTCGAGATCGACACGCCCGACGGCGCGGGCACGGTCGTGCGGATGACGTTCGACGTCGGCGGCGCCGTGAGCCCGCCCGGCTGTTCGTATTCTGCGGGCCGTGAGCGGAATCGTCGTCGAACGAGCCGAGCCCGGCGTCGAGGTGGTCGTCGTCACCGGCGAGCACGACCTCTCCACCGCCCCCGAGCTGGAGCGGCGGCTGGACGCCGCGCTCGATTCCGGTCACGCCGTGGTCGTCGACCTGCTGGGAACGACCTTCATCGACTCGACCGTCCTGCGCGTGCTGATCTGCGCGCGCGAGCGAGGCCGGCGAGCGCGTCGATCGGGTTCCGCTGTCGCGCTCGGCGAGAGCACCGGCCACGGCGTGCGCCGGCTGCTCGAGCTGACCGGCATGGAGCGGCGGCTGGAGACCGCGCCGACGCGCGCCGACGCGATCGCCGGCGCCGCCGCGCCCGCAGCACGCCTAGACGCGCTACGAGGCGACGGCGGCGCTGTCGATCTCCTCGGCCTCGATCGCGTCGAGCGACGCGCGCAGGAGCCGCGAGACGTGCATCTGGCTGATGCCCGTGCGCGCCGCGATCTCGGCCTGGGTGAGGTCGTGGTAGACGCGCAGGCCGACGATCCGCCGCTCGCGGGGCGGCAGGGCGCGCATCGCCCGCTCGAGCAGGTCGCGATCCTCGACGGCCGTGAACCCGGCCTCGTCGCGAGGCGAGCACGCGCCCGGCGGGCACGCCGTCGGACCGCGCCCGTTCTCGGCGGCGGCGTCCGGCTCGACCAGCGGCTCGGCGGTGTACGCGCGGCCGGCCGCGATCGCCTCGGCGACGCGCTCCTCGGTCTCACCGGTGGCCTCGGCCAGCTCCTCCAGCGAGGGCGAACGGCCGAGCTTGTGGCCCGAGCCGCTCGCGCACGGCGGCCACGCGCCGGCTCAGCTCCTGCAGCGAGCGCGGCACGCGCACCGCCCAGCCGCGGTCGCGGAAGAGATGCATGATCTCGCCCTCGATCGTCCGCGCCGCATACGCCCGCAGCGGCACGCCGCGCGACGGGTCGTAGCGGTCGACCGCCTGGATCAGGCCGAGGTAGCCGGTCTGCTCGATGTCCTCGAGGGCCAGGCCGCGGCCGTGGTAGCGGCGCGCGATCGAGCGCACCAGCCCCGTGTGGCGCATCACCAGCTGCTCGCGCGCGGCGGAATCGCCGCCGCGGCGATGGGCGGCGACGAGCTCGATGTCCGTGCGATGTGAAAGCGAATGCATGCGGTGCTGTGCTCCTTCCGGGATCAGGTTGGTCCTGGAAGAGACATGTGCGGTCCGGCGCGCCGTCTCAAACATCGGGCGGCCGCCGTGATACGGTCGTGTCTCAAGGCAACGCCGTGCGGGCCGCTTCGTGGTGGGCGATGTCGCCGGCGGGGTAAGGTGTTGGCGATGGAAGACGCCAGTAGCAGCGGCGCGCCAGAGGGCGACATCGGCGCGATTCACCCGGGACACCGATCGAGGAGACGGCGACGGTCGTGAGCGTGGACGGCGAGCTCGACATCAACTCCGCGGACTCGCTGCGCGAGGCGCTCGACGCCGCCGAGGCGGAGCGCTGCTCGGTGCTGCGGGTGGACGCGGCGTCGGTGACGTTCCTCGACTCGACGGCGCTCGGCGTGATCCTCGCGTCGGCCCAGCGGATGGCCGAGCGCGGCGGCCGGTTCGAGCTCGTGTGCGGATCGCCGTCGATCCGGCGCATCCTGGACATGACCATGATCAGCCGCACGGTCCACCTGTTGCCCTAGGCGGTGGCGGCTCCCGGTGTTTGGGCAACGCGCCCGCCCGGGTAGGGCGATGTCGTGATCTCGAACATGGTCGGACTCGTCCTCTGCGTCGCGCTGCTCGTGCTCTGGCTGGGCGCGAGGCGTGAGGACCGGCTCGCGCTGGAGCGCTCCTGCCGCCACCACTGGGTGCTCGAGTCGCTCTACGACGAGGGCCGGCTCTGGTACCGGCGGTGCGAGCGCTGCGGCAAGCAGGAGCCGGTCGGGGACTCCCGCCCGGCCGTGCACGGGCGTCGGACGCGCGCCCGGCGGCCGGATCGCGGCACCCACCCGGTAGCGCTCCGACGGAGCTCGAGCCACGGAGATTCTGCAACGCGCCCGTTCGGGGTCAGACCCCGGTCAGGCGGCGACGGCCGCGCGGGCGTGCGCAGCGCCTGCGAGGTCGGTCAGGACCTCCACGAGCTGCTCGCGCACCTCGTCGTCGAGCAGAACGCCGTTCTCGTCCATGTTGCGGTGGGCGTGGGCGACGATGACCTCGCCGTCGACGACGCGCGCGCCGGTCGCTCCCAGCACCTTGCGCAGCTCGGCCTGCGCCCACACCGCGCCGAAGGCGCCCGTGCTGGCGCCGACGACGGCCACCGGCAGGTTGCGCAGCACGTTCGTCGCGTAGGGCCGTGACGCCCAGTCGAGCGCGTTCTTGAGCTGGCCCGGGACCGACGAGTTGTACTCGGGCGTGGCGAACAGGACGGCATCGGCCCCGGCGAGCGCCGCGCGCAACGCGGCGACCGCCGGAGGGGCCGGCTCGACGTCGTAGTCCTCGTCGTACGGGGGCACGTCCCGCAGGCCGTCCCACAGCTCGAGCTCCACGCCTTCGGGCAGGTGCCCGGCGGCGCCGCGCAGGAGCGCGGTGTTGTGCGAGTCAGCCCGCAGGCTGCCCGAGACGCCGAGCATCTTCATTGCGACCAGTTACTCCTTCACCAGGTAGAGCTCGGCGTCGAGGGCGACCTCGTTCGCGAGCGCCGACTTGCCGCTCGGCAGCGGGTTGTTCCAGTTGATGCCGAACTCGGTGCGGTCGATCGTGCCGGCGAGGGTGATGCCGATCCGCTCGCGGCCGTAGGGATCGGTGATCTGCTCGCTGACCTCGCCCTCGAGGGTCACCGGCCGGGTCACGCCCTTGATCGTCGAGCTCGCCGTCGACGACGATGCGGCCGGCGGCCGTGCGCACGTCGGTCGACCGGAAGCGCAGCTCGGGTGCCCGCTCGGCGTCGAAGAAGTCCGGCGAGAGCAGGTGAGCCACCAGGCTCGGCTCCTGCACCTTGACGCTCTCGGCGTGGGCCGACCCGGTCAGGCTGGCGCTCGCCGTCGGCGCCGACTGCAAGCGTCGCGGCGACGGGCGAGAAGCTGCCCCGGAACGTGCCGACCATGTACTTGACGGCGAAGCCGACCTGCGAGTGGACGGGGTCGATCTGCCACGTCCCCGTGGGGAGGACGGCGGCGTTGCGGTCGACTCGAGTGTGCTCATCGATGCAACCTCCGTGATGGGAAAACTTGACTACGCAATGAACTCTAGCAGAGAAACATGCGCAGTCAAGTATTGATCGCGCAACGACATTCGGCGGCTGGCTCGTTGCGGCTGGAGATGGAGCAGTGCGGGGACAGTCCTGCACCGGGGGACTGTCCCCGGGTTGGTGTGCACGCGGAAGGGCGTCCAACGCTGCCCCTCTAGACTCGGGAGGGTGACCGAAGCCAGGCTCACCGGCCTCACCCAGGTCGAGGCCAGCCGCCGCCTGGAGGCGGCGCCGCCGCCCGAGGCGAGCTCGACGACCCGCTCGTACGCGAGCATCGTGCGGTCGAACACGCTCACGCTGTTCAACCTCATCCTGGGCGCGTTCTGGGTCGTGATCCTCGCCGCCGGCAGGCCGGCGGACGGCCTGTTCGGGCTCGTCCTGGTCGCCAACACCGGCATCGGCATCGTCCAGGACGTGCGCGCGAAGCGCGCCCTCGACCGGCTCGCCCTGCTCGTCGCGCCGCACGCGCGGGTGGTGCGCGACGGGGCCGAGACCACCGTCCCCGCGGGCGAGGTCGTCGACGGCGACCTCGTCGCCCTGCGGCCCGGCGACCAGGTCGTCGCCGACGGCTCGGTGGTCGAGAGCTCGGCGCTCATGCTGGACGAGTCGCAGCTCACCGGCGAGTCGCGCCCGATCGCGAAGGGCGTCGGCGACGAGATCCTGTCGGGCTCGTTCTGCGTCGAGGGTGCGGGCCGCTACCTCGTAAGCGGCACCGGCGCGGCCAGCTACGCGTCGCAGGTCGTCGGCGAGGCGCGCGAGTTCCGCTACCGGCGCTCGCCGCTCGAGAACCAGATCAACCGCCTCCTGCTCGTGACGGTCGCCGTGATGGTGCCGCTCGGGGCGGCCTTCGTCTGGGTGCTGATCAACCACGACGCCCCGTTCCGCTCGGCGTCGGCCACCGCCACCGCCGGCATCGTGACGCTCGTCCCCGAGGGGCTGGTGCTGCTCACGAGCCTCACGTTCGCCGTCGCCGCGGTGCGCCTCTCGAGCCGGGGGATGCTGGTGCAGTCGTTCAACGCGGTCGAGTCGCTCGCGAACGTCGACACGGTCTGCCTCGACAAGACCGGCACGCTGACCGACGGCACCCTCGCCATGCACGGTGTGTACCCGGCCGGGACGGCGAGCGCCGGGGAGGCGGAGCGGCGGGTGAGCGAGTACGCCGCGAGCATCACGTCGCGCAACGACACGGTCGACGCGATCGCGGCGGCCCTGCCCGGAACAGCCCGCCCCGCCACGTCGGAGGTGCCGTTCTCGTCCCGGTGGAAGTGGAGCGCCTGCCGGCTCGAGGGCGACGATGAGACCCTGGTCCTCGGCGCGCCGGACGTGCTGCTCGGCGACGGCGCACCCGCGCTCGTGTCCGAGCACGAGGCGGCGGGCAGGCGCACGCTCGTGCTCGGCGCCACGCCCGCCGACCTCTCCCCGCCGGACGACGGCGCGGCCGCCCCCGCGATCGAGCCGATCGCCGTGATCGCGCTCGAGGAGCACGTGCGGCCGGAGGCGGCGGACACGATCGCGTTCCTGCGCGGACAGGGGGTCGCGGTCAAGGTGATGTCGGGCGATTCGCCCGCGACCGTCGCCGCGGTCGCCGAGCGGGCCGGGATCACGGTCGAAGGGCCGACGATCGACGGCGCCCACCTGCCGGAGGGGGCCGACCTGGCGGCGGCCGCGACCGGGTCGACGGTGTTCGCGCGCCTCTCGCCCCAGCACAAGCGCATGCTGATCGAGTCGCTCGGCGGCTCCGGGCGGTACGTGGCCATGATCGGCGACGGCGTGAACGACGTCCCGGCGATGAAGGGATCGCGGCTCGCGATCGCCCTCGGCAGCGGCGCGCAGATGGCGAAGAGCGTCGCCGACAGCGTCCTCGTCACCGACAGCTTCGCCGCGGTGCCCGCCGCCATCGGCGAGGGCCGCCAGATCATCCTGAACATCCAGCGGGTCGCGCGCCTGTTCGTGACCAAGACCGTCTTCGCCGCGGCCGTGATCCTGACGTTCGGGCTCGCGACCGCCGGCTTCCCGCTCCTGCCCCGCCACCTGACCCTGGCGGCGACGGTCACCGTCGGCATCCCCGGCTTCGTGATCGCCCTGATTCCGGCGAACGAACGGCCCGACACGGGCTCGTTCCTGCGCCGCGTGGCCCGGTTCTCGATCCCGGCGGGACTCGTGATCGCCGCCGCGGTGCTGGCCGCCTACCTGCTGGAGCGGGCCGTCCGGGTGCGGTCGGTCACCGACGCCCGCACGGCTGCGGTGACCGTCTTCGTCGCGCTGGGCCTCTACCTGCTGCTCACGCTCGACCCCGAGCGGATGACGGCCAGCAAGCCGTACGCGATCGGCATCCTCGCGCTGGTCGGCGCGCTCGGCGCGGCCTACCTGGGCACGCTCAGCTTCGAGCCGGCCCGCGACTTCTTCGCCCTCTCGGCGCCCGACCTGCTCGACGCCGTGATCATGGTGCTCGCGACCGTGGCCGGGATCCGCGTCATGGCCCTCGCCGGGCTCTCGCCGTACGCGCACCCGCCCCAATCGGCGCCGCCCCCGGCGCCGGAGGCCGAGCCGCCGGCGTCAGGCTGAGGGGAGCGTGACGCCGGGACCGACGCGGTGCGTGCGGCCGCGGCGGTCGACGAGGTCGACGCCGTCGGGGTCAGCCGAGACGACCCTGCCCCCGCCGGCAAGCGTCTGCTCCAGGAAGGCCTGGTCGTAGTCGCGACGCATGCGGTCGGGGTCGCCGCAGCAGCCGATCAGGTGCAGCGATCTGCGCCCGTCCTGCGCTCGCTCGATCCGAAATCCCGGCATCCCCGTCAAGTGTAGGCCCACGCCGCGGGCTGCGGCTGTGACGGCGCTGGCAGGACCTGTGCGAAAGGCAGGAAATGCCTGCATTTGTAAGAAATCTGTGGGTCACCCACACGTGTGACGGACGATCCCCCGATGCGGGGAGACGGGCGAGCGCGGCAGAGCGCGAGGATACCTGGACATGCAACTCGTCCAGACACCGCTGCGCACGCGCCGCCGGGCGCATCTGATGCTGGCGGCCCTTCCGGCCGCCGCGCTGGGGCTCACGGCCCTGCACGTCGCCCGGGTCGCGTCTCGGCACGGCCGGGTCGTGGTCGGGCACCGACCTCGACGGACGGATCTCGGCGGCCGCGATCGTCCTCTGCGGCCTGGCCGTGCTCGGGCGCAGCGTCGCCGACCGGGCCGACCGCGCCGCGTGGACGGCGCTCGGGATCGGGCTCGTCGGCTACGGCACCGTCACCATCGTCGCGGCGCCCCGGCTGGGGCATGGCATGGCGTCGGTGACCCCGTCGGCGGCGGCCGCTCTGGCTGGCGTTCTATCCGTTCGTGATCGCGTGCGTCGTCCTGCTCGCCCGCAGCCGCGCCGACCGCTTCGACGCCGGGCTTGTCGTCGACGGGCTGATCGGCGGCGTCACGCTGGCCGCCGTCGCCGCCGAGGTCGGCCTGCGGCCGCTGCTCGACCACACCCACCAGCCCCTGCGCGGGGATCGCGGTCGACGGGATCTGGATCGCCTCCGACCTCGCACTGCTCGGGGTCATGGCCGGATGCGCCGCCCTGGCCACATCGCGCGGTCAGCGCGAGCGCTGGCTGCTCTTCGCCGGCGGCCTCGTGCTCGCCGCCGGCGACGCGCTCTCGCTCTACCACGGCACGGCCGCGATGGTGGGCCTCCCCGGCGGGCGCCCGGCAGACGCTCGTCCCCGTGGCCGCGGCGCTGCTGGCGATGGCCGCGATCGTGCCCTCGGGCGCTCCGCGGCCACGCCCGCCCGGCCCGTGGTCGGGTTCACCGCCGTTGTTCGCCCTCATCGCCGTCGCCCTCCAGGCGCTCAACCTGATCGATGCCGCGAACCCTGTCGCGATGGTGCTCTCGGTGCTCGTCCTGCTCGCCGTCACGATCCGGGTCTCGCTGAGCTTCCGGCGCCTGCGCGAGAGCGAGCAGCTGCGGGTCGCGCTGGAGGACGCCGAGGAGCAGCGGAGCATGGTCCTGAATCAGATGCTGCGCGCCGAGGCCGACGAGCGTGCGCGAATCGCCGAGGAGCTGCACGACGACACCGTCCAGGTGCTCACCGCCACCCTGCTCTCGCTCGACCGGCAGCGCCTGTCCGACGAGCGCGGCAAGCCCGAGGCGGCCGCCGAGGCGGCCGAGCGCGCCCGGCACACGCTGGCCCTCGCCCTCGACCGCACCCGCCGGCTGATGTTCGAGCTGCGCCCGCCGCTGCTCGAGGCGCACGGCCTCGCGCCCGCCGTGCGCGACCTGGTCGAGCACGCGAAACAGGAGCTGGGCCTGGAGGTCGGCGTCGAGGTCGAGGTGCCGCGCTACCCCGAGGACTTCGAGACGCTCGTCTACCGGATCGTGCGCGAGGCGCGTCGCGAACGTCCGCCGGCACGCGCGCGCCCACCGGCTCGAGGTGACGCCTCGTCCACGCCGACGGAGAGCTCGTCGGCACGGTCATCGACGACGGCCGCGGCTTCGACGTCCACCGCGCGCTCGACCGCCACCGCACCCGCCTGCACCTGGGCCTCGACGCGACCATCGAGCGCATCCGGCTCGCGGGCGGCGACATCGAGATCGACTCGGCACCCGGCGAGGGCACGCGGCTCGCGTTCCGGATCCCGGCCGTCGAAACCGACGTCCGCGAGGGAACGAGCCTGGCCCACGCATCGGCGTCGGCGTCTGACCCCGTTTATGCACGATCAGCCCGTGCGGTGATCTCCCGCCCGGCTACGAGGAGGGGTAACCCGTAGACCGGGCGGGGGTACCGCCCACCAACGCGACCGTGACTGCTCCGGGCGCCTGCGGCCGGCATGTCCCTCCGATAGCCGGCTCGTGGGCGCCCGGGCGTCTCCGAGGAGGTCGCGCGGGCTTCTGGTGCCTATTGAACACCGCCCGTCTAAGAACAGTCTGAGTGCACGCTAAGGGTTTGTCGAGATCGGCGCGGCACGCTCAGACGTCGACCAGATCCTCGCTCGGGACGGGCAGCGGCGGCACCGCGAGCACGAAGCGGCTGCCCGCCGTCCGCAGGGGCCTCGACCGTCACGTGGCCGCCGTGCGCCTCGGCCACCTGGCGGACGATCGCCAGTCCGAGCCCCGAGCCGGGCATGCTGCGCGCCTCGGCCGACGCGGTAGAAGCGGTCGAAGATGAACGGCAGGTCGTCGTCGGCGATGCCCGGGCCGTGGTCGCGCACGCTGACCGCGCCCTCGCCGACCTCGACCTCGACCACCTCGCCGCGCGGGCTCCACTTGGCGGCGTTGTCGAGCAGGTTGCGTCACCGCCCGGTCGAGCCGGGCGGGTACGCCCCGCACGAGCGTCGGCCGGGCCGATGAGCCGGAAGCCGACGCCGTTGGCGTTGCGCTCGGCCCGCTCCACCGCCTCCGCCACGAGGACGTCGAGGCGTACGTCGTCCTCCTCGGCCGGCGACTGGCCGTCGCGGGCGAGCTCGACGATGTCGCCGACGAGGGCGGCGAGCTCGTCGAACTGGCGGTGGACGTCCTGCTCGAGCTTGCGGCGGCTCTCCTCCGGGCAGCGGCCCAGGCCGCATGCAGCACCTCGAAGTTCGTGCGCAGGCTGGTGAGCGGCGTGCGCAGCTCGTGGGAGGCGTCGGCGACGAGCTGGCGCTGGGCGGCGACCGCCTGCTCGAGCGCGGCGAGCATGGTGTTGAAGCTGGTCGCGAGCCGGCTGAGCTCGTCGTGGCCCGAGACCTCGATCCGCTGCGTCAGGTCGTGCGTCTCGGCGACGTGCTCGGCCGTCCTCGGTCAGCCGCCGCACCGGCCGCAGTGCCTCGCGGGCGACGAAGGCGCCCAGGAGCGCGGCCAGCGCGACGCCGCCCGCGGCGACCAGCAGGAACCAGCCAGCCGCAGCTGCGAGAGCACGATGTCGGCGTCGCTGAGGCGGCGCGCGATCTGCACCGAGAGGCCGCCGCCGACCGAGAACGTCGCCACGCGCAGATGCACGCCGCCAACGCGTCATGTCGGCAACCCGAGCGACGACGAGCTGCGGGCGGCGGCGAGCGCCTGCTGGGTGACCGGAAGCGTGTCCGGCCGCGAAGATCCGCGGCTGCGCCGACCCGGCCGTCGGCCGGCACCCACTGCCAGTAGTAGATGGCGTACGGGACAGCCATGGCGCGCGTTCGGCTGCTCGGACGCGCCCACGAACTGCGCCGGCCTCGTCACGCAGGCTCGAGTCCACCTGGCTGTAGAGCTGACGGCCGACGACGATGTAGGCGATCATGCACGCAACGGCGACGGCCAGCGCCACGGCGGCCGCGACGGACAGCGTCAGGCGGAGGCGGAAGCTCACGGCTCTCGCAGCACGTACCCGATGCCCCGCTTGGTGTGGATCAGCCGCGGCTCGCCGCCCGCCTCGGTCTTGCGGCGCAGGTAGCCGATGTAGACGTCGAGGGAGTTCGACGCGTAGCCGAAGTCGTAGCCCCACACCCGCTCGAAGATCGTCGCGCGCGTGAGCACCTGGCGGGGGTGCTGCATCAGGAGCTCGAGCAGGGCGTACTCGGTGCGGGTGGTCTCGATGACGCGGTCGCCGCGGCGGGCCTCGTATGTGGTCGGGTCGACGCTCGAGGTCGGCGAAGCGCAGCACGCCCTGGTCGTCGCCCGTGCCTCGTCCGCCGCAGCAGCGCGCGCAGCCGCGCGAGCAGCTCCTCGAGCGCGAACGGCTTCGACAGGTAGTCGTCGGCGCCGGCGTCGAGGCCGGCGACGCGGTCGGTCGACCTCGTCGCGCGCCGTCAGCATCAGCACCGGGGTGCGATCGCCGTTGGCGCGCAGCCGCCGGCACACCTCGAGGCCGCTCATCTGCGGCATGCTCACGTCGAGGATGACGGCGTCCGGCGGCGCCGTGGCGACGCGGTCGAGGGCGGCGCGGCCGTCCCCGGCGGAGGCCACGCTGTAGCCCTCCTGCACCAGGGCGCGGTCGAGCGCGTCGACCACCGCCGGCTCGTCATCGACTATCAGGACTTCCACAGCCAAAGTATCTGCGGTCATCCTAAGACGGACGTAAATTCCCTGCAACCGAGGCAATCCGCAATACGCTTCGGCCGTGCACATCTCTCGCGCACGCCGCTGGGCCGCCGGAGCGATCCTGGTCGTCGCTGGCGCTCGCCGGCGCGGCGGCGGCATACGCGATCTCGCGCTCGGGCGGATCGGCGGCCGGACCGCCGGTGCTCGGCAGGGTCGCGGCACGCGCACCACCACGACCGCCCGAGCCCACCGCACGGTGCACGACGCGAGCGTCGTCCAGCGTGCCGCCGTCCTCGACGACGCGCGGCGACGTCCGCGCCGCCACCTCCGCCCCGCCCCGCGCCTGCCGCGGCCCCGCATCGTCTGGAAGCCGATCCCCTTCTCCGCCCAGCGCCTGGCCGAGACGGCCGCCTACGCCAAGCGCCACTACGGCGTCGACACGTGGCACATCCGCGGCCCGCACGTGATCGTCGAGCACTACACCGAGTCGACCACCATGATCTCGGCCTGGTCGACGTTCGCGCAGGACGTGCCCGACTCCGAGCTGCACGAGCTGCCCGGCACCTGCGCGCACTTCATCGTCGACCGCGACGGCACCATCTACCAGCTCGTGCCGCTCGACGTCATCTGCCGGCACACCGTCGGCCTGAACCTGACCGCGCTCGGGATCGAGCACGTCGGCACGTCCGACGCCGAGATCCTCGCCGACCCGGCCCAGATGCGGGCGTCGCTGCACCTGACCGCGTGGCTGATGCAGCGCTACCACATCCCCCTCGGCGACGTGATCGGCCACGCCGAGAGCCTGACCTCGCCCTACCACCACGAGCTGTACCCGTCCTGGCGCTGCCAGACGCACGCCGACTGGCAGCCGGCCGACATGGCCGTCTACCGCGCCCGCCTGCGCGCGCTGCTGCGGCGCTACCGGATCCCGGCCGGCCCGCCGGTGCCCCGCGTCAGCTCGGGCTGCTGACCCGCTCCTCCGCGGGCTCCGCGTCCATCGGCGCGACCTCCATGACCGCCTCGGGGCCGACGTCGGTCGTGCGCAGGGGCTCCTCGCGCAGGAGCAGCGAGATCACGAAGCCGATGAGCGCGATCGGCACGCCGGCGAGGAACACCGTGTCGATCGAGCGCGCGAACGCCTCGATCACCGGGCCGCGCACCGCGTCGGGCAGGCTGAGGATCGCCGCCGGGCTGCCCTTGAGGGTGTCCGGCGAGATGCCCGGCGGCAGGCGCCCGCCCGGCAGCAGGTCGGCCAGGTTCGTGGCCAGCCGGTTCGAGAGCACCGCGCCGAACAGCGCGACGCCGAACGACCCGCCCATCGAGCGCAGGAAGGTCGCCGCGCCGGTCGCCGTGCCCAGGTCGCGCCGGTCGACGGCGTTCTGGACGGCCAGCACGAGCACCTGCATGACCATCCCCAGGCCGAGGCCGAGCACGACCATGTAGACCGACGTCTCGAGCGTGGTCGTCGTCGTCCCCATCGTGGAGAGCAGGTACATGCCCGAGCGCCATCACGAGCATCCCGGCCACGGGGAACGCCTTGTAGCGCCCGGTGCGGCTGATCACGCGGCCGGACAGGATGGCCGTGAACATGATCCCCAGGATCAGCGGGAGCAGCAGCAGGCCGGCGTTGGTGGCGCTGCGCCCGGTGACGACCTGCAGGAACAGCGGCAGGTAGATGATGCCGCCGAACATCGCCAGGCCGACGATGAACATGGTCGCCGTCGCGACGCGTGAAGACGCGGTTGCGGAACAGGTAGGGCGGCAGGACGGGCTCGGCCACGCGCCGCTCGACGGTGATGAAGACGGCCAGAAGCACGGCGCCGGCGATCGCGAGGGTGATGATGGTGGGCGAGCTCCACGCGTACTGCGTGCCGCCCCAGGTGACGGCCAGGAGGATCGATCCGACGCTGCCGACGAGCAGCGCCGTGCCCGAGGTAGTCGATGCTGTGGGAGATGCGCCGGTAGGGCAGGTCGAGCACGGCGCTCGTGACGACGAGCGCCACCGCGCCGACGGGCAGGTTGACGTAGAACACCCAGCGCCACGAGAGCTGGTCGACGAAGAAGCCGCCGAGCAGCGGGCCGATCACGCTCGCGAGGGCGAACACGGCCCCCATGTAGCCCTGGTAGCGCCCGCGCTCGCGGGGCGGGACGACGTCGCCGATGATCGTCATCGCGAGCGTCATCAGCCCGCCGGCGCCGACGCCCTGCAGCCCGCGGAAGGCGATCAGCTCGGTCATGTTCTGGGACAGGCCGGCGAGCGCCGAGCCGATCAGGAACACGACGATCGCGAACTGGAACACCCTCTTGCGGCCGTAGAGGTCGCTGATCTTGCCGTAGAGCGGCGTCGTCACCGTCGACGCCACCAGGTAGGACGGTGACCACCCACGACAGATGGTTCAGGCCGCCGAGGTCGCCGACGATCGTCGGAAGCGCCGTCGCGACGATCGTCTGGTCGAGGGCCGCGAGCAGCATGCCCAGCATGAGCCCGCCCAGGATGACCATGATC
>CAVSVU010000019.1:0-8172 GCA_963731515.1 uncultured Actinomycetes bacterium | reverse complement strand
GCGGGAGCGTCGCCGCCCAGCCGTTAGCTAGTACACCTCGGGCACGAAGCGCTGCGCGTCCATCGGCGGGCGCTCGTAGTCCGCCTCCTCGCGGGGCGGGAGCTTCGGCGGGGGCGGGGTCAGGTCGCGGTACTCGATCAGCGAGAGCAGGTGGGCGATGCAGTTCAGCCGCGCCCGGCGCTTCTCGTCGGCATCGACGACCCACCAGGGCGCCTCGGCGATGTCGGTGAGCCGGAGCATCTCGTCCTTCGCCCGCGAGTAGTCCACCCACCGCGCGCGCGACTCGAGATCGATCGGCGAGAGCTTCCACCGCCGCATCGGGTCGTCGACGCGGGCCTGGAAGCGGCGCTCCTGCTCGTCGTCCGAAACGGAGAACCAGTACTTGACGAGGAGGATCCCGGAGCGGACGAGGATCCGCTCGAACTCGGGGCAGGTGCGCATGAACTCGTCGTACTCGGCGTCGGTGCAGAAGCCCATCACCCGCTCGACCCCGGCGCGGTTGTACCAGCTGCGGTCGAAGAGGACGATCTCGCCCGCGGCGGGCAGGTGGGTGACGTAACGCTGGAAATACCACTGCGTGCGCTCGCGCTCGGTCGGGGCCGGCAGCGCGACGACCCGCAGCGCGCGCGGGTTGGTGCGCTCGGTGATGCGCTTGATGACGCCGCCCTTGCCGGCGGCGTCGCGGCCCTCGAACACGACGACGACCTTCAGGCCCTCCGCGCGCACGAACTCCTGCATGATCACGAGCCGGCGCTGGAGCTTCAGAAGCTCCTTCTCGAAGCGCTTTCGCGGCAGCCTGTCGCGCTTGCCGCCGCCGTCGGCCACGTCAGGCCGTGACGTTCACGTGCCGGAACTGGCTCCAGCCGACGGGGGCGCCGGCCCTGGCGGTCGCGCCGACGCGCCAGAAGTACTCGCCCGGCTTGACCGGCTTGCCGGCGTCGGTCTTCCCGCACCACCCGAACGTGTGGTGTCCGGCCTTCACGTCGCGCAGCCGCGTGTGCTTGATCGCCGGCGCCGTCGCCGACTCGGTGCGGCTGATGCGCAGGATCACCTTGTGCCGGGCGCTCAGGATGAAGTAGGGCAGCTTTGTGCAGGTGGAGGCGCCGCCCGCCCCGGTGAGCGAGATCGTGGGCGGCTGCGCCTGCTGGGTGGTCACCGCGAGCGCGGTCGCCGGGAAGATCAGAAAGGCGGCGGTGGCGATGATGAACCTGTGCATGTGGATCTCCCCGTGTGAGTGGCGCCGGCCGCTCCGCGGCCCCACTCCCATGGTACCGCAGGGCCTGTGCTACAGATACCGCCGACCCGGGCGGGCCCGGGTCGGGGCATTCCATGAAGACGACCGTCTGCACAATCGCGTTGCTGCTCGCCTGGTGCTCCGGCTCGGCCGGGGCCACGCCGGCCTCTGTTGCCGTCGATCAGACGGGCTGCGGCTCGCTGGCCGCGAGCCCGGTGTCGGTCACGAAGGTGCTCACGATCGTCGTCGAGAACACCGACCTCGACCAGATCGCCGGCTCCCCCCAGGCGCCGAACATGAACGCCCTGATCGGCGCGTGCGGCCTGGCGGGCGACTACCACGGGATCCAGTTCCCCAGCCTGCCGAACTACATCGCGCTCACGTCGGGCCAGGTGCCGCCGTCGATCGGAGGCGACGGCGTGAAGGGGCGCGACTGCCTGCCGTCGCCGATCTGCCAGAGCACCGACCCGAGCATCTTCACGCAGATCGGCGCCACCGCCGGGCAGGCGCAGCCGCTCTCGTGGCGGACATACGCCGAGAGCATGCCGGACAACTGCACGCACGCGAACGTGGGCGAGTACGTCGCCCGGCACAACCCCGCCGTCTACTACCCGGGCGACCTGGCGGCGTGCAACCGGTTCGACGTCCCCTCCGGCTCGCCGGCCGCCGGCGCACTCGCGTCCGACCTGGCGGCGGGCACGCTCCCGAGCTACTCGCTCTTCATCCCGAACCTGTGTAACGACGGCCATGACTCGTGCAACGGCGTCCCCCGTGTCGTCGAGCAGGACGACACGGTCGGTGCCTGGATGCCGTCGATCCTGGCGTCGCCCGACTACCGCAGCGGCCACTTGCTGGTCGCGATCACGGCCGACACGAGCCAGTCGGCCGCCAACGGCAACCTGCTCGCGACGATCCTCGTGAACCCGGACATCCCGGCCGGCACGACGGCGATTGCGCGGTTCGACCACTACTCGCTGCTGCGCCTCGACGAGGAGCTGCTCGGCCTTCCGCCGCTCGCCAACGCGGCGACCGCCGCCGACATGGCGGCCGCGTTCAACCTCCCCCTGCCGCAGTAGCCGCATCCGGCGTGTCCGCGGCGCTTGCCCGCCGCGCCCGCGGACGCAACAATCCGCCCACGCGCCGTCCGGCGCGGATGTGCGACCACCGCTCCGTGGAGGGTCTGCGGTGACTACTGACAACAGGGGAGGGACTCCGCAGCCGCATGGACCGGTGGCGTCGCCGCTGTTCCTGGTCGGCTCGGAGCGCTCGGGCTCGACGCTCCTGCGGCTGATGCTCGACCATCACCCCGAGATCGCCTTCGCGCGCGAGCTCGACTTCGTCATAACCCCCGTCTCCGCCACCGGCCGCTTCCCGCCGATGCCGGTCTACCTCGAGTGGATCGACACCGTGCGCGGGCTCGACTACACGGTTGACCGGTCGCTGGACTACCGCGGCCTCGTGAACGACTTCCTGCGCCAGAAGCAGGCGGCGGCCGGCGGCAAGGAGCATGTTGGCGCGACCGTCCACCGGCGCTTCGAGCGGCTGCGGTTCCTGTGGCCCGACGCGCGCTACATCCATCTCCTGCGCGATCCCCGCGACGTGGCCCGCTCGGTGGTGCAGAAGGGCTGGGCGGGCAGCCTCTACCAGGCGGCGGAGTTCTGGCTCGAGGCGGAGCGCTCGTGGGACGTGCTCGCGCAGCATCTGGGCCCGGGGGGCGCGATCGAGGTGCGCTACGAGGAGCTCGTTGCCGCACCGGAGCACGAGCTCGCCCGCATCTGCGCGTTCATCGGCGTGGACTACTCGGAGGCCATGCTCGACTACCCCCGGGACGCCCGCCAGTACCCGCCGCCCGACCCCTCGCTCGCGCTCCAGTGGCGCACGGCGCTCACGCCCCACGAGGTGGCGATCGTCGAGCTGCGCACCGGGTCGCTGATGGCCGAGCGCGGCTATCCGCCGAGCGGCCATCCGCCGCTGCGAATCAGTCGGCTGCGGCACCACGCGCTCCTGGGCCGGGCCCGGCTCGAGCGGCTGCGAACGCGCGTCGGCCGGTACGGGCCACGCCTGGTCGCCGCGGACGTCGCCGGCCGCCGGCTCGGCCTGCGCAGCCTCGGCCGGGCCGCCCAGCTGCGGATCAACGCCATCGACCAGCGCCTGATCGACGAGGAGGCCGCGGGCCGCCGGGCGCCCTCCGCGAACATCGCTCCTGCCCTCCCGCCCGAGGGCTGAGCTCAGCGGGAGCGCAGCAGCGGCTGCGCCCGGTCGCGCGTCTCCGTCATCGCGCGGCGCACGAGCGGCCACGCCCGCGGCCGCCAGTCGGCCAGCGTCGCCGCGGACGGCGCCTCGGGCGGGTCGATCCGGATGCGCAGGTCGCCGTCGCCGCCCTGGGCAAACGTGGCAACCGCACCGCCGTCGGCGTGGGCGGCGACCGGCCGCTCCTCGCCGTCGACCGTGACGTGGACGAGGCCGGCGGCGCCGAACCGGCGCGGGATCTCGACCCGCACCCGCTCCCCGCCGGGCCGGGGCAGGCGCAGGTCGCGCGAGTAGACGGTGACCGTCGCCTCGCCGTCGCGCTCGCGCACGACGGCGTTCGCGCCGGCAAGGGCGCCCAGCGACGTCCACTCGACGTCGCCGAGCGTCGCCACCCGCGCGGCTGCGGCCTGGAGCGGCTCCAGCCCGTGGCGCAGGTCGGACTGGTGGCCGTAGAGGACGATCGGCACGCCCAGCAGGGCCCGGAAGACGAGATCGTCGAGGCTCCTCGTGAACAGATAGCGCGGGATCACCGGCAGGCCGCTGGCCGCCAGCTGCGCCGGCAGCCAGCCCCCCAGCCGCCAGCTGCCGTGGTCGGCGAATCCGTCCCAGGGGAACGGCCGCGAGGCGGCGAGGCAGCGGAACCCCTGCCCGAAGAGCGCGGCCAGGGTCTCCGGGCTGCACGCGCCGTGGGGCGGGCACATCACCCGCTCGACGCGCACGCCGGCGCGACGCTCGAAGCGGCTCACCCGGGCGAGCGCAGCCCGGACCAGCCGGTCGGCCCGCTCCGGTCCGCGGCGGCGGCCGAGCTCGCCGTGCACGTGGTCGTTGCCGTGAACCACGAGCGAGAGCTGGCCCGGGTTGTCGCGGAACACGCCGGCGGCTCGCCGGCCGGGCAGCAGGAGGTCGAGCGGGATGGTCGCGACGGCGACGTGGTAGCCGTGGTCCCGAGCGTCGCGGGCGAGGGCCGGGTAGCTGACGTAGCCGTACGAGGAGAAGCGCACGTTGGGGTCGTCGATCACGAAGCAGGCCCGCACCGGCGCCGGCGCGGCGCGGCCCGGTCGGCGCAGACCCGGCGCAGGAGCTCGACCAGCGGGAGCAGCGACCAGAACCGGCCGGCCGTGAGACGGTCACGCAGGAACTCGGCCGGGCCGAGCTCGGTGGGGCCGGCGCTCGCGACCTCGGTCCCGTTCGCCTCGCGCACCCAGGCGGGGCGGCCCGCCGCGACGGCCAGCACCTCGGCGCCGTCGACGACCGGCACCGAGGCCGGAGCACGGCGGCCGCGCTCGGTCAGGCGCTGGCCGCGCAGCGCCCGGTGCAGGCCGGCGAAGCGCGACATGCGCACGTCGAACTCCGCCCCTGGCGCATCCTCGTCCGCGCCGGTGAGGACGAGACACGGGATGCCGGAGGCCTCCGGCCGCATCCCCCCGGGCAGGACGACGACCGCGTGCACGTCCGGCCCCGCGTCGTCGACGAAGCGCACCGGGAACGCCTCCTCCAGCGCGCGCAGGAGCTCGCGCAGGCCCCCGCGGGCGCCTGCGGGGACGATCGCCACCTGCCGCCTCGCTCGCGAGGCCACGGCCGCCTCCCGCCCACCGTCTTCTGGAAGGCCGGTCACGTCCGATCCAGGATATCCTTGGGAACGCGGAGCGGCATCGCATCCCGGAGGTGGCGCGTGCTGGGCCAGATCGACTGGAAGCGGGCGGGGCTCCGCGCCAGAACAGCCTCGGCGGCTGAGCTGCCGCGGGCCCTGGCGTGGCCGGCGGCGACCGTCGCCGCCGCCGTGGCCGCAGGGGCGCTGGTCGGGCGGGGCGACGCCAAGCTCGCGGTCGCACCCGCGGTCGCCCTGATCGTCGTGGTCTTCGCCCGCGTCCCGGTCTCGGGGTACGTCTGCATCCTGTGGAGCGTCGGCACAGCGGTCGACCTGCTCGCCCCGCCCGAGGTGGGCCTCTCGTCGCTCCAGTTCGAGCCGGCCGAGGTGCTGCTCTGGGTCGCGATCGCTTCGCTGGTGTTCCTGCCGTACGGCCTGCGCCGCACCCTCGCCGCGCTCGCGCTCCGGCGCGAGAGCCTGGCCGTCCTCGCCTTCCTGGCGGCGGTCGTGGGCGGGGTCGCCGTCGGGGTGGAGAACGGCGCCAGCCTGCACGACGCCGTTTTCTCGATGCGCTACATGCTCTTCTACGCCGCGTTCTGGCCGGCGCTCGTCGCGCTCGTGCACGACCGGCAGCTCGTGATCCGCCTCGTCTCGCTCGGGGCCGTGGCCGTCGTCGCCCTCCAGACCGCGCAGGTGATCGTGGGGCCGTCGACGCACCTCTTCCTGATCGGGTCGTCCGACCTCGCCGGCACCCTGACCGCGGACGACACCGGGTTCCTCCGCGTGCGGCCGCCGGGCCTGACGTCGGTCTACGTCGTGGCCGCGTTCGCGCTCGCCCGGGTGCTGTGGGGCCCGGCGCGGGGGCGGATGATCGCCTGGGCCATGGTGCTCGTGACGATGACCGGCGTGCTCCTGAGCCTGAACCGCAACATGCTGCTCGGCCTCGTCGCCGGCCTCGCCGCCGCCGCGGTCATTGCCCCGCAGCGGCGCCGGGTGGCCGTCATGGCCGCTTCGGTCGCGGCGGTCGTGACGGCACTGGTGCTGCTCGCCCAGACCTCCGCTGCGCTCGACTCGAACCCGGTCGTCTCGCGGTTCGCGAGCGTGACGAACTACTCGGAGCTGCAGACGCAGACGCTCGACGACCGCTACTACGAGAACGGCATCGCCCTCGCCCGGATCCACGCCCACCCGATCGGCGGCCTGGGCTGGGGGCCGAACTACGGGGCGTTGCTGGAGAGCTCCGACGACGGCTTCCTGGTGACGCAGCCGCGGCCGTTCATGCACGAGCAGTATCTGTGGATCTGGATGCGCGCCGGGATCATCGGCCTCGCCGCCCTGATCGCGATGCTCGCCCTCGGCATCTGGAACGGCGCCCGCTACTGCCGCCTCCGCCACGGCGAGAGCGACGCCTGGCTCGGCGCCGGCGTCGTCGTCGCCGTCGTCGCCCTGGCCGCGAGCTCGAACGTGGCGATCTACCTGACCCCGCCCGACTCGACCGTGCCCCTCGTGGGCGTGCTCGCGCTCGCGGCGCTCCTGCGCCGAGACCTGGCTCGAACCTGAACGTGGCGGCAGGCGGGCAGCCAGGCGGCGTGGCGGGCGCACCGGAGGGCGACATGCCGGACGTGCCGGTGGCGGAGACCGACAGCGCCGCCACGATCCGGCGCCGGGGCGCGACGGGAGCGGCGCTCCTCACGGTGCGCGCGGCCGCCGCCCAGGCGGTCGCCTTCGCCGGCACGCTTGTCCTCGCCCACCAGCTCACCCCGAGCGACTTCGGCGTCGTCGCGCTGGGGGCGACGATCGTGACGACCGGCAACTTCCTCGCCGACGGCGGCCTCGGCGCCGCCCTGGTGCGGCAGAGGTCCGCGCCCACCGCGCTCGAGCTGCGCACGCTCCTGGCCGTCCAGCTCACCGTTGCGAGCGCGATGGCGGTCGTCATCGTCGGGATCGGGCTCCAGGCCGGCGAGGCGGGCAACGTGACGGCGCTCATGGCCGCCTCGCTGCCGCTGCTCGCCCTGCGGGCGCCGCACGCGATCGCGCTCGAGCGGGCGCTCGAATACCGGCCGATCGCCTCGATCGAGTTCACCGAGTCGCTCACGTACTACTGCTGGGCGATCGCGACGGTGTCGATCGGCTGGGGGGTGTGGGGGCTCGCCTCCGCCGCCGTCGCGCGGGCCGTGGCCGGGTCGGTGCTGATGACGCTGGCCTCGCCGCTCGGGTTCATGACGCCCCGGATCGAGCGGCGGTCGCTGCGGCCGATGCTGACCTTCGGGCTCGGCTTCCAGGCGGTCGGCATCGCCGCCGTCGCGACCGCGCAGGGCGTGAACCTGGTCGTCGCGGCCGCCGGCGGCGTGCAGCTGCTCGGCTACTGGTCGCTCGCGAACCGGCTCCTGCAGGTGCCGTTCTGGCTCTTCCAGGCACTCTGGCGCGTGTCCTACCCGATGATGGCGCGGCTGCGCGCCCTGGGCGAGAACACCCGGCCGACGGTCGAGCGCTTCGCCGGCATCACGGCGATCGCCACGGGCGCGATCCTGGCACCGCTCGCGGCATCGGCGCACGATCTCGTTCCGGCGCTCTTCGGCGCCCGCTGGGCGCCGGCCGCGGCGCCGTTCCCGTGGGCGAGCGCGGGGCTCGCGATCGGCGGGCCGATCTCGGTGGCAGCCGCCGGGTACCTCTACTCCGAGCGCGACGTGCGCACGCCGCTCTTCGCGACGGCCGTGAACGGGGCGGTCTGGGTGGCCCTCACGGCGGTGCTGCTCGGGCCCATCGGCATCGCGGGGGTCGGGGTCGCCTGGATGTGCGCGTCGTGGACGGAGTCCGTGGTGTTCACGCGGGCGTTGCGCCGTCGCGCCGGTGTGCGGCTGGCGCGCTTCCTCGCCATCCCGGTCGCGGCCGGCTACGCGGCGTTCGCGATCGCGTACGGGCTGGCGCGGGCCTTCCCGGGCCTCGTCCTGGGCGGGGTCACGACGGCGTGCGTGGCGCTGGCCGCCTACCTGCTCCTGAACTACGCGTTCAACCGGCCGGCCCTGTACGACACCGCCCGGCGGGGGCGGTCGCTCGCCGGCGACCTCGTGCCTCGCGTGCGCAGACGGGCCGCGGCGTG
>CAVSVU010000018.1:0-247362 GCA_963731515.1 uncultured Actinomycetes bacterium | reverse complement strand
CTGCGACGAGCTCGCCGCCCCGCGACACGGTCGGGCCGCGGCGATCGTCTGCGCCGAGTGCGAGGAGGCCCTGGCGGCCTGGTGACGCCCGACGGGCGCCCGGCCGTGCACCTGGACACGACCGCCATCGACCCCGAATCGCCGGAGAGGTGGATCCCCACCATTGCTGTGCGACCGCCCACCCGCGCCCGGCGTCGACCCGCTGGGCGAGCGATCCTGACCTACCCCGTCCTGCCGCTACCAGAACGGCGGCCTGCGCATCGACCGCCACCGCCAGACGACCGTCACCGGCCTGTTCGCGGCCGGCGAGATCTCGGTGCAGACGTCAGGGCCGCAACCGCATGATGGGCGACTCGCTGCTCGACTGCGTCGTCTTCGGGCGGCGGGCGGCGGAAAGGCCGCGGCGGCCGCATGAGCACGATCGCCTCCACCGACCTCGCCACGGCCGTCGAGGACGCTCGCCGCCTACCTGTAAGTGTGGGCGCTGAAGGACATCCCCCAGGATCCGCGCGACGCGCTGCGCGACGCCATGGGCCGCGAGACTCCACAAGGTGACGCCGGCATCCTGGAACGATCAACACCAACGTCTCGGTCGCCGACCGGAACGGCAACCTGGTCTGCCAGGACACCGGCATCGCCGTCTTCTACGCCGCGTGGGCGAGCGCTTCCCGCTGCATCCGGCCCAGATCGAGATCGCGCTGCGCGAGGGCACCCGCCGCGCGACGCTCGAGCACCCGCTGCGCTCGAACACCGTCCACACCCTGACCCGCAAGGCGACCGGCAACAACACCGGCCACCGCATCCCCCACATCCACTGGGACTTCGTGCCGACTGGGACGGCCTCGACGTGAAGTGCGTGCCGAAGGTCTCCGGGTCGAGAACATCGAGCTTGCTGGAGATGCTCGTGCCGGCCGACGGCGTGAAGGCGATCAAGCGCTTCGTGCTCGACTCGATCGTCGGCGCCGGCGGCAGGCCGGTGCCGCCGGGCATCGTCGGCGTCGGCATCGGCGGCTCGGCCGACCTGGCCATCGCGCCTCGCCAAGGAGGCGATCGCGCGGCCCGGTGGAGACGCAGAACGCCGATCCGGACGTGGCCGCGCTCGAGACCGACCTCTTCGGCCTCCTGAACGACACGGGCGTCGGCCCATGGGCCTCGGCGGCGACACCACCGTGCTCGCCGTCCACGTCGAGCAGGCCCACACGCACATCACCCTGACCCCGTCGCGGTGAACTTACCAGTGCTGGGCGGCCGCCGGGCCAGCGCCACATCTCCGCGGCTGGCGCCATCGACTCACGACCGCGAGGCATAGGTCATGGCCCACCACGAGATCCCTTCCCGACCGACGAGGCAACCGTCCGGGCGCTGCGCGCGGCGACACCGTCACCATCCAGGGCGAGGTGATCGGATCCGCGACGCCACCCAGATCCGGATCCTTCGACCAGGGCCAGGAGTCGTCCTCGCTTCGCGGCGCGGCGCTCCTGCACACCCGCCCCGAACGTGCGCGAGCTCGCGGACAGGCTCCTACGAGCCGATGTGCATCGGCGACGACGACGTCGGCCCGCATGCAGCCGGTTCACCGAGGGCCTGATCCGCGACCACGGCGCCAGGGCGATCATGGGCAAGGGCGGCCTCCTGCCGGAGGCGCTCGAGCCGCTGCGTGAGCACGGCGGCGTCTACCTCGCGATCGTGGCGGGGCCGCCGCCTGGAGACGACGCAGATCGAGGCCATCGCCCAGGTCGAGTCGGGAGGATTCGATGCCGGGAGTGCCTGTGGCGCTTCCGCGTCCGCGACTTCGGCCCGCTCATCGTCGGCATGGACAGCCACGGCGAGAGCCTCTACGAGAACGTCGCAGGTCGAGGCGCGACGACCGCCTCGACGAGTCCATCTACGCGAGGTTCTAGACCATGGTCGAGGAGTTTCTCGGACTGCCGATGCGCCTCCCAGCCACGCGAGCGGGCTGGTACGCACGTCATCGACAAGGGCATGAGGCCTGCGACGAGGTGCAGGGGCTGATCGACACCGCCGGCGACTACGTCGACATCGTCAAGATGGGCTGGGGCACGTCGTACGTGACGCGCAACCTGGGCGACGAAGATCCGCACGTACCAGGCGGCCGCGATCCCCGTCATGTGCGGCGGGACGCTGCTCGAGGCGGCCATCGCCCGCGGGCGCGTCGACGAGTTCGAAGCGCTGGACGCAGGGCTTCGGCTTCACGCACGTCGAGGTGTCGGACGGAACGATCCAGATCGAGCGCGACTCCAAGCTCGAGCTGATCTCCTCGCTGGCCGAGGAGTCGTCGTCTCTCCGAGGTGGCTCCAAGGACTCCGAGTGCGTCTTCGCCCCCTACCAGTGGGTGGCCTGGATCAAGGAGGAGCTCGAGGCGGGGGCGGCCAAGGTCATCACCGAGGCCCGCGAGGGCGGCACCGCCGGCATCTTCCGCGGCAGCGGCGAGGTGCGCTCGGGCCTGATCGACGAGATCGTGCACGAGGTGCCGCTCGACAACCTCCTCTTCGAGGCGCCGGCAGAAGGACCAGCAGGCCTGGTTCATCCGCCACCTCGGGCCCGAGGTGAACCTCGGCAACATCCCGCCCGAGGAGGTCATCCCGCTCGAGACCCTGCGGCTGGGCTCCGCTCCGACACCATGGCCGACCTGCTCCTGCGAGACCTGCCCGTCCCCCGAGCATGAGCGCCGTGCTGCCCATCTCCGTCGAACGAGCGTGCCGGCCTCGCCGACGGAGTTCGAGTCACGCCCGGCGGAGGACCTGGTGCGGTGGACGGCTCAGCGCTTCGGCGGCGGCCGTGCTCACCTGCTCGTGGCAGAAGCAGAGCTCGGTGCTCGTCCACATGCTCTCGGAGGTGGCGCCGCAGCTGCGGTGGTCGAGTTCGACACCGGCCTGCTCTTCCCGGAGACCTACGACACGCGGGAGCGCCTGATCGCCCGCTACCCGCTCAACTTCGAGCGGATCGAGCCCGAGCTGACCGTCGAGCAGCAGGGCGCCGCCCACGGCGACCGGCTCTGGGAGCGGATCCCGACTCGTGCTGCGGGATGCGCAAGGTCGCGCCGCTCGAGCAGGCGCTGCGGGGAATGGACGCCTGGATCACGGGAATTCGCCGCGAGCAGTCGACAACTCGCGCAAAATGCCCGGAAGATCGAGGTGGACGACCGTCGCGGCGTCGTCAAGGTTCAGCCACTTGCCGACTGGACAAGTCGCGACGTCTGGCGCATATCTGGAGGCACGGCATTCCGTACAACACCCTGCACGACCACGGCTATCCGTCGATCGGGTGTATGCCGTGCACAACGTCGGTGAGCGGCTCACACGCCGACGAGCGGGCAGGACGCTGGCGGGGCACGGGCAAGATCGAGTGCGGCCTGCACGGCCGCTGAGCCACGGCTGATACAAGACGATTACCACTCCTGGAAAGGAACGAGCAGCGTGCACGAGAACACTCAAGGCTTCACCCTCTGGTTCACCGGGTTGTCCGGTTCCGGCAAGACGACCATCGCCCGGATCATCGGGCCTGAGATCGAGCGGCGCGGCGTCCTGGTCGACCACCTTGACGGTGACGTCGTTCGCACGCACCTCAGCAAGGGCCTCGGCTTCTCCCGCGAGGACCGCGACACGAACATCCTGCGGATCGGCTTCGTCTCACAGCTGCTGACCCGCCACGGCGCCGGCGTCATCGTCGCCGCCATCTCCCCCTACGCCGAGACCCGCGCGATGGTTCGCGACATGGTCGGGCGGGTGGGCAACTTCGTCGAGGTGTACGTGGCAACCTCGCTCGAGGAGTGCGCGCGGCGCGACATCAAGGGCCTCTACGCCAAGGCGTTCTCCGGCGAGATCAAGGAGTTCACCGGCGTCAGCGACCCCTACGAGGCGCCCGAGCAGGCCGAGATCGTCGTCGAGACCGAGGGCCAGACGCCCGAGGAGTCCGCGGCGTTCGTGATCTCCGAGCTCGAGCGGCTGAACATCATCCCCCCGGTGCTCGAGGAGGCGGTCGCCTGATGTCGTCGCAGACCGCACGCACGAGCGGTGCCGGGCTGATCGCCCCGCACGGCGGAGAGCTGATCGACCGCACGGTGACAGGCGACGAGGCCGCGGCGCTGCGCGAGGAGGCCCAGAGCCTGCCCCGCGTCCACATGAGCGAGAAGCAGACCGCCGATCTCGACATGATCGCGTCGGGCGCGCTGTCGCCGCTGACGGGGTTCATGGTCCAGGCCGACTATGACCGCGTCGTCTCCGACATGCACCTCGAGAACGGCCTGCCTTGGGCGCTGCCCGTGACGCTGTCCGTGCCGGAGCGGCCGACGGCCGACCGGCTGGCGCTCGAGGGCCACGGCGGCGAGCTGCTCGCCGTCATCGACGTGGCCGACGTGTTCGAGGCCGACCGCAGCGAGGAGGCCGCGAAGGTCTTCCGCACCACGGACGACGCCCATCCGGGCGTCGCCCAGGTGTACGCCGAGGGCAGCGTGCTCGTCGGCGGCCAGGTGACGGTGTTCGACCGCCCCGCGGCCGAGTTCCCCGAGCTGCACATCGACCCCGCCCAGACGCGGGCGGCGTTCGCGGAGCGGGGCTGGAGCCGCGTGGTCGGCTTCCAGACCCGGAACCCTGTCCACCGGGCGCACGAGTACATCCAGAAGTGCGCGCTCGAGACCGTCGACGGGCTGCTCCTGCACCCGCTGGTCGGCAAGACCAAGGGCGACGACGTCCCCGCCGAGGTGCGCGTGCGCTGCTACCGGGTGCTGCTCGAGAAGTACTACCCGGCCGACCGCACGCTCCTGTCCGCGTTCCCGGCGGCCATGCGCTACGCCGGGCCGCGCGAGGCCGTGTGGCACGCCATCTGCCGCAAGAACTACGGCTGCTCGCACTTCATCGTGGGCCGCGATCACGCCGGCGTGGGCAGCTACTACGGCACCTACGACGCCCACCTGATCTTCGACAGCTTCGAGCGGGACGAGCTCGGCATCCAGCCGATGTTCTTCGACCACACGTTCTTCTGCAGGGCGTGCGGGAACATGGGCTCCGCCAAGACGTGCCCGCATCCTTCCGAGGATCACGTCCACCTGTCGGGCACGAAGGTGCGCGAGATGCTCGGGCAGGGCATCGAGCCGCCGGCCGAGTTCAGCCGCCCCGAGGTGGCGCGGGTGCTGATCGAGGCGTACCGCTCGGCGTAGGCCGGGCAGCCTGCATAAACGGGGTCTGACCCCGTTTATGCAGGCCTTGTGTTCCCGACAAGCTCGCTTAGACTCGTGGGGGAGGTTTGCGTGACTCTGAGAGGGGTGTGTGACCGGTCTTGAGCTGATTCTGGCCGGGCTGCTCGTCGGCGTGCTCGTGGGCGCGACCGGCATGGGCGCCGGCTCGCTGATGGCGCCCGTGCTCATCAGCGTGTTCAGCGTCTCCGCCGTCGCCGCGGTGGGCACCGACCTTCTGTACTCCGCCGGCACGAAGCTCGTCGGCGGAGCGCGGCACCTGACGCTGCGCACGGTGAACGTCGAGATCGCGTTGTGGATGGCCGCGGGCAGCGTGCCGGCGTCGGTGCTCGGCGTGATCACCCTGAACCGCCTGGCGGCGCGCGACGGCGCGGCGATCCAGAGCGACATGAAGGTCGTGATCGGGATCGCCCTCATGCTGGTGGCGATCACGGTCGCCGTGCGGACGTTCGTGACCATCCGCGGCATGTGGGACGCCTCGACGCCCCCGGTCGACGCCGACGTCGCGCACATGCACCGCTACATGGCGCTCGTCATCGGCGTCGTGTTCGGGTTCGTCTTCGGGCTGACGTCGGTCGGCGCGGGCGCGTTCTTCGGCATGGCCCTCGTCACCGTTTTCCCGCTCTCGGCCCGGCGCGTGGTCGGCACCGACCTCTTCCACGGCGCGCTCGTCACGTGCGCCGCGGCGACGGCCTCATACTTCCTGCTGCCGTCGATGCGGTTCTCGAGCATCGCCTTCCTCATGATCGGCTCGATCCCGGGCATCCTGATCGGCTCCCAGATCACCGTCGCGCTGCCCGAGAAGGCGCTGCGCGGATCGCTCGCAAGCGTGCTCGCGCTCTCCAGCCTGAAGATGCTCGGGGCCTTCTGAGATGGTTGATCGGTACGTCCGCCCCACCCAGACGGGGGATCCGCACACGTTCGAGTTGCATTCCCCACTAGTTCGGTTATATTGGTCGAGATAGTGGTAATGACCGAGAGGGGATGTGGGGCAGGATGAACGTTGGACTGATGTTCGCGGGGCTCACGGTGGGCCTCCTGGTGGGGCTGACCGGTATGGGCGCCGGCTCCCTCATGACGCCGATCCTGATCACGTTCTTCGGGATCCCGGCGGGCACCGCAGTCGGCACCGACCTGGTGTACGCGGCGGTCACGAAGACGTTCGGCGCGGCACGCCACCACCAGCTCAAGAACGTGAACCGCGAGCTGGCGCTCTGGATGGCGACCGGCAGCGTCCCGGCCGCGTTCCTGGGCACGTACTCGCTCTACAACCTGTTCGACGCGAACATCGACGTGTGGCTGCCGGACGTCATCGGCTACACGCTGGTCGCCGTCGGCATCGCCGTCGCGATCCGCACGTTCGTGACGATCCGCGGCCTGTGGGACACCTCGAAGCTGCCCCAGGACGGGGAGCTGACCCGCAACCACAAGATCATCGCCGTCACGATCGGCGCCGTCTTCGGCTTCATCCTCGGCCTGACCTCGGTCGGCTCGGGCGTGTTCTTCGGCATGGCGCTCGTCACGGTGTTCCCGCTCGACCGCGCGCAAGGTCGTCGGCACCGACCTGCTGCACGCGATGATGGTCACGATCGCAGCCGCCGCCGGCACGATCATCTGGGGCACGCCGGACTTCGGCTACGTCGGCACGATCCTGATCGGCTCGATCCCGGGCATCCTGATCGGCTCGCACTTCACCGCCCGGCTGCCCGAGAAGGCGCTGCGCGGCAGCATCGCGAGCGTCCTGGCGCTCTCCGGCTTGAAGCTGCTCGGCGCCTTCTGACCTCGGAGCGGGAATTGGGGCCGTCCCCGGCAACCCGGGGGCGGCCCTTCCGCGTGCCCGCCAACCGCGCCGCCGTACAATCCGCCGTCGTGCCCAGCCGCCGCACCGGGATCATCGTCATCGCCGTCATGCTCGCCGCATCCGGGCTGGCGTTTCTGCGTGCCGAGCAGCTGAAGCTCGAGCGCTCCCCGATCGGCGCCACGCATCTCCAGAAGTACTTCTCGACGACCTGCACGCCGGTGCACCCGCACACCCGCTGCCGGTCGCACTCGGCGCTCCTCCGCTTCCGCCTGCGCAAGCCCGGCCGGGTGGCGCTCGCGATCGTGACCACGTCCGGCGCGACGGTCGAGCGGCTGACGCCGGCGGCCGGGCGGCGCCTGCCCCGGGGCGCGGTCACCATGCGCTGGGACGGCCACACCGACGCCGGGGCGCAGGCACCGCAGGGCACGTACCACCTGCGCGTGCATCTGCTCTCGCTGGGCCGGACGATCACGATCCCCGATCCGATCGAGCTCGACCTGACGCCGCCGACGGTCACGCTGCTCAGCCCGCGCGGCACGCAGCCCATCCGCTACCGCACGAGCGAGCCGGCGATCCTGCTCGTGCGGGCCACGGGCACCGGCCCGAACGCCGGACACGCCGCGCTCTTCCGCGGGCACGGCGGGAGCGTCCACTTCCGCCGCACGAAGCTCTCCGGCGCCCAGGTCACGGTCACGCTCGTCGCGGTCGACCGGGCCGGTAACCGGTCGGCGCCGGTCGCGGCGGGGAGCTTCCGCCTGCCGGCGTGACAGAATCCGCGGCCATGATCGCCGCCGGACGCAACGTGCTCGTGCTCGCGCCGCACACCGACGACGGCGAGTTCGGGTGCGGCGGGACGATCGCGCGCCTGATCGACGCCGGCGCCGAGGTGCGCTACGTGGCGTTCTCGTCGGCGTCGCGGTCGCTGCCGGCCGGGTTCCCGTCCGACACGCTCGTCCACGAGGTGCGGGCGGCCACGTCGACGCTCGGCATCCCCGAGTCGCACCTGACCGTCCACGACTTCGAGGTGCGCACGTTCCCGAGCGTCCGCCAGGACATCCTCGAGATCCTGGTCGCGCTCAACGCCGACCTGCGCCCCGACCTGGTGCTGACCCCGTCGCTGGGCGACATCCACCAGGATCACGAGACCGTGGCCCGCGAGAGCATGCGCGCGTTCAAGCGCACGACCCTGCTCGGATACGAGATCCCGTGGAACTGCTTCAACTTCCGCCAGCAGGCCTACGTGGAGCTCGAGCCGGCCCAGCTCGACCGCAAGGTGGCCGCGCTCATGTGCTACCGCAGCCAGGCCCACCGCAACTACGCGAACGAGGAGTACGTGCGCAACGTCGCCCGCACGCGCGGGATCGAGGGCGGGCGCGACCTCGCCGAGGTCTTCGAGGTCTACCGCTGGTTCATGTAGCGCCGCCACGGGTGCCGAGGTCAGCCGGACCGGTGCCAGGCACCGCTACGCGGAGCCAGGCACCATCCCCGGCCTCCGATGCCGGACCGGCGCCGACGAACCAGCTTCGAGTCGCAGCGACGCGTCGGCGCGCACCGCGCCCGGTGCCTGGCACCGGTACGGCGAGACTCCGCGGAGCCAGGCACCATCCCTAGCCGTCCCCGCCGCCGTGGCCCGGACCACCAGGGGACCGGCGCCGCGACGTGGCCGTTGGCGACGCGCACGCCCTCCGCCCGCAGCCGCTCGGCGTGCTCCGCCTCGTGGTTGGGCACGAGCCGTCCCGCGGCCGTCACCACCCGGTGCCAGGGCAGTCCGCCGTCGCAGTTGGCCATCACCCGCCCGACCGCCCGCGGAGCCTCGGGCCGCCCGACCCACTCGGCCACGCGGCCGTAGCTGGCCACCCGCCCGGCCGGGATCCGCCGCACCATCCTCTCGACACGGCGCTCGAACGGGGTCACCGCCCCGACGACCCTGAAGCCGACCGGGAGCCCCTCGCCGTCCAATCCGCTGCTCATCTGCGCGATCGTATCGGGGCCGTTCCGCGCCGGGTCGGAGCAGGCGCTCACTACACTGGCGGTTCCGTGCGCCTCCTCCTGATCGCGTTCTACTTCCCCCCGGCGGGCGGTGGCGGCGTCCAGCGAACGCTCAAGTTCTGCCGCGACCTCCCCGACCTCGGCGTCGACGTGGACGTGCTCGCGCCCAGCGACCCGAAGTGGTTCGCGCTCGACGAGCCGCTCCTCGACGCCATCCCGGCGCGGACGACCGTGCACCGGGCCCGCTTCCTCGGCCCGCGCTCGTCGTTCCGGGGCGAAGCGCTGCGAGGCGCGCGCGGCCTGCGCCGGGCCGCCGTGCACGCGCGGTACGCCTACGAGCGCGCGCTCGTCCCCGACAAGGCCCTGCCATGGGCGGCGACGGCCGTCCCGGCCGCCGTGCGCATCGTGCGGCGGCGCCGGATCGACGCGATCATGACCACGTCGCCGCCGGCCTCGGTGCACCTGATCGGGGCGGCCGTCGCGACCGCCACCTCGAAGCCGTGGGTGGCCGACCTGCGCGACTCGTGGCTGGCCCATCCCCACCGCCAGTACGAGCGCCGCGGCGTGCGGGCGAAGCGGGCGGTCGAGCGGCGCATGGCCCGCACCGTGGCTCACCGCGCCACCGCGCTCGTCGCGGTGACCGATGCGATCGCCGCCGAGCTCGCCGGCCTCGACCCCGGCGCCGCCGGGAAGACCCACGTCATCGGCCACGGCGTCGATCTCTCCGACTTCGCCGGCCTCGACCACGCTCCGACCGACCGGTTCACGATCGTCCACACCGGCGCGTTCTTCGGCCAGCGCACACCGCGGCCGTTCCTGACCGCGGTGCGCGACCTGCTGGAACGCCGGCCCGACCTGCGCGGGCAGGTGCTCGTGCGCTTCGTCGGCGACATGCGCGAGTCCGACCGGGCCTGGGCGCGCGACCTCGGGATCGACGCCGCCTGGGAGGAGACGGGCTTCCTGCCCTACCGCGACGCGATCGCCGCCCAGCGCGGCGCCGACGCGCTGCTGCTCCTGATCCCGCACGCCGGCGGCCGCGGCGACACGGTGATCTCGGGCAAGGTCTACGAGTACCTCGCCGCCCGGCGCCCGATCCTGGCCGCGGTGCCGCCCAACGGCGTCGCCGCCGCGCTGGTCGGGGAGGCGGGCGCCGGTGAGGTGGCCGATCCGGACGACCCCGGCGCCCAGTCCCGCGCCCTCGAGGCCCTCGTCGACCGGCGCCGGAACGGCGGCCTGCCCGACGTCGAGCTGCCGGCCGGGCTGGCCGAGTCGATGTCGCGGCGCGAGCGGGCCCGGGAGCTCGCCGACGTGCTGCGGGCGGCCGCCGGATGAAGCTCACGAAGCTCGACTGGCTGCTGCTCCTCACCCTCTCGGTGCTGACCTTCGAGAAGATCCGCTGGGAGACGTCCGACCTGACGCTCACGTGGACGAACCTCCTCGCCACCGCATTCGTGGTCGCGTTCGTGGCCGACCGCATCCGCCGCCGCGACCTGCTCCTGCATCCGGCGGCGATCACGCTCGCCGGCTTCATGCTCGCGTTCGCCGCCGTGTACCTGGCGGGGTACTTCGACCTCCAGGACAAGCAGGCGCTCGCGTACTGGCTGAAGGGCCTCGGCGCATGGGGGATCCACTTCCTCTACCTGATCCTCGGCGTGGCCCACATGGCGCGGCGGGGACGGCCGCTCTACGTGCGGGCCGTCTACGCGTTCACCGCCGGGCTGGTCGTGAACTGCGTCTACGGGGTCATCCAGCTGGGGCTGGCCGTCTCGGCCGGGATCAACCTCGACCGGCTGGTCGTCCGGCCGCTGACCGCGGGCCAGGGCGGAGTCGGCGGCATCAACGTGTTCGGCACCGTCTCCGGCTCGCAGAACGTGTACCGGATCAACGCGCTCACCGGCGATCCGAACCACCTCGGCGTGATGCTGTGCGTCCCGCTGATGCTGCTCCTGCCCTACTACCTGGGCGACCGCCGGGGCCGCCGCCGCCTCGGCCTGCTGCTGCTCTTCATGTTCATCGTGCAGGTGCTCACGCTCTCGCGCTCGGCCGCGCTCGGCGACGTCGCCGGCCTGCTCGTGCTGCTGCCGGCGCTGCGCGGCTACATGCCACGGGCACGCACGATCGGCGTCGGCCTCGGCAGCATCGTGGCCGTCTTCGCGGTCGTCTACGCGTCGTCGCACTTCGTCCGCGCCGTGATCGCCGCACGCACGCAGCTCCACGGCGGCAGCACCCAGACCCATCTCCAGTTCTACCAGCTCGTCCCGCCGGCGCTCGACCCGCACCCGCTCTTCGGGATGGGCTTCAACACCTTCGCGGTCTTCTACCAGTTCGTCACCGGGCGCACCGACTTCGGCCCGCACAGCGCCTGGATCGCCATCCTGGTCGAAACAGGGATGGTCGGCATGGCCCTGTACCTGATCTACTTCGCCTACCTGCTCGCCAGCGCGGCCGCCATCCGCCACGCGAGCGACCCGGACATCTCCCGGCTCGGGTACGGGCTGCTCGCCGCGCTCGTCGCAACCGCGGCGGCGAACCTGTTCTACCTGACGATGACGTTCGACTACTTCTTCGCGCTGGCGCTGCTTGCCGTCTCCGGCGCGGCGATGTTCGGGCCGGCGCGGGCGGCCGCACGCGCGCCCACGGCGGCGATCTCGGCGGGGAAGGCGCGATGATCCTCGTCCTCGAGATCGCCTTCTGGGTCAGCCTGGCCGCGCTCGTCTGGACGCACCTGGCCTACCCGCTCGCCATCGCCGCCTGGGCCAGGGCCAGGCCGCGGCCGGTGGCGGCGGCCGACATCCTGCCCCAGGTCAGCCTGATCATCCCCGCGTACAACGAGGAGGACGTGATCGTCGCGAAGCTCGAGAACGCCCTCGCGCTGGACTACCCGGCCGACCGGCTCGAGATCGTCGTCACGTCGGACGACTCGACCGACGCGACCCATGCCCTCGTGGCCGGGTTCGCCGACCGCGGCGTGCGCCTCATCCACTGCCGGCGCGGCGGCAAGGTGGCGGCCCAGGACCGGGCGGTGGCCGAGACGACCGGCGAGATCGTGGCCTTCGGCGACGCCAACGTGCTGTGGGAGCCCGACGCCCTGCGCCGGCTCGTGCGGCCGTTCGCCGACCCCGCCGTGGGCATGGCCGGCGGGGACGTCCGTCTCGTCAACCCGGGCGGTGGCACGAACCAGGAGGGGCTCTACTGGCGCTACGAGATGTGGCTGCGCACGCGCGAGTCGCAGGCGCACTCGATCACCGGGTCGAACGGCGCGATCTACGCCGTCCGGCGCGAGGCGTACCGCGACGTCGACCCCCGCTTCGGCCACGACCTGAGCTTCCCCTACCTGATGGTGCAGAACGGCTACCGGGCGGTGTACGAGCCGTCTGCGCGGGCGACCGAGCCCATGACGACCGACATCGAGGACGAGTTCCGGCGCAAGGTGCGCATGTTCGAGCACTGCTGGCTGATCCTGTTCCGCGGCCGCATGTTCGGGCTGCGCCGGCTCGGCCCCGTGTACTGGGTCGAGATCGTGTCCCATCGCCTGCTGCGCTACTGGAGCGGCCCGCTGCACGTGCTGCTGCTCGTCACCAGCGCCGCGCTCGCGCCCCACGCGACGGTCTACGCGGTGGCCCTGGCCGCCCAGCTGGTCGGGCTCGCGCTCGTCGGCGTGTCGATGCTCCTGCGCGGCCGGCTGCGCGTGCTGCGGATCCTCCACTACTACCTGCTGGTGACGCTCGCGACCGTGATCGCGCTCGTGGGCTACCTCCGCCGCGGCGTCCCCGCCACGTGGGACAAGGCGGCGGGGTCACGCCTGTCCTGACGCCACCTCGCGGTACACCCCCTCGGTGCGCTCGGCGACCGCCGCCCAGCTGAGCGGGCCGTCCGCAGCGGCGGCGCTGCGCGCGCGCAGGGCGGCGCGCAGGTCGGCATCGCCGAGGACGCGCGTCAGGGCGGTCGCCAGGCCGGCCGCGTCGCCTGGCTCCACCAGCTCGCCGACGCCGTCCTTGCGGTGCAGCTCGCCGAACCCGCCGACGTCGCTCATCACGAGCGGCGCAGCGAAGGCGAGGGCGGCGGCGAGCACGCCCGAGTTGTCGATGCGGCGGTAGGGCAGGACGACCGCGTCGGCCCGGCGCAGGGCGGCGGCGAGCTCGGCATCGGAGAGGTAGCGGGGCAGGAACACCACCCCGGCCTGGCCGGTCTCGAGCGACGCCGTGTCCATCATCGGCCGCCCGGCGACGAGCAGGGTCGCGCCGGGGAGCTCGCGGCGCACCTGCGGCCAGGCCGCGAGCAGGACGTCGGTGCCCTTGTACGGCCGGATCAGCCCCGGCGCGACGGCCAGCGGGCCGTCCGGGTCGGCGGGCGGGGCGACCCGCTCGAGCTCGGTCAGGTACCCGAACACGCCGTGGGGGATCACCCGCACCCGGGCCGGGTCGACCCCGCACTGCTCGACCAGCGCGCGGCGGCCCCAGTCGCTGTGGCAGATCACCCGGGCGAAGGCCCGCGCCGTGGCCGCGACCGAGCGCCTGCGGGCGGCGCCGCCGACGTTCGGCACCGGATCGTGGGCGGTGAACACGACCGGGGTCCCGGAGGCGTGCAGACGGCGGTAGAAGCGGCGTTCCACCGGCCGCATGACGCACCACTGCACGTGGACCACGTCGGGCCGCTCGCGACGCAGGCGCGCACCCAGGCGGCGCAGGTCGTCGACGTGTTCCGCCGCCTTTGCAACGGGCCGCAGGCGGGCCCCCACATGAAGGCCGTTGCTGCGCCGGTAGAAGTGCTCGCGCACCGCGTACCCGGCCGGCGCGGGGGCCGCTCCGTGCACGAATGCGGACGTCCACAGGGTCACCTCGTGGCCGCGCCCGGCGAGGGCGCGGGCCAGCTCGTGATCGTACGGGCGCGAGTATCCGGACGGGTCGACGAGCGCCACGCGGAGTGGGCGGGTGACCAAAGCTTGCTCCAATGGGGCTGACTAGACTACCCCTCCGTGTCCACATCCCCGCCCCCGCAGCCCGCCGGCGAGGTGCGGGTGACCGAGTATTTCCGGCGTGTCGCCAGACGGTGGTATGTGGTCGTTCTGTCCGTCGTGGCGGCCGTGGCGCTGGTGTTCCTCCACGGAGTGAGCGGCGCCACCAAGCAGTCCGCCGCGACGGCGTCCGTGTACCTCGGGCAGCCGTTCACCCCGGGCGGCGCGTCGGTGCTGACGTCGACGCCGCTCTCGAACCCGGCGATCTCGATCCAGTACGTGACCGCGCCGCAGCAGATCGCGAAGGCCGCCAAGGCGGCCGGGATCGACCGTCGCAGCCTGCGCAGGCACGTGAGCGTGCTGTCCTCGGCGCCGTCCGGCTCGGGCGCCGCGGGCAAGGCAACGACGGGAGGCGGCCCGCCGACCATCTCGATCAACGTCGAGGGCCCGTGGACGCGGGCGAAGGTGCAGACCGTCGCGAACTCGCTGGCCAACTCGCTGATCGCGTACGCGAACCGCTACACGACGCTCAAGACGAACCTGATCGCCGGCAGGGTGGAGACCGAGCAGGCCCAGATGAAGGTCCTGCGAGACGTGCAGAAGCGGGCGCGCGCGAACCTGAACGCGATCGACTCGTCGACGGCGGCGCCGCTCGACAAGGTGGCGGCATCGTCGCCCCTGGTGAGCGACCTGTCCGCCGCGGCTGACCAGATCGGGACGCTGACGCTCAACCTCACCAACGATCAGGTCGCCCTGGTCGCGACGAAGGACATCGAGTCGTCGCAGTTCATCTCCCGCGCCGTCGGCCACAACGTCAGCGCGGCGACGCGGCGCAGCTCGCTGATCATCGCCGCCATCGTGGGGCTGATCGTGGGCGTGGGCCTCGCCCTCGCCTGGGACGCGCTCAGCGTGCGCCCCCGGCGCGCCCGGGCATAGACTTCCCCGATGGCGACGCGCACCTGCCCCGATTGGCCGGAGCTGCTCGACCGTGCGCCCGACCTGCACTTCAAGCACTACACGGCCGACGAGCTCCAGCTCCCCCACGACATCGTGCTCGCGCTCGGCGCGGTGCGGCTCAGCGAGCTCGACGTGTGCGCCGACACGGCGTACAACGTCTTCAACTCCGCCCACACGGACGACCGGCTCGCCGACGCGCTGCGATCGAGCTTCTGGACCGACCTCGACGACTGGCGCGGCAGCGCCGGCTGACGTGTAACGCCCGGCGGCCCTCCCGACAGGTAGGGGTGTGAACGCCGACCACCATCCCAACGACAGCCCGGAGGCGCGCTTCGGCCGCGTCTTCGCCCACCTGCAGCCGGTCGCCGACTACGCGGCCCGCCGCGGCAGCTCCGACCCGGAGGCGATCGCAGCCGAGACGATGGCGATCGCCTGGCGGCGGCTCGACCGCGTCCCCGCCGACGACCCGCGGCCGTGGCTCTTCGTCACGGCCCGGAACCTGCTCATGGCCGAGCGCCGGCATAACGCCCGCCGCTCGCAGGCCGACCGGGCCCTCGCCCGGCCGGAGGCCACACCGGCGGCGGAGAGCACCGACCCCGCCGTGACGTCCGCCCTGCGGCAGCTCCACGACCGCGACCGCGAGGCGCTGCTCCTCGTCGCCTGGGACGACCTGACGCCGTCCCAGGCCGCGGAGGCGCTCGGCATCGCGCCGGTCGCCTTCCGCGTCCGCCTGCTGCGCGCACGGCGCCGCTTCGCGCGGTCGCTCGCCGCCCACGGGCACCCGAACGCCCCCGACGTCCTCGAGGTGAAGTCCACATGAACGCCATGGATCGCCTCCGCGCCGCCCGGCCCGCATCCGTCCCGATCGAGGCCGACCGCGAGGCCCTGTTCGACCGCATCGTCGCCGCGCCGGCCCGCGCCGCCGGCGCCCGCCCGTCCCGCCACCGCCGCAAGCTCGTGCTCATCGCCGTCGTCGGCCTGGCGCTGATCCTGACCGCCGGCACCGCGCTCGCGGTCAGCGGCCTGCTCGGCTGGCACACCGACAACTCGCTCGTGCAGAAGCCGCGCGAGTGGCGCCGGCTCTACCGCGATGCCACCCACGACCTGCGGCTGCCGCCCGGCATGGCGTGGCCGTACCGCACGCTGCCCCCGAACACGATCACCTCCCGCACCGAGCCGGGCGGCATGGCCGTCGGCATCGCCCAGGTCGCGTGGGAGTGCTACTGGACCGAGGCCATCGGCGCCGGGAACACCCGGGCCCAGCGCAGCGCACAGGCGGCCCTGACCGACCTCGTCCGCCACCACATCGTGGTCGCACCTCCGGGCTCGCCCGAGAACGTGGCGCCGCCCGCCGGCACGAAGCCCCCGTTCGAGATCTACGCATCCGACGGCGGCCTGGCCTACGTCAAGCACGCCTATGCGCTGGCGGCGGCCGGCGACCCGAGCGGCGTCGCCGAGAGCTGCCGCGCCAACCGGGGCGACATGCAGGTTCCGCCGGTCGGGTGACCTTAGGGAAGCGCAGGCGCGAAGTCGGCGGCGAGCCGCTCACGGCACCACAGCAGGAAGGCATCCGTGAGCCGCCGCCGGCTTCGCGTCGCCAGGCGCACCGAGTAGAAGTCCCGCACCGGGTCGATGCCCGCCACATCCGCGGTTGCGAGCGTCCCCAGGCGCAGCTCCTTCTGGACGGCGAGGGAGGAGAAGAAGCAGACGCCGTAGCCGGCCTCCACCGCGGACTTGGCCGACTCCTGGAGGCCGGCCTCCATCGCGACGTTCAGGTCGCGGACACGGACGCCGGCCTCGCGCAGCTCGTCCTCGATGACGCTGCGGATGCCGGCCCCGGGCTGCATCACGACCTGGGGCTCGGCGACGAGCTCGTCCAGGGAGACGGACCGGCCGGCGAACCGGTGCCCGGCGGGGACGGCCAGCACGACCCGGTCGCGCAGGAACGGCTCGAACTCGAGCGCGCGGTGGCTGCGGCGGGCGCCGACGACGCCGAGCTCGAGGTCGCGGTCGAGGACGCGGTCGATCACCGACCCGGTCGCGTCGACGCGCAGCGTCACCTCGACGTGCGGGTGCGCGGCCCGGAAGCCGCCCAGGAGCTGTGGCAGCACGTGCTCGCCCGGCCCGGTGGACGCGCCCACGATCAGGTGGCCGGTCGGCTGGTCGGAGTCCTGGGCGAGCTCGCGGGCGAGCTCGTCGCGCAGGGCCAGCATGCGCAGGGCGTAGCGGTGCAGCACCTCGCCCCGGTCGGTCGGCGCCGCCCGGCGGCCGGAGCGGTCGATCAGCGGCTCGCCCAGCATCCGCTCGAGCGTCTGGATCTGCTGGCTCACGGCCGGCTGGGTCACCCCCAGGGCGTCCGCGGCGGCCGAGAACGACCCCCGCTCGACCACCTCGACGAACGTCTGCAGCTGGCGCAGATCCATAGGTTGAGCTTATCAGTAGGGATAAGGGTGCCTGGCACCGCAACGCGGTGCCAGGCACCGGTCCGGCTAGCAGAGCCCTGTGAGCGCCAGCGCGAGCAGGTGATCGGGATCGCGCCGGCGGCGCGCGGCCGCGACGGCCGACTTGCGCTCGAGGACGAGGTCGTCCACCGAGGCCAGCGGCCGCAGCCGGCCCTCGGCCACCAGCCGCTCGTCCACGCCGCCCAGCCGGCCGGCGAACGTGGTGTAGACGGGCGTCCCCAGGACGACCGCCTCGCGGTTCATCGTCCCGCCGGCGCTGACGACCAGATCGGCGCCGGCGACGAGGCTGCCGCCGTCGACGGCGTGCTCGGGGACGACGACCGACGGCAGGCGCAGCGCCCGGATGCGCTCGCCCTGCTCCGGCGTGCGCGGCAGCACGACCGAGATGACGTCGTCGCCGCGGCCGAGCCGTTCGAGGACGGCGTCGAAGAGCGGGTTGGAGAACCGGTGGTAGAGGGCGACGTCGGCGGGCGGCCGCAGGACGACGCCGATCCGGCTCCCGTCCATGCCCAGCGACCGCGGCACCTCCGGATCGGGCTCGAACCCGGCCAGGTAGTACTCCTCCTTGAGGCCCGGGTAGCGCACCAGGCGGGGCGGGCGGACGCCGAAGCGGCGCAGCCGCCGCGGCGGGATGGCATCGGGCACGAGCACCCGGTTCGCGAGCCGGCAGTTGAGCGAGTGCTGGAGGGTCGCGTACTCGTAGTCGAACATGGTCGTGTTGGGGATGCGCAGGAGCCGGCAGGCCATGGGCAGGTCGGTGGAGCCGTGGGCGATGGCCGCGTCGAACCGCCCCCGTCGGCCGAACGCCACCATCGCCCGCACCCGGTCGCCCGCCGCGCGGGCCTTGCCGGCGCGCGATCCGCCGCCGTGGTGGCCGATGACGGTGTGCTCGATGCCGTGCAGCTCGAGCAGCTCGAGCGTCTGCGCGTACGCCCGCGCCGTCACCGACACGTCGTCGCCGCGGGCCTGCATACGCCGCACGAGCGGGGCGAAGATGACCGCGTGGGGGGAGTTCGTGAGGTCGACCCAGACGCGCACGGGCGGCCGGGAGGCTACGCCGCGGCCAGCGCGGCCGCGCGCACCGCCGCGACGACCTCGGTCTGGGCCGCCTCGTCGAGCGTCGCGAACATCGGCAGGGCGAGGCCCTCGTCGGCGGCCCGCTCGGTCTCGGGCAGGTCACCCCGGCGGTATCCGAGATGGGCGAACACCGGCTGGAGGTGCAGCGGGATGTCGTAGTAGGCCCGGCAGCCGATCCCGGCCGCGGACAGCGCGCGGGCGAGCTCGTCGCGGGCAGCAGCGCGCACGACGTAGAGGTGGTAGATGTGCTCGGCCCCGGGCGCCGCGGCCGGAAGCGCGACGAGGTCGCCGAGCCCGAGCGCGCGGTAGCGGTCGGCGGCGGCCCGGCGACCGGCGTTCCAGCCCGCCACCTCGGGCAGGAAGCGGCGCAGCACCGCGGCCTGGATCTCGTCCATGCGCGAGTTCGTCCCGACCAGCTCGAAGCGGCGCTTCTCGCGCGAGCCGTGGAAGCGCAGGAGCCGCACCCGCTCGGCCAGGTCGGCGCTCCCGGAGACCACCATGCCGGCGTCGCCGAAGGCGGGGAAGTTCTTGGTGGGGAAGAACGAGAACGTGGCCAGGTCGCCGAAGCTGCCGGCGCCGCGGCCGTCGAGGGCGGCGCCGAACGCCTGGGCGGCGTCCTCGATCACGGCCAGCCCGTGGCGGCCCGCCACGTCGCGCAGGCCCGGCATGTCGGCCGGCCCGCCGAACACGTGCACGGCCAGGATGGCGCGGGTGCGCTCGGTGACCGCCGCCTCGGCGGCCTGCGGGTCGAGGTTGAACGTGCCCGGGTCGATGTCGGCGAACACCGGCGTGGCTCCCACCCGGGCGATGGCCTCGGCGGTGGCGTAGAACGTGTAGGCGGTCGTGATGACCTCGTCGCCCGTGCCGATGCCGAGCGCCTCGAGGCTGAGGACGAGCGCGTCGGTGCCGTTTGCGACCGCGACCGCGTGGCAGGCGCCCGTGGCGGCGGCGACCTCGTCCTCGAGCGCGCGCATGTTCGGGCCGAGGATGAAGCGGCCGGAGTCGATCACCTCGCACACGCTGCGCTTGACATCGTCGAGGAGGTCGGCGTACTGCCCGCGGATGTCCATCAGAGGCACCGGCATGCGATCCACTTTAGTGCTGGGCCTGGCGGCGCTGACGCAGTACCAGCCAGGCCACGACGGCGACCGCGGCGACCGCGACGACGTAGTCCAGGTAGCCGAAGCGGCGGTGCCACTCCTCCCAGTTGCGCCCGGCGACGTCGCCGACGGCGACGAGCATGATGCACCACGGCAGCGTCCCGAGGACGGTCAGGACCGAGAAGCGCAGGAGCGGCATCCGGGCCACCCCGGCCGGGAGCGAGATGAAGGTGCGCACGACGGGGAGCAGGCGGGCGAAGAACACCGCGGGCGTGCCGTAGCGCTCGAACCAGTCGTGCGCCCCCGCGACCCGGCGGCGGTTGTGCTCGGTGCGCATGAGCCATGCGTCCACGCCGTAGGCGCCGGCTGCCCAGGCGATCAGGGAGCCGACCAGGTTCCCCGCCGTGCCCACGATGACCGCGGCGGCGAAGCTCATGCTGCCCTGCGAGACCAGGTAGCCGGCGTAGATCATGGTCACCTCGCTCGGCACCGGGATGCAGGCGCTCTCGAGCACCATGAGCACGAACACCGCCTCGAGGCCGTGGCTGGCGATGAACGTCTGCAGGTGCTGGGTCAGCGATTGCATCCGCGAGAGGTTACCGAGTGTCCGTCGCGGGCACGAGCCCGTCTCTGGGAGGCGGCAGATGGACGGTCGCGAGGTAGACGCCGCAGGCAACGGTGACGACCGACATGGAGACGATCAGCGCCCGGTAGTCGACCACGCCCACGAGCCCGGCCCCGAGCGCGATCGAGACCGTCTGGGGGACGCCGACGAGCACGTCGGCCGCCGAGCTCACGCGCCCCTGGAGCGCCAGCGGCGTCCGCAGCTGGATCGCGGTGACGTAGCCGACGACCGCCCACGACACACCGCACCCGGCGACCGCGAAGCCGACCAGGACGACGCCGACGTGGGGGACGAGCATCGACGCCGCCCCGACCGCGAAGAGCAGCATGCCGAGCCCCATGACGCGGCCGTCGCCGTGGCGGCGCAGCATCCAGCCGGCGGCGACGCCCCCCGCCACGGCACCCAGGCCCTGGGCCGAGCTGAGCACGCCGAAGAAGGCCGGCGAGCGGTGCAGGCCGTGCTGGATCACCGAGAAGACGAGCGTCTCGGTGAACCCGACCACCAGCATCACGACCGCGGTCGCCGTCACGATGCGGCGCAGGCCCGGCGAGGCGGCGATGTGGCGGGCCCCGGCGGCCACCTGGGAGCGCAGGTGGTGCTCGGACGGGACCGGCCGCGGCTCGCGGTGGCGCACGGCGGCGAGCGCGAGCGCGGCGACGAGGAACGTGGCCGCGTCCAGGGCGGCGACGGTCGGCCCGCCGAACGCGGCGAAGAGGCCCGCCCCGACGAGCGGGGCGAACAGGCGCATGCCCTCGCCGGCCGCCTGGAGAGCGGCGTTGGCGTCGCCCAGCAGGTCGGCCGGCAACAGCCGGGTCAGGTAGGCCGACTGGGCCGAGTAGAACACCCAGCCCACGGCCCCGTAGACGAGCGTCACCAGGTAGATCAGCCACAGCTGCCCGCGGCCCTCGACGCCGACGAGGGGCACGAGCACCGCTGCTCCGGCCAGGTTCAGGCCGATCATGAGCGGCCGCGCCCGCACCCGGTCGACGACGACGCCGAACAGCGGGGAGACGAGGCCGGGAAGCGAGTACGCGAAGAAGACGAGGCCGGCGGCGGCGCTCGAGCCGGTGAGCTCCTTCACCCACACGCCCAGGGCGAGGAACATCGCCCGGTCGCCGAACACCGACAGCGTCTGCCCCGCCACGAGGAGCCGCGCGTCCCGATGCCTGAGCAGGCGTCGCACCGGCGCCGGCGGCGCTACTCGGCCGCCGCGACCAGGGCCGCCAGCTTGCGCAGCTGGGTCGCGAGAGCGGTTCGCACCGGGCCCGCCGCCACCGCCGCCAGCAGCCGGGACACCTCCACGTCGGAGGTGAGCGTCACCCGGGTCGCGTGGTCGCCCTCGGGCTCGAGCTCGAACACGGACGTGCCCTCGCGGTTGCCGTCGACCCTGCGCTCGACCAGCCGCCGGGGCGGATCGGACTCGACGACCCGGACGACCATCTGCTCGCATCTCCCCATGGCCACCAGCTCGCAGGCGATGTCGCCGTTCTCGAGCACCCGGCCCTCGCGCACCTCGTCGGGCAGCATGCGCAGGTGCCTGTGCGGATCGGCGATCCACTCCCACACGACCTCGGGCGGCCCCGGGCAGGTGCCGGTGACGGTCACCTTCATGGCAATCTCAGGCTGCGTGGTCGGCGACGGCGCGGTAGAGCGTGTCGCGCTGGCGGGCGCGGTAGCCCGCATTGGTGATCGTGTGGACGAAGTCCTCGGTCGACGCCCGGTGGGTCGTGCCGGCCGCCGAGACGACGTTCTCCTCGATCATGATCGAGCCCATGTCGTCGGCGCCGAAGGCGAGCGCGACCTGGCCGATCTTCATGCCCTGCGTCACCCACGACGACTGGATGTGCTCGACGTTGTCGAGGTAGATCCGGCTGACCGCCTGCATCAGCAGGTAGTCGAAGCTCGTCGGCGTCCACGTCACCTGCGGCGCGAGCGCGGTGTGGTCGGGCTGGTACGTCCACGAGATGAACGCCCGGAACCCGTGCATCTCGTCCTGGAGCTCGCGGATGCGGCGCATGTGCTCGACCCGCTCCTCGAGCGTCTCGACGTGGCCCCACATCATCGTCGCGGTGGTGCTCATCCCCAGCCGGTGGGCGGAGCGCATGATCTGCAGCCACTCGTCCGACGTCGTCTTCTTCGGCGAGATGATCTTCCGCACCCGGTCGACGAGGATCTCGGCCCCGCCGCCGGGGAGCGAGTCGAGCCCGGCGTCGCGCAGCCGCGTGAGCGTCTCCGACGGGGTCAGCCGGGCCTTGCGGGCGATGTGCTGGATCTCGCTCGGCGAGAGCGCGTGCAGGTGGATCGGGTAGCGGGCCTTGATCGACCGGAACAGGTCCTCGTACCAGTCCAGGCCGAGATCCGGGTTGTGGCCGCCCTGCATCAGCAGCGCCGTCCCGCCGAGGTCGAGCGTCTCCTCGATCTTCTTGAAGATCACCGCCCGCGGCAGCGTGTAGCCCTCGCGGGTGTCGCCAGGGCGGCGGTAGAAGGCGCAGAACGAGCAGTCGGTGTAGCAGACGTTCGAATAGTTCAGGTTGCGGTCGACGATGAACGTCACCACGCCCGGCTCGGTGGCCCGGTTGCGAAGCTCGTTCGCCGCCCGGCCGACGGCCACCAGGTCGCGCGAGCGCAGGAGCGTGCACGCATCCTCGTCGCTGATGCGCTCGCCGGAGAGGGCCCGTTCGAGGACGGCCCTTGTTGCGGATGTCTCGGCGACTGCGGCCACGGCAGGAGCAAGCGTACCCGACCTGCGGCCGCGGCTCATCCGCCGCCGTCCACCCGGTAGAGCGTGAGCGGCACCGCCCGGCGCCACTCGCAGGCCGCGACCCGGGTGAGGCCGGGGGCGAGATCGGCGCGCGGCAGGTTCGAGACCACCCACGTCACGCCGGCCGGCGGCGCGGCTCCGCCCCGCATCGCGTCGAGCTCGGCCTGGCGCAGCCGCGGGTGGGGCACGCCTGCCGGGTAGCGGCGATAGCGCACCCGGGCCTTGCCGTTCCCCAGGTAGAGCGACCGGGCCCCGGTGTCGGTGAAGAGCCAGAAGCCGACGTCGGTCTTCACCCAGCTCGGGCGGGCGACGACGGCGACGACGTCGTGCGGCCCGAGATCGAGCGAGCCCGCACAGGCCAGGCCCGGGTCGGACGGCCGGTGCCAGATCGCCGCCGCCGCGAGCACGGTGGAGCCGAGCACGCCGGCGACGAGGACGGCGGAGGCCGCGGCGACGGCGAGCGCGCGCCGGCCCGGCACGGCGCGGACGAGCGCCGCCGCGCCCTCCCCCGCCGGCACGGCGAGCATGAGCGCGAGGAACGGCAGGTAGCGCAGCCAGCGCAGGAGGGCGGGGGTGCCGAGCAGCACGTGCCCCGAGCCGATCGCGACCGCGACCGCGTTCACCGCCACGACCACCCCCGCCCAGGCGGCCAGCGAGCGTCTGTCGGCATCGGGCCGCCGGGCCAGGATCACGGCGCCGGGGATCGCAAGCAGCGGCAGGAGGCCGAGCGCGACCGCGGCCTGCCCGGCGGTCGGGTCGATCGGCTCGTGCGTCGTGATCGACCGGAACCCGCCCAGCTGGTGGTAGTGCACGGCGAGCGGGATGCCCCACACCGCGACGACCGCCGCCGCGGAGACGAGCGCCGCCAGCGGCCGCAGCGTGCGCCATGCCAGCGCGAGGGCGAGGACGACCGCCAGGGCGACGCCGCCGTCGTCCGGCCCGAGCAGGAACGCCAGGCCGAGCGCGTAGCCCGCGAGGAGCGCCCAGCCCAGCGAGCGGCCGGACGCGGACCGCACCGCCGCCCACACGACCAGCGGCACCAGCGCGAGAGCCACCTCGCGGGGCAGGATCGGCGGCAGGTTCCCCATACCGGTCGACATGGCGTTCGGGAGCACGAAGTCGCCGTGGTACGCCCCCAGCCCGTCCTTCAGGAACGTGACGGCCGCCGGCGAGTGCTGCCACAGCCAGCCGGCGCCGCCCGCGCCGACGCCGAGCAGCACGGCCCATGCGGCCGCGTCCTCCCCCAGCCCGAGCGTGCGGGAGACGAGCCACATGCCCGACCCCGCGGCGAGGAGCGCCAGCACCTGGACCGCCAGAAAGCCGGTCAGGACGCCGCCGGGCAGGAGCTGGGTCGACCACGCCGCCAGCGCGTGGAACAGCCAGGGATAGGCGTCGGGGATGCCCGCGTAGGGCCCGCCCGGGTCGGGGGCGCCGCCGACGAGCTGGTGCGTCCAGCCCTCGTGCCACAGGCTGTCGGAGCTGCGGATCAGGTTGGGCGGGTGGACGACGCCGGGGGCGAGCACCACGGCGGCGGGCACGACGAGCGCCGCCACGGCGCCGAGGTGGATGCGGCCGGGGCGCACATCGGGCCGCCGCCAGGCAAGCAGGCCGGCAAGGCCGGCGGCGAAGACGACGTCGAGCGCGACCCGGTGGCCGAGCAGGCCGACCCCGAGCGGGGCCTGGAGCATCGTCAGCCAGGCGAGGCCGAGGGCCGCGAGCACGCCGGCCGCGATCCGCTCGGCCGGGCCGGAGGCGGGAACGATGCAGGCGCCCAGCAGCCACACGGCGAGCGGGACGAGGGCGAGGGCGGCGAGGGCGGCAGCCGCGGACACGTGGGGTCCCGGCTAGACGCCGACGGGCTGGGTGTCCGCGAAGCGCAGCTCCGGCACCGCGGGGAGCTCGCCGGCGAGGTGGGCGAGCTCGAAGAAGCGCATCATCCCCTGCTGCTCGCGGGGGCCGAAGTGGTAGCGCAGCTTCTCGAAGTAGCGGGCCAGGAACCCGGCCGGCCAGCCGTACTGCTCGGAGGCGCGGCGGGCCAGGTGCTCGGGCTCCGAGCGGGCCAGGGCCAGCGAGCGCAGGTGGGCGCGCTCGAGCTCCGCCAGCCCCTCGCCGACGCCCTCCCGGCACGCCCAGACGGCGAAGACCATCGGCAGGCCGGTACGCTCCTGCCACAGCCGGCCGAGGTCGTGGTGCGGGGTCGGATCCTCGAACGCGCTTCGCAGCGCGGCGTCGCCGATGAGCATCCGGGCGTCCGCCGGCCGGTCGAGCGGCACGAGCTCGACGTCGCCGAGCAGCACCTTCGTCAGCACCACCGACGTCGCGCTCTCCGGCGTCACGGCGACGCTGCGCACCTGCTCGAGCGGCTTGCGCGTGATCAGCTGGATCGAGTCGACGGCGCCCTCGGAGGAGACGCACAGCCGCGGCATCAGTGTCAGCCGGCCGGCGTTGCGGGCGTACTCGATCGACGAGATCGGGGCGACGTCGATCTCCCCGTCGATGAGCATCCGGTTGAGCTGGGTGGGAACGCCGGTGACCTGCTCGACGTCGATGCCGCCGAGGTCGTAGAACGCCGGCGCCATGTTGGCGTACGAGATCCGCCCGAGCCGGATCAGAACGTCCTCACCGCGTTGTAGAGCGTGTCGCGCTGGACGGGGACGCGGCCGGCCTCGCGGATGAGCGCCGCCAGATCGGCGATGCGCTCCTCCTGCGGCGTGACCGCGCCCGCGGCATGGGCGATCTGCTCCTCCATCACGGTGCCCTGGATGTCGTTCGCGCCGAAGTGCAGCGCGATCTGCGCGAGCGGCGTCGAGATCATGATCCAGTAGGCCTTGATGTTCGGGATGTTGTCGAGCATGAGCCGCGAGACGGCGATCATCTTGAGATCGTCGTTGCCCGTCGAGAAGCGCCAGCCGCGGCGCTGGAAGACCGTGTTCTCGGGGTGGAACGGCAGCGGGATGAACGCCAGGAACCCGCCGGTCTCGTCCTGCAGGTCGCGCAGCCGCAGCCAGTGGTCGACCCGCTCCTCGTAGGTCTCGACGTGCCCGTAGAGCATCGTGCAGTGCGTCCGGATCCCCATCCCGTGGGCCGCGCGGTGGGTCGAGATCCAGTTGTCCGGATGCTCCTTGCCCGGCGCCACCAGGCGGCGCACGCGATCGGCGAACACCTCGGCCCCGCCGCCGGGGAGCGACCCCAGGCCGGCGGCCTTGAGGTCGGCCAGCACCTCGGCATGCGTCTTGCCCGAGAGCTTCGTCATGTGGTGGATCTCGGACGCCGTGAAGAGCTTCAGGTGGACGTCCGGCAGCGCCTCGTGGAGCGCGCGGGTGACGTCGGGGTAGTAGTCGTAGCCGATGTGGGGATGCTCGCCCCCGACCATGTGGATCTCGTCGTACGACTCGCGGCCGTGCACCTCGACGGCGTGCGCCACGAGGTCGGCGATGTCCCACGTGTACGCGCCCTCCTGGCGGCCCGTGCGCGCGAACGCGCAGAACTTGCACTTCACCCGGCACACGTTCGTGTGGTTCAGGTAGAGGTTGTTGATGAAGTAGACCTCGTCGCCGCCGCCGCGCAGCCGGCGGGCCGTGTCGGCGAGCTCGCCCAGCGCGAGCAGGTCTTCGGACTCGAGCAGCGTGACCCCGTCGTCGAAGTCGAGCCGCTCGCCGGCGAGGATCTTCTCGCGCACCGGCGCGAGCGTGTCGAGATGGGCAGCGAGGGCCATCGGCGAGGCGGAGTCTACCGGTGATACGCGTAGGCGGGGTGCAACCCGAGCAGCTGCGGCACGGTCACCAGGTGATAGCCGCGGGCGAGCAGCTGCGGCACGATCGTCCCCAGCGCCTCCACCGTCTCGCTGCGGTCGCCGCCGCCGTCGTGCATGATCACGATCGCCCCCGGGTGCACCGCCGACAGCACCCGCTGGGCGATGGCTGCGGCGCCGGGCCGCGACCAGTCCGCCGGATCGACGTCCCACTGGATCGTCAGCAGGCCCAGCGAGCGGGCGATACCGACGACCTCGGGCGGGGCGGTGCCGTACGGCGGCCGCAGCAGGCACGGCCGGAAGCCGGCGGCACGATGGATCGCGGCCTGGGTGGGACGGATCTGGGCGGCGGTGTTCGCCGCGTTCAGGTCGGGGTGCGACCAGGTGTGGTCGCCGATGACGTCGCCGTCACGGATCACGGCGCGCGCGGTCGCCGCCAGCGGCCCGACCTGCTCGCCGATCTCGAAGAAGGTGGCGTGCACGCCGTAGCGGTGGAGGACCGCCAGCACCTGCGGGGTGTAGATCGACGGGCCGTCGTCGAAGGTGAGCGCCACCATCCGCCCCGCCGCCGGTCCGCCGAACCGTTGCGACGGCCCCGCCGCGGTGCAGCCGTCGAGGGTGAACGGGTCGATCGCCCAGGCGGCCCGGCCGCCGTCCGGCACGCGGTCGCGGCAGAGCCGGCGGCAGGCGTCCCGGCCCTTCCAGGTGCTCGTGGCCGACCAGTCGACGCGCTCGGCGCGAAGGCCGATGCGGGCGTAGCTGAACGTGACCTTCGCCCCGCGGCGGATGTGCCGGACGTGGGCGGCGACGAAGCGCGGCCGCGGCCCGCCCGGCGCAAGCGGGAGGCGGTAGAGCGCGTGGCGGCCGCCGCGGCCGATCAGGCAGACGCGCTGGCCCCTGGCCGGGCGGCCGCGGGGGACGAGGTCGAGGCAGACGATGCGGTCGGCGGTGCCCGAGAGCTCGGAGACGGCGAACGGCCGGTTCACCCGGAACGTGAGCTCGAGCGAGCCGCCGGACTGGGTCAGCCGGACGGAGCGCAGGTCGAGCTTGCCGGGCGTGTCGGCCGCGTCGACCAGGCGCAGGGTCGGCTCGGCGACGGCCGCGGCCGCGGGCGCGGCGGCGGTCACGGAGACCGGCCCGGCCGTCGCGGCGATCGCGGCCAGGGCGGCCGCGGCGGCGACGGTCGCGATACGGGAGACGAAGCGCAGGCCCACGGCCCCAGGCTAGGACATCCAGGTCACGAACGGGTAACGGCGGCGCGGCCCTTGCCGATACGATGGGCGGCCGTGGGCCGGCGGATCGTCTTCCAGGGGATCAGCGGCTCGGGCAAGACGACGCTCGCGCGCCGGGTCGCGGCGGCGCTGGACGTGCCGTTCGTGGAGACGGACGCCCTCGTGCACGGCCCCGGGTGGAGCGAGACCGGCGACGCCGAGCTGCGCGAGCTGCTGCGCCCGACGGTGGAGAGCGCCGGATGGGTGCTCGACTCCGACTACCGCCGCAAGCTGGGCACGTACGTCATGGAGCACGCCGACACCGTCGTCTGGCTCGATCTGCCGCTGCGAGTCTGCCTGCGGCGGCTGTGGGGCCGCACCATCCCGCGCATCCGGACGCAGGAGCCGCTCTGGAACGGCAACACGGAGTCGTGGCGGGACGCGTTCGGCGGCTGGGACTCGCTCTTCGTCTACGCGATCCGAAAGCACGTCGCCCAGCGCCGCGACCTGCCGCGGCTGCTGGCGCAGCCCGAGCTTGCCCACGTCGAGGTGGTGCGGCTGCGCACGCCCGCGGCGGTCGACGCCTGGCTGGCGGTGGGAGGGCGCTGAGCTCGCCAGGCGTCCCGGTCGACGGCGCCGCGGACGACGACGGCGAGCGCCGCCGTGTCGAGGCCGCCGTCGAGCGCCGCCAGGTGGGCGAGCGCCTCGTCGGCGTGGCGCTCCGCCTCGACGCGGGCGTCGCGCACGGCGCCGGCCCGGGCGACGCGGGCGAGCGTCGGCAGGACGTCCTCGCGGGCGGCGCCGCGGGCGATCACGCCGGCCACCGCGGGGTCGCGGCGGGCGCCGAGGATCAGCGGCAGGGTGACCGTGCCGTCCAGGAGATCCGTGCCGAGCGGCTTGCCCGTGGTGTCGGGACGGCCGTCGCAGTCGAGGATGTCGTCGGCGATCTGGAACGCCAGGCCGAGCGCCGTGGCGAACTCGCCGAGACGGGAGACGTCGAGGTCGGGAAGGCCGCCGAAGCGCGCCCCCAGCATCGCGGCCGCCGCGAACAGCCGCCCGGTCTTGAGCCGGCACCGCTCGAGATACTCCTCGGGCGTGGTCGCCGGGTCACCGGTCTGGGCGCGCTGGAGGATCTCGCCGCGGGCGAGCGAGAGGCACGCGTCGGAGAGGGTCGAGACCGCCTGCATGTCGCCCGTTGCGCAGAGCTCGGCGAACGCCCGCGCGAACAGGTAGTCGCCCGTCGCCCGGGCGGCCGCCGCGCCGTGGGCGGCCCAGACGGTGGGGCGGCCGCGCCGCAGCGGCGCGGCGTCGAGCTGGTCGTCGTGGACGAGCGTCGCCATGTGCACGAGCTCGACCGCGCAGCCGGCCGCGACGAGGCCCTGGCCGCCGCGGCCGCCGACGGGCGCCGACAGGTAGACGAGCATCGGCCGCAGGCGCTTGCCGCCGGAGCGCAGCGTCTCGGCGCCGGCGCCGGCCACGGCCGTCTCGCCGGCCCAGCCGACCGCCTCCTCGAGCGCCGCCTCGACACCCTCGACGTAGGCCGAGAGGCCCGGGACGTGCAGCACCTCGGCGACGGCGCCCGCTGTCATGCCGGGACGGTACCAACATGCACCGCCACCGCGCCGCCCGAGAGCAGGCGGTAGCGCACGCGGCGCAGGCCGGCCCGGCCCATGATCGCGGCCAGCTCGTCGGCGGGCGGGAACCGGTGCACCGATGCGGGCAGGTAGCGATAGGCGTCGGTCTCGCGGGCGACGATCCGTCCCAGCAGCGGCACCGCCCGGTCGGTCCAGAGCCGGGCGAAGGGCGCCGCCCAGGCCGGCGGGTCGGTCAGCTCCAGGCACACGACCCGCCCGCCGGGGCGGACGACGCGGCCGAGCTCGGCGAACCCGCGCAGCGGATCGGCCAGGTTGCGCATCCCGAAGCCGATGGTGGCGGCGGCGAACTCGCCGTCGGCGAACGGCAGCGCCAGCGCGTCGCCGCGCACCCACGCCACCCGGGAGCTCTTGCGGCGGGCGGCGTCGAGCATCGCCTCGGAGAAGTCCAGGCCGACGACGCGGCCACGCGTCGAGACCGCGTCGAGCAGCGCGAGGGCCAGGTCGCCCGTGCCGCAGCAGACGTCGAGCGCCGCATCGCCGGGCGCCACGCCGCTCGCGCGCACGGCGACGGCGCGCCAGCTCCCGTCCATGCCCAGGCTCATGAGCCTGTTCATGCGGTCGTATGCGGGCGAGATGCGGTCGAACATCGCCCGCACCTCGTCGGGCGGGAGCGTCATCGTGACCCCCAGGACGGGATCAGGGCGAGGTCGACGCCGGCGGCCGCCAGGATCCGGCCGGCGACGAAGTCGACCATGTCGGCGATCGACTCGGGCAGGTGGTAGAAGCCGGGCATCGCCGGGACGACCGCGGCGCCCGCCCGCCGCAGCCGCAGCAGGTTCTCGAGGTGGATCTCCGAGAGCGGCGTCTCCCGCGGGACGACGACGAGCCGGCGACCCTCCTTCAGCTGGACGGCGGCAGCCCGGTGGATCAGGTTGGACTCGATGCCGGCGGCGAGGCTGCCGACGCTCGCCATCGAGCAGGGGCACACGATCACGGCGTCCGTGTGCGCGCTCCCGGACGCGTACGGCGCCGAGTAGTCCGACTCGGCGTAGACGCGGACGTCCGAGCCGCCGTGGTCGGTCACGAACCGCTCGAGCGCCCCGTCGGGATCCATGTCGCGGTCGCCGTAGCACTCGAGCGCGATCACCTGCCGGCCGGCCCGCGAGGCGACCACGCCGATCGCGGCGCCCGTCTCGACCAGCGCCTCGAGGACGCGAGCGGCGTAGGGCGCGCCGGACGCGCCGGTGAGTCCGAGCATCACCTGCACAGCGGCAGACTACTTCTGCAGCGGAACGGGCTGCCCGCCCTTGAGCGACGCGACGACCTGCGCGATCTGTGCGATCTGCATCGACCCGAGGCTCGTGTAGTCCGGCATGACGCCGGTCGCCTTGTTCGCACCGCCGGCGAGCCACGCCTGGATCTTGGCCTGGTCGTCGCCGAACATGGGCGAGCCGTTCGTCAGATCAGCGCCCACGGAGCCTCCGCCCGCGCCGAAGTTGTGGCAGCTGGTGCAGCCGGCGGTCGTGATGAGCGCGGCGCCCGGCAGCGCGTTGATCGCCGGAACGGCGGTGACGTTCGACCCGCTCGCGACGCCCGGCGCGATACCTCCGGCGATCGTGAGCGCGATCAGCACCGCCGGCACCGACAGCCCGACGGCGACGCCCCAGGGCCGCCGGGAGAGGCGCCGGTCGCGGCCACGGTCGAGGAACGGCCAGCTGATCAGGAGCACCATCCAGATCGTCGGGATGATGATCGTCGCCAGGATCAGCTCGGCCGGGCGTCTTGAAGATGCGCAGGAGCTCGAACAGGAACAGGAAGTACCACTCCGGCCGCGGCTCGGTGGACTGCACCGCGGGGTTCGCCTTCAGCTCGTAGAGGGGGCCCAGCCAGCCGTTCTGGCCGGTCGGGTGGGACGCGTTGATCGGGCCGGCGGTGACGTGCCAGATCACCGCCATCCCGACGATCATGAGCACGATCACGAGGTTGATGACCGTGTCGTGGAACATCGCGTACGGGAAGAACGGATGGCCCTCGTGGACCTCGTACTGGTGCTCGGCCTCGTAGCGGACGCGCCGGTTGATGACCTTGCGCGCGCTCATTCCCCGGCCACCGTCTCCGGCAGGCGCGCGTGCGTCGAGGGAGCGGCATGCGGCTCGGGCTCAGGCAGCGGCCGGCTCGGCCACGGCGTGACGCCGAGCTTCACGACCAGCCAGAGGTGCACGAAAATGAGCGCACCTATGGCCCCGGGTATCAGCAGCATGTGCAGCGCGTAGAACCTGGAGATGGTCTGGGCGCCGAATACCGGCCCGGCTAACAGGAATTTCGAGATGAAGGGACCGAGGACCGGCGCCGTGCCGTTGATGTTCACGGCCACCACCGAGGCCCAGTACGCGCGCTCGTCCCACACGAGCAGGTAGCCCGTGAGGCCCATCATCATCGTCAGGATGAAGATCAGCGACCCGGTCAGCCAGGTCAGCTCGCGCGGGTACTTGTACGCGCCGTAGAAGAAGACCCGGCCCATGTGCAGGAAGAGCAGGATCACCATCATCGAGGCGCCCCACTTGTGCATCCCGCGCAGCAGCCAGCCCAGCGTCTGCTGGTCGGTGATGTAGCGGATCGACTGGTAGGCGCCGTTCGGCGACGGGTCGTACGTCATCGCGAGCAGGCTCCCGGTGATCGCCTGCAGGATGAACACCGTGAGCAGCGAGCTCCCCAGCGTGTGCATCCAGCCGGTGGGCGGGACCTTGCGGAACAGGAACTTGCGCACGAGCGTGGCGAAGCCGGTGCGGTACTCGATCCAGTCCTCCGTCTGGAGGGCGACCTGCTTGGGATCGGGTGCGGGGATGGGCATCGGCTTAGGCCTTCGGCAGCGGCACCGGCCCGGGGACGGGCCCGTGGGTGTAGGTGACGTGCGGGTAGAGGACGTTCGGGAGCCAGCTCGGCCCCGGCATGTGCGTCGGCTGGCCGGGCATCTTCACCGGGTAGTAGTGCACCTCGTCGCCGTAGATGTTCGTGCTCCAGCGCTGGGTGATCCACAGCTCCGAGTTGTTGCGGATCTCCCACTGGAAGCGGTCGAGCGAGCGGATCGGGGGGCCGGCGGTGCGGTTGCCGTTGCGGTCGTACTGGCCGCCGTGGCACGGACACGCGAACCCGAGGCTCGTCGCCGCGATCGGACACCCGAGATGCATGCACCGGTTCGAGAAGACGACGAACATCGCGTCCTGGGCGTGCCAGTCGGTGTTCTTGTTGCCGGTGTAATGGACGAAGGCGAGCCCGCCGCTCGTGGCCGCGTTCTCCGGGTCCTCGACATAGGTCGCCGCGGTCGGGCTGAAGCCCTGCTCGGCCTGGAACTTGTCGAGCGAGCCGAGGTACGCCGGCTCGAAGGTGGCCTCATCCGTCACCGGGGCCAGGAGGTAGGCGGTCGCGGGGACGCCGATGACGCCGCCGATCATGGCGCCGAGCCCGACCGTCGTCAGCGAGAGGAACTCGCCCCGCGTCGCATCAGCCACCTCGCGTCCTCCTCATAGGTCGTCCGGGCGGCGATTGTACCCTCGCACCCGGCGGAGTGTATCCCTCATCCGCCACCGCGGCCAGAACGTGCGAAACGGCGCATTTTCCCCGTCTGCGGGCTGTCGCCAGCCACCGCGCCGGGCAGCCCGATGCCGTAATCGGACCAGCGGCTTGTGACACGCTCGCGCACGTCGTCGCTCATCCGGATCCGCTCCGGCCAGCCGCGCTCGTAGCCGTCCGCGGGCCCCTTCGCCGTCGCGTCGATGCCGAGCTTGCCGCCGTGGAACTGCAGCGTCGGGGCGTGGTCGAGGTGATCGAGCGGCCCGTCCGCGAGCACGACGTCGCGGGCCGGGTCGACGTTCGCGCCCACCTGCCACATCACCTGGCCGTAGTCGTGGACGTCCACGTCGGCGTCCACGACCACGATCCCCTTCGTCAGCGACAGGAGGCCGGTGCCCCAGATCGCGTGCATCACCTTGCGGGCGTGGCCGGGGTAGGCCTTGCGGATCGCGACGATGCAGAGGTTGTGGAAGGCGCCCTCGACCGGGAGGTCGTAGTCGACCACCTCCGGCATCGTCATCCGCACCGCGGGCAGGAACAGCCGCTCGGTCGCCTTGCCCAGCCAGGCGTCCTCCTGCGGCGGCACGCCGACGATGATCGAGGGGTAGATCGGGTCGCGGCGCGTGGTGACCGCGGTGACGTGCACGACCGGGAAGGGCTCGCGCGGCGTGTAGTAGCCGGTGTGGTCGCCGAACGGGCCCTCGTCGCGCAGCTCCCCCTTGGCGATGTAGCCCTCGATCACGATCTCGGCCCGCGCCGGCACCTCGAGGTCGACCGTCTTGCAGCGCACGAGCTCGACCGGCGTGCCGCGCAGGAAGCCCGAGAGCATCAGCTCGTCGATGTGCTTCGGCAGCGGCGCCGAGGCGGCATAGGCCGTGACCGGGTCGATCCCGAGGACGATCGCGACGTCCATGCGCTCGCCCATCCCGCGCCAGTCGGCGGCCGCGTCCTTGTGGATCTGCCAGTGCATCGCGGTCGTCGTCGCGTCGAACACCTGCACGCGGTACATGCCGACGTTGCGCGTGCCCGAGCGCGGATCCTTCGTGATCACCGCCGGGAGCGTGATGAAGGGGCCGCCGTCGCCGGGCCAGCACGTCATCACCGGCAGCGACTCCAGGCTGGGCGGGTCGAGGACGACCTCCTGGCAAGGCCCGTGCGAGACCGACCTGGGGCGTGAGTCGGCGAGCGACTTCAGCTTCTGCAGCGCCCGCACCTTGTCGACCAGGCCCTCCGGGGGCTGCATCTCGAGCACGTCGGTGACCCGCTGCCCGAGGTCGTCCAGCCGTTCGACGCCGAACGCCATGCACATCCGCCGCTCCGTCCCGAACTGGTTGATCAGGAGCGGCATGCGCGAGCCGCGCACGTTCGTGAAGAGCAGCGCCGGCCCGCCGGCCTTCGTCACGCGGTCGGTGATCTCGGCGATCTCGAGGTGCGAGTCGACCTCGGCCGTGACCTCGACCAGCTCGCCCTCACGGCGCAGATGGTCGATCCAGTCACGCAGATCGTCGAAGGCCATGGCCGCGCGAGTCTAACCGGACGGCGGCTGGTAGCGTCCCAAACGTTGCAGATGCGACCCTCTCCCGAGAACGGCGCAACGCGCGTGCAGGTGCGGGCCGCCGCAGCGGCGGCCGCGATGGTCGCGCTCCTGGCGGTGGCCGCCGTGGCGACGCGCGGCGACGGCTCCGGCTCGACGGCGCCTCCCGGCGTCGGTGCGGCGTCGAGCGCCGGGCATCACGCCGCGGTCGTGGCCGTCGTCGTCCTCGTGCCGATCCTGGCCGTCCTGGGCGGCGCGCTGTTCGTCTACGCCCACATCTTCCGCATGCGCGAGCGCGATCCCGAGGCGATCAAACGCATGAAGCGCTCGCGCCGGCGGACCGCGATCGCCTTCGCGCTCCTCCTCGCCTACCTCGCCTACTCGCTCCACACCGGCCGGCGGCCGTTCGGCTTCCTGCACCTGCAAAACCCGTTCTCGGGCACCGCGGGCTCGAATGCCGCGATCCCGAGGCTGCACCGGCCGGGGCCGACCCACCCGGCCATCACGAGCACCGACTGGACCGCGATCGTGGTGATCTGGATCCTGCTGCTCGCGGCGGCGACCGTCGTCGCCCTGCGGCTGCGCGCCTCGCGGGGTGCGCTCGCGCCCGTCGCAGTGCCGGTCGCGCCTGACGAGCCGGCGCGAGCCGGAGGTCGCGCGGCTCCGGCGCGAGCGCAACCCGCGCCGGGCGGTGATCGCGGCGTATGCGGCGATGGAGCGGCTGATGGCCCGCGACGGGCTGCCTCGCGGCGCTCATGAGGCGCCGATGGAGTACCTCGGCCGCGTGACCCTCGCGGGCCATCACCGCGTGGCCGCCGTGCACCGGCTGACCCGGCTCTTCCAGTGGGCCAGGTTCAGCCACCGCCCGGTCGACGAGGAGATGCGTGGGCGGGCGATCGCGGCGGTCGAGGAGCTCGAGGGCGAGCAGGGAGCCGGCGAGTGACGCTCGCACAGGGCGTCCTCCTGGCGGTGGGCGCAGTCGCCGTGCTCGCGCTCGTCCCCCGCCCGGCGCGGCCGCGCCGGCCCGCGCCGAGACGGGCCCGCCCGGCCCGCGGCGCGCGCCTGCGCCGCGGCCGCCGCGACCCCCGCTCGACTGCCGACCTGGCTGCCGTCGACCGCCTGCTCGCCCTGTCGGTGTCGAGCGCCGAGGACGAGTATGTGCGGCTCCGGCCGCTGGTGGCCGACATCGCCCGGCAGCGGCTCGCCGACCACACCGGCGTGCGCCTCGACGGCGACCCCGAGGTCGCGGCGGCGGCCGTTGGCCCCGAGCTCTGGGAGCTCGTCCGCCCCGACCGGCCGCGGCCGGCCGACCGGCGCTCGCGCGGGATCGCACCGGCGCGGCTGCGGGCCGTGGTCGAGTCGCTCGAGCGGATCGGGGCGCCGGAATGAGCGCGCCGACCGTCGAGGACACCTGCGCCCGCTGCCAGGCCGTGCTGACCCAGATGGAGCGGGCCGTGATCGGCAAGCGCGAGCCGCTCGAGATGGTGCTGATGGGGATCCTCGCCGACGGCCACGTCCTGCTCGAGGACTTCCCCGGCCTGGCGAAGACGCTCGTCGCGCGGTCGTTCGCACAGGTGCTCGACATCGGCTTCGCGCGCGTCCAGTTCACGCCCGACCTGATGCCGTCGGATGTGACCGGCTCGTCGATCTACCGCCAGTCCGACGCGACGTTCGAGTTCCGGCCCGGGCCGGTGTTCACGAACCTGCTCCTGGCCGACGAGATCAACCGCGCCCCGCCGAAGACGCAGTCGGCGCTGCTCGAGGCGATGGGCGAGCGCCAGGTGACGATCGAGGGCGAGACACGGCTGCTGGAGTCGCCGTTCCTCGTCGTCGCCACCCAGAACCCGATCGAGTACGAGGGCACCTACCCCCTCCCCGAGGCCCAGCTCGACCGCTTCCTGATGCGGATCGCGATCGGCTACCCCGGCCGCGAGGACGAGTGGGAGGTGCTCGACCGGCGCATGCAGCGACGCGCCGACGAGATCACCCTCGAGGCCGTGTGCACCCGCGACGAGCTGATCGGGATGCAGCGGACGATCGAGACGGTGCACGTCGACCGCAGCGTCGGCCTGTACATGGTGGATCTGGTCACCGCGACCCGCAGCCACGGACAGGTGCAGGTCGGCGCCAGCCCCCGGGGGACGCTCGCGCTGCTCAAGCTCGCCCGCTGCCGGGCGGTGCTCGACGGCCGCGACTTCGTCTCCCCCGACGACGTGAAGGCGATCGCCGTCCCGGCGCTCGGCCACCGCCTGACTCTGCGGCCGGAGCTGTGGGTGCGGCGCATCTCCGGGGACGACATCGTCCGCGAGGTGCTCGAGGCGGTGCCGACCCCGGCCGCCAGGGCCGCGTCGACCCCGGCGCCGTGACCCGCGTCCCGGCCGCGAAGCTGCGCGGCTACGCCCTGATGGTGGCGGCGCTCGTGTGGGCCGCGATCGCCCTGCACCGGCCCGAGCTCGTCGCGGTGGCGGCGCCGTTCGGCCTGCTGCTCGCGATCGGCCTGGCCGCGACGGTGCCGCCGTCGGTCACGGTCGCGCTCGGCGAGGACGAGCTGCGCACGATCGAGGGCGACGAGATCACGCTTCACTCGACGCTCACGTCGGCGGAGCCGCTCGGCCGGATCGCCGTCGAGACGCACGCGCCGCCGGGGCTGCGCGCGGCCGTGCCGGCCCGGGTGCTGCGGCTCGACGCCGGCGAGCCGGCGGAGGTGGCGATCGAGCTCGAGTGCCGGCGCTGGGGCGGATACCTGGCGGGGGGCATGCAGCTGCGCGCGCCGGGGCCGCTGGGGCTGATCGGGTTCGAGCAGATGGTCGAGCCGGCCGTGCGCGTGCGCGTGTACCCGCGGCCGGAGAGCGTGCGCGCGCTGCCGCGGCCGGCGGCCACGCACGTCGGCGCCGGCAACTACGTCACCCGCATCCGCGGGGAGGGGCTCGAGTTCGCCGACCTGCGCCCGCACGTCCCCGGCGACCGCCTGCGCCAGGTGAACTGGCGGGTGAGCGCCCGCCGCGGCCGCCTGCACGTGAACGAGTACCACCCCGAGCGCAACGCCGACGTCGTGCTCTTCCTCGACTCGTTCACCGACACGGGGGACGGCACCGGCGGCACGATCGACCTCACGGTGCGGGCCGCGGCCGCCCTCTCCCGGGCCTACCTGCGCACGCGCGACCGGGTCGGGATCGTCGGCTTCGGCGGCGTCCTGCGCTGGGTGCTGCCGTCGAGCGGGACGACCCAGGCCTACCGCATCCTCGACTCGCTGATCGACACGCAGGTCGTCGCCAGCTACGCCTGGCGGGACGTGGCCGTGATCCCTTCGCGCACGCTGCCGCCGAACGCGCTCGTGCTGGCGCTCTCCCCGCTCGCCGACGCCCGGATGCGCACGGCGCTCGTCGACCTGCGCGCCCGCGGCGTCGACCTGGCCGTCATCGACGTCTCGCCGCTGGCGTTCGTTAGCCCGCCGCGCGGCGACCTGGGCGACCTGGCCTGGCGGATGTGGCGGCTCCAGCGCGAGCAGCTGGGATCGCGCTACCGCGCCATGGGCGTGCCGGTGGTCGAGTGGCGCGGCGACCGGCCGGTGGACGAGGTGCTGGCCCAGATCCAGGAGGTGCGGCGATACGCCCGAACCGTGCGCATCTGACGGCGCTCGTCGTCGCGGTGCTGGCCTCGGCCGCCGTCGCCGCCCACACGGCGACCGTCGCCGCGGGCAGGAGCCAGATGGGCGTGACAGTGGCCGCTGCGGCCGCCGCCGCCGCGCTCGCCGTCGCCGTCCTGGCCCGCTGGGAGGCCGGGGTCGTCTGGGCGATCGCGCTCGCCGCCCTCGCCTACGCGGCGGCCCTGGGCCTCGGCGACGGGCCGACCGATCCCGGCGCGCCGCTCGTGGCAGCCGGCCTCGTCACGGCCGCGGAGGTGGGGCAGTGGGCCGTCGAGCTGGCCCGGCCGGCGGCCGTCGACCCCGCCATCGTGCGCCGCCGGGCGGCCACGATCCTCCTCATCGCCGCCGCGGGGGCGAGCGCCGGGTGGGCGCTCCTGCTCGTCTCGAACGCCGGCACGGGCGGCCTGGCGGTGACGGCGGCCGGCCTGGTCGCGACGGCGGCGGCGATGGTGCTCGTGACGCGCCTCGCCCGGGGCACCTGACCCGGTAGGATGGCCCCATGCCTCGACTGCTGGTCTTCGGCGCCCGCGGCCTCGGCCGCGCCATCGCCGAGCATCTGATCCCGCAGGGCTGGGAGGCCGTGGGGGTGGCCCGCTCGCAGGAGACCGCGGGCGCGTTTCCCGGCACCGGCGTCGTCGCCGATCTGACCGACCCCGCGCGGATGCGCGCGGTGGTGGCGGACGCTGCGCCGTTCGACCTCGCGGTGAACGCCGTCTCGCCGAAGGGCCGCTTCGGCGGCGGCGACCTGACGACGACCGACGACGACGCGATGGCGCCGTACCTGGAGCAGCTGCTGCCGGAGGTGTTCGCCTTCTACCGCACCTGCGGCGCCGCCCTCGCCGAGCGCGGCGGCGGCACGCTCGTGCAGGTCACGGGCGGATCGGCCCGCCGGGCCCTGCCCGGCCGGGCGCCGTGGGCGGCCGGCGCCGCCGCGACGCGCGCCCTCAGCCAGGCGGCCGCGAACGAGCTGAAGCCGCAGGGCGTCCACGCCGTCCTGCTCGTCTGCGACGGGTCGTTCGGGACGCCCGGCGACGACGACGGCGGCAACAAGATCGACCCCGTGGAGCTCGCGAAGGCCGTGCAGTACCTGCACGAGCAGGGCCGAAGCGCCTGGACGCACGAGCTGCTGGTCACGCCGGTCGGCGACCGCTGGACACCCTGATCGGGCCGACACCCGGGGACTGTCCCTGGAAATCGGGGACAGTCCCCAAGCCCGGCTAGCGCAGGCCGGCGACCGTCTCGTCCCAGAGCGCGGCGTCGTCGGCGCCCTTGCCGTCGCCCTGGTTGCGGGCGCAGCGCGAGATCAGCGTCGCCAGCGCACCCACCGCGCCGAGGTCGCCCGTCGCGCAGATCTCGCGCAGGCCGGCCGCGTACAGGTAGTCGCCGGTGAGGAGCGCGAGGTCGGCGTCGGCCTGGGAGAACAGCCGCGAGCGGCCGTAGTGCAGCAGATAGCCCTCGTAGATCATCTCGACGCCGAGCAGGTGGTGCTCGGGGCAGCGCCCGGCGAAGCGCGGCTCCCCGGCCCGCGCCTTCGGCAGCAGCGCGTCCGCCCAGAGCGGGCTCTCGGCGGCGGCCCGGCCGGCCACCTCGTCGAGGACGCTCACCCCGTGAACTCCGCCGCGGCCGCCGCCGTGCGCTCGATCTGCTCCGGGGTGTGGGCGAGCGAGGGCATGAGCGCCTCGAACTGCGACGGCGCGATGTAGACGCCGCGGGCGAGCATGTGCGCGTGGAAGCGGGCGAAGCGGGCGGTGTCGCTCGCGCCGGCGTCGGCGAAGGAACGCACCGGGCCCGGGTGGAAGAACGCGGTCAGCATGGCGCCGACGCGATTCACCGTCACGCCCGGCCCGCGCAGCCCGGCCTCGAGCGCCGCCGACGTCTCCTCGAGCCGGTCGTAGGCGCCGGGGGCGCGCAGGAGCGCGAGCGTCGCCAGGCCCGCCGCCATCGCGAGCGGGTTCCCCGACAGGGTGCCCGCCTGGTAGACGTCGCCCTCGGGCGCCAGCCGGCCCATGATCGCGGAGCTGCCGCCGAACGCCGCGGCGGGCAGCCCGCCGCCGACGATCTTGCCCAGGCACGTCAGGTCGGCGCGGACGGCGAGCCGCTCCTGGCCGCCGCCGTAGCCGACCCGGAAGCCGGTGATGACCTCGTCCATCACGAGCAGCGCGCCGGTCCCGTTGCAGACGGTGCGCAGGCCCTCGAGGAAGCCCGGCCGGGGCGGGACGACGCCCATGTTGCCCGCGACGGGCTCGACGATGACCGCGGCCAGGTCGTCGCCGTGGCGCTCGGCCACGGCCCGGACGCCGTCCAGGTCGTTGTACCCGCAGACGAGCGTGTCGGCGGCCACCGCCGCCGGGACGCCGGGGCTGGAGGGGATGCCGAGCGTGGCAAGGCCGGACCCGGCCTGGGCCAGCAGCGCGTCGGCGTGGCCGTGGTAGCCGCCCGCGAACTTGACGATCTTCGTCCGCCCCGTGTGCGCGCGGGCCAGGCGCACGGCGCTCATGACCGCCTCGGTGCCGGACGAGACGAACCGCACCTGCTCCAGCGAGGGCACGGCCGCGCACACCTCCCGGGCCAGGTCCAGCTCGAGCTCGGTCGGCGCCCCGAACGACGTGCCCCGCTCCGCCGCCGCCGTCACGGCGGCGATCACGTCGGGGTGGGCGTGCCCGGCGATCAGCGGCCCCCAGGACTGCACCCAGTCGACGTAGCGGTTGCCGTCGACGTCCCACACCTCGCCGCCGGCCCCGCGGGCCAGGAACAGCGGGTGGTCACGGCCGACCGAGCGCATCGCCCGCACCGGGCTCGAGACGCCGCCCGGCATGAGCCGGCGGGCCTCGTCGAACAGCCGCGCCGACTGCGTCTCCGTTAAGACAGCCACCCCGCCGCCTCGGCGGCGTAATACGTGATCACCAGATCGGCCCCGGCCCGGCGGATGCCGGTGAGCGCCTCCAGGGCGGCGGCCCGGCGGTCGACGAGGCCGCGGGCGGCGGCGGCCTCGAGCATGGCGTACTCGCCGCTCACCTGGTAGGCGGCGAGCGGCACGAGGGTCTCCGACCGCAGCCGGCGGAGGACGTCCAGGTAGGGCAGCGCCGGCTTGACCATGACGACGTCGGCGCCCTCGTCGATGTCGAGCAGGGCCTCGCGCACGGCCTCGTTGCCGTTGCCCGGATCCATCTGGTAGCCCTTGCGATCGCCCTCCGACGGCGTCGAATGCGCCGCGTCGCGGAACGGCCCGTAGAACGCCGAGGCGAACTTCGCGCTGTAGGCCATGATCGCGGTGTCGGTCAGGCTCTCGTTGTCGAGCGACGAGCGGATCGCCGCCACCCGGCCGTCCATCATGTCGGACGGCGCGACCATGTCGGCGCCGGCGGCGGCGTGGGAGAGGGCGGTGTCGGCCAGGAGCTCCAGGGTGACGTCGTTCTCGACGACCCCGTCGCGCAGGACGCCGCAGTGGCCATGCGAGGTGTACTGGCACAGGCACACGTCGGTGATGACGGTCAGCGCGGGCACCTCCGCCTTGATCGCGCGCACGCCCAGCTGGACGATCCCCTCCGGGTCGTAGGCCTCGCTTCCGGCCTCGTCCTTGCGGGCGGGAAGCCCGAACAGGAGCACGGCGGGGACGCCCGCGGCGTGCACGGCGACGGCCGTCTCGACGAGGCCGTCGATGCCGTGATGGCTCTGGCCGGGCATCGAGTCGATCGGCGTCGATTCCCCGCCGCCGTGGCGCACGAAGAGCGGCTGGATCAGATCCGAGGGCGTCAGGCGCGTCTCGCGCACCATCTGCCGGATGCCGGAAGTCCGCCTCAGCCGGCGCAGGCGGGTGGTCGGAAACGGCATGCGACGAGTGTAGTCCCGCGCTTGCCGCACCCGGGCCGGTGCAGTAGGATTGCCAAGAATGGACTGGCTGGAGTCTGGCGGAGGTCAAGACATGGACGTCTCGCAGGTCCACGACGGCGAGTACTCCAACGAGGCGCTGCGCAAGCTCGGCGCCCGCGTCCGCCACCTGCGCCGCAAGCGCGGGATGACCCAGCGCGACCTCTCCTTCGAGGGATGCTCGTACAGCTACCTGGCCAGGATCGAGGCCGGCGACCGCCGCCCCAGCCCGCGCGTCCTGATGGAGATCGCCCGCCGGCTCGGCGTCAGCACCGAGGAGCTCACCGGCGAGACCGCGCCGCAGCAGCGGCCGCGCTCGCTGGAGCTGCTCGACGCGATGGTGCTCGGGCGCATGGGCCGGCTCGAGGAGTCCGAGGAGCTGCTCCGCGGTGTCCTGCGCGAGGCCGAGGTGAACGGCGACGGCGAGCGCATGAGCGAGGCCTGCGAAGGCCTCGGCGTGCTCGCGGCGAAGCGCGGCGACGACCGCGAGGCGCGGCGCCTGCTGGAGCAGGCGCTCGAGGTCGGCACGCCGCCGGATCCGGCCCAGCGGGTGCAGCTCTACGGCTGCCTGCAGGAGATCTACCGCCACTCGGGCGACGTCGCCCGGGCGCTTGCGCTGCTCCAGGACTGCATCGCGAGGCTCGAGCGCGACGGCGCCCCCGACCAGGCGAAGCTCGTGCGCTACTCGCTGTGGCTGAGCGAGGCGTACGCCGAGGCCGGGGCCTTCGCCCGCTCGGCGAGCGCGCTCGCCGACGCGCTGGCCAACCGCGCCCAGGGCGTCGACCTGGCCTCGCGGGCGGCCGGCCAGTACGCGATCTCGCGCAGCCACGCCGCGGCGGGCGCGCTCGACCAGGCGATCCGCTTCTCCGACCGCGCGCTCGCGCTGTACGAGCTGGCCGACGACAACCGCGCCCTGGGCGAGGCCCACCTCACCTACGCCCAGCGGCTGCTCGACCTGGGCGACACCGACGACGCCGGCACCCACCTGCGCGCGGCCCGCGAGGTGTTCGGGCCGGCGGCAGCCCCCGTCGAGCGCGGGCGGCTCCTGGTCGAGGAGGCCCGCCACGCGCTGCAGACAGGCCGGGGCGAGGAGGCCGTCCGCCACGCCACCGAGGCCGTCGCGGTGCTCGAGGGCGCGGCCGCCGACGGGCGCGTCGGCGAGGCTCACCTCGTGCTCGCCCGGGTGCAGGACGAGCTCGGCGAGCTGGAGCGGGCCGACGCGGCGTATTCGGCCGCCATCGCCTCCCTCCAGCGCCAGCCGGACAGCGCCCCTGCGCTGGCGAGGGCCTACCGCCACTACGGCAAGTTCCTGAAGCGCCTGGGCCGGGCCGAGGCCGCGCTCGAGGCGTTCGAGCTGGCCGCCGACCTGGCGCCGTCGAACCAGGACGCCCTGGCGCCGCTGCCAACGGCGGGTCTCAGGCTGCCCTCCGACATCTGAGGCTCCTCCGGCCGGGCGGACATTGACGGACATCGACGATCCCGCCGCAGTTCCGCGCCGGCAGGTATCCGAGGCGATGATGCTGGTCGCGCTCGACCGCCTCGACGAGGCCGAGGAGCTTCTCCGGCGCACGCTGCGCTCCGCCGAAGCTCTGGACGACCGCGACGCCGGCTCCCGCGCGCTCGAGGGCCTGGGGCTGATCGCGTCGCGCAGGGGCCGCTTCGAGCGCGCCGTCGAGCTGCTCGAGCAGGCCCTCGAGCAGGCGGGCGACGCCGACCCGGACGAGCGCTTCGAGCTCTTCCGCGAGCTGGCCCGGCTGCACGGCGAGGGCACGAACCTGCCGCGCTCGATCGAGATCCTGGAGCGGTGCCTGGCGGGGATGCGCGACCGCCCGGAGGTCGACCCGGCCAAGATGGTCGGCTACACGGTCTACCTGAGCTACGCCTACGCCGACATCGGCGACTACGGCCACGCCACCGCCGTCCTCACCGGGGCCCTCCGCGAGGACGCCGAGGAGATCGACCGCGCCACCCGCTCGACCGCCTACCGGGCGCTCTCGCGGCTCTACGCGGCCACCGGCCAGACGCCCCTCGCCGTCGACTACGCCCGCCGCGGCGTCGCGGTCGCGGACGAGACCGGCAACGAGTGGGAGCAGGCGAACGCGCATCTTCTGCTCGCGCACATCCTGCTCGACGACGGTCAGGCCGACGATGCCGGGCGCGAGCTGGTCGCGGCCCGGCGGGCCTACGGCACCCGCATGAGCGCGATGGACGAGGGGTTCGTGCGCGTCGAGGAGGCGCGGCGCGCGCTCCAGCAGGGCGACCCGGAGGGGGCCGGAGATCTGGCGCGGGAGGCGATCGAGCTCCTCGGCAACCTGTCCGTCCCCGGCCAGCTCGGCGAGAGCTACCTCGTGCTCGCCCGCAGCTACGACGAGACCGGCCGCGCCGACCGGGCCGAGAACGCGTACGCGACGGCGATCGACGCGCTCAAGCGCCAGAACGGCTGGCACTGCGAGCTGGGGCGGGCGTACCGCTGGTACGGGAAGTTCCTGCGCCGGGCCGGGCGCACCGAGGCGGCGATGGAGGCGTTCGAGCAGGCCGCCGACCTGGCCCCGTCGAACCACGACCGCCCCGATCAGGTCTAGATGATTGAATCGATCATCTAGTCCCGGGCGGAGACGGGCGGCGGCCGGTCCGGCTCCGGCTCGTCCTCCCCGCCGGACTCGATGTCGACCTCCACGGGGATCGGCCCGCCCCGCCACGGCTCGAGGCTGATCCGCTCCAGCAGGAACGCGGCGATCTCGCGGCCGATCGCGACGAGCGGCATCGCCAGGAACACCCCGGCGAGGCCGTAGAGCTCACCCGCCGCGAGCAGGGCGAAGATCACCACCAGCGGGTGCACCTTGACCGCGCCGCCCATCAGCTTGGGCACGATCACGTGGCCCTCGATCTGGTGGATGAAGAGGAAGAGGATCGCGACGCCGATGACCGCCGTCGCGGACTCGGTGGCGGCGACCGCCAGCGGCGCGAGCGCACCGAGCCACGGGCCCAGGTAGGGGATGATCTCGACCACCGCCGCCCAGCCGGCGAAGGCGAGCGCGTAGGTCGAGCCGGCCGGGAACACGCCGGTCACGCCGAGGATCTCGAGGCCGATGAAGACCGAGAGCCCGACCGCCAGCGACACCATCGTCTGACCGCGGATGTACGCGAGCAGGGCGCGCTCCACCCGTGTGACCAGGTCGTCGTCGGGGTCGGACCCGGGGAACACGCGGCGCAGGAAACGGGATAAGCGCGGCGCGTCCAGCAGCATGTAGACCGAGATCACGATGATGAGCACCAGGTTGAAGAGGCTCTCGAACAGGGTGATCAGGAGCGACTGGACGACGGACACCGCCCGGCCCGAGTAGCGCTGCAGGTGGGAGACGTCGACGTGGTGCAGGAGCCGCTCGCCCGGCTTCAGCACGTTCACCTTCACCGGGCTCGAGTCGTTGATCCAGCGCTGGAGGTCGTTCAGCTTGTGGTCGGCGGGCGTGACGCCGTGGGAGTCCTCGCGGAACTGGTCGTTCACCCGGTTTGCGACCGCCTGCACCTCGCGCGCGATGACCGTGCCGGCGATCACGCTGATGCCGCCGATCGCGACCGCGAAGCACACGTAGACGAGGAGCACGGACAGCCCGCGCGGGATGCGCACCGCGCAGAAGGCGCGCACGATCGGGTTCAGGAGGATCGCGATCAGGGCCGCGACCACGAACACGAAGACGGCCCCGTTCACGGCCGAGACGAACAGCCACGCGCCCACCACTGCGAGCGGCAGGCCCACGAGCTGGATCCACCGCGGGATCACGATGTTCCCGGGGCCGTCTGGAGGCATTGAGGCCATCGTAACAGCCGCGCTTCCAGGCCATTCCTCGTCGCCCGGCCCGGGCGGCGGGCTCCGCCTGGGCGCCCGCCCCGGGGTCTCGATCCGCTACCCTGGCGTGCGTGACCTCGAGGCACCGCCGCCGGTATCCGCGTCGTCGCGCCGACCGTCGCCGCACCCGCCGCAGGGTTGCGCTCGCGGTCGTGCTGCTGATCATCGTGACGATCGTCGCGACCGCGCTGCGGTCGGGCTCGTCGTCCAACTCGCCGGCGGCGATCGCGAGCGTCGTGCCCAGCTCGCAGCTGGCCCCGAACGCGCCGCCTGCGCCGCTCGGCCTGGCCACCGCACCGGGGAACCTCGTGCTCGACGTCCCGATCACGCACCGCCGGATCACGGCGATCGTCTACCACGGCGTCGGCACCGCGAACGTCGTCCCGCTCGTCCCGCTCGGCTCCCAGCGCAACGCCGGGATCCTGAACACGATCGCGAAGGCGCTCACCGGCGCGCCCGACGGCGGCGGCGGCCCCTCGTACTACGTCGACGACGCCGGCCAGGGGCCGAGCACGGGCTCGGTCGACGTGGGCGCCGTGGCGGGCACCGACGTCTACTCCCCGGTCGACGGCAAGGTGGTCAGCATCCGTCCGTACGTGATCGACGGCCGCGGCCACGGGAGCGTGATCGAGATCCAGCCGACGTCGACGCCGGCCGACGTGGTCACGATGACGAATCTCGCCACGGCCCCGGGGATCGTGGTGGGGACGCCCGTCTCGGCGGCCACGACGAAGCTCGGCACCGTCGCCGACCTCTCCAAGGTGCTCACCCAGGAGCTCGCCAAGTACACGTCGGACGCGGGCAACCACGTCCACATCGAGGTCGGGCCCGCGCCGGCCACGAACGGCGTTTTCCTCTAGCGCACCCGTGAGGATCCTCTTCATCGCCGACGCCTTCGCAACTCCGGGGCGCCGCGTCATCGAACAGCTCGTGCCGCGGCTGCGGGCGGAGCGCGACATCGGCTTCGTGATCGCGAACGGCGAGAACCTCGCCGACGGCACCGGCATCACGAGCCGGCTCGCCCGCCGCCTGCACGGCGCAGGCGTCGACGTGATTACGCTCGGAAACCACGCCTTCCGCCAGCGCGAGGTGTACCCGCACCTGGGCATGGACCCGCGCATCGTCCGCCCCGCCAACTACCCGAGCACCGCCCCGGGCAAGGGCTGGTGCGTCGCCAAGGCCGCCGACGGGACGCCGGTGGCGGTCATCAACCTGCTCGGGAAGCTCTTCCTCGACCCGGCGGTGAGCCCGTTCGCGGTGGCCGAGGACCTCGTCCGCGAGGCGCACGAGCAGGCCGCGCTCGTCCTGGTCGACTTCCATGCCGAGGCGACGAGCGAGAAGGTGGCGATGGGCCGGTTCCTGGACGGGCGGGTGACGGCCGTGATCGGCACGCACACCCACGTCCAGACCAGCGACGCCCACATCCTCTCGGGCGGCACCGCCTACATCACCGATGCCGGCATGACCGGCCCTCACGACTCCGTGATCGGCGTCCGCACCGACCTGATCCTGCGCCGCTTCACGACCCAGATGCCCGTGCGGTTCGAGCCCGCCGACGGAGGCGTGCGCCTCGAGGGCGTCGTGATCGAGTGCAACGGCGAGGGCCGGGCCTCGTCGATCGAGGCGATCCGGATCGACGAGTAGCCCGCCTACCCGGCGGGGAGCGGCTCGGGCAGGCGGCTCGGGAACGAGGTCCGGCTCGGGATCCGGCCGGGGCACCAGCAGCGCGATCATGACGACGGGCAGCCACCAGCAGATGTAGGGGTAGAACCAGTAGCTCGCCACCATCTGGGCGGCGATCACGACGGCGGCGGAGAACGCCGCGACCGCGGCTGCGTCCTTGGCGCGGCGGCGGGGGAACACCGCCAGCGCGACGATGCCCAGGACGGCCGCGATCTGGAAGGCGTGCTGCGGCAGCCGCAGGTCGTACCAGCCGGGGTGGTAGAGCCCGAGCGTCCAGATCGACATCGGCGTGACCCGGCCGAGCTGGTAGTCGATCGTGCGGTGCCAGAACAGCGAGATGCCGTCGGAGTCGAGGGCGAGCATCGAGAGCAGGAGCAGCGAGGCAACGACGAAGCCGACGAAGGTCGCCATCCGGTTCTTGAGCGACGCGAACAGGGGCACGATCGCCAGGGGCGCGAACTTCGTCAGGGCGGCCGCGGCCAGCATCGCCCCGCGGGCGGCGGGGATCGCGAGCAGGGCGAACGTCCACGCCAGCAGCGCCCCCACGAGGGCGTCGTTCGAGTTCATGTTCAGCGAGTAGAGCGTGAACGGGTTCGCCGCCCAGGCGAACGCGAGCGCGACGCCGAGCCGGCGCGACCCCAGCCGCCAGCCGGCCACGAACAGCCCCACGACGGCCAGGATGTCGAACGCCGACGCGGCCACGTGCGCGGCCGGCAGGCGGTCCCACTTGCCGCTCCAGCCCATCGCCGCCACGGCGGGCACGTAGGCCACGTACACGGTCGGGCCGTAGGTGTCGCCGCTCTCGATCGGCGACTCGCAGCGGCCGTCGGTCTGGATGTACCCGACCGGGTCGCCGTTGAAGTACTTGCCTCCGCACGGCTTGCCGTCGCGATTCGGCATGTGCCCGTAGGGCAGGACGCCGTGCATGAGCCGGGACGCGCCCGCGACACCGGCGTAGCCGACGTCGATCACGTTCGAGTCCTGGTTGTTCAGGCCCAGGCGGAACCCCATCAGCGCGAAGACGAGCCCGACCAGGACGAGCAGGTGGCGGTCGCCGATCGCGAACGTCCGCGGCGTGCGCTGCCACCCGATCCAGACCATGCGCGCGGTCAGGTAGATCATCGGCGGGTAGATCAGCGGGGTCGACCAGAACACGTTGCCCTTGTTGAACTCCCACAGCGAGGCGACGAACGAGAGCACGACTGCCAGGTCGAGCGTCCGCATCGAGAACGGCCGGCGCCAGTCGATCAGTCCGGCCAGGAAGATGGCGCACATCGGCCAGAGCACGTAGGCGGCGTTGGCCTTGCGCCCGTAGGCGGACGGCTGGCCGCGGGCGAGCTGCCAGGCCACCTGGGGGCCCGTCCACGCCTCGTACGGATCCTCCGTGTAGTCGGCGATGTGCACCTCGGCGACCTGATCGCCGTCGGCGTAGTAGTCGACCGTCCAGACGCGGTGGTCGCCGAGCGTCGAGGTGTGGCTGACGTTCGTGTACTGGGCGAGCCACGACCGGATCTTGGGCTGCCGGGACGCGATGATCGCCGCCTGCACGGAGGTCAGGCGGGGCGGGCCGACCCGGGACACGACCCGCACGTGCGTGACCCGGGCGTCGCGGTCGTCGATCGTGAAGGCGGCGAGGATGTTGTGGGCGCCGTGCGGCTCGAGCAGCACGACCCAGCTGTGCGTCCTCGCGTCGTACTGGGCGGCCCAGTGGGAGCCGGGGTTCTTCAGCCGCAGCGACGCAGCCTGCGGGTCCGCCTGTGCGACGATGATCGCCTGGTGGCGGGTCAGATGGGCGGCGGCGTGGGCCGGGGCCGCGGCGACGAGCAGCGCCACCGCAGCCGCGACCGCGGCGCTACTGAAACGTCCAGAGCTTGTTGCCAAGGAAGCTGACCGGCGTCGCGACCAGGATGGCGATCGCCGCGGCGGTCACCTTGGCCATCCCGCCCGCCTCCACCAGCGCCCGCAGCACAGCCAGGTCGAGGCAGAGCGCCATCGCGCTGACGGTCAGGAAGCGCACGTACTGGTGGTGGGGCACGCCATGTCTGACCCGGAACGTCCACACCCGGTTCCACGCGAAGTTGCTGGTGGCGGCCAGCACGAACGCGAGCACGAAGGCGAGCGTGTAGGGCATGCTCCGATCGGCGATGAGGAACGCGACCAGGTTCACCACGTAGCCGGTGGCACCGACGGCGCAGTAGCGCAGCACCTGCATCCAGTTGTCGGGGTGGCGGACGGCGAGGTTGATCCTGCGCGCATGTCCCCGGGCGCGGACCGCGGCGGACTCGACTCGGGCCTCCTCCATATCCGACGGATGCTATCGGACGCCCGCGAGCGCGGACGCCGCCTCGCGCACGGGCCGCTCGACGCCGAAGTGGCGGGCGGCGAGCGGGGCCATGTCGGTGATCGACGGCAGGCCGGCCAGCGGCGGGCCGTTCTCGAACCCGGCGGTGATCAGCGGCACCACCGAATCCTCGGCCCGCAGCGAGCCGTGGCTGCCGCCGCCGACGTGGTGCGCGCCGCCCGAGTCGGCGAACTCCCAGCCGGGCGCCGCCGAGACGATCACCTCGCCCGCGGTCGGGCAGGCGAGCGCGCCCTCGATCCGCTCGAGCGCGTTCGGGTGCAGCTGCGGGTGCAGCAGGTCGGCGTCGCCCTCGACGGTAAAGCGGTTGCCGCGGACGTCGGCCTCGCCGGGGCCCCGGCGGAAGCGCAGCTCGCCGCCGCCGCGGAGCACGTGCATCCAGCCGTCGCCGGCGTGCATCGCGAGCTCGGCGGCCGGCTGCTCGAGCATCCGCTCCGCGATCCGGCCGTTGGACTCCCGCGCACGGCCGAGCCGGTAGACCATCGCCACCCGGTTCGAGGCCGTAACCGCCAATTCGCAGTTGTCGGGGTCGGAGCGGCGGCTGGAGCGGAAGAGCGCCGTTCCTGCGAGCGGCGCCGCGGCGTCGGCGGCCTGGAGCACCGGGCTCTGGGAGTGGTCGGCGACGACGACCACGGCGTAGCGGTCGAGGAACCGGTCGAGCCCGCCGGCCGCCTCGACCAGCAGCCCCAGCCCTCCGTCGGCCACCTCGACGGCGCCCATCACGTCGCCGGCCCGGTGCTGGGCGGCGTCGGTCTCGTAGAGGTAGAAGAACAGGAAGTCGAACCCGTCCCGGGTGACGAGCCAGCGGCCGACGGCGCCGCCGTGCCGGTCGATGCCACCGCCGAAGTTGCGCGGGGCGCCGGTCAGGTCGGTGAAGAACAGCTCGCCGAGGAAGTAGCGGCGGGGGCCGTAGACGGCGTCGACGATACCGATGCGGCGGGCCACGCTGCGGGCGACCGGCCGGGTGATCGGGTGGCGGACGCGGCCGCGGCAGACGTACGTGTTCACGCCCGCCGTCACGTAGCCCGCATCCTCGAGGAACTCGAAGATCGTGGTCGTCCGCTGCGAGAGGTGCACGAGGTTCATGTTGACGAGGATGTCGTCGACCATCTGGCGCGTGCCCTCCGCCAGGGTGGCCGCGAACGACGAGCCGTACTCGACCAAGCGGCGCTCGCCGCGGTGGTACCACGTCATCCCGGGGATGTGCGACCCCGCCGGATGCTCGCCGGTGAGGAGCGCCGCCAGGCAGACGGGGGTCAGCGACGGGAAGGTCGAGACGCAGTCGTCGCGGCGGTCGCCGGCGGCGGCGAGCTTCGCCATGGTCGGGGCACGCCCGGCGGCGATCGCCCGGTCGAGCAGCTCCGGGCCGAGGCCGTCGACGACCGCCAGGATCAGCTTCTTCCGCGGCGGGGCGGTCATCGCAGCACGCGCAGCCCGCGGAACTTCTGATCCTCGCGCCGGCGCTGGCGCAGGAGCAGCCAGCCCGCGGCGACGGTCATGAGGTAGCCCACGAACGGGATCAGCGCCACGGCCGCGGCCCCCAGCCCGGCACCGTCCTCGACGAGCGCCGTCCCACGCAGGTCGCCCCCGGCCTTGACCGCGCCCGCGCGCAGCCGCCGCATCACCAGGCCGACCGCGCCGGCGACGACCGCGCCCAGCACCAGCCCGACGTAGGGGAGGTAGCCGCCCGCGGCGAGCTCGAACGCGAGCCCGCCGGCGACGATCCGGCGGCCGAGCCGGGCCCCGGCCTGGGCTCCGGGCCATACGGCGTCCGCCACAAGCTCGATCACGACGAGCGCCCAGCAGATCGCCACGGTCGCCGCGTTGTCGGCGATGCCGATCGGCGACTCCAGCCAGCCCCTGGTGGCGGCGCTGGCGGCGAGCGCGAGCGGCGCGGCGGAGAGCAGCCCGGCCGCGGCCGCCAGCCCGAGACCCTGGCTGATGGCGATCAGGTGATCCATGGCCGGCGAATGATAATCACCTGCCGGCCGCGCTACCCCGCCGGCACGACCACCCGGATCGCATCCGGTCGGTATGCGAACTCGACCCGCTCGACGTGGCCCACGTACTCGCCGTCGATCTGGAACGCGGTCGGCTCGTCGCACTCGACGGTGAACGCGTGCAGGTCGTGCAGGTAGCCGACCCGGCGGCTGCCGTGGCCGGCGTGGCGGGGCCAGATCAGCCCGTAGACCGGCAGGCGCCACAGCTGGCGCGTGCGCAGCTCGCGGGTGAAGACCGCGTCGAGGCCGTGCTCGTAGTCCGCCCGCGGGGCCGCGCGCACGGGGATCGAGCCCAGGAACGTGTACGGGTGCTGGTTCGCCACGGCCACGTACGAGCAGCGGTGGGAGACGCCGCCGTCCGCGATCAGCGTCATGCGCTCGTGCAGGGCGAACCCCTCGGCGCGCAGGACGCGGAGCGCGGTCGCGAGCACCTGGAGGTCGCCGGGCCGCTCGTTGCCCGGCCGCTCGTGACGGGCACGGTCGACGATCGCCGTCGCCTCGGCGTCGAGCCCCAGCCCGGCGGCGAACGTGAACAGGCGATCGTCGGCGGCGCCGAGGCCGATGGAGCGGTTCGACCCGGCCTCGAGCGCCTCGACCAGCTCGCGGGCGGCGGCGGCGGGGTCGGTCGCGAAGCCGAGGTGGCGGGCGAACACCGAGGACGCGCCGGCCGGGAGGACGCCCATCAGCCCCCCGGGCCGCAGCCCGTTCGCGATCTCGTTGTAGGTGCCGTCGCCGCCGAGGCCGACCACCGCATCCGCGGTCGACGCCGCCGCCAGCTCGGTGGCATGCCCGGCGTGCTCGGTCGTCACCACCTCCAGCTCGGCGGCACCCCGGAGAGCTGCGATGACCGCGTCCAGCACCGGGCCACGCACTCCCGTCGCGGCCGCGTTGACGATCAGGCGTACGCGCATCGCGGCGCTACCATAACCGCCGATGCGGGCCGCAACAGTGCGCACCTACGCGGCCGCCGCGGCCGTTCCCGCGGTGGTCGTCGTCCTGGCCCATCTGGCGTATGTCTGGCAGCAGCATCCGTCCAGCGCCGACCGCCAGTCGTCGGCGTTCGGTCACGGCATCGGCCTGGCCGCCATCCTGGCCGCCGTGCTCGCCGCCGGGCGGGTCGCCCAGTGGCTCGAGGGCGGCTCGGCCAGGGTCTGGCCGGGCGTGATCGGCGTGGTGGGCTCGATCGCAGTGCTCGCCCACCTGGCGGACGACTGGAGCGCCGGGTCGGCCGCCGTGCGTTCCGGGCGCATCCTCCTCGAGCACCTGGCCGCGCTCGCCCTCGTCGCACTGGTGGCCTGGATCGCGGGCCGGTTCGAGGCCCAGGCGGCCCGCGCCGCCACCCCCGGGTCCTAGCCGCCAAATTCCCGGCCAATTCGGGGCGCGTACAACTCGGTGAGTGATGACGGCCTACGTGCGACAGGGGGTGCTCGTGGTCGCCGCCGCTGCGGTGGGGGGCGCAAGCGCCGTCGTGCTGGGGCGGGCCGGCGTCGGCGGCGCCTCGACGACGACCACCATCCGCAGCGTCGCCGCGGCCCAGGCCCCGATCAACGTTTCGTCGACCACCGCGTCGCTGAACGCCGCCCAGATCTATCGCCACGACGCGGCCGGCGTCGTCGTCGTGAACGCGACCACGGTGCACAGCGTCAGCGACCCGCTCGACCCGTTCGCGCCCCGCCAGACCGAGCGCACGCGCGCGCTCGGCTCGGGCTTCGTGATCGACCGCCGCGGCCACATCCTCACGAACGCGCACGTCGTCGCCGGGGCCCGCACGGTCACGGTCGGCTTCCGCCGGGGCGGCACCTACAAGGCCGACGTCCTCGGCGTCGACCGGATCGACGACGTCGCCGTCCTGGACGTGCCGACCGCCCCGAGCTCGCTGCTCGACCCGCTCCCGCTGGGGAGCGTGCGCTCGGTGCAGGTGGGCGACCCCGTGGTCGCGATCGGGAACCCGCTCGGCGAGTACCGCAGCATCACCGAGGGGATCGTCTCGGCGAAGGCGCGGCAGATCAACTCGCTCAAGCCCGGCTACAAGATCTACAACGCGATCCAGACCGACGCCGCCATCAACCACGGCAACTCCGGCGGCCCGCTGATCGACCGGTTCGGGCAGGTCGTCGGGATCACCAACCAGATCCTGACCGGGACGAACAACCCGACGAGCGGCAACATCGGCATCGGGTTCGCCGTGCCGATCGACACGGCCCGCACGGTCGCCCGCCAGATCATCCGCAGCGGCCGGGCCGTCCACACGTACCTCGGCATCGCCGGGACGCAGGTGACGGCCTCGCTCGCCCGCGTGCTCAACCTGCCCGTCGCGAGCGGCGTCCTCGTCGGCAACGTGCGGCCGGGCTCGCCGGCGGCCCACGCCGGCCTCCGCGGCGGCTCGGCCACGGCGACGATCGACGGGCGCACCCTCACCGTCGGCGGCGACGTGATCGTGTCGATCGACGGCCACAAGATCGTGCACTTCTCCGACCTGGCTCAGGCGGTCGCCGGCATGAAGCCCGGCGCACACGCCACCCTCGGGATCATCCGCAAGGGGAAGCGGATGACCGTCCCCGTCACGCTGGGGGCGCAGAGCGGATAGCCGAGATTCGCGCCTTCGGGCGCGATTCGCCGGGGCCCCACCCCACCTGCCATGGGGCCCCGGCGGCCCTCTCCTGCGGAGGTCGCCGCTCAGTGGACCTCGACGATGACGTCGTCGACGGCCGCGAGCTCTTCGCGGACCGCGTCCTCGATCCGGCTCGCAAGCGCGTGGCCCTCGCGCACCGTGATGCCGGGGTCTGCTGCGAGCGACGTGACGACGAGCAGGCGCCGGCCCTGGCGGTAGACGACGACCTCGCCGGTCGTCCCGGCGACCGAGCGGACGGCCGCGGCCGCGCTGTTCGCGCAGCTCGGGCTCGGTGGCGCTCACGTCGTGCGCGGGCTGGGCGTCGGGCGCCGACGGCTCGACGTGGGCGTAGACGCGGGCGATCCCGACCTCGGCCAGGATCTCGCGCTTCAGCCGCTCGATCGCCTCCGCGGCCTGGCGCATGGTCGCGTCCTCCGGCAGGCGCACGTGCAACGTCACGGCGCGGCCGGCGGCGTCCTCGAGCACCGTGATGTTGTGGGCCTCCACCACGCCGGGGACGCGCAGCGCCGCGGCCGCGACGCGCTCGTTGGGGCGCTCCTCGGCCAGGGCCGCCGGCTCGACGTGCACCTGCACCTGCGCCCGCCCGAGCGAGTCGCGCACGGCCTGCTCGACCCGGTCCGACGTGTCGTGCATCTTCTCGAGCCCGTCGAGCCTGGAGACGCCGATGACGACGTCGGCGAAGCTCTCTCCGCCCGCCTCGCGGACGCGCACCGAGCGCACGTCGACGACGCCGTCCACCCCCCGCACGACCTGCTCGACGACGCCGGCCTGGCCCAGCGGCGCCCGGTCCATCAGCACGCCGATGTTGCCGGCCGCCAGCCGGATGGCGGCGACCAGCACGATCGCGGCGACGAAGATCCCGGCGACCGAGTCGCCGCCGGGGAGGCCCGCCGCGGCCAGGCCGAGGCCGACGAGGACCGCCAGCGTGCCGACGAAGTCGCTGCCGAAGTGCCACGCGTTCGCGATCAGCGCGGCGTTTCGCTCCCGCCGGCCCTGCTTCAGCGACAGCGTCGCCCGGGTGGCGTCGACCGCGAGCACGAACAGGATGACGGCGAAGACGTACGGGCGGGCGTCGACCGGCGAGCTGCCCGAGCTCAGGCGCACGACGGCCTCGACGGCGATCCAGATCGCGGCGCCGGCGAGGAACGCGGCCTCGCCCAGCGCGGCCAGGTGCTGGGCCTTGCCGTGGCCGTAGGGGTGCTCGCGATCCGGCGGCCGTTCGGCGACGCCGACGGCATAGAGCGTGAGCACGGCGGCCACCGCGTCGATGCCCGAGTGCGCGGCTTCGGCGAGCACGCCCAGGCTCCCGCTGGCGAACCCGACCACTGCCTTCACCACGACGAGGACGACGGCTGCGACGAGCGAGACCAGCGCCGTGCGCCGCGCGGTCGACATGCGGCCATTGTATTCGGCCGGGGAGTTTCCTTTTTTCGTCCCGAAGTGCAATGATCCCCGGGGTCATGGGCGCTAGCGACACCGGCAACGGGCCGTCCGCCGATCGCAGCCAGGTTCGCTGCCTCGTCGTCGACGACCATGCCGCGGTCCGCGAAGGGGTCAAGATGATCCTGACGCGCGACCGCGAGATCGCGGTCATCGGCGAGAGCGGCTCCGGCGACGGCGCGGTCGAGATGGCCGACAAGCGCCGCCCCGACGTGATCGTCATGGACGTCCGCATGGACGGCATGGACGGGTTCGAGGCGACGCGGAAGATCATCGCCGCCCACCCCGACATCGCGGTGATCCTCTACACGGCGCACGGCGAGCGCGGCCTCCTCGCCGAGGGGCTCGACTGCGGCGCGCGGGGCTACGTGCTCAAGGACGCGCCGCCGGACGACATCGTGCGCGCGGTGAAGCGGGTGGCCGAGGGCGGCGCCTACGTCGACCCGACGCTCGCCTCCGAGCTGGTCGCGCCGAGGGCCACGGAACGGCTGCCGGCCCTGTCGGGCCGCGAGCGCGAGATCCTCGGACTGCTCGCCAACGGGTACTCGAACCCGGAGATCGCCCAGCGGCTGTTCATCAGCCCGGAGACCGTGCGCACGCACGTCCGCAACGCGATGACGAAGCTGGAAGCCGACACCCGCACTCAGGCGGTGGCGCTCGCGCTCCGCTATGAGTTCATCGACTGAGCGTCTCCTCACGGCGGGCATCGCCGCCGCCGCGGCCGCGGCGGTCGTGGCCCTGGTCGTGCTCACGTCGTCCGACTGGCTGCACGGCGTCCTCATGCTGTCGGCAGTTGCCGTGGCATGGTTCGCCATCGATCGCGCCCTGAGGACCACGCACGCCCTGGCGGAGCGCAGCCGCGAGCAGCGCGAGCTCTTCGACACGATGCTGCGCACGCTCGACGACGAACGGGCGGCGCTGGCGATGCGGCTGCACGACGGCCCCCAGCAGACGATGACCGCCGTGCGGCTGATGTGCGACGTCATCGCCGACGCCGTCCGCACGGGCGACGTCGACCGGGCCACCGAGGTGCTCGAGCGGCTGGAGGACGTGGCCTCGGGAGCGGCGGACGACCTGCGCCGCACCGTCGCCCGCCTGCACCCCGTCGTGATGGAGCAGCAGGGGCTGATCCAGGCGCTCGGATCGCTGGCGGAGACGGTGCACGAGGAGTACGGCGTCGACGCGAGCTTCACCCGGCCCTCGTCGGGCTGGGACAGCGACGTCGAGCGCGACACGGCCATCTTCCAGATCGCCCGCGAGGCGGCCATCAACGCCGCCCGCCACGGGCGCTCACCCGTATCCATCAGCCTCGAGCACGAAGATGGCCACATCTCGCTGGCCGTCGAGGATGCCGGCGGCACGCTGCCGGCGACGCCCGGGAGCGGCATCGGCATCCGGATGATGCAGGAGCGCGCGGCCCAGATCGGCGCGGCGATCACGCTCGACGCCAGCCCCGGCCGGTGGTCGGCCGTCCGGCTGGAGCTGCCGGAGGCGGGCGCGTCGGCGCGGTGAGCATCGGCCTCGTCGGCCACACCGTGATCGACACGGTCGTGAGCGCAGACGGCGGCGAGAGCCGGCGGCTGGGCGGCTCGCCGCTCTACGCCCGCCGGGCGCTCGAGGCAGCGGGCGCGGAGTACGTCGTCGTGACGCGCGGCGCCGACCCCGGCGACGCCGTCGTCATCCCCGGCGGGCCCGCCTACGACTCGCGCCTCGACCACCGCACGGGGACGCGACAGGTGCTGGCCCGGTTCGGCCTGCCGTTCTCACCGGAGGACGTGGAGGCGTTCGTGCTTCCGGCCGTGGCCGGGTGCGGCTGGCTGCACCTGGGCTCGCAGGGCGCGTCCGACTTCCCCGCGGAGACGATCGCGGCGCTCGCCGGCGCCGGGCACCGGCTGTGCCTGGACGGGCAGGGGCCGGCGCGCGGCGCGGAGCCCGGCCCGGTGCGGCTGCGCCCGTTCCCGCCCGAGTCGATCGCGGGCGTCGCCATCCTGAAGCTCAACCACCGCGAGGCGGTCGCCGCCGCCGGGGAGCGGCTCGACGCCGGCGCGCTGCTCGGCCTGGGGGCCCCCGAGGTGTGCGTGACGATGGGCGGCGACGGGGTGGTCACAGCGACCGCCGCAGGGGTGGTCTTCGTCCCCGGCACGGGCGCGGGGGCCTACGCCGACCCGACGGGCGCGGGCGACTGCTTCACCGCGGCCTACGTGCTCGCGCGAGCGCGGGGGGCCCCGCCGGCCGAGGCAGCCGCGACGGCAGAGGCCGCAACCGACCGGCTGTATCGCATGTACACAAGTTGACCCATCCGGGTACTCTTCCGCGGGATGGAGGCGAACGGCATCCGGATCCTGATCGCGGAGGACAACGCCCTCCTGCGCGGGGTGCTGCGCGACGCGCTCGAGGAGGCGGGGATGACCGTCGTCGGCGAGGCCTCGGACGGCGCCGAGGCGGTCACCGTCGCCGAGCAGATGCTGCCCGACGTGGTCGTGATGGACATGCGCATGCCGAATGTCGACGGGATCGAGGCGACCGAGCAGATCGCGGCCGCCGACTGGGCGATGCCGGTGGTCGTGCTCTCGGCCTACGACGAGCCGCAGATGATCGACGCCGCCCTGAACGCCGGCGCCGCCAACTGCCTCAAGAAGGGCGTCGGGCTGGACGAGCTCATCGACGCCATCCGCTCGGCCACCGTCGCCTGATCCTCTGAATAAAAGGGGTCTGACCCCGTTTATTCACTCCGGGCTACTCGGTCGAGATGAAGACGCTCTTCAGCTCGGTGTTGTGGGCGAGCGCCTCCATGCCGAGCTCCTTGCCGATGCCGGACTGCTTGTAGCCGCCGAACGGCGTCTGCACGAAGACGGACGAGTTCGTGTTCACGCCGAGAACGCCGGTGCGAAGGGCGCGGGCGACGCGCAGCTGGCGGGCGCCGTCGCGCGTCCAGAGCGACCCGGACAGCCCGTACGGCGTGTCGTTCGCGATGCGCACGGCGTCGGCCTCGTCGCGGAACGTGATCACCGAGACCACCGGCCCGAAGATCTCCTCCCGCGCGACGGTCATGTCGTTGCGCACGCCGGCGAGCACCGTCGGCCGGTAGAAGAACCCGGCGGAGAGGTCGCCGTCGGGGCGCTCGCCGCCCGTGACCAGCCGGGCGCCCTCGTCGAGGCCGATCGCCACGTAGCGCTCGACCGTCTCGCGCTGGCCCGAGGAGATCAGCGGCCCGATCTCGGTCTCCGGGCTCTCCGGCATCCCGATGCGCAGGTTCCGGGCCGTCTCGGAGTAGCGCTCGACCACCTCGTCGGCGACCGACTCCTGGACGATCAGGCGCGAGCGCGCGCAGCAATCCTGCCCGCAGTTCTCGAACACGCCGTACGGCGCCAGCCGGCCGACCTTCTCCAGGTCGGCGTCCTCGAAGACGACGCAGGCGGACTTCCCGCCCAGCTCCAGCGTCACCCGCTTGATGCCGTCCGCCGCCCGGCGGGCGATCCCGGCACCGACCTCCGTCGAGCCGGTGAAGCCGATCTTGCCGACGCCGGGGTGCCCGACCAGCGCGTCCCCGACCGTGCCGCCCGGGCCGGGGACGACGTTCAGCGCCCCGGCCGGGATGCCCGCCTCGACGGCGAGCTCGGCGTAGCGGAGCACGGAGAGGGGCGTCAGCGACGCCGGCTTCAGCACGACGGTGTTCCCGGCGGCGAGCGCGGGCGCCATCTTCCAGTTGGCGATGTTGAGCGGGAAGTTCCACGGCGTGATCAGGCCGACCACGCCGATCGGCTCCCGGAACGTCAGGGCGACGCCGTCGCGCTCGACCGGAACGGTGTGCCCGAAGAACTTGTCGACCGCGCCCGCGTAGTAGCGGATCACGTCGACGATCATCCCGAGCTGGCCGCGGGCGTCGCCGATCGGCATGCCGACGTTGCGGCACTCGAGCAGCGCCAGCTCCTCGGCGTGCTCCTCGACGAGCGCCGCGAAGCGGTGCATGTGGCGGCCGCGGGTGACGGGCGAGAGCGAGCCCCATTTCTCGTACGCGGCGGTCGCGGCGGCGACGGCCCGGTCGACGTCCTCGACGCCGGCCGAGGCGACGCTGGCGAGCCGGGCTCCCGTGGCCGGGTTCGTGACGTCGAACGTCTCCCCCTCGGCCGCGGCCACCCGGTCGCCGCCGATGACGAGGCCCTCGACCGTCGCGCTCACGCCGCCGCCCGCCGGTAGATGGTCGCCTGGGCCACCAGCTCGCGGAAGAGGGGCGCGCCCCGCACCTCGTCCTCCTCCGGGTGCCACAGCACGCCGATCACGAAGCGGGCGCTCGGCTGCTCGATCCCCTCGACCGTGCCGTCGTCGGCCTGCGCGCTCGGGCGCAGCCCCTCGCCGAGCCGGTCGGGCGCCTGGTGGTGGCACGAGTGCGTGCGGGTGCCGGCGCCGAGCACCTCGGCCAGGCGCGTCCCCGGCGTGACCGTGACGTCATGGAAGGTGTACGTCCCCGGCGGCCCCTTGTGGGCTGCGCCGTCCAGGTGCTGGACGAGGTCGCCGCCGAGCGCGACGTTCAGGAGCTGCATGCCCCGGCAGATGCCGAGCACGGGCATGTCGCGCCGGATCGCCTCGCGGATCAGCAGGAGCTCGGCCCGGTCGCGGCCGTCCTGGAACCCGGTGCTCTCGGGGTGCGGCTCCTGGCCGTACGTGGCCGGGTTCAGGTCGGAGCCGCCCGTGAAGACGACGCCGTCGAGCAGGTCGAGCAGCTCGGTCGAGCCGTCGACCGGCGGGATCACCACCGGCAGGCCGCCCGCCGCGGTCACCGACCGGCTGTACCCGGCCGGCGCGAGCACGCTCTGGAACTCGCGCCACTGCCCGAACGTGACCGGCACGTCGTAGGCGCTGATCCCGATCACCGGCCGCTTGCGGTCCATCCCGGCTGGAGTATATGAATAGCCCATGCCGCTTTCGCTCGACGAGCTGCGGGGAGACGTCGAGTCCGGCGCGGTCGACACGGTGCTGCTCGTCATGACCGACATGCAGGGGCGGCTGGCGGGGAAACGGCTGCACGCGCCCTTCTTCGTCGACGAGGTGGCCGGCCACGGAGCGGAGGGGTGCAACTACCTGCTCGCCGTCGACGTGGAGATGAACACGGTGCAGGGCTTCGCCATGTCCTCGTGGGAGACCGGCTACGGCGACTTCGTGTTCCGGCCCGACCTGGCGACGCTGCGGCGGGTGCCGTGGCTCGAGCGGACGGCGCTCGTCGTCGCCGACCTCGAGTGGGAGGACGGGAGCCCGGTGGCGGCCTCGCCGCGCCAGATCCTGCGCCGCCAGCTCGACCGCCTGGCGGAGCGCGGCTGGCGCGCGAACGTCGGCTCCGAGCTCGAGTTCATGCTCTTCCGCGACAGCTACGACCAGGCCCGGGCCAAGCGCTATCACGACCTCGTCACCGCGAACGCCTACAACGTCGACTACTCGATCCTGGGCACGACCATGGTCGAGGACGTGCTCCGCCCGATCCGCCTGGGGATGGCGGGCGCGGGCATCCGGGTCGAGGACTCGAAGGGCGAGTGCAACTTCGGCCAGCACGAGGTCAACTTCCGCTACTCGGACGCGCTCTCGATGGCCGACAACCACTCGGTCTACAAGAACGGCGCCAAGGAGATCGCGTACCTGCACGGCTGCGCGCTCTCGTTCATGGCCAAGTACGACGAGCGCGAGGGCAACTCGTGCCACATCCACATGAGCCTGTGGGACGAGTCCGGCAGCCTGTCACCCGGCGAGGGCGGCCACGGCCGCAGCAAGGTCTTCGACCACTTCATCGCCGGGCAGCTCGCCGCCACCCGGGAGCTGGCCTACTTCTTCGCCCCGAACGTGAACTCGTACAAGCGCTACGCCTGGGGCTCGTTCGCGCCGACGACGCTCGTCTGGGGCGTCGACAACCGCACGTGCGGCTTCCGTGTGGTCGGGCACGGCCAGGGCCTGCGCCTGGAGAGCCGGATCGCCGGGGCCGACGTGAACCCCTACCTCGCCTTCGCCGCCATGATCGCCGCCGGCCTGCACGGCATCGACCACGAGCTCGAGCTCGAGCCCGCCTTCCCGGGGAACGCCTACGACGCCGAGGGCAAGCCGCGTCTGCCCGGCAGCCTGCACGAGTCGATTGCGCTGCTCGAGGGCTCGGCGACCGCGCGGGCGGCGTTCGGCGACGACGTCGTCGACCACTACCTGCACTACGCGCGCACGGAGCAGCGCTCGTTCGAGGCGGCGGTCACCGACTGGGAGCGGTTCCGCAGCTTCGAGCGGATGTGAGCGGGCCGCCCCCGGCAGAACCGGGGGCGATCACCGCTTACGCCGACTTCCCGTGCGGTCGCCCGGTGATCCGGGCGATCACGCGCTGACGCCGCTCGCGGCGGCGCTGGTCGCGCATGTTGCGCGCGGCCCGCATGAAGTACTCGTGCTCGGTCTCAGGGCGAGAACGGGAGAGCTGGCTCTCTGAATAGATCGGAAACATGTTGGTCATACCCCTATTGTAGCCTGTGTGTATGACCATTCGTCACCTTATTCGTTCGCCTGTATACCCCTTTTGGTGAAGAATTGTTGAGTTCCCGAGAAGGACAGGTTCAGGCGATGGTGATCTCGTCCGAGAGGTAGACGTCCTGGATCGCGTGGAGCAGCTCCACGCCCTCGGCCATCGGCCGCTGGAAGGCCTTGCGGCCGCTGATCATGCCCATGCCCCCGGCGCGCTTGTTCACGACCGCGGTGAAGACGGCGTCGTGCAGGTCGCTCGCGCCGGACGCCCCGCCCGAGTTGATCAGGCCGGCGCGGCCCATGTAGCACCCGGCCACCTGGTAGCGGGTCATGTCGATCGGGTGGTCGGTCAGGAGCTCGGAGTAGACGCGCTCGTCGGTCTTCCCGAACTTGAGGTCGAGGAACCCGGGCGCGGCGGTCTCGGGCGCCTTCTGCTTGATGATGTCGGCCTCGATGGTGACGCCCAGGTGGTTGGCCTGCGTGGTCAGGTCGGCGGCCAGGTGGTAGTCGGGGCCGCCGTCCTTCGGGGAGAACGCCGAGTTGCGCAGGTAGCACCAGAGCACGGTCGCCATGCCCAGCTCGTGCGCGGCCGCGAACGCCGCCGACACCTCCTGGATCTGGCGCTTCGACTCGGGCGAGCCGAAGTAGATCGTCGCCCCGACCGCGACGCAGCCCTGCTCGCGGGCCTGGCGCACCGAGCCGAACATGATCTGGTCGTACGAGTTCGGGTAGGACAGGAACTCGTTGTGGTTCAGCTTGAGCAGGAACGGGATCCGGTGCGCGTAGCGGCGGGCGGTGGCGCCGAGCCCCCCGAGCGTGGTGGCGACGGCGTTGCAGCCGCCCTCGATCGCGAGCTCGACGATCCGGGCCGGGTCGAAGTAGTCGGGGTTCTTGGCGAAGGACGCGCCGGCGGAGTGCTCGATGCCCTGGTCGACGGGGAGGATCGAGAGGTAGCCCGTGCCGGCCAGGCGGCCGTTCGAGTAGAGCGTCTGCAGCGACCGCAGCACCGGCGTCGGCCGGTCGGACATGGCGACGACGCGGTCGACGAAGTCCGGGCCGGGGAGGTACAGGCGCTCGCTCGAGATGGTGCTGCAGGTGTGCTCGAGGAGCGACTCTGCGTCGTCGCCCAGGATCGATTCGATCTGGGCGATGTCCGATGCGGGTGCGATGGCCATGGGGCTCCTCTCTCCTCGCCCGTGCAGGCGAATTCTCGGTGTGGTCTCACATGTAGCTTGCCACGACTAATCGCCCGTAGGACACCTCGACGTGGCCGCCGAACTGCTTGCGCATGGCCGAGAGGACGCGGTTGGCGTACGTCCCCTCGCCGCGCGAGCTGAACCGCTCGTAGACGGCCGCCGTCAGCACGTAGGCGGGGATGCCCTCCTCGATCGCGGCGATCGACGTCCACCGGCCCTCGCCGGAGTCGGACACCCGGCCCGAGAAGTCCTCGAGGTCGGCCGACTCGTGCAGGGCCGTGGCCGTCAGGTCGAGCAGCCAGGAGCCGACGACGCTCCCGCGCCGCCACACCTCGGCGACGTCGGCCGTGTCGATCGTGTACCGGTAGAACTCGGGGTGGTCGAGCGGGGCGGTCTCGGCATCGTCCACGCGCTCGCGCAGGCCGATGTCGGCGTTGCGGAGGATGTCCAGGCCCTCGGCGTAGGCGGCCATGATGCCGTACTCGATCCCGTTGTGGACCATCTTCACGAAGTGGCCGGCGCCGTTGGGGCCGCAGTGCAGGTACCCGCGCTCGGCCCGCGCCGGGTCGCCGGTGCGGCCCGGCGTTCGCTCGGCGGCCTCGACGCCGGGTGCGATGGTGGCGAAGATCGGGTCGAGCCGCTCGACGACCTCGTCCTCGCCCCCGATCATGAGGCAGTAGCCGCGGTCGAGCCCGAACACGCCGCCGGACGTGCCGATGTCGACGTAGTGGATGCCCTTCGGCGCGAGCTCGGCCGCCCGGGCGATGTCGTCGCGGTAGTAGGAGTTGCCACCGTCGATGATCGTGTCACCCTCGTCGAGCAGCTCCGCGACGTCGCTCACGACCTTCCCGGTCACCGCGGCGGGGACCATGATCCAGACCGCTCTCGGGCGGTCGAGCTTGGCGACCAGGTCGGCGGCGGTCTCCGCGCCGACCGCGCCCTCGGCGGCGAGCGCCGCGGTCGGCGCGGGATCGCGATTCCACACCACCATCTGATGCCCGTCACGCATCAGCCGGCGGGTGAGATTGGCACCCATCCGGCCCAGGCCGATCATTCCGAGTTGCATGCTGCTCTCCGATCCACGGCGTCAGGGTCTCCGGCCGAAGCACCATAGCGCCGCTTGCCCGCTGACCATCTAGGATCACCACGCGATGCCGCAGATCGTCCCGGCAGCCCCCGGTGACGCCCGCGCCGTGGCCGGGTGCGTCCGCGCCGCCTACGCCCCCTACGTCGAGCGCATCGGCCGCGAGCCGGCGCCGATGACGGCCGACTACGAGGCCCTGATCGGCGCCGGTGAGGTGTGGGTGATCCGGGCGGGGGAGGGCGTCTCCGGCGTCCTCGTGCTCCGGCCGCGGCCGCCCGCGCTCCTGGTCGAGAACGTCGCCGTCGCGCCCGACCGGCAGGGCGCGGGCCTGGGGCGGGCGCTCATGGCCTTCGCGGAGGAGCACGCCCGCGCAGCGGGGCTCGCCGAGGTCGTGCTCTACACGAACGAGCGCATGACCGAGAACCTGCGCTTCTACCCCGCGCTGGGCTTCACCGAGACCGGCCGGGGGATCGAGGACGGATTCGCCCGCGTCTTCTTCCGCAAGCCCCTTTGACCGAGCACGTACGCGGGATGACCGGCTCGTGTCAACAGCGGTCGCATCCGCTACCATTTGCGGGCCGGTGCGACCACCCTCCGTCGCGTCGGCCAGACCGATTGTGCGTTCGCCGGCAGGCTGACGGAGCCCACCCTCACAGGGCCGGCGGATGGGGTCGGTCGAGGAGGCCGCGACGATCTCGCGGCCTCCTCGCGTTCCGGGGCCGACCGGGGCCGCTACGGCACGAGGTGGCGCATCGTCCACGCACACACGAGCACGATCGCCAGAAAGCCGAGCGGGATCACGAGCGTCATCCAACCGCCCGCGGAGGAGTCGTTCGTGGCCAGGGCGATCAGATGCAATGGATGCTCCCGTCTAGGCGATGTAGAACAGGACGGAGAAGATCGCGAGCACCACGGCCAGGAACCACCAGAAGAGCAGGCACGGCGGCACGGTCGCCCGGAGCCCTTCGCCGGGCGGCTGGACGGTCTGCGTCTCGAGCCAGTAGAGGCCGCCCAGCAGGTGCAGTGAGTACACGGCGATGAACCCGATGAAGACGCTCCCGAGGGCGCCCGCGTGGCTGGGCGAGAAGCCCGGGCGGAACACCTGTGACCCGGCCAACACAGTCGCGACGACGCCGACCACGAGGGCCGCCACCGCGGGGGCGCGGAACGCGGCCGGCCCGGTGGAGGCCAGCCGGCCGGCGCCGACCTGAACGAGCGCGGCGGTGATGCACACGAGCACGAGGACGGCCAGCCCCATCGTGCCCGAGGGGTTCTGCCCGTGCGGGTTCCACATCCCGTTGTTGTCAAGCGCGCGCAGGTACAGGTAGGCGAACAGGAACCCCAGGAAGAGGAACGCATCGGCGGCGACGAAGAGCCGCCCCGCCATCGTCTGGTTGCGGGCCTCGAGCTCGGCGGTCTCGGCTGCGCTCGGCGTGAACTCGGCCATCCGTCAGTCCCCCGCCGACGGGACGACGGGCGGCCCCAGCTCGAGCACCGGGGGCGCCGACGGGTCGCCGTACTCGTACGGTCCTGCCAGGATCCGCACCGGCCGGTCGAAGTTCCAGGCCGGGACCGGGGTCGGGAGCTGCCACTCGAGCGAGCGGGCCATCCACGGGTTGGCCGGCGCCGGCACCCGGGCGATGACGAGCGACCACACGAAGTTCGCCAGGAACACGAGCATCGACGCTCCCAGGAGGAACGCCGAGATCGACACCCAGTCGTTCAGGAACTGCAGGTGCGGCGCGTAGGTGGGCGTGCGGCGCGGCATGCCCAGCATGCCGACGGCGAACAGGGGCAGGAACGTCGAGTTGAAGAAGATGAACGCCGTCCAGAAGTGGATCTTGCCGAGCGTCTCGTTCAGCTCCACACCCGCCATCTTCGGCAGCCAGTAGTAGATGCCGGCGAAGAACGCGAAGACGAGCCCGCCCATGATCGTGTAGTGGAAATGGGCCAGCACGAAGAAGCTGCCGTGCAGCGTCACATCGCTCGGGACGTCGGACAGGTAGACGCCGGAGAGGCCGCCGATCAGGAAGTTGACGAAGAACGCGAGCGAGAACAGCATCGGCACCGTGTAGCGGATCCGCGCCCGCCAGAGGGTCGCGATCCCGACGAGGAAGATGAAGCCGGTCGGCACCGAGATCAGCTCCGTCGTCAGCATGTAGAAGGGCCGCAGGCTGGCGTTGATGCCGCTCACGAACAGGTGGTGCTGCCACACCATGAACGAGAGCAGCGTGACGCCGAGCATGCCCGATACGGCCAGGCGGTAGCCCCAGAGCGGCTTGCGGGCGAAGACCGGCAGGATCTCGAGCACGATCCCGAACCCGGGCAGGGCGAGGATGTAGACCTCGGGGTGGCCGAAGAACCAGAACAGGTTCTCCCACAGGAAGGGGCTGCCGCCGGTCGACGCCGAGAAGAACGCCGTTCCCGAGGTGCGGTCGAGCACCTCCATGAACACCGCCGCGAGCAGCATGGGTGGCCCGAGCAGCATCAGCACCGAGGTCGTCAGCATGCTCCAGACGAAGATCGGCAGCCGCGACCACGTCATGCCGGGCGCGCGGTGGTTGAACACCGTGACGAGCATGTTCAGCGCGTTCAGGATCATGCCGACGCCGACCAGCGCGAACGCGAACAGGTAGCCGTCCATGCCGACATCGGCCTCGCTTCCGAGCGTCGGGTAGCCGGTCCAGCCGGTGGGGAAGCCCCCGTAGGCGATCGTGCTCACGAGGATCACGCCGGCCAGCGGCAGGAGCCAGAACGAGAGCGCCTCGAGCCGCGGGAACGCCATCCGCCGGCTGCCGATCATGATCGGCACGAAGTAGTGCCCGAACGGCCCCAGGATGATGCTCGAGACCATCATGATCATCATCGCCCCGTGCAGGCCGACAATCGTCAGGTACTGCCCGGGCGAGAACGTCGGCGAGTTCGGGTGCAGGAGCTCGGTGCGGATCAGCATGGCGTTCACGCCGCCGATGAAGAAGAAGATGCCGATCCCGATCAGGTACTGGTTGCCGATCACCTTGTGGTCGGTGCTCGCCCGCGCATAGCGCGACCAGCCCGTGTCCTGCTTGGCCAGGTCGCCTCCACCGCGGCCGAAGAGGCGGGCGATCGGATGGTTGAGGATGCCCAACCCGGCCAGGTAGCCCACCGTGCCGAGCGAGTAGCCCAGGAGCACGGCGATGTCGTTGTAGTCGATCTCGGCCACCCAGTCGAAGCGGGAGCCCAGCCGGTGGCCGATCCAGAGGCCGATCGCGTAGCCGACCACGAGCCCGACGATGCCCCAGATCACGTTGAACGTCAGCAGGCCGTTTCTCCCGGACGCCTCCGGCGCCCGGGCGGCCATGGGTGTCTCCGGTGCGCTCATCCGCCCCTCTCGAGTGGTACCGGGTAGTAGACCTTGGCGTACTTCGGGAGGTAGTGCGTCGCCGGCGCGTTTGCGACCCGGGCGCCGGCGATCCAGCGCCTCCACGCGGCCGGCGAGAGCACATGCCCGCGGGCGGCCATGTACCCGTGCCAGAGGCCGCACAGCTCTGCGCAGCGGATCTGGAACAGGCCCACGTGCTTCGGCGTCGTGTATGCGATGTTGTCGGCGCCGGGCACCGCGTCCGCCTTGACGCCGAGCTGGTAGGCCCAGAACGAGTGGATCACGTCGATCGACGTGACGTGGAACTCGACCGTGCGGCCGACCGGAAGGGCCAGCGCGAACGTCTCGACGCCGCCGTACTGGGGGAAGCGGTACGTGAACTGCCACTGCTGGGCGATCACCTGCACCTGGAGCGGGTTCCCGCCGGGGCTCGAGATCGGCGTCGCCCCCTGGCCGCCGCCCGCGCCCGCGCCGGCACGGCTGTTCGGCGCCTGGACCAGCTCGATCGTGCCGACGATCGCGAGCACGAGCACGACCGTCGCGGTGACGCCGACCCAGCCCGCCTGCAGGCGGCGGTGGCCGCGGACGGGCGGACCGTCCTGCATGGGGCCGGGCGGCTGGCGGAACGACACCACTGCGTACACGAGGAACGTGAGCACGCCGACGCCGATCGGCGTCAAGATCAGGGCGAGGACGTTGTTGATGTCGGTCTGGTCGGATGCGGTGTTCGAGAACCGGCCCGGCGGCATATGCGGCGCGACCGCGAACCCCATCACGAGGTCGGCGACGATGGCCAGGACGGCCCAGATCGCCGCCGCCCGGATGAGGTGGGAACGGTCGTCCATCCGGTCACACGACCTTGAGGAACCCGTCCATCCAGCCGACGGTCTGCATCGGCCCGCCGAAGCCGTACAGCCATCCTGCCGCGCACGGCACGAAGCACTGCCAGCGGTGCAGGCCGGGCTTGCCCGTCCGGAACTCGAAGACGATCGTGTTGTGGGCCTGCGCCAGCGTGCACGGCGTCACGGCGCACTGGTTGGGGGCGTCGTCGGCGACGCCCTTGAGCGGCACGCTCACGCCGAGGTCGGGGATCGTGAACGTGTGCGACGCGTCGTCCGGGTCGAGGACGTGGAGCGGCTTCCCGTTCACCGTCATCGTGCCGCCGACGACTCCCCGCGGCTGGCCCAGGAACGGGTTTCGCAGCCCGCTGTCGCCGTCGTACTGGTAGACCGTGACCCGCACGAGGGAGTGCGCGGGCACCTTCCAGATGGTGCTGTGCACCCAGTTCCCCTGCTCGTTCTTGACGAGGTAGGACACCCAGTCGGGGTGTGGGGCGTGGCCGTAGGAGGCGACGGTCTGGACGGTGATGTTCGTGACCCCGGCGGCGCTCGCCTGGGGCACCGTCGGCGGGAAGGAGATCACGTACCCGACCACGTACCACGCGACCAGGGCGGCCACCACGACGGTGCCGCCGAGCGTGCATAGGATCCTCGTCGAACGACTGATCGAGCCCTCCCCTCGGATCGAGCGGCTGCAATGCTCGATCCGGCACCCTCCGGCGTCAAGCGCATGTCATGTCCCTGTCATGTCCGGGCCGGGAAGGCGGGCGTATGCTTGCGGACGTTGTGCGGATTCTGCTGGTCGAAGACGAGCCACTGATCGCAACGTTCGTCAGCCGAGGGCTCCGGGCGGAGGGGTACGTGACCGCCGTCGCGGCCAGCGGAGACGAGGCGGTGGCCGAGCTCGGCGCCCGCGAATGGGACCTGGTCGTGCTCGACCTGAAGCTCCCGGGCATCGACGGCTTCGGCGTCCTCGCCCGCGCGGTCGCAGCCGACCCGCCCATGCCGGTGCTCGTGCTCTCGGCCCAGAGCGGCGTCGCCACCAAGGTCGCCGCGCTCGACGCGGGCGCGAGCGACTACCTGGCCAAGCCGTTCTCGTTCGACGAGCTCCTCGCGCGCGTGCGCGTCTGCCTGCGCCGCCGCGGCCCGGCCGACCCGCGGGAACCGAGCAGGCGGGTGCTCCAGCTCGACGCCCGCAACCGCCGGATCATGCGCCGCGACGGCGGCCGCGTCCAGCTGTCCGAGCGCGAGTGCGCGCTGCTCGAGTACCTGCTGCGAACGCCGGAGGAGGTCGTCTCGCGGGAGCGGATCCTGAACGCCGTCTGGGACTACCAGTTCGACCCGCGGTCGAACGTCGTCGACGTCTGCATCGCCCGCCTACGGCGCAAGCTCGAGGCCGAGGCGGTGATCGAGACCGTCCGCGGCGGCGGGTACCGGCTCATCTCCTGCTGAGCGCAGCCCGGGCAGGCGCAGCTCGAACATGCTCCCTGCGCCGGGACGGCTGTGGACGGACACGCTGCCGCCGTGCGCCTCGGCGATCGCCTTCACGATCGCGAGGCCCAGGCCGACCCCGCCGTTACGACGGCTGCGGCTGCCGTCCACGCGGTAGAAGCGGTCGAACACGCGTGTCCGGGCGTCCTCGGGGATCCCGTCGCCGCCGTCGCGGACACGGATCCGCAACGCCCCGGACTCGGCCACTGCACCGATCTCGATCAGCCCGCCGTTCTCGGTGTGCTGGACAGCGTTCTCGACCAGCGCGTCGAGCGCCAGAGTGAGCTGATCGGGGTCGACGGCGAGCGTGCCCGGAGGCAGGTCGCCTAGCCGCCAGTCACGGTCGGCCGTGTTCCGCCAACGCTGGAAGGTCTGCGTGAGGAGCGCCGCGGCGTCGATCCGCCCGTGCTCGAAGGGCGCCGCCCCGCCGGCCGACTCCAGCAGGAGCAGCCGGTTGATCACGCGCTCCATGCGGCCGAGCTCGCCCAGGACCACCTCGCACGTCTCGCTCAGATCCGCGGGCCCCGGGTCGGGGTTGCGGTTCAGGAGCTCGATGTGGCCGCGGCCGATCGTGATCGGAGTGAGGAGCTCGTGCGAGGCGTCGGACAGGAATTCCGACTTGCGCTCGAGGTCGCGCTTACGCTCGGCGGCGAGCGCCTCGGCCACCGCCTGCGCCTGCTGGCGGCGATGCACGTGGTAGACCATCGCCACGAACATCAGGGACATGAGCGGCACCTCGGTGATCTCCGGCGGCTCCTCCCAGTTCCGGTAGATGCCGAAGGCCGTGGCCGCGCCGGTCGTGATCGTGACGAAGAGGATCCCGAGCAGGGTGGCCCGCCCTCGCCACGCGCGGAAGCCGTACAGGATCGTGAACGACACGTAGATGAAGTGGAACGGGACGGTCTCCCAGCCCTGCCCGTACCGGATCTCGATGATCGCGAGCATCGCGGCCAGATTCAGCACTGCGAACGCCACCCATGCGTACTCCAGGCGGGAACCCGACTCGATCCACGCGAGTCTTGGCCGGCTCACGGGACGACCATAACACTCCACCGCGAGACCTATCTCGGTGAGGAGACCCCAAGGACGACCGTCAGGATCAGGAAGATCCCGAGCACGGTGCCCATGATGCCCGTCGCGAGCCCCCAGCCGGCCGCGTCGCTGCCGTGCAGGCCGGGCGTGCGGGCGATGTCGTGTCGCGCCTTGACGGCCAGCGCGATCGCCGGGACCGAGAACACGATCGGCAGCACGGCGAGGCCGAGCAGGCCCAGCAGGAGCGACCCCCGCGCGGCCTGGGAGCGGGCGCCGCCGCGCACGTCGGTGTTGCACTTCGGGCACACGTCGGTGCCGGCCGCGAGCGGCTCGCCGCAGCACGTGCAGAGCTCGATCGGGGCGCTTCGGCCCGGCGGCGACGGCAGGCTGATGCCGGCGCGCTCAGGCATGCCGCTCACCCGCGCCTTCCAGGTAGGCCGAGACGACGGACCGCGTCGTCGCGTCGAGGTCGGCGCCCCGGCGGACGATCTGCTGGAGCCCGGCCTGCACGAGCCCCACGAACATGTCCTCGAGCCACTCGAGCGAGCAGTCGGTGCGTAGCAACCCCTCCGACCGCCCCCTCCCCAGCATCTCCCGGATCGGGTCGCGCACGAGCCGGTCGGCGACGTCGCGCGGCACGGGCACCTGCTCGCGCACCACGACCGCGTACTCGTGGCCGACGGAGAGCACGACGCGGACGGCCCGGTCGAGGGCGTCGGGGCCCGGAAGTGACCCCAGATCGGCGGCGCGGAGGCGCTCGCCGACGTTCTCGACCGCCACCCGCTGGAGGTCCTGCAGGAGCGCCTCCCGGGTCGGGAAGTGGCGGTAGAGCGTCGCGCGGCCGACGCCCGAGCGGGCCGCGATCTCGGTCATGCTGACGGCCGACCCCCGGTCTGCGAACGTGCGCGCGGCCGATGTCAGGATGCCGCGGGCGGTCGGCGCGAGGTCGCCGCCCGGGCCGTCCTTCTCGGCAGGCGTCGGCATTACCATGGCCCATCGGAGTCTACTCCCCGGTGCCCGCCCGACCGGGGTGGCGCGGCGCCCGGAGAACCGATGCCCTCGGCAGGATTCGAACCTGCGACGCCGGCCTTAGGAGAGCCGCGCTCTATCCCCTGAGCTACGAGGGCCCCGCGGGGTCGTGAGCCCCACGGCCATGGTACTCGGTACAATCGCAGGCCGAATGCGGCCGGCCACGTGATCGCGTCTGCGCTGGTGACGCTGGCCGTGACGGCTGCGGCCGTGTGGGTGTGCGGCTCTGCGATCTCCCCCTCCTCGCCTGCCCCGGAGCGGCTGGCGTACGGGATCCTGGCCGCCGTCGGCCTGGCCTGGCTGACCATGCTGCAAGGGCCGGCCGGCGTCGGCCTGCTCGGCCATCCCTGGGCGCTGCGGGGGATCGCCGCCGTGCTGGTCGCAGGGCTGGTCGCATGGCGGCGCCCGTCGCTGCGGCCGGGGCGGGTCTCGGCCTGGCCGCTCGCCGTCGCCGCGGCGACCACCGCCGTCGTCACCTACCCGGGGTTCCTGGCGGCGACGCCGCGCCTGTGGCCCTCGCACGAGGACATGCTGTGGCACCAGGGCTGGATCCGCCAGCTGGCCGCCGGCATCCCGGCGCCCGGCGGGGTGTACGCGGGGGAGCCGAACTCGTATCCGTGGCTCTACCACTCGATCGGCGCGTGGCTTCTGGGGGCCCTTCCGGGCGACCTGAACGCGGCCATCCTCGCCCTCGACGTCGGCGGTGTGGCCGCCGGCTGGCTGGCGATGTGGCTGCTCGCGCGCGAGCTGGGGGCGCCGCGCGCCGCCGCCGCCTGGGCGGCGGCCCTGTTCACCGCCGCGGCCGGGTTCGGCTGGATCTGGCAGCACAGCCCGGCGGCCGCGCTCCACCCCAACGGCGTCAACCTCGGCCCCTACCACGGCGACCTCGTGCTCTCGAACGTGCTCGTGCCGTCGCTCGGCAACGTCCCGCCGCTGATCCCGCGGGAGCTGGGAACGTGCCTGGCGCCGCTGGCGGTGTGGCTGATGCTGCGCGGGCTGGCCAGGGGCCGGCCCGAGGCGCTGTGGGCGGCCGGCGCGGCGATCGGCTTCACGTTCCTCATCAGCCCGCTTGCAGGCGGCTTCTGCGTCGCCTGGGCGGTCGTGCTCGCCCTCGCGGCCCGCGACCTCGCGGTCTGGCGCACCGTTCTCGCGGGCGCGGTCGTCGCGGCGGTGTGGCTCGTGCCGCTCGCGCTCGACTACCACCGCTACGGCGGGTTCGTCTCGATCACGCACATCGCCCCCATCCTGCCCTCCCCCGGCCAGACGATCGTGGCGCTCGGGATCGTCCTGCCGCTGGGCGCCGCCGGCACGATCGCGATCGCCCGCAGGCCGGCGGGGATGTCGACGCTCGCAGTCGCGCTGATCGTCGCAGTGCCGGCCGTCGCCTGCGCGAGCGGCGCGCTCCTGGGCCACGGCGCCGAGGTGCTGGGCACGCCGGCCCTGCTGCGCTGGTCGCGCTACCTGCCGTTCCTCGTCCTCGCGCTCGCCGTCCCCGCGGGCGTCGCGGCGCAGCGCCTGGTCGAGCTGGCCGGCGGCCCCGCCCGCGCCGGCGGGATCGCGGTCGCGGTGGCGGTGGCCGCCGTGGCCGTCCCCTCGACGGTGCTCGCCACGGCCGCGGCCGTCCACCACGCCTATCCGCGCCAGCTCTCCTGCACCCAGCTCCCGCCGGCGGAGTCGCTCACGGCGGCCGCCGTCCGCGAGCCCACCGCCGACGCGATCGCCCTGAACCTGTTCTCGCGCAGCGCCGCCTCGTCGCTGTTCCTGAAGATCGTCCACGCCAAGGTGCGCTTCCGCACCTGGCTGCAGCAGACGCCGACGCAGCAGGAGCGGCACGCCCGCTACCTGGCGCTGCTCGGCCGGGGGACGGTCCCGCCCGGCGTCAGCTGGGTGGTCGCAAGGCCGCACGCGGCCCTGGGCGGGTCCGGCCTCGTGCCCGCCGGGACCTGCCGCCTGGGCGCGCGCACGTTCCGGCTCCTGCGGACGCCCTAGACCTGGCCCTCAACACCCGAGCGTCGTGGCGTCGGTCGCGACAGGGGCGGAGATGCTGCGTGTCGCATCGACGCTCTCGACCGAGAACGTGCGGGTGACGGCGCAGTGGAGCGAGCCGACCGTCGACGTCGTGCCCGATACCGTGCGGATGAGCCGGCCGTTCACGAGCACGCGGTAGGTGAGCCCTGCGGCCGGAGCCGTCCACCGCAGGGCGACCGAGTTCCGGGCCGGCGTCGCGACGAGCCCCGTCGGCGGCGGCGGGCAGGGCCCGGTCCGCACCCAGACGGGCGCCTTCGGCGAGAGGTTCGACACCATGTCGAGCGCCCGCACCGACACGGTGTGGACGGTGTCGCAGGCGAGCCCGGTGACGGCCAGCGTCCGGCTCGTGCCCTGGTAGCGGAGCTTCGAGTCGACGACGACGCGGTAGCCGCCGACGGCGATGTTGTCGCTCGCGCGCGTCCAGGTGACGCCGATCGAGGTCTCGGCGGGGTTCGTCGTCACCGACGGCGCGGCCGGCGGCGTGGGATCGGTCTGCTCGACGAGCTTGAACGCGTCGGCAACGATGGTCCCGCGGGCGCTCGACGCCGAGCTCACCCGGAGCCGCCAGCCTGCGCCCGCCGCCAGGTCGTAGCTGCCGACGTACTGGAACTTGCCGCAGCCGCGGGCCTCGTCGACCGTCGCGGTGCGCAGGCCGCGGGTGGTCGTGACGTCCACGCCCGCCTTGGCGGAGTCGGCCCCGCACGGCCAGCGCATCAGCAGGTCGTAGCGGTCGCTCGCGGGCACCGACACCCGGTACTGCACCGGGCTCGACGGCCCGTGCGGCGCCGCGGCCAGGTAGTTCGCCCCGTAGCGGCCGGACTGCGTGCTCGCGACGTGCCAGACGGACGGGTCGTAGCGCACGGCGGAAGGACTGGCGTTGTCGACGATCTGCTGAGCGGTGTCCTGCGCGTCCGAGCGCAGGTACGCCATGTAGCGGGCCCAGTTCCAGGTGCGGCCGGGATCCGTGTGGTGGTCGACGCCGCCCCACTCCCCGGGATGGTTCGGGTCCGGCACCTGGTAGTGCCCGATCACGTGCTTGCGGTCGGGCGTGATCAGGTAGGTGTCGGCCAGCCAGGCGGCGAGCTTGGCCGAGCCGCGGTACTCGGCGTCCGGGAACCGGGTGACGTTCGTGAACCCGGCGTGCTCGATGCCGATCGAGCTCTCGTTGTAGGCCCAGTTGCCCGCGTGCCAGGCGATGTCGCGGTCGGGCACCATCTGGGCAACGCGGCCGGTCGAGGACACGACGTAGTGGGCGGACGCCTCGGCGCGAGGGTTGCGAAACCAGGTGTAGGTCGAGGCCCAGCTGCCCTCGGCGACGTGGATGACGAGCCGGGTGATCGGGTTCGTCAGCGGCCGGTCGGCGACGGTGTAATTCAGCGGGCTGGCCGGCTCCCACAGGGCTCCGGAGTAGTCCGGCCCGGCGGCGGCCGCGGCTCATCGCGAGCGAGAGCAGCGACCGCGGCGGCGAGGCCAGGCCGGCGGAGTCGAGCGCGGAGCCCGGCCGCACATCGGCCTGCGTGGGAGCCGGGCCGGCCACGCAGACGCCGACGACCGCGATGCTGACCAGGGCCCAGACCCGAGACGGAAGAAGCCTGCTCCGGGGCACGTTCCGGATGATCGGCAGGGAGGCAGGTCATGCTTAGCGCGACGGGAAATGTTTACGATTGGCTCACCAGGAAGCGCGACGCGGGCGGGCAAGGTGAAGGACGGGATGATGCGAGCGACGATCCGGGGTGTGGCGGCAGGGCTCGTCGCCTCCCTGCTCACGGCCGTCCCGGCGGCGGGCGCGCAGCTGCACGGGAACGGGATGATCGCCTTCGACCGCGACCGCGCGGACAACTGGGACATCTACGTGAAGCGCCCGGCCAAGGGCAGCCCGGCCGTGCGCCTGACCACGAGCGCCGCCGACGACTTCGCGGCGTCGTTCTCGCCCGACGGCCGCCGCATCGCCTTCACGAGCGACCGCCGCGGCAACTACGACATCTACACGATGAACACCGCCGGGCGCGACCTGCGCCGGATCACGACGAACCCCGGCAAGGACGCCTTCCCGAGCTGGTCGCCGAACGGCCGCACGCTGGCCTTCGCCAGCAACCGCACCGGCGACTGGGAGATCTACACCACGAACGCGAACGGGTCCGGGCATCTGGTGCGCGTGACGCACCGCTCCGGCGTCGACAGCCTCCCGGTGTGGTCGCCGGACGGCGCCCGCATCGCGTTCGACGCCCCCCGCAACGGCCACTACCAGATCTGCGTCGTGCCCGCCGGGGGCGGGACGATCACCGTCCTGACGAGCGGCACGGCCCGGAACGTGCAGCCGGCCTGGTCGCCCGACGGGTCGCGGATCGCATTCGCCAGCAACCGCGCGGGCTCGTTCGACGTGTGGACGATCACCGTCGGGTCACGCGCGCTCCACCGGCTGACCACCGACTCGGCGGCCGAGTTCCAGCCGGCCTGGTCGCCGGACGGCAACCGGGTGCTGTTCGCGCGCGCCACCTCGGCGGGCCAGACCATCGACGTCATGCCGGCCGGCGGCGGGGCGGCGACCGTCCTGACCGGGCTGCGCGGGAACGAGATCCCCGACTGGCAGCCGGTCAAGGCGACGGCGGTCACCCGTGTCTCCCCGGCCCAGGGCGCGTCGGCCGGCGGCACGGCGGTGACCATCACGGGGCGCGGCTTCGTGGCCGGCGCGAAGGTCCGGTTCGGCTCGGCAGCCGCGACGCACGTGGTCGTCCACTCGCCGACGACGATCACGGCGACGAGCCCGGCCGGCACGGGCACGGTCGACGTGGTCGTCACGACGTCGCGGGGGACCTCCGCGACCTCCCCCGCCGACCAGTTCACCTTCCAGTGATCAGCCGGTCGGCACCATCTCAACCTGGAGCGTCTCGAGCACCCGGCTGACGCCGGCGGCGAGGTCGGACGCGTGTGCGGCCGAGCCGACCACGACGTAAAGGCACATCGCCCTCCCGGCGGTCGTGAAGAAATGCTGCAGCCCGCGCTGGCCGGGGCGGCGGTGGAGCAGCGTCGACGGAGACAGCTCGGCCGGGTCGATCCGGGCCGGGGCGGGGGCCGCGAAGAGCGGGGTGCCGGCGTCGCCGGGCCCGTAGTCGACCAGCACCACCACCACGCCGTCCGCGGGCAGCGCCTCGGTGGCGCGGGTCGCGAAGTCGCCGTCGGTCGCGGGCAGGGCGACGTTGGCGGCGTGCACGACGGGGCCGCCGCCCGAACGCGTCCAGATACGCCCGTCCCAGCCGGCCGGGAGGTCGAGCGCGATGCCGTGGGCCGCGAGCCTCATGCGACCGCCACCGCAAGCGCGATCAGCGCCGCCTCGGCGAGGAGCGCAACGACCCTGGCCGGACGCTCCCACGCGTGCAGGCGCCGGTCGAGGGTCGCGAGCGCGCGCGGCTCGTCGACTCGGCCTGCGGCGAGCAGGGTGGCCGCCCGGGCGAGCCCGAAGGCCGCGCCCACGGCTGCGCCGGCCGCGGCCGATCCGGCCAGGAACGCGGCGGCGCCGGTCGCGTACACCGCGGCGGTCGAGACGATCGTAGTGACGCCGAGGCCGAGCTGGAGCCCGAACCCGGCCCCGTACACCCAGCCGCGGTAGCGGTGCAGCCAGGCCTCGTTCACCTGCCGATGCGGGCCGGGCAGGCGCACCCCGGGCACGAGATCGACCGCGATCGCGACCGCCACCGCCGCGCCGAGCAGGCCGACCCGAATCGTGGCGGGGATGCCGGCGAGACCGCCCGCCGCGCCGAGGAGCGCGCCGGCGCCCGCCCCGGCCGCCGCCGCGGCCAGCGCGAAGGCCGTGACCGTGACGCCCCATCGCCTTCCCCGGCTCCGCTCACCGAGCGGAGTGATGCTCCCGAGCATCGACTCCCCTCAGGGCGACCACAGCGAGCGCAGCCCGGCGACGACCGCGAGCGGCACGGCCACGGCGAGCTCAGCCGGCGCCGTCACCATGCCGCACCGATGCGGGACGGAGGCTGGGATGATCGGGGCCGATGCCGGCGGCGGCCAGCTCGCGCTCGACCCGGACGGCGCGCTCCTCCGAGCCCTCGCCGGCGTCGTCGGCGGCGTCGTTGAGCAGGGAGAGCACCTGGTCGAAGCGCTGCGCCGTGCCCTCGCCGGCCAGCTCGCCCCGGCCGTCGACGTGCACGAAGTACGGGCTCGCCGGGACGTCGTAGTCGACCCACGCGCTGCTCGACATGACGACGCGCACGCCGGACGGCGCCAGCTCCCGCAGCCGCGCCGGGCTCTCGTGGCTCGCATCCTTCGTGACGACCACGAGGCCGACGCCCTCGGGCAGCCGGGTGCGCGGATCGGCGAACGCCTCCCAGAACCCGGCACAGGTGCTGCAGCCCGATGTCAGGAACGCGAGCAGCGTTGCCGTCCCGGGCCGGGTCACGCCGACGTGCATCGCGTCGCCCGCGAGCGTCACGCCGGAGACGTCGTGCGCGGCCGTCGACGTGCGCGCCGGGGCCGCCGTCGCCGTCCCGCCCGGCTGCAGCTCGTCCAGGCGGCGCAGGATCTCTGCGTGGCTGCGCAGGAGCCCCCCGACCAGCAGCACGAGCAGCACGAGCAGCAGCGTCTCGACGGTGACGACGGCCGTCACAGCGCACCCCCGCCCGCGCGCAGGCCGGTGTAGGGCGGCGCGGCCGCGCCCTTCACCAGGCAGGCCGCCTCGTGGCCGCAGGTGCGGTCGTCGACGAGGACGTGCCGGGAGCACTGGCCCGGGAACAGGCGGCCCGGGTTCTGGCAGGTGATCATGCGGCAGACGACCTCGGTCACCTTGCCGATCTGGGTGTTGCACTGCCCGTAGCGGAAGACGTTGCAGCAGGTCGAGCGGTGCTGGCACAGCCCCTCCGCGCACGAGCACCCGTGCGGGCAGGACTGCCCCGGCAGCCGGTTGCAGTCGATGTAGTAGCGCACGCCTTCGGAGCCACAGAGCTTCGTGCCGCGATAGTTGGTGCACTTCCACCAGCCGCCCATGAAGGTGTACGGCGGGCAGGTGTTCGACCCGCCGGTGATGGTGCAGCAGAACTCGGTCCAGCCGTCGCAGCAGAGCGCGCCGGGGCGGCAGTCGCGACAGGTGATGACCGCCTCGGCGCTCCCCGGGCGGAGCAGGTAGCGCAGCGGCGCCACCGCCAGCGCCGAGCCGCCGATGGCGACGCGCACGAGGATGCCGCGCCGCGACGTGCGCCGCTCGAGCAGGCGCGAGGCGGCCGAGACGAGCCGGTCGGTCACGCGGCGCTCCGGCGCGGGCGGTAGGCCGCCGCGGCCTGTGGCAGGCGGCCGAGGACGAGCGTGACGGCATAGGCGGCGGCACAGCAGCCGGCCACGAGGGCGACGCCCGCGACCGGGGCACGCGCGGCCAGCTCGGGCAGCCCGGGCGGCGGGTCGATCGCGGCCGCGGCGGCGACGACGAGCGCGCCGGCGTCGAACGCCGCATGGAGGGGCGAGGGGGGCGCGTCGGCGCCGAAGCACCCGCACGAGGCGGCCGGCTCCGCGACGAGCAGCAGGCGCAGCGCGAAGGCGCCCAGAACGGCGTAGAGCGCGGCCATGACCGCGAGGGCGGGCCGGCTGGGCGACGCGAGGACGACGAGGCCGGCCCCGACCTCGGCCACCCCGACCAGGCGCGCCCGCAGGGCCCCGGCGGGCAGTCCGGCCGAGCGCAGGGCGTCGGCAGCGGCGGCCGGTGCGCGCAGCTTGCCCGCTCCCGCCACCACCAAGACGACCGCCAGTACCGAGACCAGCGGCCCCGCTACCGACGCGCCGACCACTGCCCGATAGGGTAGCGACGACCCCCGCGGGCACGGCCCGCGGGCGGAAACGTTTACGCGCTCTTCACCGCACCTGCTCGGCCACGTGGGGCGCGCGAGGCAGGACGCGGAGGGCGATCTCGCCCCGGAGCAGGCGCAGCAGGGACTCGCCGGCCAGCTCGCGGCGCCAGCCCGAGAGCAGCGGATGGCCGCCGTCGGCGCCCATCGCCTGGCCGGCGATCAGGGCTTCGAGCTCGGCCCGGGTGGCGACCAGCTCGGACGCGACGCCGGCCTCGGCGCAGCGGGCCTGGAGCACGGCGCTCGCGAGCGGCAGCACCACCCGCACCCGCCGCCGCACCTCGCCGGGCAGGTCGCCCTCGGACGCCCCGGCCGGAGGCGCGCCGGCACCCGCCACGGCGGCGAGGAGGCCGTCGAGCTGTGCGCCCTTGCGCAGCTGCAGCCCCCGGATCGACTCGGCGTCGCGGGGCGTGCTCGGGCGCCGGCGGGCGATCTCGATCAGGGTCGCGTCCTTGATCAGCCACGACGCGGGCAGGTCGCGGCGACGGGCCTCGCGCTCGCGCCACGCGGCGGCCGCCGCCAGGGCGGATACCTGCTCGCCCCGCAGCCGCCCGCGCCCGCTCACCCGGCGGAAGGCCAACTCGGGGTCCTGCACGAGCGTCGCGCCGTCGCCGTAGCGCTGCTGCATCTCCTCGTCCACCCACGCCTGCCTGCCCTGGTCGGCCAGCCGCGCCCGCAGCGCCTCGGCGGCGCCAAGCAGGTGGCGGACGTCGTCGGCCGCGTACTCGACCTGCACCGGCGTGAGCGGACGCCGCGACCAGTCCGTGAATCCCTCGTCGTGGCGCAGGCGGACGCCGACGGCCTGCTCGAGCAGGCGCTCGAGCGAGGGCGAGCCGCCGTATCCGGCGAACCCGGCGGCCACCTGGGTGTCGAACACGTTGCGCGGCCGCACGTCGTGGTGGAGCACGAACGCGGCCAGGTCGCCGGACGGCGCGTGCATCACCTTCTCGACGGCCGGATCGGCCATGAGCTCGGCGACGGGATCGAGCGGCGCGCCGGCCAGGGGGTCGATGACCGCGAGCCGCTCGGCCGTTGCCAGCTGCACCAGGCACAGCGCGGGCGCGTAGGTGCGCTCCCAGACAAACTCCGTGTCGACCGCGCAGCTGCCCTCCGCCCGCGCCTGGTCGAGCAGCGGGCCGAGCGCCGCACCCGTCGTGATCTGCTCGAGCTCCATGGACAGAGCGCAGTATTGCGCACTACTGTTGACAGGTATGGAAGCCTGGGTGGTCTGGGTGGTGATCGGAGTCGTCCTGCTGGTCGCCGAAGCCACCACCTCGGCCTTCGTCGCCATCTACTTCGGCCTCGCCGCGATCATCACCGCCGCGATCGCCGCTGCCGGCCTGGACCTGCCGATCCAGCTGCTCGCCTTCGCGGTCCTCTCCGGCGGCGGCCTCCTCCTCACCCGCCCGGCGCTGAAGCGGGCAGCGGGCAAGGCGACGGGCATCCGCACGGGCGTCGACGCGATGCCGGGCCGGGTCGGGGTCGTCACCCGCGCGATCGCCGGGCTCGAGCCCGGACAGGTCAAGGTGGGCGGCGAGACGTGGACCGCCCGCTGCTACTACGACGAGGAGGCGATCCCGCTGGGAAGCCGGGTCGAGGTCGTCAAGGTCGAGGGGGTCACCGCGCTTGTGATCCCCGCGCCGTCGCCGCGCGGCGACTCCGCGCTCGAGCAGGGAGAACCCGATGGTTGAGCTGATCGCAGTCCTGGCGGTAGTCATCCTCGCGCTGGTCATCGTCGGACGCGCGGTGCGCGTCATCCAGCAGAGCACCGTCGGCGTCGTCCAGCGGATGGGCCGCTACCAGCGCACGCTCGGCCCGGGCGTGCACGTCCTCGTGCCGATGCTCGACCGCATCCGGGTGACCGTGGACATGAAGGAGACGGTGCAGGCCTTCCCGCCCCAGCCCGTGATCACGCAGGACAACGTCACGATCGGGGTCGACACGGTCGTCTACTACCAGGTCACCGACGCGGTGAAGGCCACCTACGAGGTGGCGAACATGCTGCAGGCCATGGAGCAGCTCGCCGTGACGACGCTGCGAAACGTGGTCGGGTCGATGACGCTCGAGGAGACGCTGACGAGCCGCGACCAGATCAACTCGCAGCTGCGCATCGTGCTCGACGAGGCGACCGAGAAGTGGGGCGTGCGGGTGACGCGCGTCGAGCTCAAGAGCATCGACCCGCCGCGCACGATCCAGGAGGCGATGGAGCAGCAGATGCGCGCCGACCGGGCCAAGCGCGCCGCGATCCTGATGGCGGAGGGCGAGAAGCAGGCCGCGATCCTGCGCGCCGAGGGCCTGCGTGCGGCCGCGATCCTGAACGCCGAGGCAGACCAGCAGTCGAACGTCCTTCGCGCCACGGGCGAGAAGGAGGCCCGGGCGCTGCGGGCCGAGGGCGAGGCCGAGGCGCTCGGGAAGATCTTCGAGACGGTCAGGGAATCGGGGATCGCCCCGGCCGACATGCTCGGATACAAATACCTCGAGGCCCTCCCCGCCGTCGCCGCCGGCGACGCGAACAAGCTGCTGCTGCTGCCGACGGGGGCCGCCGACGCGATGGGAGCCGTGGCGGGCCTCGGCGCGGCGTTCAGCGAGGGGGCGACGCCACCGCGCGCGAAGCCCGACCCGCGCCCGTCCGGGGCGCGCCCTCCGGAGCCGCCGAAAGCGACCTAGACACGATTCGACGGTCGTCGGCGGGACAGGCCGGAATCGCTTGTAGAATGCGCCGCGTCCCGTGAAGGTGCCCACGCTCCGACAGCGCCCGCTCGTCCTGGCCGCGTTCACGGCGGTCACGTTGCTTTTGCTCGGGGCGGCGCCCGCGGCGGCGGACACGGCCACCTTCCAGCACCCCGCGGGGCCGGCGTCGCACGCGATGGACAGCATCTACCGGGCCGTCCTCGGCGTGACGGTGACGATCTTCGTGCTCGTCGGCGGCTGGTTGCTCTACTCGGCGCTGCGGTTCCGCGTCCGCCCCGGCGAGCCGGATATCGAGCCGCCCCAGGTGCACGGCTCCACCCGGCTGGAGCTGGGCTGGACGCTCGCGCCCGTGCTCGTGCTGGTGGCGCTCTCCGCCTACACGCTCGACCACATCGGCAACGTGAAGGACGCTCCGTCGAACTCGATCATCGTCAACGTGAAGGCGCAGCAGTTCTCGTTCTCGTACCTCTACGGCGCGAACTCGGGAGCCTCCGGCAGGGCGCCGAGCACCCCGAGCACCCTGGTGGTGCCGGTGGACACGCCGGTGAAGCTCGAGGTGCGCTCCATCGACGTCAACCACGACTGGTGGGTGCCGGCGCTCGGCCCGAAGATCGACGCGATTCCCGGCCAGACCGACACGACCTGGTTCCAGGCGGACCAGATCGGCACCTTCAAGGGCCAGTGCGCGGAGTTCTGCGGCATCGGCCACGCCACGATGCTCATCACGGTGAAGGTGGTCTCGCGGGCGGACTGGAACGCCTACACCGCGAAGCTCCAGAGGACATGACCCGATGGTGACCGAAGCCACACCCGCTCCGCACGCCGGCGCCGCCCGGCCCGCCTCCGGCCTGTGGTCGTGGGTGACCACGGTCGACCACAAGCGGATCGGGATCATGTACCTCTACACCACCTTCTTCTTCTTCGCGGTGGGCGGGCTGATGGCGCTCGCGATCCGGCTCCAGCTCGAGCACGCGAACAACCAGGTGGTGTCGGCGGAGTCCTACGACCGCCTGTTCACGATGCACGGGACGACGATGATCTTCCTGTTCGTCGTGCCGGTCATGGCCGCATTCGGGAACTACCTGGTGCCGCTCCAGATCGGTGCCCGCGACATGGCCTTCCCGCGCCTGAACGCCGCCTCCTACTGGCTGCTCCTGTTCGGCGGCCTCGTGATGTACTCGAGCTTCGTCTGGGGCGGAGGCGCCGCCGACGCGGGCTGGACGGCCTACCCGCCCCTCTCGGTCATCTCGCCCGGGCACGGGCTCGACCTGTGGATCGTCGGCCTGCACATCCTCGGCATCTCGTCGCTGATCGGCGCGATCAACTTCATCTGCACGATCCACAACATGCGGGCGCCGGGAATGCGGCTCACGCGCATGCCGCTCTTCACGTGGGCGATCGACATCTACGCCGTGATGATCGTGATCGCCGGCCCGGTGCTGGCGGGGGCGCTGACGATGCTGCTGCTCGACCGCAACTACGGCACGAGCTTCTACCAGCCCGCCACCCACGGGCCGATCCTCTACCAGCACCTGTTCTGGTTCTACTCGCACCCGGTCGTGTACGTGATGGCGCTGCCCGGGTTCGGGATGATCTCCGAGATCATCCCGGTGTTCTCGCGCAAGCCGCTGTTCGGCTACAAGGCGCTCGTCTACTCGATCGTCGCGATCGCGTTCCTGGGATTCCTGGTGTGGGGCCACCACATGTTCGCGGTCGGCTTCTCGACCCCGCTCCAGATCTGGTTCATGATCGCGTCGATGGCGATCGCCGTCCCCACCGGCGTCAAGATCTTCAACTGGATCGGCACGATGTGGATGGGCCGGATCCGGTTCGAGCCGCCGATGCTGTACGCGGTCTCGTTCATCGGGCTGTTCATGATCGGCGGGCTCTCGGGCATCTTCCTGGCGGCCTTCCCGATCGACCTGTACGTGACCGACAGCTACTTCGTGGTCGCCCACTTCCACTACGTGCTCGGCACGGTGCCCGTGTTCGCCGTGCTCGGCGGCGTCCACTTCTGGTATCCGAAGATGAGCGGGCGGATGCTCGACCGGGCGCTCGCGATCCGGGCCTTCTGGATCATCTTCGTCGGGTTCAACATGACGTTCTTCCCCATGCACGACCTCGGCCTCTCGGGCATGCCCCGCCGCGTCAGCACGTACACGAACCACGCCTGGGACACGGCCAACCTGATCTCGACGATCGGCGCGTTCGTGCTCGCCACCGGCATCCTGATGGTGCTCTGGAACTGCCTCCACTCGCTGCGGGTGGGCCGGATCGCGCCCGCCGATCCCTGGGGCGCGAACAGCCTCGAGTGGTACACGAGCTCGCCGCCGCCGCCGCACAACTTCGACGACCTGCCGCCGATCCGCAGCGAGCGGCCGCTGTACGATCTGCGCCGTGAGGCGGCCGCCGCGGCCGCGGGAGACTGACGCCGATGCTCGACAAGCCCACCGCACGGCGCAACCTCGTCCTCGGTCTCAAGCTGGGCATCTTCTCGCTGCTGATGTTCGCCGCGACCCTGCTCGTCGGAGTGCTGGTGCGATATGGCTGATCAGGACAACACCAGCGGCGGCTTCCACCTGCCGGCGCCGTCGGCGCTCCCGTTCGCGACCTCGATCGGGATCGCGCTCGTGCTGGCGGGGCTCGTGCCCGACGCGCGCATCTGGCGGCTCGCGCTCGTGTCGATCGGCGGCATGGTGGCGATCATCTTCGGCGCGCAGTGGATCCGCGACGCCGTCAGGGAGTACCGCGACCTGGCGGAGTAGGCGCCGGTCAGGCTGCCGCGGCGGCCATGGCGACGAACAGCACGGCCAGGTACACCATCGAGTAGTGGAAGAGCGCCCCGGCCCGCCGCGGCACCGGGTCGCGCTCGAGCCGCCAGGCCAGCCACACGAACCAGGCACCGGCGACGGCTGCGACGGCGAGGTAGAGCGGCCCGACGATGCCGGCGGCGGCCGGGAGCGCGGTGACGGCAACCAGCCCCAGCGAGTAGGCCAGGATCTGGCGGGCCGCCGCCTGGTCGCCGCGCACGACGGGCAGCATCGGCACGCCGGCCGCCGCGTAGTCGCGCTTGATCAGCATGGCCAGCGCCCAGAAGTGGGGCGGCGTCCACACGAACACGATCACGAAGAGCACGAGCGCGCCCACCGAGAGGCGCCCGGTCGCGGCCGCCCACCCGACGAGCGGCGGCACGGCGCCGGCGGCTCCGCCGATGACGATGTTCTGCACGGTCGAGCGCTTCAGCCAGCGGGTGTAGACGAGCACGTAGAACAGGTTCCCCGCCAGGGCCACCGCTGCCGTCAGCGGGTTCACGAGGGTCGACAGGAGCACGAACGACGCGGCCGAGAGGGCGAGCCCGAACTCGAGCGCCCGCGGCGCGGCCACGCGGCCCGACGCGACCGGGCGTGCGGCCGTCCGCGTCATCTCCTGGTCGATGTCGCGGTCGAGCAGGTGGTTGAGGGCGCTGGCGCCGCCGCAGGCGAGGGCGAGCCCGATCATCGCGGCGGCGAACCTGCCGGCCGGCGGCACGCCCTGCTCGCCGACGAACATCCCGCAGGCCCCCGTCCAGAGCAGCAGCGACATCACCCGCGGCTTGGTCAGCGTCAGGTAGTCCCGCCACGGGGCCGCCGGGACGGGCTCCCCCCGGAGCGTCGCGGCCGTGCCCGCCACCGCAGCTGCCAGCGCCAGCGCGGCCACGCCGACGTGGAGCCAGTGTAGGGCCGGGATGGGGGACGCCAGCGCGACCACGCCGCCCAGGGCGATCTCGGCGAGGAGGAGGGCGAGCGCGCCGATCCACGGCAGGCGCAGGTGCGGATGGGCGAACCAGGCCGCCAGGGCCATCGCCAGCATCGGCGCGAGCGCGACCAGGGCGAGCGCGCGGTGGGCGCCGCCGAAATGCAGGGCGCCGCTGGCCACGACCAGGGCCGTGGCCACGGACGCGCCCACAGCCGTGAGCCGGAGCCACGGCCCGGGGCGCACGCCCGAGTCCTGAAGGGGACGTCGCACTAGAGGAGGTAGACGACGGTGTAGAGCACGATCCAGACGACGTCGACGAAGTGCCAGTAGAGGCCGGTGACCTCGAGGCCGATATGTTCGCCGGCGGAGTAGTGGCCGCGGATCGAGCGGGTGAGCGCGATCGTGAGCAGGGTGGCGCCCACGAACACGTGGAAGCCGTGCAGGCCCGTGAGCGAGAAGAACCCCGACGTGAAGGCGTCGGTCGACGGCGTGAAGCCGAGGTGCAGGTACTCGTGCACCTGCAGGGCCAGGAACGTGAGCCCCATGAGGAGCGTCAGCGCCAGGCCGCAGACGAGTCCGAAGCGGCGGTTGCGCTTGACCGACACGAGCGCCCAGTGCATCGTGAACGACGACGAGATCAGGATCGTCGTGTTGATCCCGGTCGGCGTCTTGGGCACGTCGATGCCGGTCGGCGGCCACGGGCTGTGCGTGAAGCGCAGGTAGAAGAAGACCGTGAAGAACGACCCGAACAGCATGATCTCCGACCCCAGGAACATGATCATGCCCAGGAACAGCGGCGATCGCAGCAGGCTGTCGTGGTACGCCGAGACCGGGGCGGCCTCGCCGCCGTTCCCGTGCCCGTCGATCGTGGCCGCGTGGGCGCTCACGCGGTGACTCCAGTCGCTGCGGGAGCGGGGAGGGGTGTGGGGAACCGGGAGGTTCCCCACGCTTTCAGAAGAAGGGGGGCCGTGGGGGAAACCTGGTTTCCCCCACGAACGCGAGCCGGACGGCGAGCGTTGGTCACGCGCGCGTGGACTCCGACGGCTCGTCGACGACCACGTGCTCGACCGGCAGCTGCGTCCGGTCGCGCAGCCGCTCGACCAGGTCACGCCGCATCCAGCCCGACCGCGTGCGCGGGAGCGTCGAGACGATGATCTCGGCGGGCGGGTCGGACTCGACGACGTCGAGCACGGCCGTGAACGGGTCGCGGTCGACGACGTACCCGGTGGCCTCGATGCCGGCCGACCGCAGCGCGGTCAATGTGGCGTCGAGCCGCGCCCGCGTCGCGGCCGCCACGGCGGCCTCGTCGACGACCCACGTGTCGGACGGGTCGTTCTGCGGGCAGATGACGGTCACCCGGACCGGGTCGGTGGCAGCGCGGCTGCGCACGGCCGCGATCAGGCCCTCGCCCGCGACCGTCTGGTTGGCGACCACCAGGATGTGCTTCAGCGCGCTCATGATCGCCTCCCTCTGGGTGGGCGTGGCCTGGGCCAGCGCGACCGGCACGGGGATCTCCTCCGGCGCGGGCGGCACGTGCACCGTCACGATGGCGTGGCGAGCGCCGGGGACGCCGTAGGCGTAGGGGCTGCCGACGATCTGCGGCGGCTCGTCGAAGTTGAAGATCGGCGGCGGCGACGTGATCTGCCACTCGAGCGTGAGCGCCCGCCAGGGGTTCGCCGGCGCCGGGGCGCCCTTCCACCAGCTGTGCGCCATGTTGTAGAGGAACACGAGCGTGGAGGCCCCGAGCGCGAACGCGAAGATCGAGATGACGAAGTTCAGGTCGGCCCACTTCTGCGGGTAGTCCGCGATCCGCCGCATCATCCCCTCCATTCCCAGCCAGTGCATGGGCATGAAGGTCGCGTTGAAGAAGACGAACGTGAGCCAGAAGTGCAGCTTGCCGAGGCTCTCGTCGTACATCCGCCCGGTCATCTTCGGATACCAGTGGTAGATGCCCGCGTAGATCGTGAACACCGACCCGCCGAACAGCACGTAGTGGATGTGCGCGACGACGAAGTAGGTGTCCGTCAGGTTGATGTCCACGGGGATGACGGCCAGGAAGATGCCCGACAGGCCGCCGATCACGAACGTGAACAGGAATCCGCAGGCGAACAGCATGGGCGTCGTCAGGTGGATCACCCCCCGCCACAGCGTCGCCACCCAGGAGAAGATCTTGATCCCGGTCGGCACGGCGATCGCCATGGTGGTGAACATCATGGGCACCCGCAGCCATGGGGCCATCCCCGACGTGAACATGTGGTGCGCCCACACGGTGAAGCCGAGCACGCCGATCGCCACGGTCGAGATCGCGATCAGCTTGTAGCCGAAGATCGGCTTGCGCGAGTGGATCGCGAGCACCTCGGAGATGATCCCGAACCCGGGCAGCATCATGATGTACACGGCCGGGTGGGAGTAGAACCAGAACACGTGCTGGTACACGATGATGTTGCCGCCGTGGGTCGGGTCGAAGAAGTGCATGCCCATGATCCGGTCGAACAGCACCTGGAACTGCGCGCCCGCGATGAACGGCGTGCCCAGCACCACCAGCGTCGAGGTGGCCAGGTTGGCCCACACGAGCAGCGGCATCCGCCAGAAGCTCATGCCCGGCGCCCGCATGGTCACGATGGTGACGAGGAAGTTGACGGCCGTCGCGATCGACGACGCGCCGGCGAACTGCACGCCCATGACCCAGAACGTCTGGCCGGGAGGCCCGTGCACGGAGAGGCTGGCGTAGTTCGTCCAGCCGGCGTCGAACGGCCCCACCAGGAACGACGACACCATGCACATGCCCGCCACCGGCAGCATCCAGAACGAGAGCGCGTTCAGGCGCGGGAAGGCCATGTCCTGCGCGCCGATCATGATCGGGATGACGAAGTTGCCCAGGCCGGCGAACGCGGGGATCACGAACAGGAAGATCATCAGCGCCGCGTGCACCGAGAAGAGCGCGTTGTAGGTGGCGGGCGAGAAGTACTGCAGGCCCGGCGTCGCCAGCTCGGCGCGCACGCCCTCTGCCAGCATGCCCCCGATGATGAAGAAGATGAACGTCGTCACGAGGTACTGGACGCCGATCACCTTGTGGTCGGTGTTGACCTTGAAGTAGTCCCGCCACGAGTAGGCGCCGTGGTTGGAGTGGTCCTCGTGCGTCGGCGTGGGGTTGCCGATCAGGTAGCCCCACCAGTAGTCCCAGCAGCCGATCCCGATCGTGAAGCCGAGGCCGGCGAACGCGAGCAGGAACGTGTCCACGACGCCCTCGTCGTAGGCGGGGGAAAAGCCGGTCTGGTGGCGGATCGCCATCACCAGCCCGGCGGCGCCGAGCCCCATGACGGCCGAGACCCAGAACGCCCGCACCCAGCTGCCGCGCAGCCATACGCTCCGTTTCGGCCCGCCTCCGTGACCTTCCGCGTGGAGTTCGTGGCCGTGAAGCTCGGAGGCATGTGCAACCATCAGCCGCCGCCTTTCAGGAGGTAGGACACGAGCGCGCTGATCTGCGCGGATGTCAGTGAGGTGCCGAACGTGGTGGGCATGACGCCGTTCTGGTACCCGCTGACGACGACCTTACCCGGGTCGACGATCGACTCGCGCACGTACTGGGCGGCCGTCTCGCCCTGCCCGAACTTGGCGGCCGACGCGGTCAGGTCGTCGAGGTCGGGGCCGACGGTGCCGGTGGCGCCGTCGGGCTTGAAGGTGTGGCAGCCGCTGCAGCCGGCCGACTTGAACGTCGCGGCCGCGTCGGTCGTCCCGCCGGACGGCGCCGGCGGCGGGGCCTTGGCGAGCTTCTTCTGCTGGGCCAGCCAGCGGTTCCAGTTCGGCGGGTTTCATGACGACGAGGATGTTGCGCATCTGGCTGTGGCCGATGCCGCAGAGCTCCGCGCACACGATCACGTAGGTGCCGACCCGGGTCGGGGTGGCGACGACGGTCGTGGGCGTGCCGGGGACGACGTCCTCGCCGACGCGGAGCGCCGGGATCTTGAAGCTGTGGATGACGTCGGTCGGCGGCGCGTGCAGGCGGAACTCGACCTGGCGCCCGGCGGGGAGCGCCAGGATGCCGGTGTGCAGATGGCCGCGCTTCGGATAGGTGAACGACCATGCGAACTGCTTGCCGGTCACGTTCACCACCATGTGGCCCTTCTTCAGGTCCTCGTTGCGGTTGAGCACGATCGTGGCCGCGACGGCGAAGCCGAGCACGATGACGATCGGGATCACCGTCCAGATGATCTCGAGACCGGTGTGGCCGTGGATCGGCGCGCCGTCTGACATGTCGCCGGGCCGCGCCCGGAACTTCCACATCGAGTAGCCCAGGAAGCCGACGACGACCGCGAAGATCAGGGAGCTGACGACGAGCAGCCACAGATAGAGCGTGTCCTGGCGGTGTGCCTCGACGCCGGCGGCGGGCGGGAACCAGTCGGGGAGCCACCATGCTGCGAGGACAGCGCCGATCGCGCCCGCGATCAGCGTGCAGATCCCGACTTTTGCAAACGCCGACACCGAGCGCATCTTATGGGAGCACCGGGACGGGGGCAAAGGGAACCACCATCCGGATCACTCCCACACCGGCGGCCCGGTCCGCAGCCGCAGCGGCGTGCCCAGGCCGCGGGCGCGGGCGCCCGCCAGCACGTGCCAGGCGGCGGCCACGTCGTCCATCGCCAGGCCCACGGCCGAGACGACGATCCGCTGCCCGGCGCCCGTGCGCCCGGGATGGCGCCCGGCGACGACGTCGGCGAGCTCCACGGCCCGCGAGCCGTCGGCGGGGACGAGCCCGGCTGCCACCAGCCGCTCGGCATAGCGGCCGGCGTGGGTCGACTCGTGCTCCCAGTCGTCCACCACCAGGAGCTCCGTGACCGCCTGCAGGTCGAGTGGCGCGTCCAGGCTCGACACGAGCACGACCGTGGCGCCGGCGGCCACCCACTCCGCGGCGAAGCTGGGCTCGACCGCCATCGTCGCCGGCACGACGACCCCGGCTCCGCGAACGGCCTCCTCGGCGGACGCCGCGGGACGGACGTCCCGGCCGCCCCGGGCACGGGCGCGCTCGCAGAACCGCCGGCACCGCTCCGTGGCCGGGTCGAACACCCGCACCTCGCGCAGCCCGGGCAGGACGACGCGCAGCGCGGCCAGCTGCGTGTGGGCGAGGACGCCCGCTCCCAGCAGGCAGGCGACCTCGGCTGCCGGGTCGGCCAGGTGGCGCAGGGCGACGCCCGTCGCCGCACCCGTCCGCATGGCCGAGACCACCGTCCCGTCCATCACCGCCAGCGGTAGGCCCGTCCCGCGGTCGGTCAGGAGCACGAGGGCGTTCGCCCGCGGCAGGCCGTTGCGGGCGGGGTTGTCCGGGACGCTCGGGATCCACTTGAGCCCGGCGACGTCGAACTCGCCGCCGATGTACGCGGGCATCGCCATGATCCGGCCGTGCAGCTCCTCGGTGCCGGGCTCGTCCGCCCAGGTGATCATCACCTTCGGCGGCATCCGCACCTCGCCCGCCGCCTTGACGGCGAACGCGCGCTCGATCACCTCCACCATCGCCGCCATGTCCGAGCCGCCGGCGGCGACGACGTCCTCCTGGGACAGGTACAGGAACTCCGTCGCGCTCAATCGACGAACACCACGTGGACGTCCTTCGGGCCGTGCACGCCGCGGATCAGCGTCTGCTCGATGTCGGCGGTGCGGCTGGGGCCGGTGACGAGGGTCACGGCCGAGGCCCGGGTCAGCTCGGGCCCGATCCGCTCGAGGGCGGCCGCGAGGTCGGGAACGAGCTGGTCGGCCCGGGCCTCGATCACGTGCACCGGGTCGACCAGGCCGGCCCGGCGCCCGCCCGACAGCCGGGCCGAGACGACAGCCGTCCCGGTGTCGGCGATCAGGGCCAGGCACGGCGTCACCGAGACGCCGTCGCCGCGCAGTCCCTCGAGGGCGTCCCGGCCGTGGTGGACGTGCCCGCCCAGCGCCTCGAGCTCTGCGCTGAACTGCTCGATCACCGCTTCACCACGACGTCGCGTGTCCGTGCCCATCGCCCGACGACCGGGAGATGCACGAACCGGTGCCTGGCACCGGATATTCAGGCGGCGGGCCGCCCGGGTCGAGAGGCGGTAGAGCCAGGGCCGGCTCCAGGCCAGGCTCCAGAGCCGGAATGCGAGCCTCTCCATCCCGCCCGCCGACGTCTGCGCACGGTCGCGGCGCAGGCCCAGGAGCAGCTCGTGGAGCGGGATCCGCACGGGGCAGACGTCGTCGCAGGCGGCGCACAGCGACGATGCCTGGGACAGCTCGTCGAGGCCGCCCTGCGGGTGCAGGAGCGGCGAGAGCACGGCGCCGATCGGCCCGCCGTACACCCACCCGTACGCGGTGCCGCCGACGTGGCGGTAGACCGGGCACACGTTCTGGCAGGCCCCGCAGCGGATGCAGCGCAGGACGCTCGCGTACGGTGTCTCGCGCACGCGCGAGCGGCCGTTGTCGAGGATCACGACGTGCAGCTCGTCCGGCCCGTCGGCCTCGCCGGCGCGGCGCGGGCCGCCGATCATCGACACGTACGAGGTGATCTTCTGGCCGGTGCCCGACCGGATCAGGAGCGGCAGGAGCGTCGCCAGGTCGGCCAGGCGGGGCACGACCCGCTCCATCCCCATCACCGCGATGTGCACCCGCGGCACGCCCGAGCACATGCGCCCGTTGCCCTCGTTCTCGACCAGCACGATCGTCCCGGTCTCGGCGACGCCGAAGTTGACGCCGGTGATCCCCACGGGCGCGCGCAGGAACCGCTCGCGCAGGTGGGCGCGGGCGAAGTCGGTCAGGTCGGCCGGCTCGTCGCCGATCGGATGGCCGGCCAGCGGCTCGAACAGGCGGCGGACGTCGTCGCGGCTCTTGTGGATCGCCGGGATGATGATGTGCTCGGGCGGCTCGCCCGCCGTCTGCACGATGAACTCGCCGAGGTCGGTCTCGACGACGTCCACCCCGGCCGCGGCCAGCCGCTCGTTGAGGCCGATCTCCTCGGAGGCCATCGACTTGCCCTTCACGACCTCGCGCCCGTGGCGGAGCACCACCTCCGTCACGTAGGCGGCCGCGTCGGCGCCCGTCGGCGAGCGGTGGACGATGGCCCCGGCCCGCTCCAGGTTGGCCTGGAACGCGTCGATCAGGGCCGGCATGTCGGCGACCGACTCGGACCGGATCCGCTCGCCCGCGTCCCGCAGCGCCTCGAAGTCGACCCGCTCGACCGACGCGGTGCGGTTGTCGTGCGCCCGCTCGGAGAAGCGGCGCACGTTCTCGTGCCGCACCGGGTCGGCCAGCGCCGCCGCGGACCGCCGCGCGAATCCGCTCACAGGGCGTCCGCCAGCACGCTCGCCAGGTGGACGACCCTGACGGGGGCGCCGGTGCGGGCGGCCCGGCCCTCGATGTGCATGATGCAGCCGGGGTCGGCGCTGACGACGGTCTCGGCGCCGGCGGCCCGCGCCGTCGCCAGCTTGTCGTCGGCCATCGCCGTCGATACGTCCGGGTACCGGACCGAGAAGGCGCCGCCGAAGCCGCAGCAGCGGTCGCTGCGCGGCAGCTCGTGCAGGTCTGCGACGGCCCGCAGCAGCTGCCGGGGCGGATCGTGCAGGCGCAGCTCGCGGAGCATGTGGCAGGAGTCGTGGTAGGCGACCGCCCGGCCGGTGGGCGATCCGATCGGCGCCGCGCGCAGCTCCTCCACCAGGTACTGCGAGAGCTCGAACACGCGCGGTGCGACGCGCGCGGCCAGGGCCGCGTCGCGGTCGTCGGCGAAGAGCTCGCGCCAGTGCAGGCGCATCATCGCCGCGCACGAGCCGGATGGGACGACGACGGCGTCGAGGTCGGCGAGGGCACGCAGCGTGCGCCGGGCGACCCGGCGCGCGTCGGCGACGAACCCGCCGTTCCAGGCGGGCTGCCCGCAGCACGTCGCCCCCGGGATCGACGCCGGCTCGACCCCCGCCGCGCGCAGCACCCGGGCCGCGTCCCGCACCGCCCGGGGATGCACGGCATCGCCCAGGCAGGTGGGGAAGAGCCCGATCATCGCGGTCATGATACGGGAGTGACCCTGCACCTCTCGAGCGTCGCGCTGTCCTTCGGAGCGGACGAGATCCTCTCCGACGTCTCCGCCATCGTCCGCCCCCGCGACCGGGTCGCGCTGGTGGGGCGAAACGGCGCCGGCAAGACCACGCTCCTGCGCATCCTGGCCGGCGAGCTCGAGCCCGACCGGGGCGAGATCTCGCTCCCCGCCGGCACGCGGGTGGCCCTGCACGACCAGCGCCCGCCGCTCGCGGGCGACGTGACGCTGGGCGAGTACGTGGGCGCCGGCGCCGCCGACGCCCGCCGGCTCGAGGCGGAGCTCGCCGAGCTCGAGCGGCGGATGGCCGCGGGCGAGACCGGCGCCGCCGTGATGGGCCGCTACGACTCGGCCCAGCGCGCCTTCGAGCGCGCCGGCGGCTACGCGTGGCGGGCCCGGCTCGAGGCGGTGTCGCGCGGGCTCGGCTTCACGCCCGCCGACCTCGACCGTCAGCTGCGCACGTTCTCGGGCGGGGAGCTCACCCGGGCGTCGCTCACGCGCGCCCTGGCCGCGGAGCCGCAGCTGCTCCTCCTGGACGAGCCCACGAACCACCTGGACACCGACGCGATCGAGTGGCTCGAGGAGCACCTGGACGGGCTGGATGCGGGCGTCGTCTTCGTCTCGCACGACCGCTGGTTCCTGGAGGCGGTCGCGAACGGCGTGCTCGAGATCGACCGCGGCAAGGGCCGCTTCGACAAGGGCGGCTACTCGCACTGGCGCCGGCTCAAGGCCGAGCGGCTGTCCGCCCAGGCCGACGCGTTCGAGCGCCAGCAGGAGGAGCTGGCCCACCTGCAGCGGTTCGTGGACCGCTTCCGGTACGGGACGAAGTCACGCCAGGCGCAGAGCAAGCTGAAGGCGATGGCCCGGATCGAGCGCGTCGACCGGCCGACGACGCAGCGAACGCTCGGCTTCCGCTTTCCGGCGCCCAAGCGCAGCGGCCGGATCGTCGTGGAGGCGGAGGGGCTCGACGTCGCGGTGGCCGGCCGCACGCTCATCGCGGGCGCGGACTTCGCGATCGAGCGCGGCCAGCGGGTGGCCCTGATCGGCCCCAACGGCTCGGGCAAGACGACGCTCATCGAGACGCTCCTCGGCCGCCGGGAGGCGGCCGCCGGCAAGATCAGGCTCGGCCACGGCACGGAGCCGGGGTACTACTCCCAGCAGTCGCTCGAGCTGCCCGACGCCTACCGCGCCGTCGACGCGATCACGTCGGGGACGGGGCTGACCGGGCCGGCCGCGCGCGACCTGCTCGGGCTGTTCCTGTTCTCCGGCGAGGACGTCGAGAAGCCCGTCTCTGCGCTCTCCGGCGGCGAGCGCCGCCGGCTGGCCCTCGCGCGCACGGTCGTCTCGGGCGCGAACTTCCTCCTGCTCGACGAGCCGACGAACCACCTGGACATCGAGAGCCGCGAGGCGCTCGAGGACGCGCTCCTGGGCTTTCCGGGGACGCTGCTCCTGGTCTCGCACGACCGCGCCCTGATCGAGGCCCTCGCCACGCGGACGCTCGCCATCGCCGACGGCCGCCTCATCGCCCGAGAGGGCGCGTTCGGCGACTACGCCCGCGCCACCGAGGCGGCCCGCCCGCGCGAGGTCGCCGCCGCTCCGAAGCCGGCGAGGCCGAAGCCGGCCGCGCCCGCGAGGGCGCGCAAGCCCGAGCCGGCGAACCGGTCGCCGCGGCGCACGTCGCAGCGCGCGGCGCGGGAGGCGCGCAGGCTGGAGGGCGAGATCGCGGCGGCCGAGGAGCGCCTGGGCGCGATCGAGGCCCGCCTCTCCCAGCCGGACGGGTACGCCGACGACGCGGCGCTCGTCGACGACGGCCGCGAGCACCAGCGGCTGCAGGAGGAGATCGCCTACCTCTACCGCGAGTGGGAGCGCCACGCCGCGGAAGCCAGCTAGCTGACACTGGCAGCGGCAAGGGTCGCGAGCTCCTCGTGGCTCCAGGTCAGCTCGCCGGAGCGCAGGTCGGCGGCGACCGCGTCCACCCAGGCGAGCTCGGCGGCGACCACGGCGCGCTGGTACTCGGACTCGATCAGCGTCACGCGCGGCAGGTGGGCGTACTCGCCGAGCTCGCGTTCGAGCTCGCCCAGCCGCGCGCGGAGCGCCTCCGAGCGGCGCTCGAGCAGCGGGAGCAGGTCGCGCGGCCCGAGCAGCATCGCGAACGAGAGCGCGGCCGGGAAGCGGGGGAACTCGTTGCGGGGGGTCGCCAGCATGTCCTCCAGCCACTCGCGGCCCTGACGGCGGCCCTCGGCGGTGAGCTCGTAGACGGTCCGCTCCGGGAAGCTCTGGTCGCGCTCGGTGCGCCGCACCGCGATCAGGCCGGCCCGCTCGAGCCGCTGGATGGTCTTGTAGAGGCTGGCACGCTGGCCCACGTTCACGACGGCGTCCTTGCCCCACAGCCGGATCAGGCGCTGGAGCCCGTAGGGGTGGAGGGGGCCGACCTCGAGCAGGCTGAGCACGGCCAGGGCAAGCGGGGAGGCGGGCGTGCGAGCGGGCATGGACACCCGGATCATAGTAGTTCGATCGGATCTAGTTTGACACCAACTAGTTATCTAGATACTATACGGATCTCACGAAGGGAGACCCCATGACCACCGAGAACATCCGCGCGCACAACGACTCGATCCGCCGCACCGGGCCGTGGACGACCGCCCGCCGGTTCGACGTCCGGGCATCGAGCTCGAGCGTCGTCCTCGACCTCCTGCTGCCCGAGATCCCCGAGCGGCGAGATCGAGATCGCGCTCGACCTCAACCGCTCGGCCCTCAAGCTGCTCGTCCCCGACGGCGTGATCGTCGACACGGACGACCTGCGCCGGGTCGGCCGCGGCCGGGTGAAGGACTGGACCGGCACCGCCGCTCCGGACGGCCGCAGGATCCGGCTCGTCGGCGAGATGCGCGACTCCGAGGTGCGGGTGAACCGCGGCGGCGTCGCGATCGTGCAGACGATGCTCTCGCGGGAGGGCCGCAAGCACGTGCGCGAGGCCCATCGCCAGGGGCGGCTCGAGACGCGGACGCCCGCCTAGACGCCGGGCAGGGCGCGCTCCATCCAGACCGTCGCGAGCGGATTGCCGTTGTAGTCGGCGATCGGCTCGTAGCCGGCACTGCGATAGAGCGCGCCCGCCTCGGCCATCGCCGCCATGGTGTCGAGCCTGGCGGTGCGGCAGCCGAGCTCGACGGCGCCGTCCTCGAGCGCGGCGAGCAGCGTCCGCCCCAGGCCCCGCCCACGCGCCCGCGGAGCCACGTACATGCGCTTGATCTCGGCGACGCCCGGGCCGATGACGCGCACCGCCCCGCACGCCACCGGATCGTCGCCGTCGAAGACGACCAGCAGGAGGCCCCGCGGCGGCTCGAGCTCGGCCGGCGCCGGATCGGGATACCGGGCACGGTCGAACGGGGCGCCCAGGCGCCGTTCGATCTCGTCCATGTACTCGGCCATCAGCAGCCGCGCGGCCGCGGCGTCGGCCGGCACCCGCCGCACATCCATCCGGAAAGGCTCGTGGGTGATGGCTCAGGCCGGCTCGGAGACGACCTCGATGAGCGCGGCCGCGACCTCGGGATCGAAGTGCGTGCCGGCGCAGCGGCGCAGCTCGGCGAGAGCGTCGGCGACGGGCATCGCCGCGCGGTAGACGCGGTCGGACGTCATCGCGTGGAACGCGTCGCAGGCGAGGATGATGCGGGCGCCGATCGGGATGCTCTCGCCCGCGAGGCCGAGCGGGTAGCCGCTGCCGTCCCAGTGCTCGTGGCAGGCGACGACGAGCCTGCGGGCGCCGTCGAGCGCAGGCACCGGCTCCATGATCTTCCCGCCCAGCTCGGGGTGGCGGCGCATCACGGCCCACTCCTCCACGGTGAGCGGCCCGGGCTTCGTCAGGATCGCCGCCGGGATACCGATCTTGCCGACGTCGTGGAGCGCCGCGGCGACCGTGATGTCGCGCAGCTCGGAGCCGGCCACGGCCAGCCGCCGAGCGACGCCGGTCGCCAGGCCGACGAGCGCCTGCGCGTGGTCGCTCGTGTACTCGTCCTTCGTCCCGAGCGCCGTGCCGAGCGCCGCGACGGTCGCCAGGAACGACTCCTCGAGCTCGGCGTAGAGGGTGCGGTTGACCATCGCCAGCAGCGCCTGGTCGGCGATCCCGAGCAGCATGGTCTCGTCGCGCCGGTCGGGAGCGCCCCGCCGCACCCCGCGCTGGACGACGATCGCGGCCCGGTTCGCAGCCCGCTCGCCGACCGGGACGACCGCGAACGTCGTGCCCGGCGCGACGCAGTCCAGGTGAGCCGCGAGCGCGCCGGCCCGCCCGGGCGGGCACACCGTGAGCGCGCGGGAGTCCAGGTTCCCGGCGAAGAGGTCGTCCGCGGCGGTGAGGCCGGCCTCGGTCAGCCGCCGCACCTCGGCCGGCGTGTAGCCGGCGTGCGCGGCGAGCTTCATGTCCGAGCCGGACCGCAGCCACACCGAGATCGCGGCCGACACGACCAGCCGGTCGACGGCCCGCGCGAGCATCTCGGCGACGGCGTCGACGCTGCCCTGGAGCGCGAGGGCCGCGCCCAGGTCGAGCAGCGCCTCGGACACCTCCGCGGCCTCGCGCATGCCCGCGTACAGACGGACGTTCTCGCAGGCCGCGGCGGCCTTGCCGGCCACGACCTCGAGCACGTGCAGGTCGGTGTCGTCGAACTGGTCGAGGCCGAGCTTGGAGAGCACGATCGCGCCGATCGGCTCGCCGTCGGAGAGGATCGGCGCGACGATCATCGACTCGTCGATCGGGTCGCTGCCCGGCACGTCGATGGCGTAGTCGTCGATCGACGCGTCGGGGATCCGGCGGGCGCGGGCGTCCACCACCGCGCGGCCGGCGACACCCTCGCCGACCCGGCAGACGAGGTCGGCGGTGCGGTCGTCCTCGTACTCGGCGATGACGCCCTCGTGGGCGATGGGGACGACGACGTCGCCGGAGGCGGCCAGGAGGTAGAAGCGGCAGGCGTGGTGGTCGATCAGCGTCGTCAGCTCGGTCACGACCGCCTGGCCGACCTCGCGCTCGCTGCGAGCCCGGGCCAGCCGCACCGACAGCGAGTGCAGCATCTCGAGATGCTCGAGCGGGCGCATCGCCGCGCCGTTCGGCCGCGACGGGGGCCGGGTCGCGGGCGCCGCGAACCCGGCGGCGGCTCCCGCCGCGATCAGCTCTGCGGCGCCCAGCTCCTCGGCGGAGAACTCGTGGGCGGAACGCACGGACCCGACCAGCGTCCCGACCCGCTCGCCGCCCGCCTCGATCGGGGCGACGACGACGGCGTAGCGGCCGTCGCGCCGGCCGGTGCAACCCTCGGGGCACTCGGCCAGGATCGACGCGATCCGGGCCGCGCCCAGCCGGTGCGGCCGCAGGCCTCGGCGCTCCCACCGGGCGAGGACGATGGCGGGCGGCCCCCCGGCGGCCAGGATCCACGCGGCGTCGAGGCCGAGGAGCTCGCCGAGGACGCGGCACGCGGTCGAGTCACCCTGGATCGCCTCCCCGTCGATCGCCTCATGCCGCGCAGCGGCCAGCGCAAAGGTCAAGGAGGTGCCCACATCGCCCATGAGCCGACAGCCTAACCGGCGTGTGCGGTCCGGCACCATCCCCGCAACGCGGTATTCCGTTCTCCCACTTTCTGGAGATCCGGACTGCTCAGAAGACGAGGCTGAGCAGGCCGTAGATCGAGGCCGAGACGAGCGCCGCGGCCGGGATCGTGAGCATCCAGGCGCCGACCATGTCCGCCGCCACGCCCCAGCGCACCGCCGACACCTTCGTGGTCGCGCCGGCGCCCATCACCGACCCGGAGATCACGTGCGTCGTCGAGACGGGGAACCCGTACCGCGTGGCGACCGTGTAGAGCACCGAGCTCGCCGTCGCCTGGGACGCGAAGCCCTGAGGCGGGCGCAGCTTGAAGATGCGCGTTCCCATCGTGCGCATGATGCGCCAGCCGCCGATGTAGGTGCCGGCCGCCATCGAGGCGGCCGCCGCCGCGATCACCCAGTCGGGGATGTTCGTCGGCGAGTTGGTATGGCCGGCCGCGTACAGCGCCAGGGCGATCACGCCCATCGTCTTCTGCGCGTCGTTCGTCCCGTGCGCGAAGGCCAGGAAGCTGCCCGACGCGATCTGGACGACGCGGAAGCCACGGTTGAGCGGCGCCGGCCGCACGCGCCGGAACGTCCACAGGATCAGCACCATCAGGAAGCCGGCGAGCAGGAACCCGATGACCGGGCTGACGAGGCCGGGCCAGATGGTCTTGTTCCACAGGTTCGACCAGTCGACGGGGTCCGATCCGCCCCGCGCCAGCGCGGCGCCGAGCAGGCCGCCGACGAGGGCGTGGGTGGAGGACGACGGCAGGCCCAGCCGCCAGGTGATGAGGTTCCAGACGATCGCCCCGGCCAGCGCGGCGAACAGCAGGTGGGCGGTCACGAAGCCCGGCGACGTGTTGATCAGGCCGCCGCCGACCGTCTTTGCCACCTTGGTCGAGCTGAACGCGCCGAGGAAGTTCATCACGGCGGCGATCAGCACGGCCACACGCGGCGAGAGCGCCCTGGTCGACACCGAGGTCGCCACGGCGTTCGCGGTGTCGTGGAAGCCGTTCGTGAAGTCGAACGCCAGCGCGATCGCGACGATGACGACCAGGGCGGCGTCGCTCAACGGTTCTTCAGGTAGATGCTCTCGAGCACGTGGGCCGACCGCTCACAGCTGTCGACCGCCTGCTCCAGATGCTCGTGGATGTCCTTCCAGCGGATGACCACGAGCGGATCGTGGCCGTCGCGGAAGAGGCGGGCGATCGCGGCGCGGACGATCCGGTCGCCGTCGTCCTCGAGCGTGTGGATCTCGACCAGCAGATCGCTCACGTCCTTCAGGCCGTCCAGCCGGCTGATCGCGTCGGCGAGCTTGCCGACCGCCTTCAGGATCACGCCGGCCTGCTCGATCGCCTCGGGCGGCATCTCGTCGACGCCGTACAGGTTGAGCTCGTCGGCCACCTGATCCATGAAGTCGCACACGTCGTCGAGCGCCGTCGCCAGGTCGTAGATGTCCTCGCCATCGATCGGCGTGACGAACGTCTTGTTGACGAGCTGGACGATCTCGTGCGTGACCGCGTCCCCCTCGTGCTCGCGGTCCTTGATCTGGTCGACCACGTCGCGCCGGTCGGGGTAGTGCTCCATCAGGTCGAGCAGGAGCTGTGCGGTCGCGACGAGGTTCTGCCCCGCGCGGTCGAAGAGCGTGTAGAACTCGCGCGTCTGCGGGATCAGTCGGATCTTGGCCATGGCGCGGACGGTACAGGATCCGCTCAGACGTGCGGCAGGTCGCGCTCGACGCCGTCGGCGCGCTCGGCATACCCGCGCCGGGCGTAGAAGTCCCGCGCGGCCCGGTTCTCGTTCTCGACGGCGATGCGCACCTGCACGAGCCCCCTGCTGACGCCGTAGCCCTCGAGCCAGTCCAGCAGGCGGTGGCCGACGTGGCGGCCGCGGTCGGCCGGGGCGACCATGACCCGGTCGACGACGAGCACCGTCCCGTCCACCCGGGCGGCGGCATAGCCGGCCGGATGTCCGCCCAGCTCGGCCACGAAGACCACGTCGCCCGGATCGTCCGGGTCGACCGCGGCCGGGTCGGCGTCGGGCTCGCCCATGGCCTCGGCGAGCAGCCGGCGCAGAGCCGGGCCGTCGTCGGCGCGTCCCTCCCGCACGACGACGTCGCTCACCGGGCGGCCTCAGGACGTCGTCGCCTGCTCCAGCGCGCGCATCTCCTCGGGCGAGAGCTCGACGTCGCTGAGCCCGTCACGGATCTCCTTGACGTAGATGCGGGCATAGTCTCGCCCCTGGATCGCCGACAGGATCAGGCCCGACCGGGAGGCATCCATCAGGGCGATGGTGACCGACTGCCTGCCGCCCGCACCCTCGATCGCATCGTACCGCAGCATCGAACGCCGCTCGAGGCACCGGTCGACCCGCTTGCCGATCGCCGCCGCGGCCGCCTCCATCGCCTCGGCGCGGCCCTCGACGTGCTCGACGCGGGCGAGCAGCGACATCGCGTACTCGACCAGGTCGTGGCTGTCCGTGCCGACGATCAGCCGCTGTGACCGGCGCATCCGCCGCAGGGTCACCGCCAGGTAGACGACGCAGAGCAGCAGCACCGCGGACGCGGCCGCAGCGGCGATGGCGATGTCACGTGCCTCGGCGGCGGTCGTCACTGCAGGGTGAAGAACACGGTGTAGCTGGCGACGTTGTTGCTCGTGTTCCTGCTCACCCGGCACCTTCTCCGACGTGACGGTGAGCGTGTACGGCGCCGAGTAGACGGGCGAGGTCTGCGGCGACGCGAACAGGCCGGTGAAGCGCACCGTCGCGTTCGCGCCCTTGGCGATGCGCGAGATCTGCTCGGTCTTCACGATCGGCTTGCCGCTGCCGTTCGCGCGCTTCAGCTTCAGCTGGACGTTCACGCCGACCTCGGTGAAGTTGCCGCTGTTCTTGATCGTCGCGACGAACACGAGCTGGCTGTTGCCGACGACCTTGTTCTGCGGCCCCGGCTCGAGCGTCTTCACCTGCGGCGAGGCGACGACGGACACCACCTGGGTGCCGTGCAGGCCCTTGACCGCGCCCGGGTGGAGCGCCTGGATCGTCTGCCCGATCCCGGCCGGCGTCACCAGCTCGATGTCGGACGTGCGCAGGAACTGCGACGTCGGCACGCCGGCGGCGCCGAGCTCCTTGAGCGCGCTGTTGGCGCCGTCGGCGAAGAAGTCGGCGTACACGTAGTCGGACGAGAGCAGCTGGCCCATGCACTGGTAGAGCTGCTGTGCCGGACGCGAGCGGCCTGTTCAGATTCCACGCCGTCTTGAGGTTCTGCGAGAAGCAGCTCAGGCCCGTGACCCGCAGCTGGAGCGCCTGCAGGAGGGCGGGCTGATATGGCTCGAGCTGCTTCGTCGGCTTGAGCGCCGCGGCCGCCGACCGCACCTGCTGCATGCTCTTGAGGTCCCCGTCGATCCGCCCCTGCAGCTGGGCGAGGCTGGCGGCGCGCAGGTCGAGCGTCTGGTGGAAGTCGGCCGCGACGTTGTCCGACGGCTTGAGCACCTTCTGGGTCAGGTCCGCGACGTAGTTCTCGTTCGCGCTCTTGGCGGAAGACCCCGAGCAGCTGCGCGCCAGCAGCACCAGCACGACGATGACCGCCAGGATCCCGACGGCGAGGCCGGCCAGACGGCGGTACTCGAGATCCGGCAGCGAGGCCGTCCCACCCCCGGGAAGGCCGGGCATCTTCGGCATCTTCGGCATCTTCGGCATTTGCGGCATCTGCGCCGCACGCCGGCCGCCCCGCGCGGGCCGCCGCTGCGCCGGACGCGGCTGGCGCGCGCCGGCGCCCTGCTCGGGCTGGGGGGCACCGCCTCGCGTCCGCTCCTCGCCGTCGCCGCCGGAGCGGGTGACGGCGGTGTCCTCGGTTCTGCTCGGCTCCTCCCAGTCGTCGTCGAAGAAGTCGTCAGGAGGCACGGCGGGACCCTACCACCGCGTCCGGATGCGGAATTGGAGGAATCCAGGCAGTTCCCGCCAATCTGTGCCCCGTGGCGCAGCCGGCTCCCGCAACCGACCCCGCGAGCCTCGAAGGCCGAATCGTCGCCGGCCGCTACCGGCTGACCGACGTCCTCGGCAAGGGCGGGTTCGGCTCGGTCTACACGGGCCACGACAGCGCGTCCGGCGAGGCGGTGGCGGTGAAGGTCTTCAGCCGCGACGACGGCCTCGCCCCCCGCGCCGACCGCGAGGCCCGCACCGCGCAGAAGCTCGACCACCCCAACATCCACGAGGTGGTCGGCGTGGCCCACGACGAGGAGCACGCCTACCTCATCTCCCAGCTCGTGGTGGGCGAGCGCTTCGACCGCAGCGGCCTCTCCGACGAGCAGGCCGTCCGCGCGGTCGCCGCCGTCTGTGACGCGCTCGCGCACGCGCACGAGCGCGGAGTGGTCCACCGCGACGTGAAGCCGGCCAACATCCTGGTCTCGAACGACGGCGGCGTGCATCTGACCGACTTCGGGATCGCCCGCGACGAGGACGCCCGCGAGCCCACCGTCGACGAGCGGCTGCTCGGCACGCTGTCGTACATGGCGCCCGAGCAGGCGGCCGGGCGGCGCGCAACCGGGGCGACCGACGTGTGGTCGGCGGGGCTGACGCTGTACGCCACGCTGACCGGGCGCAACCCCTACCGCGCCCGCAGCCTGGGCGAGCTGCTCGACAACCAGAGCCAGAAGGCTGCGCCCCTGCACCGGCTGCGGCCCGACCTCCCCCGCGACCTCTCCCGTGCGCTCGAGCGCGCGATGCATCCCGATCCCAACCGCCGGCCGGACGCGGCCGGGCTGCGCGACCAGCTGCTGGCCGCGATCGCGGCGCCGTCCGTCGCCGCGGCCCCGGGGTTCGCGCCCGAGGCGGCGCCCGTCCGCCGCCGCGTCGCGCTCCCGTTCGAGCGGCTGCGCGACCGCGCCGCACCGGCGACGTCGGCGCTCCTGGCCGGGTTCGCCCTGGCGTTCACGCTGACCGCGTTCCCGATGTACCCGCCGTCGTGGACGATCCCGCTGGCCGTGCTCCTCGGCGCGCTGGCGTGGCGGCGCCCGCTCGCGGCGGCGACCGCCGGCGCGGTCATCGCCGTGCCCGCGTTCTGGAACTTCGCCGAGGCGGCCGGGCTCCTCTGGATCGGCCTCGCCGCCGCCTGGATCTGGTCGTCACGCCGCAACCCGGGCCGCCGCTGCCTGGCGCCGCTCGCCGCCGTCCCGCTGGCGCTCGTGGGGATGGGGACCGCAATCGTCCTCGTCGCCGCGACCGCGCCGACGCGAGGGCGGCGGGCGGCCGAGGCTGCCGCGGGCGCGATCGTGGCCGCGGTGTGCGGCGGCTGGGCGACCGCGCGCCTCTCCGCGGGCCTGGCCGGCGCGAACAGCCCCTTCGCCTACCTGCACGTGATCGACCGCGACCCGGCGCTGGCCGCCACGGTCGTCGCGATGGCCGCGTTCGCCGTGCTGCTGCCGTTCGCCTGGTGGAGCGAGCGGCGCGTGCAGGCGGTGTGCCTCTGGGGCCTCGGTTTCGGGCTTGCAGCCATCGGGATCCCCCAGCTGCTCGCGAGCGGCGCGGGGGGCCTCGGTGCGGAGATCGCGGCGGTCCTCACAGCTATAATCCCCGCCGTCTGGGCAGTCGCCGGACCACATCCCGAGCGTGGCGGCTGACCCGAACATCCCGTCTCGGCTGCCCACCGTGAGCGTTTTCCGCGACATCGAACGGAAGATCGGGGGCCTTGTCGAAGGCCTCTTCGGTCGCACGTTCCGATCGTCGGTGCAACCCGTCGAGCTGGCCCGCAAGCTCGCCAAGGAGATGGACGACCACCGCACGATCTCGATTCACCGCGTCTACGTCCCGAACACGTACACCGTCTACCTGAACCCGGCCGATCGCGAGCAGTTCGCGGCCTACGAGACGCAGATGTGCAACGAGCTCGCGGAGTATCTCGTCGAGCACGCCCGCCGCGAGGGCTACAGCACCGCGACCCGCCCCGTCGTCACGCTCGAGTCCGAGCCCGACCTGACCGTCGGGATGTTCGGCATCGCCGTCGGTGCCGAGGACGCCCCGGATGGCCAGCCCGGCCCGTCCGCGACGGTCGCCGTGCCCGACGTGCCGCCGGCGCCACCTGCGCCAGCCGCGCCGCTCGACGTGCCGCCCGTGATGCCTCCGATCCCCGACCCGCCCCTGACCAGCGCGACCATGGTCTACGCGCCCGAGCCGGAGCCCGAGCCGGAGCCGGAGCCCGAGCCCGCGCCGCCGCCGCGAGAGCAGGCGGTGCTCCTGTGGGACGGCCGCGACCTGTCGCTCGACCAGGGCGTCACGGTCATCGGCCGCTCCAGCGGGTGCGACGTCGTCGTCGACGACCCCAACGTGTCGCGTCGCCACGCCGAGATCCGCCGCCTGGGCGAGGGCTTCTCGCTGGTCGACCTGGGATCGACCAACGGCACCGAGGTGAACGGCCAGCGGGTGGGCGAGACGTCGCTCATGAACGGAGACGTGATCGGCGTGGGCACGACCAGGCTCACGTTCGAGCGTCGCCTTGGTTAAGCAGCTCCTGCTGCTCCTCCAGGTGGGCTTCGTCGTCCTCCTGTACCTCTTCATCTGGCGCGTGATCCGGGTCGCCTCCCGCGACATGACCGCCGGCCAGGAGAGCATGGTGCTGCGCCCGGTGAAGCCCGCCGCCAGGTCCGAGCCGGCCCGGTCGGCCGGCCGGCTCGTGGTCGTCCAGAGCCCCGAGCTCGTGGCCGGGACGAGCATCGAGATCGGCCGCGACCTGGTCGCGGGCCGCGACGCCGAGCTCGACATCCCGCTCGGCTCGGACGGGTATGCCTCGGGCCGGCACGCCCGCTTCGGCCGCGCCCAGGACGGCGACATCGTCGAGGACCTGCGCTCGACGAACGGCACCTACGTGAACGGCGACCGGCTGGTCGGCGTCCGCCGCCTCGTCGCCGGCGACGTCGTCACCATCGGCCAGACCCAGCTCACATACCGGGCCGACGCATGAGCCTCGGGATCGTCGACTCCGCCGGCGTCACCCAGACCGGCAACGTCCGCCGCTCGAACGAGGACTCCTATCTGATGCGCTCGCCCCTGTTCATGGTCGCCGACGGCATGGGCGGCGCGCAGGCGGGCGAGATCGCGTCGCGCATGTGCGCCGAGGCCTTCGCCCAGGCCGACCTGATCGGCGATACGCCGACCGACGTGCTGCGCGAGACCATCCGCACGGCCAACCGCCTCATCCTCGAGCGGTCACGCTCCGACCCGGACGCGGCCGGGAATGGGGACGACGGTGACCGCGGCGCTCATCGACGACACGGGCACCATCGCCTTCGCCCACGTCGGCGACAGCCGCGCCTACCTGCTCCGCGACGGCAGCCTGCAGCGGCTCTCCGACGACCACTCGCTCGTCGGCGAGCTGGTGCGCAAGGGCGAGCTGTCCGAGACCGACGCCGAGCGCCACCCCCAGCGCAGCGTGATCACCCGGGCGCTGGGGACGGACGAGTCGGTCGAGGTCGATACGTTCGCGGTGCACGCGCAGGACGGCGACGTGTTCCTGCTCTGCAGCGACGGCCTGAACACCATGGTGCCCGAGGCGACGATCGCCGACATCCTCGCCGGCGGCGGGGCGGCCGCGGCGATCGCGCGCGACCTCGTCCGGGCCGCGCTCGCGGGCGGCGGCGAGGACAACGTGACCGCGATCGTGTTCCGCGTCGGCGAGATCGCCGCCGAGGCTGACGCCGAGCCGGCCGAAGCGGGCCGCACGCACATCCTGCCCTCCGGGATCGACGATGACCGAGACGACGGCGGAGGCCCGCGGGCGCGCACGATCGTCGCGTTCATCGGCGCCGGCGTGCTGACGCTCGGGCTGGCCGTCGCGGCCGTCGCCGGCCTGCGCGAGAGCCACTTCATCGGCGCGGACACGGCCACCGGCCGGGTCGCCGTCTACCAGGGCGTCCCCGTCGACCTGCCGTTCGGCGTCCACCTCTACCACGTCGTCTACGAGTCGACGGTCAGCTACGCGACGCTCACTCCCAGGCAGCGGAAGACGCTCTTCGACCACACGCTGCGCAGCGACTCCTCCGCGATGTCGACGCTGCGCCCCTACGAGGTGGCGAGCCCGTGAGATCCGTCCGCCTGCGCGAGCTCACGAACCTCGTACTCGTGGGGATGCTGACCGCGATCGGCTTCGCGTCGGTCTACACCGCCCGCCAGAACCAGATCTCGAGCACCTCGCTCGTCTACGCCGGCGTCTTCCTGGCCCTGTTCGCCGTCGCCCACATCGGCGTGCGGGCGGGGCTGCCCAACGCCGACCCGTGGCTGCTGCCGCTCGCGGCGCTCCTCTCCGGGCTCGGGCTGACCGAGATCTACCGGCTCCAGCCGACGCTCGCCCGCGACCAGTCGGTGTGGATCGTCATCGGGCTGATCGGCTTCCTGGGGCTGATCTTCGTCCTGGGCGACCACCGCCGCCTGGAGGCCTACAAGTACTCGCTCGCAACCGTCGCGGTCGGCCTGCTGCTGTTCACCATGGTCGCCGGGACGACGGTCAACGGCGCCCGGCTGTGGATCCGCATCGGCGGCGTGCAGGTGCAGCCGGGCGAGTTCGTGAAGCTCCTGCTGGTCATCTCGCTGGCCGGCTACCTGCGCGAGAACCGCGAGGTGCTGACGTACGCCCGCCGGCGGGTGCTCGGGGTCGACATCCCCGCGGCCCGCCACCTCGGCCCGCTCGCGCTGATGGCGGCGATCTCGCTCGGCGTCCTGGCCGTCATGAACGACCTCGGCTCGGCGCTGCTCCTCTTCGGCATCTTCCTGGCGATGATCTACGTCGCCACCGGGCGGCATCTGTACACGGTGCTCGGCCTGGCGACGTTCGCGGTCGGCTCGCTGTTCGTCTACGAGGCGATCCCGCACGTGCGCGAGCGCTTCTCGATCTGGATCGACCCCTGGTCGCATGCGCACACGACCGGCTACCAGGTGGTGCAGTCGGTCGAGTCCATCGCCGACGGCGGCGTCTTCGGCACCGGGCTCGGTCGCAGCCTGCAGGTGATCGGCCACGGCCAGACGATCATCCCGGCCGTCCAGACCGACGGCATCTACGCCGCCTGGTCGGACGAGACCGGCCTCGCCGGCGCTGCGGGGCTGCTCCTGATCTACCTGCTCTTCGCCTACCGCGGCTTCAAGATCGCGACGCTCGCCGACGACAGCTTCTCGAAGCTGCTCGCCTGCGGGCTCACGTTCTCGTTCACGCTGCAGGCGTTCCTGATCGTCGGCGGCATCACCCGGCTGATCCCCCTGACCGGCGTGACGCTGCCGTTCGTGAGCTACGGCGGGTCGTCGATCGTGTCCAACTTCCTCGTCCTGGCGCTGCTCCTGATGGTGTCCGACCGGGCCGCGACGCGGCGGACGACGTGAACCGCCAGATCAACACCCTCTTCCGGCTGGTGGCCGTCGGGATCGCCCTCCTGATCACGATGACCGCCTACTGGCAGATCTGGGCGGCCTCGTCGCTGGCCGACCGCCGCGACAACGCCCGGCTCGTCTACCGCCAGCTGCAGATCCGGCGCGGGCTGATCCTGGCCGCCAACGGGCACACCGTCCTCGCCCACAACAAGGCGGTGCACCACAACGGGCTCACGCTCTACACCCGCCGCTATCCGTTCGGACCGCTCTTCGCGCATGCCGTCGGGTACAACACGGTCGGCGACGGCCGCACCGCCCTCGAGCTGAGCGAGAACCCGTACCTGACGGCGTCGAACTCCGACCTCGCCACCGTCATCTCGAACATCGGCTCGACGCTGCGGGGCGAGACCGTCACCGGCGACAACGTCATCACCAGCCTGTCGGTGCCCGCCCAGAAGGCCGCGCAGCAGGGGCTCGAGGGCCAGGGCCTGACCGGGGCCGTGGTGGCGATGGAGCCCAGCACGGGCCGGGTGGTGGCGATGTACTCCTCGCCGAGCTTCGATCCGACCAAGGTCGACCAGAACTTCTCCCGGCTCACCGCGAAGGGCGGAGCGCCGCTCCTGAACCGGGCCACGCAGGGGCTCTACGCCCCGGGCTCGACGTTCAAGATCGTGACCGCGACCGCGGCGCTCAACGCCGGGTTCGGCCCGCAGCAGCTCGAGATCGACGCGGGCGGTCACTGCATCGTCGACGAGGGCCACCAGCTCTGCAACGCCGGCACCGAGAGCTTCGGCACGATCGACCTGAACACCGCGCTCACCAACTCGGTCAACACCTACTTCGCCCAGCTCGGCCAGAAGGTGGGGCAGACCAGGCTCGACGACACGATGCTGAAGTACGGGTTCTACCGGCTGCCTCCGCTCTCGTACCCCACCGACGAGATGAACCCGAGCGGCGTCTACTCGAACGGCCGCATGCTCCCGCCGGGCGCGCCCATCGACGTCGGCAGGGTGGCGATCGGCCAGGAGCGGCTGGGGGTGACCCCGCTGCAGATGGCCACGGTGGCGGCGACGGTCGCGAACGGCGGCGTGCGCATGGCGCCCAACCTGGTCGACAAGGTGGTCACCCCCGGCGGCCGCACCGTCTACACCGGCAGGCCCCAGCAGGTCGAGCGGGTGATGTCACCGCAGTCGGCCGCGGAGCTCACGAACGACATGCGCAACGTGGTCGACGAGGGCACCGGCACGGCCGCGAACGTGCTCGGCCTGAACGTCGCCGGCAAGACCGGGACGGCCGAGACGGGCGTGAACGGGCTCAACACCGCCTGGTTCATCGCATTCGCGCCCGCCGAGCATCCCAAGATCGCCGTCGCGGTCGTCGTGGAGCGCACGCCGGAGTTCGGCGGGCAGATCGCCGCGCCCATCGCCGCCAAGGTGATCGAGGCGTACCTCGGGCCGGGCGTGGCAAAGTAGCGGCTTCGTGAGCGCCTTCTCCCTCATCGGGCAGCTGTTCGACGGCCGCTACGTGATCGAGCGCCAGATCGGCTCCGGCGGCATGGCGGACGTCTACCTCGCCACCGACCAGTCGCTCGGGCGCAAGGTCGCGATCAAGGTCCTGTCCGACCGCTACGCCCGCGACGCCGCCTTCGTCGAGCGGTTCCGGCGCGAGGCGGCGGCGGCCGCCAGCCTGCGCCACCCCAACATCGTCACCGTCTACGACCGCGGCGAGGCGATGGGGACGTCCTACATCGCCATGGAGTACCTGGACGGGCCGACGCTGAAGGAGGAGATCACCCGGCGGGCGCCGCTGCCCGAGCCGGAGGCGATCAACTACGCCACCCAGGCGCTGGCGGCGCTCGAGGCCGCCCACCGCCAGGGGGTGATCCACCGCGACGTGAAGCCGCACAACATGGTGCTGACCGACGAGGGCCGGCTCAAGGTGACGGACTTCGGCATCGCCCGCGCCGCCAACACGCAGCAGATGACCGAGGTGGGCTCGATCGTGGGCACCGCCCAGTACCTGTCCCCGGAGCAGGCCCGGGGCCTCGCCGTCGGGCCGGAGTCGGACATCTACTCGATGGGCGTCGTGCTCTACGAGATGCTGTGCGGCGACCTGCCGTTCACGGGCGAGTCGGCCGTCGACATCGCGATGAAGCAGGTCGCGGACACGCCGCCGCCGCTGAACCGGCGAAACCGGCTCGTCTCGCCGGCGATGGAGCAGGTGGTGATGCGGGCGCTGGCCAAGGACCCGGCGCTGCGGTTCTCGTCGGCGAAGCAGATGTCCGAGGAGCTCGCGCGCGTCAGCCGCGGCCAGTCGGCGTCGGCAGACACCCAGCAGGCGACGCGCGTGATCGCCGCCGGCGAGGCCACCCGCGTCATCGGGGGAGCGGCCGACGGTGCGACCAGCGTCATGCGCCAGCCGCCGCCTCCGCCGCCCGACCGGCCGGCCCCGCGCCGCAGCGCCTGGCCCTGGGTGCTCGTCCTTCTCCTGCTCGCCCTCGCGGCCGTGGCCGGGTTCGTCGTCTACTCGATGCTCTCCGGAAGCGACAAGACCGTGCCGCAGTCGGTGATCGGCCAGACGTGCAACCAGGCGAAGTCGACGCTGAAGGCGGACGGGCTCACCGGGCGCTGCGTGCCCACGAAGTCGAGCTTCACCCAGCTGAACAAGGTCGTGAGCACGGATCCCACACCGGGATCCGGCGTGTCCAACGGCGCCGTCGTGACGCTGCGCGTCGGCAACGGTCCGAAGAGCGTCACGGTGCCGAAGGTGAAGGGGCTGTCGCTGCTGTCAGCGCAAACAGCGCTCCAGGGAGCCCATCTCGTGGCGGGAACACCCGTCGCGATCGACTCACCCAAGGCAGCGCAGAACGTCGTCATCGGCAGCACGCCGAAGGAGGGCATGACGGCGGACACCGGCTCGACCGTCATCCTGAAGATCGCGAGCGGGTTCGTGCAGGTGCCCTCGGTCATCGGGGATTCATGCGACGACGCCAAGAAGGCGCTGCAGAAGGTCACGCTCAAGGCCAACTGCCAGAACCGCTCCAGCTCGGCGGAGACGGGAACGGCGTTCGCGACCAGCCTGGGCGGCGTCACCCGGGTCGCCCAGCAGACGAACGTCACCGTCTTCATCTCGAGCGGTCCCGGCCAGACGACCCTCCCGGCCGTCGTCGGCGACCCCGTCGGCCAGGCCAAGCAGGAGCTCAGCTCGGCCGGGTTCAAGATCTCGGTGATCCAGCAGCCCGAGTGCAACGACCAGAGCAAGAACAACATCGTCCAGGCGCAGAGCCCGAACGGCCCGACGGCGCCGCGCGGCTCGACCGTGACCATCACCGTGACCAAGTTCCGGCCCAGCGACCCGACCTGCGGCGGCCCGCCGCCCTCGACGTGAGCGAGGTCGTCCGCCTGCGGGTGGCCGTCCTCTCCGGCGGCCGCAGCTCGGAGCACGAGATCTCGCTCGCATCGGGCGCGTCCGTCGCCGCGGCACTCGACCCCGACCGCTACGACGTGGTCGGCGTCACCATCGACCGCGACGGCTCCTGGCAGCTGGAGGCGCCTGCCGCCGAGGGCGAGCGGCTCGCGCTCGACCCGGGCTCGAACTCGCGCAGCGTCATCCCCCGCGCCGGCGGGACGCTCAGCCAGGCCCGCGCGGTCGGCCAGATCGACGTCGTCGTGCCCATGCTGCACGGCCCCTACGGCGAGGACGGGACGCTGCAGGGGATGCTGGAGATGCTCGGCGTCCCGTACGTCGGCTCCGGCGTCCTCGCGTCGGCGCTCACGATGGACAAGGCGATGGTGAAGGTCGTGCTGGGCGCGAACGGCATCGCCACCGCCCGCAGCGTCACGCTCGAGGCCCATACGGTGCTCGACACGGACGTCGAGGCGATGCTCGCGGCCGCCGAGATCACGCTGCCGTGCTTCGTCAAGCCGGCCCGGCTGGGCTCGAGCGTCGGCATCAGCAAGGTGACCGACATCGACGGCCTCGCACCCGCGCTCGACCTGGCCTTCCAGCACGACTCCAAGGTGCTGATCGAGGCGATGGTGCACGGGATGGAGGTCGAGTGCGGCGTGCTCGGCACGTACGACCCGCTCGTCAGCGTCCCCGGCCGCCTGCACGTGAACTCGGAGTGGTACGACTACGCCGCCAAGTACGAGCCCGGCGGCATGGACCTCGAGGCGCCGGCCGACATCGCACCGGAGCTCGCGGAGGAGGTGCAGCGGGTGGCGCTGGACTCCTTCAAGGCCTGCCAGTGCGAGGGCATGGCCCGGATCGACATGTTCATCACCGACGCGGGCGACGTCGTCGTGAACGAGATCAACACGATTCCCGGCTTCACCGAGACGAGCGTCTACGCCAAGCTGTTCGAGGCCACCGGCGTCACCTACCCCCAGCTGCTCGACAGGCTGATCGAGGCCGCGCTCGAGCGCCACCGCGAGCAGCAGCACCTGCGCCACTAGCGTGATATCCGGTGCCTGGCACCGGGTATTCATGGGCTCAGAAGTCGAACGGGGTGATCGCGTCCGCATCGAGGGCGGCGCGGAAGCGCTCGAGGTGCTCGGCCATGTTCTCGCGCGTGATGCGTTCGAGCTCCTCGGTCAGGTCGCCCGCGCCCGCGAGCAGCACGTCGTCGTAGCGCTCCACCTCGGGCTGCTCGTACACGTCACCGCCGCTCCAGCGGCAGTCCGGGCAGCGCACGTCCAGCTCCCAGCGCATGTCCTCGACCTCGCGCCAGTCGAGCGGGTGCACCCGGTCGGAGCCGCACTGCGGGCAGAGCTCGATGCGGCGGACGCGAAGCCGCGGTTCCGCGGTCGCGTCGGCCTCGACAGGGGTCGTCTCGGCCCACCCTGTCTGGAGATAGACCAGCTCCACCACCTTGCCGCTGGCGAGCGTGATCCGTTTGACGTGAAACTCTGCCATTCCTGCCCTGTGCTATAGATGAACTGCGAATTATCCTCCCGTGTATTCGGTCGGTCGCGGCCGCGCTTGAGCACCTCACGAGAAGGCAGCGGCTGGAAGAGACTGGTATGGCCGAGGTGGGCGGCTCAGCCGCCGAAATCGGACGTGACGTAGTAGGCGGCGCGGCCGGCGTACTTGCCGGCGTGGGCGCCGATGCCGACGGCTCCGAAGTGGCCGTTCAGCAGGTTGGCGCGGTGGGGCGGGCTCGCCTTCCACATCGCCATGACGGTGCGGGCGGTGACGTTGCCGACGGCGAGGTTCTCGCCGATCCAGCCGCCCCGGTAGCCCCAGTAGCGGATCCGGGCCGCCCAGCTGGTGCCGCTCGAGCTCGAGTGCGAGAAGTCATTGTGCTGCGCCATGTCGTTCGAGTGCGCCTGCGCGGCCCGCTCGAGCCGCACGTTCAGGTGGATGGGCGCCCGGCCGTACTCGGCACGGAAGGTGTTGATGCGCCGCTGCAGGGCGGAGCGGAAGGCGGGTACCGACGTGAAGGCCGATGCGGTGGTCGGGACGAGCAGTGCGAGCATCACCACGAGCGTCATCCCTGCCACACGAAACCTCACGGACCCCTCCTTGCGCCTCGAGTGGGGAGACCGTACCCCTGCGCCTCGCGGAGCGGTTCGCCGTTAACGGAACCCTTCCGGACTCCTTAAGTCCGGTGAATTCTCTTAACAATTACCGTCCGGAGGGGGCTATCCGGCTGTGGTGGCGAGGTTCGGCGCACCCACAGCCTGCTCGATGGCCGCGCCGAAAATGTCGAGCGCCTCGGCGATCTGGTCGTCCGTCGCGACCAGCGAGACCAGCACGCGGACGCAGTTGCCGTGGATGCCCGCCTTGAGCAGGAGCAGCCCCGACTGGACGGCGTGCTCGTGGACGGCCGTGGCGATGTCGGGCGCCGGCGTCTTCGAGGCCCGGTCGGTCACGAACTCGATCGCGAGCATCGGCCCCAGGCCGCGCACCTCGCCGATGTTGTCGTGCCGCGCCGCCCACTCGTCGAAGCGGCTGCGGATGCGCTCGCCGATCTCGGTGCCGCGTGCGAGCAGCCCCTTGTCGTCGATCTCGTCGAGGACGGCCAGGCCGGCGGCGCAGCCGAGCGGCGAGCCCACGAAGGTGCCGCCGATCGAGCTGTCCGGCGCGGCGTCCATCAGCTCGGCCCGGCCGAAGACCCCCGAGATGGGGACGCCGGCCGCCATCGACTTCGCGATGGTGATCAGGTCGGGCTCGATGCCGAAGTGCTCGACGGCGAACATCTTGCCGGTGCGGCCGTAGCCGGACTGCACCTCGTCGCAGACGAGGATGATCCCGTGCTCGCTCGCGAGCTCGCGCAGCCCGCGCACCCACTCGACGGGCGGCACGACGAACCCGCCCTCGCCCTGGACGGGCTCGAAGACGATCGCGGCCACGGCCTCGGGGGCGACGTGGGTGACCAGCATGCGGCGGAGCGCGTCGAGCGCCTCGCCGGCCGGGTCGTCGCCCTCCCAGCGGTACGGGTTCGGGAACGGCGCCCGGTAGACCTCGGGGGCGAACGGGCCCATGCCGGCCTTGTACGGGTGCTGCTTCGACGTGAGCGACATGGCCATCAGCGTGCGGCCGTGGAACGCGCCCTCGAACGCGATCACGGCCGGCCGGCCGGTGGCGTGGCGGGCGATCTTGACCGCGTTCTCGACCGCCTCGGCGCCCGAGTTGAAGAACGCCGCCTTGTTCGGTCCGGCGATCGGGCTGCGGGCGGTGATCCGCTCGGCCAGCTCGACGTACGACTCGTAGGGCACGATCGTGAAGTCGGTGTGCAGGAACCGCTCCACCTGGGCGTGCAGCGCCTCGGACACCGCCGCGTTCGTGTGGCCGACGTTCAGGCAGCCGATGCCGCCCGACCAGTCGAGGAACGTGTTCCCGTCGACGTCCGTGATGACGCACCCGTGGGCGCGATCGATGACGAACGGCGCGAGCAGGCTCTTCGCGTCAGCCACCACACGCTCCTTGCGCGCGATGATCTCGCGCGACTTCGGGCCTGGAATCTCGGTGCGCAGATCGACCGTGCGTGGCATGGCTCACCCTCCCCCTCGTGCAGAATTCCGCAGCGGGCCTGCCGGCGCCGGTCACCGCTCTCTCCCGCAAAAATAGCAGACGGCACTCGGTACAATCCCGCGAATGGTGCTGTCCGACCGGTCGATCCGCGAGGAGGTGGCCGCCGGCCGGATCGGGATCGATCCGTTCGACGACGCCATGGTGCAGCCGGGCAGCATCGACGTCCGGGTGGGCAGCGCGTTCCGCGTCTTCCGCAACTCGCGCTACGCCTACATCGACGTGAAGCGGCCGATGGACGACCTCACCGAGCTCGTCACCGTCTCGGACGACGAGCCGTTCATCCTCCACCCCGGCGAGTTCGTGCTCGCCGTCGTCGCCGAGCGGGTGACGCTGCCGGCGGACATCGTCGCGTCGCTCGACGGCAAGAGCTCGCTCGGCCGGCTGGGCCTGGTCGTCCACCAGACGGCCGGGATCATCGACGCCGGCTTCGACGGCCACATCACCCTCGAGCTCGCGAACATGGCCAACCTCCCGATCACGGTCTACCCGGGCATGCGGATCGGCCAGCTCAGCTTCCACACCCTCACGACCCCCGCCGAGCACCCGTACGGCTCCGGGCGGCTGGGGAGCAAGTACCAGGGCCAGGCCGAGCCGACGCCGAGCAAGTACTACCTCAACTTCGAGCCCGGCTACAAGCAGTGAGGGTGCTCGTCACCGGAGCGAGCGGCTTCATCGGCACCCGCGTCGCCGAACGGCTCGAGTCCGACGGCCACGACGTGGTGCGGTTCTCGCGCCGCACCGGCGGCGACGTCACCGACCCCTCCTCGCTCGAGGGGGCGGCGCAGGGCGCCGACGCGATCGTCCACCTGGTCGCGATCCTCGACGGGAGCCCGGAGCAGTTCGAGGCGGTGAACGCGCAGGGCCCCGCCAACGCCGTCGCGGCAGCGGAAGCGAACGGCGTGCGCCGCTTCCTGCACATGAGCGCGCTCGGCGTGACCGAGGAGCACGCACCGCTGACCGGCTACTGGGGCAGCAAGTGGAAGGGCGCGCAGGCGGTGACCGCGAGCGGCCTCGACTGGACGGTGTTCGAGCCGAGCTTCGTGTTCGCCCGCGGCGGCGGCGCGTTCGCCGAGTTCGAGCGGCTGGTGCGGATGCCGCTGACCCCCGTGATCGGCGACGGCCGCTACCGCCACCAGCCGGTGTGGGCGGGCGACGTGGCCGCCGCCTTCGCGCGCGCGCTCGAACGCCCCGAGACGATCGGCAAGCGCTACCAGCTGGGCGGCCCGCAGGTCTTCGCGTTCGACGACCTGCTGGACGAGATCGCCCGCGACACCGGCCGCAGGCCGCATCCCAAGGTGCACGTGCCGGCCGGGCTCATGCGCGCGCAGGCACGCATCCTGCTGCGTCATCTGCCCCCGCCGCTGCGGGTCACGCCCGATCAGATCACGATGCTGCTCGCGGGCACCGAGTGCGACATCGGCCCGATGCGGAGCGAGCTCGGCATCGACCCGGCCTCGATGGCCGAGGCCTATACCCGCTGAGCGGATGCCGCGCGCGCAGCGTGTGCAGCGCCGGCTCGACCCGGACGAGCTCGTCCAGGAGCGCGCCCGCCGCGGCCTGCGTCGCGTCCGTCGGCGTGAAGCGCCCGTCCTCGATCCGGCCGGCGACGAACGGGATGTAGACCGCCTCGTAGACGGGCAGCATCTTCACCGCCGACACGATCTGCTTCGTCATCTGCACCGCCCGGGTGCCGGCCGCGATGCCGCCGTAGCTGACGAACCCGACCGGCTTGTCGTGCCACTCGTGGTGGAGGTAGTCGATCGCGTTCTTGAGCGGCGCGGTGATGCCGAAGTTGTATTCCGGCATGACGAACACGAAGGCGTCGGACGCGGCGACGGTCTCGCTCCACGCGCGCGTGTGCGCGTGGGTGTACTCGCGCAGGCGGGGATGCTTCGGCTCGTCCATGAACGGCAGGGCCAGCTCGGCGAGGTCGGTCACCTCGACGTCGAACCCGCCGTGGGCGCGGGCGACCTCGATGAACCAGCTCGCGACCGGGAGCCCGGCCCGGCCGGGGCGCGTGCTCGCGATGATGATCCGCAGCACCGGCATGGGCGCACGCTAGCACGATCCTTGCGCGCTCAACGACAGTCGCCGGCTCCTTAACGCACCAGCGGGGCGCACAGGCCTTGGCCCGTACGCCCCGCCGTCGGTGATATCGCGTGGATTGGGTAGCGGCGATTGCCGAGCCCGCGCACCTAGGAGGTGGCGGAGGCTATCCCAACGCCGGCTGCAGCGATTCCCCGTGGGTTCAGGGATTCGCCCCTACCCGCGAGCACCTCCACTCGCCCGTCTTGAACCGTCTAACAAGTCGGACCACCTCCTTTCCGCGGTATCGACATCGTAGCAACCGATGACGACGTCCGAAAGGGGCGGCAGGTTCCTACATGCCCCAGCGGGTCGGCCCGAGCAGCTGCAGCTCGGCGCCGGCCTCGACGACGTCCGAGACGGCCCCGTCGCCGCGGCTCGAGACCACCACCGAGACGGTGCGGGCGAGCCGGTCGTCCACCTCGTGGGTGGTGCCGGCGTCGATGTCGACGAGCTCGGTGACCGCCTCGTCGCCGTGGCCGCGGCGCTCGCTGACCGTGTAGCGGCGGCCCGGCTCGACGCCGTGCTGCTTCAGGTAGTGGAGCATCTCCTCGGCCTCGTTCTCGAGCCGCAGGACGATCAGCTCGCTGCCGACCGGCACGGCCGGCAGCGCCTCGCCCGGCTCGCGCGGGTAGTCGCCGATCGGATGGCCGTGCGGGCACGTCCGCACCTCGCCGATCATCTCGAGCATCTTCGTCTCGAGCCGGGGGGAGATGGAGTGCTCCATCGCGTGGGCCTCCTCGTGCACCTCGTCCCACGGGATGCCCATCACCTTCACCAGGTAGGCCTCGACGGTGCGGTGCCGGGCCACGATCCGGGCGGCCACGTCGCGGCCGCGGTCGGTGAACTGGATCAGCTTGTGGTCGTCACGGCTGACGAGGCCGTCGTCGGTCAGGCGCCGCAGCATCTCGCTGGCCGAGGGCTGCGACACCTGCAGGGCCCGGGCGAGGTTCGCCTGGGTGCGGTCGATGCCGGCCTCGTACAGCCAGTAGATGCTCTCAAGGTACTCCTGCGTGGCCTCGGACAGCTGCTCCATGCGACGAAGTCTATGCGACGACGAACGCCTCGCCGTCCCGGACGACGACCTCGAAGGCCTCCACGTCCTCGGTGGCGGGCAGCGACAGGACGGCGCCGGTGCGCAGGTCGAAGCGGGCGCCGTGACGGGGGCAGACGACGCAGAAGCCCTCCCGCTCGCCCTCGCACAGCGGGCCGTCGTCGTGGCTGCAGCGGTCCTCGATCGCGTACAGGGTGCCGTCGATGCGGTAGACACCGACGAAGAGCGAGCCTGACTGGACGATCTTGACGCCCCCCTCGGGGATCGCCTCGATCGGCCCTACTGCGATCTCCACTCGATCTCGCGGTCGTCATCTCCCGGGGTGCGCCCGAGGGCGACCTTGAGCACGTTCACGGAGAGCAGGGCGCACTTGAGCCGGATCGGCGTCAGCGGGATCCCCAGCTCCTCCAGGACGTCGTCGCGCCCGAGCGCGCCGACCTCCGTGACCGTCTTGCCCATGACGACGTCCGAGATCATCGACGCCGCCGCCTGGCTGATGGCGCATCCGCGGCCGTTGAAGCGCACCTCGCGGACGACGTCGTCCTCGATGTCGAGCTCCACCGACAGCTCGTCGCCGCAGAGCGGGTTCACGCCCTCGGCCGTGGCCGACGGCGCGTCGAGATGCCCGCTGTTGCGCGGGTTGCGGTAGTGGTCGAGGATGTTCTCGCGGTAGAAGTCGTCCATGGTCTGTGGAGAAAGTGTACCGGCCGACGTTCGGGGTCAGACCCCGGTTTGCGCGGCGCCTACACGCTGAACGTGCGCTTGACCTTCTCGATACCCGACACCAGCCGGTCGAAGTCCTCCACCGTGTTGTAGAGGTAGACGCTCGCGCGGGCGGTCGCGATCAGCCCGAAGCGGCGCATCGCCGGCTGGGTGCAGTGGTGCCCGGCGCGCACGCAGATCGCCTCGGAGTCGAGCACCTGGGCGACGTCGTGCGGGTGCACGTCCGCGACGGTGAACGAGAGGATGCCGGCCCGGTCGGGCGGCGGCGGCCCGTACACGGTCACGCCGGGGATGGCCGAAAGCACGTCCCAGCCGTAGCGCACGAGGGCCTGCTCGTGGGCGTGGATGGCCTCGAGGCCGATCCCGGTGACGTAGTCGATCGCGGCGCCGAAGCCGACCACCTCGGCCAGCGGCGGCACGCCCGGCTCGAACTTGTACGGCAGCTCGTTCCAGGTCGTGTTGTCGAGCTCGACCTTCCCGATCTGGCCGCCGCCGGTCATGAACGGGTCCATCCGCTCGAAGAGCTCCTCCCGACCCCACAGCGCCCCGGCGCCGGGGCCGCACATCTTGTGCCCGGAGATCGCGTAGAAGTCGCAGCCGAGCGCGCGCACGTCGACGGGCATGTGCGGCGCCGCCTGGGCGCCGTCGCAGACCATCACCGCGCCCCGCTCGTGCGCCCACGCCGCGAGCGCCGGGATGTCGTTCACGGTCGCGAGCGAGTTGGACACGTGCGTGGCCGCGACGAGCTTCACGTTCTCGAGATCCGCGAGCTCCTCGAGCGACTCCGGGTCGAGGCGGCCGTCGCTCGTGAGCGCCAGATAGCGCACCGTCGCGCCGCGGCGGCGGGCGAGCATCTGCCACGGGACGAGGTTGGAGTGGTGCTCCATCTCGGTCGTGACGATGACGTCGCCCGCGCCGACGAACCTGTCGCCGTAGGCGTACGCGACCAGGTTCAGGCCCTCGGTGGCGTTGCGCACGAAGACGATCTCGCGCCGCGAACGGGCGTTCAGGAGCGCAGCCACGGTGTCGCGGGCGCCCTCGTAGCGCTCGGTGGCGGCCTCGCCCAGCGCGTACACCGCCCGGTGCACCGCGGCGTAGGAGTTCTCGTAGACGTCGGTGATCGTGTCGATCACCGCACGCGGCTTCTGCGACGACGCGGCGGAGTCGAGGTAGACGAGCGGCTTGCCGTGCACCGGCTTGCCCAGGATGGGGAAGTCGAGCTTGATCCGGGCCGCGTCGAGCGGCGTCTCTGTCCGCACCGCCATACGGTGAGTGTATGCGCGCCCGGTCGGGCGGTCAGCCGATGCGCGACTCGAGCGCCGCGGCCAGCCGCTCGCGGGCCTGCGTCGAGCCGATGCGGTCGAGCACATCCTCGAAGAAGCCGCGCACGATCATCCGCTGGGCGGATGCCCGGTCGAGCCCGCGGGACATCAGGTAGAAGATCTGGGCGCTGTCCACCTGGCCGACGGTCGCGCCGTGGGTGCAGCGCACGTCGTTGGCCTCGATCTCGAGGCCGGGGATCGGCGTCGCCTGCGCGTCGGGGGAGAGCAGGAGATTGCGGTTCTCCTGGTAGGCGTCGGTCTTCTGCGCGCCCTTGTCCACCCGGATGACCCCGCGCCAGACCGCCCGCGAGCGATCCGCCAGGACGCCCTTGAAAGCGAGGTCGGAGGTCGTGTTCGGGGCGGCATGCTCCTGGGTGGTGTCGTAGTCGATGTGCTCGCGCCCGGTCAGGTAGTAGGCGCCGGTGACCTTGACGTGCGCGCCGGGGCCGGCGAGCAGGCTCTCCATGCGCGACTTGGCCCGCGTCCCGCCGAGCGCCGCGGCCACCCAGTCGAGCTCGGCGTCGCGGCCGACCGTGGCGCGGTGGGTGCCGAACTGGTGCGTCTCGGGGTGGTGGTGCTGGATCGTGACGTACTCCAGGTGGGCTTCGTCTGCGACCACGAGCTCCACCACGACGTTCAGATAGCCGGGCACCTCGGAGCGGTACTCCTCGACGAACGTCGCCTTCGCGCCCCGCTCGAGCACGACGAGGACGCGGTGGTAGAGGGCGGACCCCTCCTCGACCAGCTCGAGCACCGACCGCAGCGGCGCTTCCACCGCGACGCCCGCGGGGACGTGGAGGAGCACGCCGTCGGACCAGCGGGCAGCGTTTGCGGCGGAGAACTTCTCGCCGTCCGCGACGACCGAGCCCAGATGGCGCTCGAGGATCTCCGGGTGCGAGTCGACGGCGTCCGTCAGGCGCACGAACGTGGCCCCGCCCGCCTCGCCGTCCAGCGCGAACGCGCCCGGGTGGGCGGCAAAGGCCTCCGGGTCGAAGCCGCGCAGGTTCGTGAACCGCCACGCCTCCTCGCGGTTCGACGGCACCGGCAGCGCGTCGTACGTCGCCTGCGCAGCCGCGCGCTTGCCCGCGAGCCAGGCGGGCTCCGACACCGTCACACCCGCCATCAGCCTACCGACCCCTCCATCTGCAGCTGGATCAGCCGGTTCATCTCGACGGCGTACTCCAGCGGGAGCTCCTTGGTGATCGGCTCGATGAAGCCCGAGACGACCATCGCCGAGGCCTCGGCCTCGGTCAGGCCGCGGCTCATCAGGTAGAAGAGCTGCTCGTCGCCGATCTTGGAGACGGTCGCCTCGTGGCCGATGTCGACCGCGTTCTCCTTGATGTCGATGTACGGGTAGGTGTCGGTGCGGCTCTCGTCGTCGAGGATGAGCGCGTCGCAGACCACCTTGGAGCGCGAGCCGACGGCGCCGTCGTTCACCTGCAGGAGGCCGCGGTAGGAGCTGCGGCCGCCGTCCTTGGAGATCGACTTCGACGTGATCACCGACGACGTGTTCGGCGCCATGTGGGTGATCTTGCCGCCCGCATCCTGGTGCTGGCCCTTGCCGGCGAACGCGATCGAGAGCACCTCGCCGTGCGCGCCCTCGCCCTTGAGCAGGACGGCCGGGTACTTCATGGTGAGCTGCGAGCCGAGGTTGCCGTCGACCCACTCCATCGTGGCGTTCTTCTCGGCGACGGCCCGCTTGGTGACGAGGTTGTAGACGTTCGTCGACCAGTTCTGGATCGTCGTGTAGCGGCAGCGCCCGCCCTCGCGGACGATGATCTCGACCACGGCCGAGTGCAGCGAGTCGGTCGAGTAGATCGGCGCGGTGCAGCCCTCGACGTAGTGCACGTAGGCGTCGCGGTCGACGATGATCAGCGTGCGCTCGAACTGGCCCATGTTCTCGGCGTTGATCCGGAAGTAGGCCTGCAGCGGCAGCTCGACCTTGACGCCCGGCGGCACGTAGATGAACGAGCCGCCCGACCAGACGGCCGAGTTGAGCGCCGCGAACTTGTTGTCGTTGTACGGGATGACCGTGCCGAAGAGCTCGCGGAAGAGGTCCTCGTGCTCGCGCAGGCCGGTGTCGGTGTCCGCGAACAGCACGCCCTGGTCGGCCAGGTCCTTCTGCAGGTTGTGGTAGACGACCTCGGACTCGTACTGGGCGCCCACGCCGGCCAGGTACTTCTTCTCGGCCTCGGGGATGCCCAGCTTGTCCCACGTCTCCCGCATCCCGTCCGGGAGGTCGTCCCAGCTGCGGGCCTGCTCCTCGACGGGCTTCAGGTAGTAGTAGATGTTGTCGAAGTCGATCCGGCCGAGGTCGCCGCCCCACTTCGGCAGCTCGCGCTCCACGAAGTGGCGGTAGGCCTTGACCCGGAACTCCGTCATCCACTCCGGCTCGGACTTGTAGGCCGAGATCTCGCGCACGATCTCCTCGTTCAGGCCCCGCTGGGTGCGGAAGAACGGCACCATGTCGTCGTGGAAGCCGAACTTGTAGTCGCCCAGCGCCGTGGCCTGGGCCTCCTTGGGGGTGAGCTCGGTCTTAGCCAACGGGAACCGCCTCCTCGTCGATGCCGTACGGTGCGTAGCCGTCGCGCTCGAGCTCGTCTGCGAGCTCGGAGCCACCCGTCCGGACAATGCGCCCGTCGACCAACACGTGGATGACGTCGGGCTTGATGTAGTGGAGCAGGCGAGCGTAGTGGGTGATCACGAGGACGCCCATGTCGGGCCCGGAGAGGCTGTTCACGCCCTCCGAGACGATGCGCAGCGCGTCGATGTCGAGGCCCGAGTCGGTCTCGTCCATGATCGCGAGCTGCGGCCGCAGGATGGCCATCTGCAGGATCTCGACGCGCTTCTTCTCGCCGCCGGAGAAGCCGTCGTTCAGATACCGCGACGTGATCGAGCGGTCGATCTTCAGCATCTCCATGTTCTCCTGGAGCAGCTTGCGGAACTCGGGGATGCGGATCGGGTTCTCCTCGCCGCCGGCCCCGCGCCGGTGCGCGTTCACGGCCATGCGCAGGAAGTTCGCGACGGTCACGCCGGGGACCGCGCTCGGATACTGGAACGCGAGGAAGATGCCGAGCCGGGAGCGCTCGTCGGGCTCCAGGTCGAGCACGTCCGTGCCCCGGAACGTGACGGAGCCCTCCGTCACCTCGTATGCCGGGTGGCCCATGAGAACGTGGGCGAGGGTCGACTTGCCGGAGCCGTTGGGCCCCATGATCGCGTGCACGCTGCCCCGGTCGACGTCGAGGTCGATGCCGCGGAGGATCTCCGCGCCGTCGATCGTGGCATGCAGATTACGAATGCTCAGGTCTGGCATGAGTCCCTTGGTTTCGGGGAAAAACGGCATCCAAACCGAATTGGACACGCCGTCGAAGTGTAGCCAACGGGGGTTTTCCCCGTTCCGGAGGTCTGCTACCCTGGAGGCACAATGCCGTTCCAACTCGGTATCCCCGAAGTCATCCTCGTCCTGGTCGTCGCGCTGCTCTTCCTTGGCCCCAAGCGGTTGCCCGAGGCGGGCCGCTCGCTGGGCAAGGGGATCCGCGAGTTCAAGGACGGGATCACGGGCAACGACGATCATGACAGCGGCTCCACGAATCAGGCGTCGGCGCTCAACCCGCCGCAGCCGAACTACACGCCGCCGCAGTCGTACACGCCGCCACCGGCGTACGTACCGCCCGAACAGACTCCTCGCGCGAGCGAGTAATCCGCAATGGGGCGGATTCGGCGCGCAAGGCCGGACGACGAGCTGACCCTCGTCGAGCATCTGGATGAGCTGCGCACACGTCTGATCGTCTCGATCTCGGTGCTCGTGGTGGCCGTCGCCGCCTGCTACTACGAGAACCACCGCATCTACCACCTGCTGACGAGCGCGCTCCCGGCGCACCATCGCCAGCTGGTGGCGTTCGCGCCGGGCGAGGCCTTCTTCAACGCGATCACGATCTCGGTCTACGGCGGCCTCCTGATCGCCCTGCCGATCCTGAGCTACCAGTTCTACGCCTACGTGATCCCGGCGTTCTCCGAGGAGTCGCAGCGCACGATCAAGCCGATGCTCCTGATGATCCCGGGCCTGTTCCTGATCGGCGTCGTGTTCGGCTGGTTCATCGTCGTGCCGGCCGCCCTGCGATTCCTCGTGAACTACAACAGCGACGTCATCACCTACCTGCCGCGGGCCAGCGACTACATCCACTTCGTGGCGTACACCGAGCTGGCGATGGGGATCGTGTTCGAGCTGCCGGTCGTGATGATGATGCTGGGCCGGGTCGGCATCCTGCGCTCGTCGATGATGAAGCGGCGCTGGCGCGAGGCGGTCGTCGTCCTGGCCGTCATCGCCGCCCTGCTGCCGGGCACCGACCCCGTCACCATGACCGCCGAGTACCTGCCGATGCTGGTGCTCTACTGGTTCTCCTACTTCCTCGTGAAGGCCGTCGAGCCCAAGCGGGGCATCTCCGACATCCTGTCCGAGCCCTTCGCGTGATCCTCGGGGCCGACTGGGTCGTCCCGGTGGACGGCCCGCCGATCGCCGACGGCTGCGTCGAGGTGGAGGACGACCGCATCGTCGCGGTCCGGCCCGGCGAACGGCGACGAGGACGAGCGGTTCGCGGACGCCGTGATCCTGCCCGGCCTCGTGAACGCGCACACGCACCTCGAGTACACCGCCATGGCGGGGTTCGGCGACGGGATGCCGTTCTCGCCCTGGATCGCCGACCACATCCGCCGCAAGGACACCCAGTCGGAGACCGACCTGCTCGACCAGGCCCGGGCCGGCGCGGCCGCCTGCCTGGCCGGCGGCGTCACCACCGTCGCGGACTGCTGCTACGCCGGCACCGTGGCACAGGCGGCCGGTGAGGCGGGCCTGCGGGCGATCGTCTACCTGGAGGGGTTCAGCGTCTGGGAGGGGCTCGAGGGCCGGATCGAGGCGGCGCTCGACGCGCTGCCCGTCTCGGAGCTCGTGACCGCCGGCGTCTCGCCGCACGCCCCGTTCACGGTCACGCACTCCGACTACGCCATGCTGGTCGCCCTCGCCCGCCGCCGGGGGCTGCCCGTCGCGACCCACCTGCTCGAGTCGACCCGCGAGACCGAGCACCTGGACGCCTTCCGCGACGTCCTCGGCCCCGACACCGTCGCGATCCACGCGGTGCTCGCGAACGAGGCCGACATCGCCCTCCTGGCCGAGCTGGACGTCCCGGTCGCGCACTGCCCCCGCTCGAACGCCCTGCTCGGGTGCGGCATCGCCCCGCTGACCGACCTCCTGGACGCCGGCGTGCGGGTGGGGCTCGGCACCGACTCGCCCTCGTCGGCGATCGACTTCGACATGTGGGCCGAGATGCGCACCGCGGTCATGCTCCAGCGGGCCCGCACCGGCCGCGCGGACGCGCTCTCGGCCCAGACCGCGCTCGAGCTCGCGACGGCGCGGGCGGCCGATGCGATCGGGCTCTCGGGGGCCATCGGCTCGCTCACCCCCGGGAAGGCGGCCGACCTGATCGTGCTCGACATGACCGGCTCGGCCTTCCTGCCCTGGGACGACCCGGTCACGGCCGCCGTCTACGGCGGGTCGCCCGAGCGGGTCGCACTTGCGATGGTGGCCGGCGAGATACGCTACAGACGTGGCGAGCGGGACATCCCCGGCGCCACCGCCGCACGGGCGAAGATGATCCAGGCGCAGCCGGGCTGATCCAGTGCTCTTCGAACGCATCCGTCGCACCCAGAAGCCGGTCTTCATCTTCCTGGCCTTCATGTTCGGGCTGGGATTCGTCGCGCTGGGCATCGGCCAGGGCGCGAGCGGCATCAACCTCGGCGACCTGTTCAACACGGGCGGCTCGAGCGGCACGTCGATCTCCGACCTGAGCTCGCGGGTGCAGTCCCACCCGAAGGACGCCAACGCGTGGCTGCAGCTGGCCCGGGCCTACCAGGCCGACGGGCAGACCGACCAGGCGATCTCGTCGTTCCAGACCTACGTGGGCCTGAAGCCGGACAACCAGACCGCGCTCTCGGCCGCCGCGACGCTGCTCGAGCAGCGCGGCCAGACCGAGGCGAGCCAAGGTGCAGCAGGCCCAGGCGGCCGCCGCGGCCTACACCCAGGTCGGCACCGCCACCGCGGCCAGCTCGCTGAAGCTGGCGCCGGCGCTGACGCATCCGCTGATGACCACCCTCGCCCAGCCGGCGACCACGGTCGCCTCGACCCTCGAGTCGAGCGCCGTCTCCGACTTCGCCCAGGCGATGGGCTTCCGCCAGAAGCTCGTCAAGCTCTCGCCGCGCAACGCCTCCTACCAGCTGCTGCTGGCCCGCGATGCCTACGCCACGCAGGGCTACGCGACCGTGGCGACGGCGCTCGAGCGCTACGTGGCGCTGAGCCCGAACCTGACCAAGGCGCAGCGCAGGCAGCTCGAGCAGCAGATCACCCAGTTCAAGCTGCTCGCCAAGTCGACGCCGAGCTCGACCAACCCCGCCAACCCGACGCCCTGACCCCCCGCCGGCCGGGCGGCTGGCTAGGTTCTGGCCGTGATCAAGTACCTGGGGTCGAAGCGGACGCTGGTGCCCGTCATCGGCGCGCTGGCGTCGGCCCTGCCGGCCCGATCGGCCGTCGATCTCTTCGCGGGGACGACCCGGGTCGGCCAGGAGCTGCGCCGCCGCGGCCTGGCCGTCGTCTCGAACGACGTCACCGCGTTCTCGGAGGCGTTCGGCCTGGCCTACATCGCCGCCGGCGCCCCGGTCGACCGCGCTCGCCTGCGCCGCCTGCTGGCCGAGCTCGCGGTGCTCCCGCCCGTCGACGGCTACGTGACCGAGACGTTCTGCCGGGCATCGCGGTACTTCCGGCCGGAGAACGGCATGCGCATCGACGCCGCGCGGGCGGGGATCGACCGGCTCGAGCTCGATCCCGTCGAGCGGGGCCTGCTCCTGACGAGCCTGGTCGAGGCCGCCGACCGGGTCGACTCCACCTGCGGCGTGCAGATGGCCTACCTGAAGCGGTGGGCGCCGCGCGCGTCCAACCCGCTCCAGCTGCGCGAGCCGGAGCCGATCGCGGGGCCGGCCGGCACGGTCACCTGTGCGGACGCGAACGAGCTCGCGCCCGCCCTTGCCGGGATCGACCTGGCGTACGTCGATCCGCCGTACAACCAGCACTCCTACCTGGGCAACTACCACGTGTGGGAGACGCTCGTCCGCGGCGACCGGCCCGAGCACTACGGCGTGGCGTGCAAGCGGTCGGACTGCCGCACGCGCAAGAGCGCCTACAACTCGCGCCGCGATGCCTGGACGGCGCTCGACGACCTGCTCGGCCGGCTGCCGACGCCGTGGATCGTCGTCTCGCTCTCGGACGAGGGCTTCCACGATCCGGCCGCCGTCGCGGAACGCCTGCGCGGACGTGGCCACGTGGGCGTGCTGCACGTCGACTTCAAGCGCTACGTGGGCGCGCAGATCGGGATCCACAACCCCGCCGGCGAGCGGGTGGGCCGGGTGTCCCACCTGCGCAACACGGAGTGGATCCTCGTGTGCGGCCCCGACCGGCAGGCCGTCGAGGCGGCTATCGGGGCCGCTCGCAGCCGCGTCACGGCGAAGACACCAGCATCGGGGAACCGCCGGGCCGCTTCCCGCGTCTGAGTGACATCGACTGCGAAGGGGTGGCGCGATGACGGTGATGCGGCGAGCGGCGGTTGTGACGGCGGCGACGGTGGTGCTCTCGGGGCTCGCCGGCGCCGCGGCGGGGTGTGCCGGCGGCTCGGGGTCGTCCACAGGCGGATCGGGCGGCGGGGCCGCGCCAAAGGCCGCCGCCCTCGCACCTGCGAACGGCAAGATCCTCCGCGCCGCAGCCGCCCCGGCGGGGGCGGCGCAAGGTTCCGGGAGCGCCGCGTCGGCGGGCTCGACCGGCGTGCGCGTGGATGCGTCGGTGCCCGTCCCCTCGGCCGTCATCAAGACGGCCACCCTCGACCTGCGCGTCCGCCACGGCCGGTTCGGGAAGGCGATGGACGCGGCCAACCAGATCGCGCTCCGGTTCGGGGGCTATGTCAGCCGCAGCACGTCGTTCGGGACGAAGGTGCACGACGGAACGCTCGTCATGCGCGTCCCGGCGCACGCCTTCAATCGCGCACGGGTGGCCGTCGAGGGGCTGGGGCGGCCCACCAACGAGGTCGTGTCCGGGCGCGACGTCACCCGCCAGCTCGTCAACCTCGGCGCCCGGCTCGGCAACCTCGAGTCGCAGCAGCGGGCGCTGCGCGCCCTCATGCGCCGCGCTGTGAGCGTCTCCGACACGATCCGGGTGCAGGGCGTCCTGCAGGGCGTCGAGCTGCAGATGGAGGAGATCCAGGGCGAGCTCAACTACCTGCACGACCGCACCGCGATGTCGACGATCTCGATCGCCGTCCACGAGGCCGGCGCACGGCCGGCGCCGCCGCAGCACGCGACGGCGATCTGGAAGGCCGGAGCCCGCGGCGCCGATGCGGCCACCGCGGTCGTCAGCGGCGTCATCGTCGGCGCCGGCTACGTGATCCCGATCGCCATCCTGGCCCTGCTGGCCGTGCTCGTCGGCCGGCTCGCGGCGCCGTGGGCGGCACCCCTCGCCGCCCGCCGGCGGAGCCCGGCGGCGACCCCGCCCGACGACTGAGCGCCGGGCGGGGTCCCGTCGGGATGGGGCCTAGAAGACGGGCAGGGTCAGCGTGCCGTTCTGCAGACCGGTCTTGGTGGCGGTGATGGTCAGCTTGCCCCCGCTCTTCTTGGGGTGCACCTTGAACGTCACCTTGCCGGCCGACGTGGACTTCTTGGACACGGCCGTGATGCCGCCGCCGGAGATCTTCACCGTGGCGCCCGCGATGGCGTGGTTCTTGGAGTCCTTGGTCGTGATCGTGATCGTCGTCGTCATCCCGTGCGCCACGTAGGAGCTCGGGCTGGCGACGATGATCTTCGCCGGCAGCTTGAACGTCTGCGTGGCGCTGTAGGCGCCGACGTTGTCGCCGGCGTCCAGGGCAGCCACGTGCCAGTACAGGGTGCCGCCGTTGGTGTAGGCGTTCGGCTGGGTGAACAGGTTCATGATCCGCGGCGCCGCGTTGGGCGTGTAGGTCGTGATCTGCTCGACCGTGCTCACGAACGAGCCGTCCGAGTTGGTCGCCGGCGAGGTCGACACCTCCACCTTGTAGTCCTTCATCCCGTTCACGGGCGACCACGCCATCGAGAAGGTGTGCGCGCCCGAGGCCACCGACGAGAGACCTGCCGGCGCCGGGATGGTGGCGGTGTAGTTCTGCTGGCTCGTGTAGTTGCCGGGGACTGCCTGGCCGGGCACGCCGAACTGCACCGTCGGGAACTCGGCCCGCACCTGCCACTGCAGCGGCTGCGTGCCGGTCGAGGCCGTCATGACGGCTGCGGTGGTGTCGAAGTTGCCGTCCGAGCAGCTCGCGCCCACGGCGCACGTGAGGTGCACGTCATAGGACGCGGCGCCCGTGACCGGGTTCCACTGCCACACCGGGATCGTGCTGCCCGAGTTGGCGTTGGGGAAGTTCGTCGGCGCGGTGAAGCTGGGCACGCCGAGCGTGGTCGAGAACTGGCCCCGCGGCGAGCGGCCGAGGCCGATCGTCGAGCCGAAGTTGCCCTCGGCCTCGGCCTCGACCCGCCAGTAGATGGTCTTGTTGGCGGGCAGCGTCGAGCCGGCCGTGTAGGACGTCTCGGCCACTTTCTGGTCGATCCCGTCCGGCGGCGTCAGCTTGCTGAAGTCGCTCGTGTCGGAGATCTGCACGTGGTAGTCGATGGCGCCCTGGACCGGCGACCACTGGAGCACCGGGCCGAGGCCGGAGATCGTCACCGGCGAGAGCGTCGGCGCGGTCACCTGCTTCGTGAACGACTTCACCGGCGCCAGCGAGGGGTCGGCGGAGACGCCCGTCCCGTCGAGGTTGGTCGCGGGCAGGACGGCCCAGTAGTACGTGCCGTTCGGGTAGTTCGTGACGCCGGTCAGGCCGGCGCGGGGCGCGTACGCCGGCACCTTCGTGAACGCGTAGTCGACGATGTTCGTGAACGACTGGTCGGTCGAGACGACCACGTAGTAGCTCTGGGCGCCCTGGATCGGGTTCCAGGTGAACACGGGCATGTCGGCGCTGGATGCGCCGGTCTGCGGCAGCAGGTAGTCGGCCGACCCCAGGTAGCCGTTCGTGCACGACTGGCACGGGCTGCCGGACGGGTAGCCGGTGAAGGTGAAGGACGGGCCGCTGCCGTCGCCGACGTACGACCACGCGCCGTACACCGAGTTGTGGCTCGTGTCCTCGCTGCGGTGGGCCTTGACGCGCACGCACCAGGCGCCGCTCAGGGCGGGCAGGTCGGTGGCGAGGTTGGCCTGGCTCTGCGGTACCGGGTCGCCGATGGCATTGTGGCTGTCACCGAGCGGCGTCCACGCCGTCGTGACGGTGTCGACGTCCCAGGTCTTCGTCGCCCAGTCGCAGGCCGAGTTCGAGTAGGGCGACACCTGCACCTCGTAGAACGCGGCGCCGGGGACGTCGCTCCAGCCGACGATCGGCGTGTCGGTGTCCATCCCGCCCGAGCTCCAGGCGATCGGATCGAAGCTCGAGTCGCGCATGGACAGGTTCGGGATCGACGGCCCGGCCGTGTCGAACGTGATCGTGAACGTCTGCGGGTCGCCGTTGTTGTCCGACCACACGGTGGACGTGCCGGCCTGGTTGGAGGCGTCGTACGGCGTCACCCGCCAGTAGTAGGCCTGCGAGGACGGGAGCAGCGTCGTCGGCGTCATCGACGTGGCGACAGTCTCGCCGTCGCAGCAGACGATGGAGCCGCTGGGGAAGTCGGGGTCGGAGCTGACGTCGACCTTGTAGTAGGCGGCGCCGGCGACCGGCGTCCACGAGAACTGCGGGTCGAAGACGCCCGGGTCGGTGCTCAGGTCGTTGAGCGTGAGCGTCGTCGTGTCCGTCGGCCACGAGTACGTGAACGAGAAGACGTCGGAGGGCGTCCCGTCATGCCCCTCGGCGTCGATCGGGGTCACGCCCCAGTAGTAGGTGCCGTCCGGGAGGCGCGACTGCAGCGCGTAGGCGCTCGCCTGCGTCGTCACGGGCATGCCCGTCACGGGCGTGCTCAGGTCCTGGTCGGTCGCGACCGTCACGCGGTACTTCTCCGCGCCCGGGATCGCCGTCCAGTTCAGGAGGAGCGGATCCGGGTAGGTGATCGAGGCGCCGTCGGCCGGCGTCGTCGGGTCGGCCTTGTCGTTCCAGGCCATCACGACGCTGCGAACGGCCGACCACGCGCCGCCGCCGTTGGTCGCCGTCATCGCGCGCACGCGCCAGTAGTACGTCTTGTTCTGCAGGACGTCGCTCAGAGCCGCCCGCGTGTTCTTGGTATCGATCGAGTAGAGCGCCGGGCTGAACGTGTTGGTCGCGGCGATCTGGAACTGGTAGTGGTCGGCGCCGGACACGGCGCTCCAGTTGAACACGGGCACGGAGCCGACGCTGGCGCCGCTTCCAGGGCTCAGAGGATTGGGTGCTGCGAGGGTCGCGTAGCTGGGCGCGACGACCACGAGCAGCGCGACCATTGCGGCGAGCAGGATCGCAGGGCGGTGATGTCGAGACAGACGGTGAATCGGGTGCTCCTTGGCTGCGGCGGGACAGTGAAATACGTACGACGACGTATCTCACTAGTGCCCAGCCAAAGGCACAAATGCGATCACCCGTATGCGGTAGATGCCAGCGGCGCCCGGCCGCCGGGACTCACTGACCCTGGGTCTGGCCCTGCCCTTCGCCCTGGTTCGGCGTGCAGTTCAGGAGCGCGGCGGGCGTGCCGGTCATGTCGGTGCTGTTGCCGGCGACGTCGGTCACGGTGACGTCGACCGAGATCGTCCCGGCCGCAAGCGAGCTGGCATCGATGCAGCCGACGAGCACATGGCCGTCGCCGGCGGACGCCGATCCCTCCGCGCTCGTGCTGCCGTCGGAGAGCGTCACGTTGACGACGTCGTTCGGGTCGGGCGCCCGGTTGAAGGCGACGAGCACCTTGACGCACGATGCGTCGGCCGGCTTGATCGTGTTCGGCGGCGGGCCGACGACGTAGGCGACGGCGGGCGCCGGAGGCGGCTGCGTGTCCTTGATCAGCGAGCCGGAGAAGGTCGACGTGACGCCGTTCGGGTCGACGATCGTGCCTGAGATCGGGAGCGTGCCGTCGGGCAGGTTGCTCAGGTCGGCCGTCCACGAGATCTGGTCGCTGCCGCCGGACTCCGTCGGCAGCGGCATCCCGCCGACCGTGAGCGAGATCTGGTCGGCCGGGTCGGTCGGGCCGGCGAAGGTGGCGACGATCGTGGCCGCGGTCTGCGTGGCCGCGTTCACGTAGCCGGCCGGGTTGTCCGGGCCCGCGGGCACACCGACGTCCGTCGGGGCCTCGGCGCCGCCGGTGTCGACGGTGAACTGACTCCGCGTGAAGGTCTGGTTGCCATCCGCGTCGGTCTGCATCATTCCGAGCTTGTAGGTGCCGTCGGGCAGACCCGACAGATTCAGCGGAGGATCGAGCGTGAGCGTCGTGCTGTCGCCGTCCGGCGTGAGTGCATATCCCTGGCCGTTGACCCAGATCTTGATCTGGTCGTCGACGGCCGGCGGCTGATCGAACGTCGCCTGGACGATGACCGCGCTGGCCGACTGCGCTGTGACGACACCCGCCGGGTTGTCCGGCCCGGCGGCGACGCCGAAGGATGTTGGCTTGGACGGGCCGCTCGTATCCATGCCGGTGAATCCCACGCCCGACTGTGAGGTGTTTCCCGCCTCGTCGGTCACCGTCGCGGTCACGCGGATTCCCTCGTCAGGAGTCGGCGTGTCGCTCAGGCCCGAGGCGTCCACGGGCACGACGACTGTGGCGTCGTTGTCGGTCTGGTTGCCGGGCACCGGCGGAGTGGTGTGCTCACCGTCGCTCATCTGGACGGAGACGGTCGCATCGCCCGCGGCGGCGGTTGCGGGGTCGATGCCCACGGTGACCGGAACCGCGTCAACGTTGGCGCCGATGATCGGCGGAGCCGAAACGGTCGGCGCCGCAGGAGCCTGCGTATCCTTGAAAATCGGCGGCCCGGCGACGGGGTTGCTGGTGTTGCCGAGGCTGTCGGCGACGGTCGCCGAGACAGTGATCGTGCCGTCGGCGAGCGCGCCGACACCGAAGACCTTCACGTTCGCAGTCGGGACGCCCCCGCTGGCCTGGCCGGTGGCCGTGGCGCCCGCGCTGTCGGTCAGCGTCACCGTGACGGTGTCCGTGGCGCTGGACTGGTTCAGGTCGACGGGGATGACCACAGGGCTTCCGTTGGTGACATCGTCTCTGTTGATGTCCGAATGGGACGCGATGTCCGCGGGCGACGCCGGCGGAGTCGCGACGGCCGCAGCGGTCGCCTCGGGGCCAACAGGGCTCTCCACGGGAGCCTCGGAGGTCGTCGCGGCGGGGGCCTCGGCGATCACGCGGTACGTGAACGTCCCGTCTGTGCCGGTCTGGTCGATGGTGCTCGTCGCGGTTCCCTGCAGCGTGGCGATGTTCTGCCAGGCGCCGGTCGTGCCGGCTGCACGCTCGACGACGTACGCAGAGACACCCGACGACGGCGACGGCGCCCACGCCAGGTTGACCGCGCCCTTGGCGGCCGGCGTCGCGGTGAGCGAGGGGGAGCCGACCGGCGCCTGTGAGCCCGTCAGCGGAATCGTGAGAGCGTGACTCGACGAGTGGGAGATCGAGACCACCAGCATGCCCTTGATGGGTCCGGCGTGCAGCGGATCGCTGGTCAGGTCGATCGCGGCCGCCTGGTGGGGGCGCACCAGCATGCGGGGGCCCTGCGTGTGGTCGAACTTGGCACTGATGCCGGGAGCGTCCACGCTGAGAGCCAGCGGCAGCGGAGCCGAGCTGGTGTTCGTGATGCTGATCTGCTTCGGCGCACCGACCGTCGGGAGCCGCCCGAAGTCGATCAGGCTCGTGTCGGCGAACGGGACAGACTGGACATTCTGCGGCGGAGCGCCCACCCCGAGTACATCGCCGGCACTTGGCGGCTGCCAGGGGATCGAACTCGCGATGCTCTTGAAAAGGCTTCCAGGCAGCTTCGTGAACGGGAAGGGACCCGCCGCCGCCCGTGAGCGAGATCGCGGCCAGGCTCGCGTACGTCGCCATGACGGCGACGACGAGCAAGCTCGCCGCAAACATGCCCCGACTGCGCGTCAACGGAGGCGCCTTTTTCGCATCTCCCCACCGCATTTTTGCTGCTGACCCCCTCCTCAGACTGCAGCACTGTATCGGCATTCGCGCCGATAACGCATCCCCCTTTTTGGGGAGCGTTCGGCCTTCTCCACTAGTGCCCTCCGAGCACACGACACAAACCGCAGCATGTCGCCGATCCTGCCCGGAAACGGTCAACTCGTCGGCGGCAAATCCTCCGGAATCGGCAGCCCGCCGGGGACGAGCGGGGCGCCGGGGCGGGGGTTCCCGGCGGCCGGCCCGCGCACGTACCGGCGAGAGGCGTCGAAGTGGGGCTGGTGATCCCAGGGCGCGTGCGCTCCGCGCGCAAGCGCGGCGGCCACGATCCGCCGCCGGGCCTGGCTCTCGAGCACGTCCTCGCGCAGGGCGCCCAGATCCCAGCGGCGCTCGACCTCGGCCTCGAGATCCGCCCGCACGCGCGCGTGGGACGGCTCCGCGGCCAGGTCGTGCAGCTCTCGCGGATCGGCCTCGACGTCGTACAGCAGGTCGGGATCGCCCGGACAGCGGACGAGCTTGTGGCTCCCGCGCCGCACCATCACGGCCGGGGCGGTCACGCCCTCGGCCAGGTACTCCGAGATCACGGGGGCGTCCCGAGCGCCCGCGCCACGCAGCGCCGGGACGAGGCTCCGGCCCTCGAAGCCCGACTCCGGAGCCGGCGCGCCGGCGAGCTCGGCCAGCGTCGGCGCCAGATCGAGCTGCGAGACGGGCCCTCCCGCCTGCCGGGAAACGATTCCGGGGCCGCGCCAGATGAACGGCACCCGGGCGGATCCCTCCAGGAAGGACATCTTGAACCACAGGCCGCGCTCGCCGGCCATCTCGCCGTGATCGGCGGTGAAGACGACCACCGTCTCGCCGTCGAGGCCCGTGGCGGCGAGCGCGTCCAGCACCTCCCCCACCCGCTCGTCCATGTAGGTGATCGCGGCGTAGTAGCCGCGCCGCGCCCGCAGCACCTCGGCGGCGGTCAGCGGGCGCTCGTCGATGCCGCACATGTCGCGCAGGCGCCGGCTGTGCGGGTCGGCCTCGGCGCGGGGGATGGGGGCGACGGCAGGGGGATCGATCTCGTCGTCGCGGTAGGCCTCCCAGTGGCGCCGGCGCACCTCCCAGGGGTCGTGCGGGTTCGTGAACGACGCGACCAGCAGGAAGGGCCGTCGGTCGGGACGCTGCGACAGCTCGCGGATCCGCTCCACGGCCCGGAAACACACCTCGTCGTCGTAGGCGGTCTGCATCGCCGCCTCGCGCACGCCGGTGCCGAGCACCCCGTTCATGTTGTGGTACCAGGGCAGGCGTGCCGACGCGGGCAGCCGCCAGTCCGGCGTCCAGTCGAAGCCGGCCGGGTAGACGTCGGTGGTCAGGCGCTCCTCGAACCCGTGCAGCTGGTCGGGGCCGACGAAGTGCATCTTGCCGGACAGGACGGTGTGGTAGCCCTGCGCTCGCAGGACGTGGGCGATCGTCGGCGTCGCCGCCGGGAGCTCGGCGGCGTTGTCGTAGACGCCGATCGCCGACGGCCGCCGGCCGGCCAGCATGGCGGAGCGCGACGGCGCACACAGCGGCGATGCGCAGTAGGCGCTCTCGAAAGCCGTCCCGGCACGGGCGAGAGCCGTCAGGTTGGGCGCGCGGACGACCGGGTGCCCGTGGCAGGGAAGAAACGACGCGGCCAGCTGGTCGGCCATCAGGAGCACGATGTTCGGGCGCGGGCCGGTCACGCCGCCACCACCCCGTGCAGGGCCGCGAGCACGTCGGCCGCGCGGCCGTCGGCGTCCTGCGAGCGCAGGTCGGCGGGCAGGAACGAGAAGCCGGTGCGAAGGGCCGGCCAGGCACCGTGCGCGCCGCCACCGGCGCCGGTGTGGCCGATGGCGTCGGGTGCCGGGCCGAGCTCGCTGGGCGTGCCGGCCAGCTCGTACCCGGACGGCCCGTAGCGCAGGAGCCTGCCGGTGAGCGGATCGTCTCCCTCGGACGCGGTCTGCGAGGCGCGTGCGACCGTCTCCGGGCGCAGCACCCGGCCGCCGGCGAGCTCGCCGTAGAGCGTCGCCATCGCCCGCGCGGTCGCGACGCCGTTCACCGCGGGGGCCTCGATCGCGAGCAGATCGGGATCGGCCCAGGAATCGATTGCGAACCGCGGGTTGCCGTAGACGAGCTCGAGGCGCGGGTCGGGCGCCTCGGCCATGAAGGCGGTCAGGCGGTATCCCGGCGCCAGGGCGCGGGCGCACCAGGCGCGCGGCCAGCGGGTCGGTCGCCGACAGCCCGAGCTGCAGGTCGAGCCCGAGCGGCCCGGCCAGGCGGTCGCCGATCACGCCGCCGAGCGAGCGGCCACCGGCCCGCAGCGCCAGCTCGGAGGCCAGCCACCCCCAGGTGACGGCGTGGTAGGAGGGGACGCCCGGCGCGAGCATCGGCGCCTGGTCGGCGAGCGCGGCCGCCAGCGCACGCGTATCGGCCAGATCGGAGCGCTCCAGCGGGCGTTCCACGGCCGGGAGGCCGGCCGCATGTGCGAGCAGCATCGCGACCGTGATCCCGGACTTGCCGGCGGCCGCGAACTCGGGCCAGACGGCGGCGACAGGGGCGTCCAGGTCGAGCACGCCGTCCTCGACGAGCAGGAGCAGGGCCGTCGCGACGACGCCCTTCGTGCCGGAATAGAGCACCGTGGCCGCGTCGGGGCCGAACGAGCCGGCGTGCAGGTCGCACGCCGGACGGCCGTCCACCCAGGCGGCGAAGGCGCATGCCGACCCGGCGGCGGCAGCCGCGAACGCCTCGCGGACGGGCTCGTATCCCGGCGCGACGGCGCCGGAGACGGCGCCCGGGCCTGCGTCGATCACGCCGTCGCGGTCTCGAGCGACGGCGTGTCCGAGAGCAGGCGGCGCGTGTAGTCGTCGGCCGGCTCGTTCAGCACCCGGTCGACGGTGCCGAGCTCGACGATCCGGCCGTGGCTCATGACGGCGACCCGCTGGGCGATGGAGCGCACGAGCGGCAGGTTGTGGGTGACGAACAGCATGGCCAGGCCGAAGTCGCGCTGGAGCCCGCCGAGCAGCTCGACGATGGCCGCCTGGACGCTCACGTCGAGGGCCGAGGTGACCTCGTCGCACACGAGCACGTCGGGGTCGCACACGAGCGCCCGGGCGATCGCGACCCGCTGGCGCTCGCCGCCGGAGAGCTGATCCGGGTACTGGCCGGCATACGCGGCGGTCAGCGACACCCGCTCGAGCATCTCGTCGACGCGGCGGTCGATCTCCTTGCCGCTGCCGGCGCCGAAGAGCTCGAGCGGCTGGCGCACGATCTGGCCGATCGTGCGGCGCGGGTTGAGCGACCCGTACGGGTTCTGGAACACGTACTGGATCGACCGCCGCACGTCGCGCGGCCGGGCCCGGGCCGCCGTTGCGAGCGGCATCCCCTGCAGCAGGATCTCGCCGCTGCGCTCGCGGTGGAGACCGACGATCGCGCGCGCCAGCGTCGTCTTCCCGGAGCCGGACTCGCCGACGAGCGCCAGGCATTCCTCGGGCGCGACCGCGAGGTTGATGTCGTGGACGACGGTGAGCCCCAGGTAGCCGGCGTTCACGCCCACGAGCGCGAGCACCGAATCGGCCGCGGGCGCCTCGGCGACCGCGACCGCCGGGCCGGCGTGCACCTCGACCTGGGCCCGCACCTGCTCCGCGAAGAGGCAGCGGGCGCTGTGCCCCTCGCCCACGGCCCGCAGCTCCGGCATCGCGACGGTGCACTCCTCCTTCACCATCGTGCAGCGGAGCGCGAACGAGCATCCGGACGGCCGCTGTCCCGGCGACGGCGCCCGGCCCGGGATGCCGACCAGCTCGCGGCGGCCCTCGAGGTGGGGCACGGCGGCCACGAGCCGGCGGGTGTACGGGTGGGCGGCGGTCCGGAACAGGGTGTCCGCGGGCGCCAGCTCGACGATCCGGCCGGCGTACATGACCGCGACGCGGGCCGCGAGCGAGCCGACGACGGCCAGGTCGTGGCTGACGTAGAGCGCGGCGACCTGGTGCGCGGCGGCGAGGTCGCGCACCGTCCCCAGCACGTGCGCCTGGGTGGTGACGTCGAGGCCCGTCGTGGGCTCGTCCAGCACGATCACCCGCGGCCGGCAGGCGAAGGCCATGGCGAGGCCGATGCGCTGCTGCTGGCCGCCGGAGAGCTCGTGCGGATACCGGCGCAGGTAGGCGCCCTCGTCGGGCAGGGCGACCTCGCGCATCATCTCGGCGACGCGCGCCCGCCGCTCCTTGTCGCTCCCGCCGACGTCGTGCACCTCGAGCGCCTCGATGAGCTGGGTGCCGATGCGCAGGGCCGGGTTGAGGGCCGAGGCCGGGTCCTGCGGCACGTACGAGACCACGCGGCCGCGCAGCCGCCGCTGCTGGTTGCGGTCGAGCTTGAGCACGTCCTGGTCGCCGACCCGCACCTCGCCGCCGGCGATCTGGGCTCCCCGGCGGGTGTGGCCGAGCAGCGCCAGCGCCGCCGTCGTCTTGCCGGATCCCGACTCGCCGACCAGGCCGAGCACCTCGCCGGGGGCGATGGAGAACGACACGTCGTCGACGATGTCGTGGCCCGTCGCCGCAACGACCACCTTGAGCCGCTCGACGACGATGGCCGGCGCGGCGGCGCTCATTCGGCGCTCCGCGGCCGGTCGATGCCCGCTGCGGCGCGGGCGAACCCGTCGCCGACGAGCCCGGTGCCGATCGTGAGCAGCGCGATCGCGATCATCGGCAGCACCACCCCCCAGGGCTGGTTGGTGCCCAGGGCGAGCTGGTTCTCCTGGATCATCAGGCCCCAGTCGGCGGCGTTGGGGCTGGGGGTGAAGCCGAGGAACGCCAGCGACGCGATCAGGCCGATGGCGTAGGTGAGTCGCAGGTTCGCCTCGACCAGCAGCGGTGAGAGCACGTTCGGCAGCACCTCGCGGATCAGGATGCGCACCCGCGGCAGCCCGAGCGCCTCGGCCGCGGCCACGAAGTCGCGTTCGACGATCGGCTGTGCGGCGCCGCGGGTGACGCGGGCGACGCGCGGCATCGTCGTCAGCCCGACCGTCAGCACGATCAGCCAGGCCTGCGGCCCGACGGTGGCGATGGCCACCAGCGCGAGCATGATCTGGGGGAAGGCCAGGATCACGTCCATCGCGCGCATGAGGACGTCGTCGAGCTTGTTCCGCGAATACGCGGCCGTCAGCCCGACCGCCGCCCCGGTCACCAGGCCGAGGATGGTCGCGAGCGCCGCCATGATCAGGATCTCGCGGCCGCCCCAGAGGAAGCGGCTCCACACGTCCTGCCCGATGTGGTCGGTGCCGAAGAGGGCCTTGCTCGAGGGAGGCGAGTTGGGAGCCACGCCGACGAAGTCGGTCGGGCTGTACGGGGCGAAGAACGGCCCGACCGCGGCGATCAGCACGAGCGCGACGACCAGGAACAGGCCGATCCGCGTCCGCCACAGGCGGAGCGCCGTCCGGTACAGCGTCCCCGCCCTCACCCGGATGTGGACGGACTCCGGCTCCGGTGTGACGGCGGCGACGTCGGCGACGGTCACAGACGTGTCCGCAGGCGGGGCGTGACCAGGATGGTGGCGATGTCGGCCAGCATGTTCAGGACGACGTAGAGCGCCGCGATCAGCATCGCCAGCGCCTGCACCACCGGCAGGTCGCGGGTGGAGACGGCATCCTGGAGCGCCGAGCCGATGCCGGCGTAGTTGAAGACGTACTCGACGACGATGACGCCGCCGGCGAGGTAGGCGAGGTTGATCGCGATCACCTGGAACGTCGGGCCGAGCGCGTTCGGCAGCGCGTGGCGGATGACCACGTCACGCTCCGGGACGCCCTTGAGCCGGGCCATCTCGACGTAGTCCGATTCGAGCACCTCGATCATCGATGCGCGCATGATCCGGGCCACGTACGGCGTGACCGCGATCACGAGCGTCAGGATGGGCAGGATGATCGCCTTCGGGTGCTCCCACGGCCACTCGCCGGGAGGCACGTACGAGATGCCGGGCAGGGCGTGGAACACGGTGGTCGCGAACAGCACGACCAGCGTGATGCCGACCACGAACTCCGGCACCGCCGCCAGAAGCAGCGTCCCGATCGACGACGTCGAGTCGAAGACGCCGTCACGGCGGAGCGCGGCATACGCACCGATCGCGATCGAGAGCGGGATCGAGATCACCCCGGCGACGACGACCAGGAACGCCGAGTTGATCAGCCGGTCGTGCAGATAGGTGGAGACCGGCTCGCGGGCGGCCAGCGACGTGCCCAGGTCGCCGTGCACGAGGCCGGTGACCCAGTTCCAGTACTGGGTGAGAACGGGCTGGTCGAGGTTCAGCTGCTGGCGCAGGGCCTTCAGGCTGGCAGGGGTGGCCGTCCGGCCGAGGATCGACCGGGCCGGATCGCCCGGAAGCGCCTGGGTGGCCGCGAACACGATCACCGAGACGAGGACGAGCACGAGCAGGCCGAGCAGCATCCGGCGGACGATGAATCCCGCGAGCCCACCGTGACGTTGTCCGTCAGCGCTAGGAGCTGAACCAGATTGTTCGGTACCCATGGCCGAACGAGTCGAGGTTCTGCGTCGACTTGCCCGGCACGAACCCGGACACCTTGGAGCTGTAGGAGTCGACCAGGTTGTTGAAGAACGGGATGATGTAGCCGCCGTAGTTGTATTCCAGCGTCTGCATCTCGTGGATGATGTCGCAGCGCTTGCCGGGGTCGACCTCCGATCGGGCCTGCTTGTACAGGTCGATGTAGTTCGATCCAGGCCCGGACGTGGGCGGCCAGTGCGTCTCGTTGTACGGCGCCTTGTAGGGCGGCCCGGCGGGCAGCATGCTGTTCGAGACCTGGGGCAGGTAGTTGCGCGTGCCCCAGAAGTCGACCGAGAACGCCAGCTTCAGGTACTGGTTGCCGTAGTAGTTCGGGTCGTTGTGGACGTTCACCGTGATGCCCGCGTCCTTCGCCTGGGCGGCGAAGATGTTGGCCGAGTCGACCATGCCGGCGGCGCCGTTGGTCGTGTGCAGGTCGAACGTGGTGCCGTCCATCCCGGCCTGCTTGAGCAGCGACTTGGCCTTGTCGATGTCCTGCTCGCGCTGCGGCAGGCTGCTCGTGTAGCAGGCGTCGAACGGCGAGAAGAGGTCGTTGGCGACGCGGCCGTAGCCGGAGAGCACCTGCTCGAGCATCGCCTTGCGGTCGACGATCAGCCGCATCGCCTGGCGGACGCGGTTGTCCGTGAAGGGCGGCATGTCGATCGCCATGCACAGCGGCAGCCAGCCGCCGCCCTGGGTGATCAGGATGGCGAGGCCGCCGTTCGACTTGGCGACGTCGATCTGCGCGAACGGGATGTCCGTCATGGCGTCGACCTGCCCGGAGAGGAGCGCGTTCACCTGGGCGGTCGGCGAGGGGAAGTCGATCACGGTGACCTGATCGAAGTAGGGCTGGCCGGTGCGCCAGTAGTTCGGGTTGCGCACGTGCACGCTCTGCTGGCCGGGATTGAAGCTCGTCGTCTTGAACGGGCCCGTACCCACCCACTTGAGCGGCCCCTTGCGGCTGTAGCCGACCGGGACCATGCCGTTGTAGTACTGGCCGAACTGCTCGGCGATCGTCGAGTCCGGCGACGTCAGGTTGAGCCGCACCGTCTGCGGGTCCATGACCGTGATGTTGTTCGGGTCGATCGAGGACAGGCCGGCGGCACCGAACAGCCCCTCCTTGGGATCCAGGATCCGCTGGATCGAGTACTTGACGTCGTCCCCGGTGAGCGTCTTGCCGTTGTTGAACTCGATCCCCTTGCGCAGCTTGATCGTCCACTGCGTCGGCGCGTCCTGGGTCAGCTCCTCGGCCAGACCGCCCTGGTCGCCGCCGATCTGCAGCTGGTACTGGTCGTCGTAGGAGACGAGCGTCTCCCAGCTCGCGGCGAGGCGGGCCTGGTCGGGCTTGGTGATGATGCTCTGGCCGTCGATGATGTCGCCCGACCCGCCGCCCGTCACGGCGAGGCGGAAGTTGCCGCCGCGCTTGGGCGTCCCTGCCGCGGCCGAGCTGCCGCCCGCCGCGGACGACGAGCCGCCGCTGCCGCCACAGGCGGCCAGGCCTCCTGCGAGCACCACCGTGCCCGCGCTCACCAGAAGATCGCGTCGGGAGAGGCCTCCGTCGCCTCCACCCGGACTGGCGCTGGACTTGTCCACCATCGTCGTCTCCTCCCTTGGACAGACGCGGACGGCGCATCCGGCCGACGGCGCGGCCCGATGATCCATCGTCGCCCGCGGCATGTCAAACCACCCGGCCACGAACTCACACTCCGTTCACGATCCGAACAGCGGTTCCGGATCATGCGACGGCGCGGCGATACTAGAACGGTGGCGGAGGCCGTGTCAAGAGGCACGGTTACAGGCGAGAACGCCGATCTCGGGAACGGTATAGTGCGCGCGTCGCGATCAGGCATAGGGGGAGTCGCGTTCACCATGCGAACACCTGACCCGAGCCGGGGAACGGCCAACGAGGAGGCGCGCGACGGCTACCGCGTGCAGTCGGTCGACCGGGCGGTGGCGCTTCTGCGCGCGATCTCGGCCAGCGCCCACCCGCTCACGGCGTGGGAGCTGGCCCGTACCTGCGGCATCAACCGGTCGACGGCCTGGCGGCTGCTGCAGACGCTCGAGCACCACGGCCTCGTCGAGCGCGACGCGACCACCCAGCGCTACGGGATCGGCTACACCGCGCTCGAGATGGCGGCGGCGGCCGGCTACGACGGCCTTGCCCGGCGAGCCCGCCCGATCCTCCAGCGGATCGCCACCGAGGCGGGCGAGAGCGTCATGCTGGCCGCGGCCCGCAGGTTCAGCCTCGTCTACGTCGACCAGGTCGATCCGCCGACCATCCCGACCCCGAACTGGCTCGGCCGCCAGCTTCCGCTGCACGCGACCTCGGCGGGCAAGGTGTTCCTGGCCTGGCTGCCCGACGACGAGCGCGACGCCGTCCTGCCGTCGGTGCTCGAGCGCTACACCGACCAGACGGTCACCGACCGGGCGGCCCTGTTCGCATCGCTGGCCGCGGTGCGCCGCGACGGCTACGGGATCTGCCTCGGCGAGTTCGAGGAGTACTCGAACGGCGTCTCGGCCGCCGTCCTCGATCACCACGCCCGCCCGGCCGTGATCCTGAACATCTGGGGCCCCAGCCAGCGGGTCACCGACAGGCGGCTGGCGACGCTCGGGCGGATGGCGCTCCACGCCGCGCACGAGATCTCGCTCGTCCTGGAGTGAGCGGGCCTTAGGCGGCCAGGATCCGCTCGAGCAGGGCCTCGTCCACGCCGGCGACGATCTCGTCCGCCGCAGCGAGGCGGTCGGGCGCGAGCGTGCGGCCGACCGCGATGCAGCGCATGCCCGCCGCCTTGGCGGCCGCCACCCCGGCCTCGGTGTCCTCGAGCACGGTCACCTCGTCGGGGCGGATCCCCGGCGCCCGGCCGTCCAGGCGCCGCAGCGCGATCTCGTACCCCTCCGGGTGGGGCTTTCCGTGGCGGACGTCGTCGGACGCGACCACGGTCGCGAAGACCCCCTCGATGCCCGCGGCCGCGATCACGGGGCGGATCTCGGAGGCGGCGGCGCCCGAGACGATCGCGACCGGGACGCGAGCCGCCGCGTAGGCGACGGCGCGGCGAACCGCGGGCGTGATCGTGGAGCCGTCCGCCACGGCCTCGCGGTAGCGCGTCACCCGCTGGCTCACGACCCCCTCGGCGTCGTTGTCGCGGCCAAGCCAGCGGCCCACGATCTCGGGGTCGGACAGGCCGGCGAGCCCGTCGTAGTAGTCGCGCTCGGCCAGCGGACGGCCGTGCTCGGCGAAGAGCTGCGCGTAGATCCGGTAGAGGATCGGCTCGTCGTCGGAGAGCGTGCCGTTGAAGTCGAAGATGACCGCGCGGCACGACACGCGCGGCAGCGTACCCGCCGGCGCTCGGGGGCGGGCCGGAGCCCGCCCCCGGTGTGCGCGGTCGCTACTCGACGCGGCCGAAGGCGGCGATCTCCTGGCGCTCCTGCTCGGAGAGCTCGCGCGGCTCCTCGCCGCGGGCCACCTTCTCGCTCTGGACGTGCTGGCGGATGTCCTCCACGATCTCGGGGTTCGCCAGCGTCGTCACGTCGCCGACGTCCGCGAAGTTCGAGATGCCCGCGATCACGCGGCGCATGATCTTGCCGGAGCGGGTCTTGGGCATGTCCGCCACGATCCAGACGTTCTTTGGCCGCGCGACCTTGCCGATGTCCCGGTCGATCATCTGCGAGACCTTCTGATCGACGCCGGCGCCGTCGTACCCGGGCTTCAGCGAGACGTACATCTCGACCACCCGGCCGCGCAGCTCGTCGATCACCGGCACCGCGGCCGCCTCCGCGACCTCCTCGACCTGGATCGCAGCCGACTCGAGCTCCTTCGTCCCCAGCCGGTGGCCGGCGACGTTGATCACGTCGTCGATCCGGCCGAGGATGCGGTAGTAGCCGTCGGCGGCCTGGACGGCGCCGTCGCCGCACAGGAACGGCCAGTCGTGCCAGTCGGTGCTCTCGCGGTTGCGGCAGTACTTCGCGTAGTAGGTGTCGACGAAGCGCTCGTCCTGGCCCCAGATCGTCAGCATCCGCCCCGGCCAGGGGTTTCGCATGCAGATGTTCCCCGCCTTGCCGGAGCCCTTCGCGACCTCCTCGCCGTTCTCGTCGTAGAGCACGCCGTAGAGGCCGAGGACGGTCGGGCCGCAGCTGCCGGGCTTCATCTTCTCGAGTCCCGGCAGGGTGGACCCGAGGAAGCCACCGGTCTCTGTCAGCCACCAGGTGTCGGTGATCGCCGCCTCGCCCTTGCCGACGACGTCGTAGTACCAGCGCCAGACGTCCGGCTCGATGGGCTCGCCGACCGTCGTCATCGTCTTGAAGTGATAATCGGACTTGGCCGGCTCGTCGGGGCCGAGCTTTCGCAGCATCCGGATCGTCGTCGGCGCGGTGTGGAAGATGTTCACGCCCAGCTTCTCGGCGATCCGCCACGGCCGCCCGGCGTCCGGATAGGTCGGCACGCCCTCGTACATCACGGTGGTCGTCCCGAGCGCCAGCGGCCCGTACACGATGTACGAGTGGCCGGTGATCCAGCCGATGTCGGCGAAGCACCAGTACGTGTCGTCGGGATGGATGTCCTGGTAGTACCTGGACGTGCCGGCGACGTACGAGAGGTAGCCGCCGGTCGAGTGCTGTGCGCCCTTCGGGCGGCCGGTCGTGCCGCTCGTGTACATGAGGAAGAGGGTGTCCTCGGCTCGCATCGAGACGGGCTCCACCTCCTCGCCCCGATAGCGATCGAGCAGCTCGTCGACGAAGAAGTCGCGGCCCTCGACCATCGGGCTCTCGGAGTGATACTCGCCCGGCACGCGCCGCCACACGAGCACCTTCTCGACCTCGATCCCCTCCTTGCGGGCGGCCTCGATCGCCTCGTCGGCCTTCGCCTTGTGGTCGATCAGGCTGCCGTTGCGGTAGTAAGTGTCCATCGTGACGAGGATCGTGCTTTGAGCATCGGCCATCCGCTGGCCGCAGGCGGTCCCGCTGAACCCGCCGAACACCTCCGAGTGGATGACGCCCAGGCGGGCGCACGCCAGCATCGACACCGGCAGGTCGGGCACCATCGGCAGATGGAATGTGATCCGGTCGCCCGCCTGCACGCCGCAGAAGTCACGCAGCAACGCGGCGAACTCGTTCACGCGCCGGTGCAGCTCCGCGTAGGTGACCTCGACCGTCTCGTCGTTCTCCGGCTCCGGCACCCAGATGATGGCGTTCTGCGACCCCCGCGACTCGAGATGACGGTCGACGCAGTTCACGCAGGCGTTCAGCTTCCCGCCCCCGAACCACTTCCAGAACGGCGGCTTGCTCGTGTCGAGAATCGTGTCCCAGCGCCTGTCCCAGGTGAGCAGGTCGGCGTACTCCACGAAGCACTCGGGGAAGTGCTCCTCGCCGAACCGCTCCCGGATGGCCGGGTCGCCCGCGTTGGCCTGGGCGGCGAACCCCGGAGGCGGCGGGTAGTAGTCCTCCTCTCGCCAGTGGACGGCGATCTGCGCCTCGGATACCGCGCCCCCGGCCGAGGACGCGCGAGCATCGTGTTCCCCACTCATTTCAACCTCCATCTCGTGCGCAACGTCCCCCGATTCTGCCTCTCCACACACATCCGCACCCGCCCCGCCCGAGGAGTGGGCGGGGCGGACCGTCTTGCGGATGAGCCTCGGACGAGACGGCTAGCGCTTCAGGGGCATGACCGGGAGCACCGTCTTTCCGAACGTGGAGTTGGTCACGACCGCGAACGACGCGTACCAGGCCACGATCGCGGTCGCCAGGCCGACCCAGCCGCCGGCCTTGACGAGCGAATCGCTGCCGTGCGCATTGCCGATCCCGAGCAGGAAGAACGTCACAGTCAGCAGGATAAACACGGCCGCGATCGCAGCGGTTGTGCGCAGCGATGCGATGAACATGTATGCGGTGAAGATACCCCAGGCGATCAGGTAGAGACCCACCGCATGGCCGGCGTCGGCCGCCGGGATGCTGGCCGCGTAGAACTGGACGAACGCCCAGAACGAGATCCAGAACGCGCCGTAGGACGAGAACGCGACCGCCCCGAATGTGTTGCCGGTGCGAAACTCCCACATCCCGGCGAGCAGCTGGGCCAGGCCGCCGTAGGCGAGTGCGAGGCCGAGCACGACCGCCTCGCCCGAACGCGAGACCAGGTCGGCGTTGAACATGCTGAGCACGAACGTGGTCATCGCGAAGGCGCCCAGCCCCAGCGGCCCCGGGATCGGCGATCGTGATTCCGCCCGAGCGAGACTCCACCGCGCTACGTGCGGAGTCCCCGGCGGTGGGATCCTGAACCGACATCTCCCCTCCTCTGTCGATGGATGTGATTCCGTCCCTGACGGTATGCCCGCGCCCGTTCGCCCGCTATCGGACGTCGCCCAGCGGCGGCCTCTTCCCGCCGGACGGTCGTCCGGGCACGCCGAGCGGTCACCGTCCGGCGCGGGGCTATGCTCTGGCTGCAGGAGAAGAGACCGCCGCTTTTGGACGTAATTCTGGGATTCGTCATAGGCCTCGGGGTGGCGGCCTCCGGCGTGGCGGCGGTGCGGCTCCTGCGGACGCCCAAACGCGTCCTCTCCCCCGAGGGCCACGCCATGCAGGCCGCGCTGCACGCGGCGACGGCCACGCTCCCCCACCTGCGCCGCGGGCTGACGGCCGAGAGCGCCTCGCGGGCCGCTCCCCACCTGCTCGAGCTGACCCAGGCGGCGGCGATCGCGCTCTCCGACGGCGAGCGCGTGCTCGCGTTCGTCGGCGCGGGCGCCCGCCGTCACGGCGCGGGCGACCCGGTCGCATCGCTGCACGCGAGCGGGGACGCCGACCGCGTCCACGTCCAGACCGGCCTGGACTGCGGGCACGCCGACTGCCCTCTGCACGCTGCGGTGGTCGTGCCGGTGATCGTCCAGAACCGGCCGGTGGGCAGCCTGTACGCCTTCTACACGAGCCCGGGACGGATCCGGCCCGAGGACATGCGCGTCGTCGGCGAGGCGGCCAGCCTCGTCGGTGCCCAGGTCGCCCTGGCGGCGCTGGAGACGCAGGGCGAGCTGCTGGCCCGTGCCGAGCTGCGCGCCCTTCGCGCCCAGATCTCGCCGCACTTCGTCTACAACGCCCTCACGGCGGTCGCCAACTCGATCCACACCAGCCCGGACGAGGCCCGCGAGCTCCTGACCGAGTTCTCGGAGTTCATCCGCTACGCCTTCGCCCGCGAGCGCCCGTACGTGACGCTGGCCGACGAGCTCCAGTACGTCGAGAAGTACCTCCGGCTGGAGCAGGCGCGCTTCGGGGAGCGCCTGCAGGTGCGGGTCGAGGTCGCCCCCGAGGTCCTGCACACCCGGATCCCGGCCCTCTCCGTGCAGCCGCTGGTCGAGAACGCGATTCGGCACGGCCTGGAGATGGGTATCGGCGGGAACGTGGAGATCGTCGCCTCGGACTTCGACCGCGAGGTGGAGCTGCGGGTCGTCGACGACGGCGCCGGGATGCCGCCCGAGCGGGCCGCGGCCGCCCTCGCCGGCGACACGGCCGGGATCGGGCTCGCGAACGTCCACCGCCGCCTGCAGACGACGTTCGGTGAGCAGTACGGCCTCGAGATCGAATCGCGCCCCGGCGGCGGCACCTCGGTCGTCATGACCCTGCCCAAGGGCCGGGCCGGCGTGAGGGTGGCATGACCAACGCTCGCCCTCGGCTCGCGTTCGTGGGGGAAACCATGTTTCCCCCACGGGGCCCCCTTCTTCTGAACCCGTGGGGAACCTCCCGGTTCTCCACACCCTCCCCGCTCACGCGTCGACCAAGGTCGCCGCATGAGCGACGGGCTCTCGCTGCTCGCCGTCGACGACGAGCTGCCCGCGCTCGCACGACCTCGCCCGGATGCTGCGCGCGTCCGCCGCGGTGGCCCACGTCGACTCCTCGGCGAGCGGCGAGGACGCGCTCGGGAAGCTGGCCCGGCGCCGCTACGACGGCGTGTTCCTGGACGTGCGCATGCCCGGCGTGGACGGCCTCGAGCTCGCCGGCGTCGTGCGCCGGTTCGGCGATCCGCCCGCCGTCGTCTTCGTCAGCGCGTACGAGAACGCCGCCGTCGAGGCCTTCGAGCTGCACGTGCTCGACTACCTGGTCAAGCCGGTCAGCCGCCAGCGGATCGAGGAGGCCATCAACCGGGTCGCGGCCGAGACGGGCCGACGGACGGCCGACGACGAGCCCGAGGCGGACGGGCAGGGCGACGCCGGGCTGATCCCGGTGTCCCACCTCCGCGGCCGCGGCACGCGGCTCTTGCCCCGCTCGGCGATCCTCTACGTCGAGGCCCAGGGCGACTTCGTCCGCATCTACACCGACGAGGGCGGGCGCTACCTGCTGCGGGCCAGCCTCGCCGACCTGTCCGCGCGCTGGAGTGCGCACGCCTTCGTGCGCGTGCATCGCCGCTACGTCGTCAACATGCGCCGTGCGGTCGAGGTGCGGCCCAACCTGAACGGCACCGCCGATCTCGTGCTCGCCGACGGCAGCGAGGTGCCGATCGCCCGCCGCAACCTGCCCGACCTGCTGCGCCGGCTGCACCTGTGAGCCAGGCCGCGCGGACGCGCACCACCGGCGACGAGCTCGCCGACGCGACCGCGCACGGCGGCATCTACCTGCGCCGGCTCGTGCGGGCGCAGCTCGGTCTGTCGCTGGTGGCGCTCGTCGCCTTCGGCGGGCTCCTGGGATCGCTCCCGCTGGTGCTCCTGCTGGTCGGCCGGCTGCAGCACATCACGGTGGGCGGGATCCCGCTCGCGGACCTGCTCGTGGCGGTGCCGCCGTTCCCGCTGTTCGTCGTCATCGGCTGGATCTACCGGCGCCGGGCCGACGCCCTCGACGACTCCTTCCGCACGCTGGTGCGCGACGAATGATCGCCCTGGCGATGGTGGCGGCCGTGGTGCTCGTGGCCGTGCGCCTGAGCGTCTCCGGCGTCCGCGTCGCCCGCACACCGTCCGACCTGTTCGTGGCGTCCCGGTCGGTCTCGACGTGGTGGAACGCGGGCGCGATCTCCGGCGAGTACCTGTCCGCGGCCAGCTTCCTGGGCATCGCCGGGCTGACGCTCAAGGTCGGCGCGAGCGCGATGTGGCAGGCGGTGGGCTTCGCCGCCGGCTACCTTGCGCTGCTCCTGTTCGTGGCCGCGCCCCTGCGCCGGTACGGCTCCTACACGATCGCCGACTTCGCCGAGTCCCGCCTGGGCAGCGCGGGGCTGCGGCTCCTGTCATCGGTGGTCGTGCTCGTGATCACCGGCTTCTACCTCGTGCCGCAGCTGAAGGGCGCGGGCATCGCCCTGGACGAGCTCACCGACCTGCCGTACTGGGTGGGCGTGGTCGTCGTGGGCGCGATCGTGCCGCTCGGCGTCGCCCTGGGAGGGATGCGCGGGATCACCTATGTCCAGGCCTTCCAGTTCTGGGTCAAGCTGACCGCCATCGCCGTGCCGGCGGTCCTGATCCTGATCCACCTGGGTGGGTTCCCGTCCGGGCCGGCGCTCTTCGGGGAGAGCTTCGCCCGTGCCCCGGCCGGCGGCCTCACGGTCACCCTGCCCGGGCCGACGCCGGTGCGCTTCCCGGCAGCGGCGACCTACCGCGACGCGGCCGGGACGCAGCATGCCCCCGCCCATGCGCGCCGCACCCTGCCCACCGGAAAGGTGCAGTTCGCCGCGGGCACGGTGCTCCCGGCCGGCCCCGGCGTCACGCCCGAGCGCGGCGCCCACTGGGCCAGGCCGGTGACGTCGGGCGGAGATGCATCGCCGCTCTTCCTCTACTCGCTGCTCCTGGCCACCTTCCTCGGCACGATGGGCCTTCCCCACATCCTGGTGCGCTTCTACACCAACCCCGACGGCGCGGCGGCGCGGCGGACGACGGTGAGCGTCCTCAGCCTGCTCGGGATCTTCTACCTGTTCCCCGCCGTCTACGGGCTCCTGGGGCGAGCGGTGACCCCCGGCCTCTACGTGACCGGCCAGACCGACGCCGTCGTGCTTTCCGTGCCCCGCGCCGCCTGGCCGGGCCTTCCGGGCGAGCTGCTGGGGGGCGTGGTCGCCGCCGGCGCCTTTGCCGCATTCATGTCGACCTCGTCGGGCCTGCTCGTCTCGATCGCGGGCACGCTCTCCTACGACGTCTGGCCACGGATGCGGTCCGGCCATGCCATCGGCCCGCGGGCGCGGCAGCGCCACTTCCGCATGGCCGCCCCGCTCGGGATCCTGATCCCGGTCGGGCTCGCGCTCGTCGCCCAGAATCTCGACATCAGCCTGCTGGTCGGCTGGGCCTTCGCCCTCGCGGCGAGCACCTTCTGCCCGCTCTTCCTGCTCGGGATCTGGTGGAGCCGGCTGACCGCCCCGGCCGCGGTGGCCGGGATCCTCCTCGGCGGCGGTATGGCGACGACGGCGATCTTCCTCGACCTGGCGCACGTCGGCGGCTCCGGAACGATCGGCGCGCTGCTCGCCCAGCCCGCCGTCGTCACGGTCCCGATCGCGTTCGCGACGATGGTGGCCGTGTCGCTTCTGCGCCCGCGCCGCTCCGAGGGCACCGACCGGCAGATGCTCGCCCTGCACGCGCCGGAGGAGCTCGGATTCGACGTCGACGTCCGCGACCGCAACGCCCGGATCCGCGTCGCCAGCGGATAGGTGGTCGGGTGTAGCATCGTCGGCGCGCAAGCACCCAAACGAGAGCGAGCCCAGGGGAGGGACCGATGCCATCACCACTCGAGGTGCACGACTGGCACGAGATGGACGTGTACGCGCAGGACGGGCAGCACGTCGGCAAGCTGGCCGACGTCTACGTCTCCAAGGACAACGGCGAGCCGGAGTTCCTGCTCGTCTCGAGCGGCTTCCTCGGCCACAAGCTGCACATGGTGCCCGCCGACGGCGCGACCCGCATCGACGAGCGGATCCAGGTCGTGTTCGACAAGGACGCGATCGACTCGGCGCCGTCCGTGCCCGCCGACGACGACATCGACGCGGCGGAGGAGCGGCGCCTCTACGAGCACTACGGGCTCTCGTACACGCCGCACCCGGAGGGGGTCCTGATCCTGCGCCGGTTCGTCCTCGTCGAGCGCAGCTGACACACCGCCGTGAACGCTGACCAGACCTTGTTCCGCTGCGTCGTCTGCGGCGTGGACGGGACGGATGAGAGCCGCGCGGCGGTGGCGCAGGTCGGGCGGCTGCTCGAGGGCGCCCAGGGCGAGCCCCGCGTGGTGCTCGTGAGCGTGTGGAACACGGGCGCCTCGGTCGCGGTCGGCTGGTCGCCCCCGGTCGCGCGCACGGCGTCGTTCCCGCGCGAGGAGCTGCGGGCGGCGGTCGACGGGGTGCGGCCGCTCCTGCCGGCGACGGTGACGGTCGAGACCGTCGTCGTCGAGGGGCCGCCGGGGCCGATGATGCTGACGGAGATCGGACGCCACGGCGCGACGCTCGTCGCCGTGGGGTCACACGACCGCCGCCGCATCTCCGGCATCCTGCTCGGCAGCGTGGCCGCCCAGCTGCTGCACGAGGCGCCGTGCGCCGTCCTCATGGCGCGCGGCAGCGCCGACGAGGGCTTCCCGGCCCGCGTCGCCGTGGGAGCCGACGGCTCCGAGGAGTCGTCCCGCGCCATCACCGCGGGCGCGGAGATCGCGGCGCGGCGCGGATCGGAGCTCGAGGCCGTCGTCGCGACCGGCGGGAGCGGCACGCCCGACCCCGCGGCGGTGCGGTCGGCGCTCGACGCCGCCGCCGGGCCGGACACGCCGCTGCGGATGGAGTCCGACGCCCCGGTCGACGCGCTGTCACGGCTCGATCCCGACCTGCTCGTCGTCGGCAGCCGCGGCCTCCAGGGGCTGCGGTCGCTCGGGAGCGTCAGCGAGCGGGTCGCGCACGAGTCCCGCTGCTCGGTGCTCGTCGTTCGCTGAGGCCGCGGCTCAGCCGCGCACGGCGCGGGCCGTGAAGGTGATCTTGAACGTCGCGCCCTGGCAGGCGTCGAGTACCGTGGCCGGCATCACAACCGTCATGATGACCTTCGCCGTCTTCTTCGGCTTGATCTTGACGGCCCCGGCCCGGCGGCTCACCAGCAGGTTCGTGCGCACCCCGCCGCAGCCCGGGTGGTTCGTGGCCGCCGCGATCTTCGTCTTCACCGACGTGATCTTCACCGGGTACGGGTAGGTGTTCTTGATGCGCAGGGTGAGGCCCTTGGACGCCCCCGGGTAGAGGCCGGTGACGGGCGTCGAGGTGACGCTGACGGCGTGCTTGACCGACGCGATCAGCTCCATCCGCCCGCGATCGGGCCCGGCACCGGGCGCGGCGACGTGGGCGGCGACGCCGGCGGCTGCGGCGAGGGCGACTGCGGTGGAGAGCAGGAATCGCATGGGGCTACGGCTTGAAGGTGAACGTCGTGGACGTCGTGGCGGTGTTCGAGGCGGCGTCGGTGGCAACGGCGCGGATCGTGTAGGAGCTGAGGTTCGTGAACCACGACGAGGCGGCTGCGAGCGACCAGTTCGGCAGCGCCTGCGTCGCGGGCATCAGCACCTCGGTCGCCGACGAGAACGAGCTCGTGGCCGGGTTCCAGTAGAGGCTCGGCGCGGCCGCCTGGCGCAGGCTGACCTGGACGCCGGCGACCCCGGAGGTCGCGTCGGTGGCGGTGCCGCAGATGTCGGCCGTGCTCGCGGTGCCGCAGCCGGCCAGCCAGCCCCCGGAGTAGGACGACGTCGGGAAGGTGATGGCCACCGTCGGCGCGGTGTTGTCGATCGTCACGGTCTGGTTTGCGCTCGTGGCGGCGTTCCCGGCCAGGTCGGTGACGGTGACCGTGTAGGTCTTGCTCGTTCCCGTGAGCGATGCGTTGGCCGTGAGCGTCGCGCTCGCGTACCCGCGGACGACGCCGCCGATCGTGCACCCGGTCACGCAGGCCGGCAGCGCCAGCGCGGTCTGTCCGGAGGTGACGTTCTTCACGCTCGCCGTCACGGAGTAGACCCCGCTGCCCACGTCGGCCGCGTTCGTGTAGACCACGTAGGTGCGACCCTGGCCGATGTACCCGGGCACGCCGGTCGCCGTCGGGGCGATGGCCTCGGCCGACGCGGTCGGCGCGGTGTTGTCGGCGGTGGCCGACCCGTTCGCCGTCGTGGCGTTGCCGACGCCGTCGGTCGCGGTCACGGTGAAGCTCACGGCGCCCGCGGCGAGCGTGGAGGCGGCCGTCTTCGAGGCGCTCTTGTAGCCGTAGGTCACGCCGCCCACCGTGCAGCTGGTGGTGCACGCCGAGAGCGCGAGCGCCGTCTGGCCGCTCGTGATCGTCGAGACGTTGGCCTTGACGGTCGACATGCCGCTCGGGTCGCTCGCGTTGGCGTAGACGATGTAGGCGCCGCTCTTGCGCAGCCATCCCGCCGCGTTCGTGGTCGTGTTCGCGATGGCGACGCCCGAGACCGTCGGCCCGGTCGCGTCGACCGCGACGGAGTAGCTGCCCGTCGTCGGGTTGGCGGCCTTGTCCGTGGCGGTCACGGTGAACGCCGTCGGCCCGGCCGGGATCGACGCCCCGGCGGTCTTCGAGGCGCTCTTGTAGCCGTAGGTCACGCCGTTGTACGTGCACGACGTCGTGCAGGCGGAGAGCGCCAGCGCCGTCTGGCCGGCGGTCAGGGCGCTCACGTCGGCCGTGACCGTCGCGAGCCCGCCCGCGTCGGCGGCGTTCGCGTACACGACGTAGTTGTTGCCGGGCTTCGTGTAGCCGGGGTCGCTGGGGGTGGTGTTCACGACGATCGCGCCGGTGACGGCGGGTGCCGTCGAGTCGACGGTCGCGCTCGCCGACCCGGTCGCGGAGTTCCCGGCCTTGTCGGCCGCGGTCAGGCTCACCGACGCGCTGCCGTCCGCGATGGCCGACCCGGCCGTCGTGGCGGCGCTCTTGTAGGTGTAGGTGACGCCGCCGACCGAGCAGGAGGACGTGCACGCAGGCAGCGCGAGCGCCGTCGTGCCCGGCGTGAGGCTGGAGACGTTGGCGGTGACGGCGGCGATGCCGCTCGCCGGCGAGCCGGCGTCCGTGGCCTTCGCGTAGACCGTGTAGCTGCCGGAGCGGCGCACCCAGCCGACGGTCGCGGGCGAGGCCATCGCGACGACGGCGGCGGTGATGGAAGGATTGGTGGAGTCGACCGTGGCGGAGTAGCTGACGGTCGTGCCCAGGTTCCCGGCGTGGTCCTGGCTCCAGACGCCGTAGGAGCGCGTCCCCTGGGCGAGGCCGGCGTCGGCCACGAGCGGCGCGGTCGACCAGCCGTAGGTCGTGCCGGCGATGGTGCAGCCCGTCGTGCAGGGGGAGAGCGAGACCGATGTCGACCCGGACTGGAGCGACGAGACGTCCGTGCGCACCCAGGCGATGCCGGACACGCCCGGGTCGACGACGTTGGCGTAGACGACGAACGTCGCGCCGGGCTTGATCGCGCCGCCGGCGACGGTGGAGCCCTGCGGGGCGAGGGTGGCGCCGGTGACGATCGGCGCGTGGAAGTCGGTGCTCGCCCTGGCCGCGCCGGCCCCGGCTCCCGGCAGGTCCCACGTGGCGGACGCGGTGGTCACGCCGGCGAGGAACACCGCCAGGAGCACGAGGCTGCGGCGAGGGTGCAGCATGCCCTTGAGACGGGCGAGCATCAGGACGCCTTTATGCGCTGGCGGCCGTGGCGGTCAGGTAGACCGTGAACGTCGCTCCCTGGCAGGAGTCGTTGGCGCCGGAGCCCATCGCGATGGAGCTGGACGCGTCGACGTCAAGCGAGTTGTCGGCGCCGATGTCCCAGCCGTTGCCGCCGTTGGTGGCGGTCGTGAACGAGAGGGAGCTCAGGTTGCAGCCGCTGTGGCCGGCATCGACGTCAAAGCCGTTCTGGCCCTGGGTCGTGTCGAGCGCGAGGCTGCTGACGTGCACGGGGAAGGGGTTGGGGTTCGAGACCGACGTGTCGACGTCGGCGGACCCACCCGGGTAGAGCGCGCCGGAAGCGGAGCCGGCGGTGAGCGTGAGGTTCTGGGCGGTGGCGGCCGAAGCCGAGCCGGAGCCGCTGCCGTTCACGGTCCATGCCGCGTACGCGGCAGCGCCGGCCACAGTCAGGCCGACGGCAGCGACAACGGCAATCCGCACGAGACGTTTGCGATTCATGGGATCCTCTTGGAAGGGGGGCAGAGAGCCCGTCCGGTCCCAGGCGGGGAGCGGACGTCCTCTTAACCCGTCGGAATCGGACCGGTCTAGACCGATACCGAGAACGGGGGATTCCGCAACGGCCGGGGTGCGGGCCGTCCGCACCGAGCGGTGCGCCCATCGCGTACCGGTCTGGTGCGGTGTCTCCGCACCGTTTGGTACGCTATTTCCGCACCATGTTGACGGACACGAACCCGTTCATCTACTCGCACCCGATCGCGCCGGACGACGTGATCGACCGCGACGCCGAGACCGAGCAGCTGCTCGCCGCCGCGGTCGGCGGCCACTTCGTGCGCCTGTACGCGCCGCGCAAGTACGGCAAGACGAGCCTGCTGCGCCGCGTCCTGCGCGACGCCGAGCGGCGCGAGCGGATGATCCCGATCCTGGTCGACCTCTACGGCGTGCTCTCCGTCGCCGATGTCGCGATCCGGTTCGAGCGCGCCTACGCCCGCCAGCTCAAGGGCAGGGCCCGCGCCCGGATCGAGGAGTTCCTGCAGACGACCGGCCTCGGCCTCTCCCTGGGCGCGCTCGGGATCAGCGCCCGGCTCCAGGTCGAGCCGCGCACCGATCCCCTGCCGGCGCTGCACGCGCTCCTCGACCTGCCGCTGCGGCTCGAGGAGGGCGGCGCCTTCCGGGCGCTCGTCGTGCTCGACGAGTTCCAGGACATCACCCGGGTCGAGGGGATGGACGCGCTCCTGCGCAGCCACATCCAGTTCCAGGGCGAGGTGGCGTCGTTCGTGTTCGCCGGGTCGGAGCCGGGATTGATGCGCGAGCTCTTCGAGGTGCGCGAGCGGCCGCTCTACGGCCAGGCTGTGCCGATGCGGCTGGGGCGGCTGGCGGACGCCGACATCGCCGCCTACGTCGCCGACCGCTTCCGCGAGTCGGACCGGAGCGTCGGCGAGGCCGCCAACCCGCTCGCGGCGGCCGCCAAGGGCCATCCCCAGCGGGCGATGCTGCTCGCCCACAGGCTCTGGGAGGAGGTGCCGGCGAAGGGCACGGCCGGCCTGGGCGACTGGGCGACGGCGCATGCCGCCGCGCTGGCCGAGCTGGCAGCCGAGTTCGACGCCGGCTGGCGCCACCTCTCCACGAACGAGCAGAAGGCGCTGCGGTCGCTGGCCGCGACCGGCGGCTCGCCGTTCCAGACCCGCGTCCTCGAGGGCCTCGGCCTGGCCAAGTCGAGCGCCCGCTCGGCCCTGGTCGCGCTCCAGGCGAGCGCGCTCGTCGAGCGCGACGGCGACCGCTACGTCCTCACCGACCCGCTCTTCGAGGAGTGGATCGCCGGCCTGCGCGGGGCCGGCGAGCATGGACCTGATGGGCCGTGAAGGGATCGAACCTTCGACCTTGGGATTAAGAGTCCCCTGCTCTACCAGCTGAGCTAACGGCCCCGGGTCGGCCAGTCTACCAACGCCTCGCCGCGCCGCCGCGCGGCCAGACCCGCTATCCTGCCGCGCCGGTGCGGGCAGACTCCGAAACCTTCTTCCGAGAGCTCCTCGAGGCCGCGGGGCCGTCGGGCGACGAGCGCGAGGCCGCTGCGGTCTGGCGCGCCTACGCGTCCGGTTTCGCCGACGTCCGCGGCGACGCGCTCGGCTCCTGCTACGCCACGGTGAACGCCGGCCGGCGAGCGGTCGGTGGCCGTGCTCGGCCACATCGACGAGATCGGCCTCGTCGTCACCCACATCGACGACGAGGGCTTCCTGTGGTTCCGCGGCGTCGGCGGCTGGGTGGCGGCGGTGCTCGTCGCCCAGCGCATCCGCGTGCTCTCCAAGAACGGGCCGGTCGCGGGCGTGGTCGGCCAGAAGGCGCCGCACCTGACCGACCAGGAGGAGCGGGACAAGCCGCTGCAGCGTCGACCAGCTCTGGATCGACATCGGCGCCGCCGACGGCGACGACGCCCGCTCGCAGGTGCAGGTCGGCGACCTGGCCGTGCTCGAGGTGCCCATCGTCGACCTGATCGGCTCCCGCATCGCCAGCCGTGCGGTCGACAACCGGGCCGGCGCGTTCGTGGCCGCCGAGGCCGCCCGCCTGTACGCGGAGACGCCGGGGACGTGGCAGCTCGTCGGCGTCGGCTCGGTCGGCGAGGAGACGAGCTTCTCCGGGGCGTACACCTCGGCGTTCGGGCTCGACCCGGACGCGGCGCTCATCATCGACGTCACCCACACGTCCGACCAGCCCAACGTGCCGAAGCGCAAGGTCGGGGAGATCAAGCTCGGCGGCGGGCCGGTCATCGAGCGCGGCTCCGGCGTCCATCCGGACATGTTCGAGCTGATCGGCCAGGTGGCGAACGACGAGGGCATCCCGGTCCAGTTCGGCGCCTCGTCCGGGTCGACCGGCACGGACGCCGACGCCGTCAAGCTGACCCGGGCCGGCATCCGCTGCGGCGTCGTCAGCGTGCCGAACCGCTACATGCACTCGCCGAACGAGATCGTCGACCTGAACGACCTCGAGGCCGTCGCGGCCCTGATCGCGGCGGTCGCCCGCAGGCTCGACGACCTGCCCGCGATCACCTAGCGAGGGAACCGCGTACCATTTGGGCGTGCGCAGGCTGCTCATCATCGCGGCCATCGTCGCGGGGACGGCCGCCGTGACCGGCATCGTCATCTACGGGCAGATGAACGCGTCGCTTCTGAGCGACCGCAAGGCGACGCCGATCAGGCCGGCCGACCGCAAGCCGGCTCCCGCATTCAGCCGGGCGGCGCTCTCGGGCCGCGCGGTCGACCTGCACCGGTTCGCCGGCAAGCCGGTGGTGATCAACTTCTTCGCGAGCTGGTGCGTCCCGTGCCGGCAGGAGGCCGCGGGCCTCGCACGCCTCGGACACGACTTCGGCTCACGGGTGCAGATGCTCGGGATCGCGATCGACGACAAGCGCCCCGCGGCGATGCGGTTCGTGAGCCAGTACCACTGGACGTGGCCGATCGTCTTCGACCCGAACGACGATCTCGCCTACCGGTACGACCTCATCGGGAAGCCGACGACGGTCGTCATCGACCAGCACGGCCGGATCGCCTGGCAGCACGCCGGCAAGATCGGCACCCGCCCGATCGCCCAGGTGCTCGACGCGCTGCTGCAGGCCTGACGCCACCGGTAGGCTGGCGGCCATGAAGGTCGTCTCCGTCGTGGGCAACCGGCCCCAGTTCATCAAGGCCGCGCCGCTCGCCGCCGCCCTCGCGTCGGTGTCGGACCACGTGCTCGTCCACACCGGCCAGCACTACGACGCCGAGCTCTCGCAGGTGTTCTTCGACGAGCTGGGGCTCGCCCCGCCCGACCACGAGATCGAGGCCGGCTCGGGCAGCCACGCCGTCCAGACGGCGGCGATGCTCACCGGCCTCGAGCCGGTGCTCGCCGGGGAGCGGCCGGACCTGGTGCTGGTCTACGGCGACACGAACTCCACGCTCGCCGGGGCGCTCGTCGCCGCCAAGCTGCGGCTGCGCCTGGGCCACGTCGAGTCGGGCCTGCGCTCGTTCGACCGGGCGATGCCGGAGGAGGTGAACCGGGTCGTCGCCGACGTGCTCTCCGACCTGCGCTTCTGCCCGAGCGAGACGGCCGTCCGGAACCTGGCCGCGGAGGGGATCACGGACGGGGTGCACCTGGTCGGCGACGTGATGGTCGACGTCGCCCGGACGTTCGCGCCGGCGGCCCGCCGCACCGGCATCGTGGAGCGGCTCGGGCTGGAGCCGGGCGGCTACGCGCTCGTCACCGTCCACCGCCAGTCGAACACCTCGGCGGAGGCCATGCCGGCGCTGGTCGACGTGCTGGAGACGATCGGGCGGCCCGCGGTCTTCCCGATCCACCCGCGCACCAGAGCCGCGCTCGAAGCCGCCGGGCTGGCCGCCCGGGCGGAGGCGGCGGCGACCCTCACCCCGCCGCTCGGCTACCTGGAGTTCACCGCGCTGCTCGTGTCGGCCGGCGTGTGCCTGACCGACTCCGGCGGGGTGCAGAAGGAGGCCTACCTGCACTCGGTGCCCTGCATCACCCTGCGCGACACGAGCGAGTGGGTGGAGACGATCGAGCTCGGCTGGAACCGGCTCGCGGGCGGCCTGGACGCGGTCGCGGTCGCCGCGGCCCTGGCCGGGCTCGACCGCCCCGGCGCCCATCCGCCGCTCTACGGCGACGGCGACGCCTCGGCCCGCATCGCCGAGGTCGTCGCGGCCACGCCGTTAGCATCCTGGCCGCCATGACCACAGACATCGCCATCGTCGGCGCCGGCTACGTGGGGCTGCCGCTCGCCGTCGAGTTCGCCCGCGCGGGCCGGACGGTCGTGTGCGTCGAGGCCGACCCGCGCAAGGTCGACGCGATCGGGCGCGGCGAGAGCTACGTCGAGGACGTGCCGGCGGCGCTGCTGGCGGAGCTCGTCGAGTCCGGGAGGCTGCGGGCGTCCGGGGACTACGCCGCCGTCGCGGACGCGGGCGCCGTGCTGATCTGCCTGCCGACGCCGCTCTCGCGGAACCGCGAGCCCGACCTCGCCATCATCACGGCCGCGACCGAGGGGATCGCCCGCCACCTGCGCGCCGGGCAGCTCGTCGTGCTCGAGTCGACCACGTATCCGGGCACGACGACGGACGTCCTGCGGCCGATCCTCGAGGCCGGCGGGCTCGTGGCAGGCGAGGACTTCCACCTGGCGATGTCGCCGGAGCGGATCGACCCCGGCCGCACCGACTACACCATCCGCACGACGCCGAAGGTCGTCGGCGGGCTCACGCCGGCATGCCTCGAGCGGGCGCTCGACCTCTACGGCGCGTGCGTCGAGCACCTGGTGCCGGTGAGCTCGTGCGAGGCCGCGGAGCTGACGAAGCTGCTCGAGAACATCTTCCGGTCGGTGAACATCGCGCTCGTGAACGAGCTCGCGATGCTGTGCGACCGCATGTCGCTGAACGTGTGGGAGGTCGTGGCGGCCGCCGCGTCGAAGCCCTACGGGTTCATGCCCTTCCAGCCCGGGCCCGGCCTGGGCGGGCACTGCCTGCCGATCGACCCGTTCTACCTGTCGTGGAAGGCCCGCGAGCTCGACTTCCCGACCGAGTTCATCGAGCTCGCCGGGAAGGTGAACCAGCACATGCCCTACTACTGCGCCGAGCGCGTCGCCCGGGCGCTGAACGAGCACCGGAAGGCCGTGGCCGGGAGCACCGTGCTCGTGCTCGGCGTCGCCTACAAGGGCGACGTCGGCGACCTGCGCGAGTCGCCCGCGCTGAAGCTGATCGGGCTCCTGCGCGACCGCGGTGCCGACGTCGTCTACCACGATCCGTTCGTCCCCGACCTCGGCGAGGAGCGCCTCGACATGGAGTCGGCGCCACTCTCCGACGAGCTGCTCGGACGGGCGGACATCGTCTGCGTCGTCACCGCCCACTCGGGCATCGACTACGCCCGCGTCGCCGACCGCGCCCAGCTCGTCCTCGACCTGCGAAACGCCGTCCCGGCCGCCTCCGACCGGGTCGTGAAGCTGTGACCGCGCCCGTCACCGTCGGGATGGTCGGCCTGGGCGGGTGGGGCAAGAACCTGCTCCGCAACTTCGCCACGCTGCCGGGCTCCGACCTGCGCTGGTGCTGCGACGCGGACGAGGCGACCCGCGCCGCCTACGCGCCCGCCCATCCCGGCGTGCGGTTCACCGAGACGTACGACGAGCTCCTGGCCGATCCCGACCTGACGGCGATCGTGCTGGCGACGCCCGTCCCCACCCACTTCGAGCTCGCCCGCCGGGCGATCCTGGCCGGCAAGCACGTGATGGTCGAGAAGCCGATGACCTGGACGGCATCCGAGGCCCGCGACCTGCGCGACCTCGTGTCCGGGAGCGGGCTCGTGCTGATGGTCGACCACCTCCTGCGCTACCACCCGGGCGTCGAGAAGCTCCGCGGCCTGATCGACACCGGCGAGCTGGGCGACGTCCGCTACGTGTACGGGAACCGCCTCAACCTGGGCCGGATCCGCCCGGACGAGAACGTGCTCTGGTCGCTCGGCGTCCACGACATCTCCGTCGTCCTGCATCTGATCGACGCCGAGCCGGTCGAGGTGTGGGCGCGGGGCGAGTCCTACGTCCAGCCCGGCGTCGAGGACGTCGCGTTCGCCTACGTCCGCTTCGCGTCGGGTCAGATCGGCCACCTGCACCTGTCGTGGCTCGACCCGCACAAGATGCGCAAGATGACGGTGATCGGGTCGCGCAAGATGGCCGAGTTCGACGACATGGAGCCCGACCGCAAGGTGACCGTCTACGACAAGGGCGACGTGCAGACGCCGGCGGGCCGCATCTCGACCCACACCGGCGACATCTGGGTGCCGCGGATCGACCCGCGCGAGCCGCTCGCGATCGCCTGCGGCCACTTCCTCGAGGCCGTCGCGAACGGCACGCCCCCGCGGACGGGCGTCGACGAGGGCATGCGCGTCGTCGAGGTGCTCGAGGCGATGCAGACCTCGCTCGAGCGGGGCGGCGAGACCATCGCCCTGGGGGCGGCGGCGCGGTGATGTGGGCGCCGGGCGACGCCCCCGGGCTCGTGGTCGGCGACGGCGTGGAGATCGGCGCGGGGGTCATCGTCGGCGCGAACGTGACCATCCACGAGGGCACCGTGATCGGCGACGGCTGCAGCATCGGCGACAACGCCGTCCTCGGCCGCCGGCCCGTGCTCTCGGCCCGCTCGACCGCCCGCAGGGGCGGAGAGCTCGGGCCGCTGCGCCTCGGGGCCGAGACCCGTATCTCGGCCGGGGCCGTCCTCTCGGCGGGCTCGGTTCTCGGGCGCGGCTGCGTCGTCGGCGACCTCGCGACGGTGCGCGAGCGCTGCGCGATCGGCGACGGCGTCGTCATCGGCCGGGGGGTGTGCGTCGAGAACGACACCGCGATCGGCGCCAACACGAAGATCCAGACGAACGCCTACATCACGGCCTACTGCACCCTCGAGGAGCACGTCTTCATCGCGCCGTGCGTCGTCACCACGAACGACAACTTCATGGGCCGCACCGAGCGCCGCCACGCCCTGATCAAGGGGCCGACGATCCGCCGCGGCGCCCGCGTCGGGGGCGGGGCGACGCTGCTCCCGGGGATCGAGGTCGGCGCCGAGGCCTTCGTCGGCGCCGGGGCGATCGTCATCCGCGACGTGCCGCCCGGCAAGGTCGTCGTCGGAGTGCCCGCACGCGTCCTGCGCGACGTGCCCGCGGACGAGCTGCTCGACGGATAGCTAGGGGACGGCGATCGCGGGCGAGTGGCCGCGCAGGTGGGTGGCGTCGCCGACGTAGTGCACGCGCCACGTGCCGGTGGCGGGGGCGGTCGTGAAGGCGGCGTGGCCCTTCTGGCCGGCCGTCTCCGACTCGACCGGAACCCAGCCGGAGGCCGTGTGCCTGTAGAGCACGAGCGTCTCGCCGGGCAGGGCGGGGTACATGGTGGCGCGGAAGTGGCCGCCGGCCACGGCGAGCGTGAGCGCCGGCTGCACCGCCACGCTCACCTTCGGCGAGGCGGCCTTGCCGCCCGAGACGAGCCGGTAGGAGCGGTCGGCGGTCGGGTGCAGCGAGAGCACGAAGTTGCCCTTGGCGCCGAGCTTCAGGTGCGCGATCGCCACCTGCCAGGGGCCGCCGGGCGTGCGCCGCTGCAGGGTCACGCCTCCGGTCGGGCGCGGCCAGGCCCGGCCGGTGAGCTGGAACGCCCGGCCGGCGACCGCGGTCCGGGGCACGACCAGCGTGCGCTGGAGAATGCGGAAGTAGTTCGAGCGCAGGCCCATGCGGCTCTGCACCTGGTCGCCCGAGAGCGTCGATGTGCCGCCCGACGACGTCACGCCCAGGTCGAGGATGCGCTGGGACGGCCCGTCGATCGTCATCGCGACGGAGCCGACCACGCCGGAGAGCCCGAGCGCCCTGGCCAGGCCGGTCGGGGTGTAGGTCTGCGCGCCGCCACGTGTGGTTCGGGTTGGCACCGCCGGCCGCGTCGTAGCGGTCGATGACCGGCACGAGGTAGGGCTGGCCGCTCGACGTGCCCCAGGCGGCCTGCTCTGACGATGTGCGCCCGCCGGAGCTGGACGAGAAGAAGGTGGTCGCGACCGTGTGCTTGTACCAGACGACCTGGTGGGCGGTGGCGGCGACGGCCGCGGTCGACGCGGTCGCCTCGTGCTCGATCGGCCCGTACACCTGGCTGCGGGTGTCGGCGTAGGCGTCGAAGAGGCCCGACGGGTTGCGGGTCGCGACGGCGTAGGAGCGGGCGGCGACGGCCTGCGTCTTCAGCGCCGGCGCCGGCCACGATGCCGGCATCTCGCTCGGGACGACGCCGCGCAGGTACTTCTCGAGGCCGACCACGTCGACGCACAGCAGGCTCGAGCCCGAGATCAGCACCCGGAACGATCCGTGCCAGTGGTCGCCGGCGAAGCCGATCCCGGCGGAGTCCTTGAGCTGCAGCGGCCCGGAGCCGGGGTTGATCGTCACCGGGGCGACCAGGCCCTTCGTCACCCCGCCGGTCGCCCGGCTGACGAGCTGGAGGTGCCCGGCCGAGCCGCCGCGCTGGAGATGGTAGAGGCCCGCCGCGAGCTTCTTGGTCTTGCCGGCCGCGTCCTTGAGAGTCATCCCCGCCGACGCGCCGAAGTGGACGGCCGGGCCGGACGAGAGCAGCACCCGCTCGGTCACCGAGCCGTGCAGCGGCCCGACATGGGTGCGGGTGAAGTAGTGGCCGAGGATCTGGGTGTAGCTCCAGCCGTGCTCGGCGTAGCCGAGCGCGCCGTACTGGGACATGCCGATGCCGTGACCCCAGCCGTGGCCGGTCAGCGTGAACACCGTCGAGGCCTGGGCGGAGGCGGGGATCAGGAGCGCGGCCACCGCCGCGACCATGGCTGGGAATCGTCGCGTCATGCCGACACCATCGGCACCAGGGTACAAGGACTGGAGTAAGGCCCGGGTAAAGATCGCGCCGGTGTGGCCGCGGTCACGCTCCGCGGCGGCCTGCACCTTCAGCGGGTCAAAGGAACGGCCGATAACCTGCGCGGAATGGGCCGCTTCTCGTCGCTCCCGACGCCCGTGCGCACCGTGCTCGACACCGTGATCACGCTGGCGGTCGCAGTCGCCATCGCCTGGCTCGGCCAGGCGTTCGTCGTCAAGCCGTACCGCGTGCCGACGCCGAGCATGGTGCCGACGCTCGAGCCGGGCGACCGCGTGCTCGCCGACCGCCTCAGCCTCGACTTCTCGAGCCCGAGCCGGGGCGAGATCATCGTGTTCCACCCGCCGCACTGCAAGGCCGGCCACAACGACTCGTCCGGCGTCTGCACCTCGCCGCAGCTCGGGCTGCGCCAGGGCCTGGCCGGGACGACGTTCGTGAAGCGCGTGGTCGGCCTGCCCGGCGAGACGGTCTGGGCGAAGAACGGGCACGTCTGGGTGAAGGACAAGGGCAAGAAGCCGGTCCAGCTGAACGAGCCCTACACCCACGGGCAGCCGACCGACAACCTGCCCCGCCAGACCATCCCGTCGGGCTACTACCTGATGCTCGGCGACAACCGCCGCATCTCCGAGGACTCGCGCATCTGGGGGCTCGAGCCCCGGGACGGCATGATCGGGATCGCGCGCGTCCGCTACTGGCCGCTCGGGCGGATAGGCATCCTCTAGACATTCTCTAGACTGCGGCTCCCCGAGACGAGGAGTGCGCTCTTGCGGCTGCGCCGTTCCTGCCTGGCCGTGCCGGGCTCATCCGAGAAGATGCTCGCCAAGGCGGCCACGCTGCCCGCAGACCAGGTGTTCCTGGATCTCGAGGACGCGGTCTCGCCGCTCGAGAAGGAGGCATCCCGGGCGACCGTCGTCTCGGCGCTGCGCACGCACGACTACTCCGGCAAGACCCGGGTCGTGCGCGTGAACGGCGTCACCACCCAGTGGTGCCTGGGAGACATCGTCGAGGTGGTCGGCGGTGCGGGCGCAAACCTCGACTGCCTCATGATCCCCAAGGTCGAGGACGCCTCCCAGCTGCACTTCGTCGACCACCTCCTGACGCAGCTCGAGACCCAGCACGGGATCGGGCACCGGATCGGCATCGAGGCCCAGATCGAGAACGCCCGGGGGACGATCAACCTGCGCGAGATCGCCACGGCCACCGACCGGATCGAGACGATCATCTTCGGCCCCGGCGACTACGCCGCCTCGATCGGCGTGGCCCAGCTCGTGATCGGGTCGATCGACGCGGACTATCCCGGCGACCAGTGGCACTACGTGCTCTCGAAGATCGTCACCACCGCCCGCGCCTACGGCCTGCAGGCGATCGACGGGCCCTACACCGACATCAGGAACGTCGACGAGTACCGCCGCCTGTGCCACCGCGCCCGGCTGGTCGGCTTCGACGGCAAGTGGGTGCTGCACCCGGCCCAGGTCGAGGTGGCGAACGAGGTCTTCATGCCGACCCAGGAGCAGTTCGACGCCGCCCGCCGGCTGCTCGACGCCTACCACCATGCCACCCACGTCGAGCGGCGGGGCGCCGTCATGCACGAGGGCCAGATGATCGACGAGGCGTCGCGCAAGATCGCCGAGGCGGTGGTCGCCCGCGGCGAGGCGGCGGGCATGGTCGCCCAGGTCCCGGCGTGAGCAGCGTCCTCGAGGAGCTGACCGAGGAGCAGCGCGAGATCGTCGGGCTGGTGCGCCAGTTCGTCGACGAGCAGGTCATCCCCGTCGCCTCGGAGTACGAGCGCGCCGACGCCTTCCCCGACGAGATCGTGGCCGGGCTGCGCGAGCTCGGCATCTTCGGCTTCACGATCCCGGAGCGCTACGGCGGCCTCGGCCTCGACCTGACCACCTACGCGCTGGCGGTGTGCGAGCTGTCGCGGGGCTGGATGAGCGTCTCGGGGATCATCAACACCCACTTCATCGTCGCCGACATGCTGCTGCGCGACGGCACCGACGAGCAGCGCGAGCGCTTCCTGCCCCGGATGGCGACGGGCGAGCTGCGCTGCGCCTTCTCGATGACCGAGCCCGAGTGCGGGTCCGACGTGCAGGCGATCCGCTCCCGGGCGACGCGCGACGGCGACGACTACGTCGTGAACGGCCAGAAGATGTGGGTGACGAACGGCCTGCGCTCCGGCATGGTGGCGACGCTCGTCAAGACCGACCCGGACGCCAGCCCGCCCCACCGGGGCATGAGCTGCCTGCTGGTCGAGAAGGAGCCGGGCGCGTCGCGCGAGGGCGGCCTGGAGATCCCGCCGCAGCTGGAGAAGCTCGGCTACAAGGGCGTCGAGACCACGGAGCTCGTCTTCGCCGACCACCGCGTCCCTGCGATGAACCTGCTCGGCGGCGCGGAGGGGCGGGGCTTCCAGCAGATGATGTCCGGCATCGAGGTCGGCCGGGTGAACGTCGCCGCCCGCGGCGTCGGCGTCGCCCAGCGCGCCTTCGAGATCGCGATCCGCTACGCCCAGGAGCGGGAGGCGTTCGGGCGTCCCATCGCCCGCCACCAGGCGATCCAGTTCAAGCTCGCCGACATGGGCACGAAGATCGAGGCGGCCCGCCTGCTGATGCTCTCGGCGGCGCGGAAGAAGGACGCCGGCGAGCGCTCGGACGTCGAGGCCGGCATGGCCAAGCTGTTCGCGACCGAGATCTGCAACGAGGTGGTCGAAGACGCGCTGCGGATCCACGGCGGCTACGGCTACTCGAAGGAGTACGAGATCGAGCGCCTCTACCGGGACGCGCCGCTGCTTCTGATCGGCGAGGGCACGTCCGAGATCCAGAAGCTGATCATCGCCCGCGGCCTGCTCGCCAGGAACCCCCTGTGACCTGCCCAGCGACAGACCGGGGCACGCTCCGATGACCCGCGAGTTCGACGCCCGCGAGACCCGCTTCGGCCGCTACCTGGAGGACTTCGAGGTCGGCGACGTCTACAAACACTGGCCCGGGAAGACGATCACCGAGGCCGACGACCACCTGTTCTGCATGATCACCATGAACCACCATCCGCTGCACACCGACGCGCACTACGCCGAGACCGAGACGCAGTTCAAGCGGAACGTCGTCGTCGGCAACCTGGTGTACTCGCTGGTGCTGGGGATGAGCGTCCCGGACGTCTCCGGCAAGGCCATCGCGAACCTCGAGGTGGAGTCGCTCAAGCACGCGAAGCCCACCTTCCACGGCGACACGATCTACGCCCAGACCACGGTCGTCGACGTCGTGCCGTCGCGCTCCAAGCCCGACCGCGGCGTGGTCACCGTGGACACGATCGGCACGAACCAGCGAGGCGAGGTCGTGTGCGAGTTCCGGCGCAAGGTGCTCGTCCCGAAGCGCAGCCCCGGCTGACCGCACGGGGGTACCCTCCGTCGCGATGGACGCTGCCATCTCGGTCGCCGGCCTGACGAAGCGCTACGGCGGCCACACCGCTGTCGACGGCGTCTCGTTCGAGGTGCAGCGGGGGGAGTCGTTCGGCATCCTGGGGCCGAACGGCGCCGGCAAGACGACGACGCTGGAGATGATCGAGGGCCTGCGGGAGCCCGACGGCGGCGAGATCACGCTGCTGGGCGAGCCCGTGTGGCCCGATCCCCGCCGGATCCAGGCCCGGATCGGCGTCCAGCTGCAGACGACGTCGCTCTTCGACATGCTGACGGCGCGGGAGCTGCTCGAGCTGTTCGCGCGCTTCTACCTGCGCACCGACTACGCGGAGCGCACCCGGCTCTCGCTCGAGCTCGTCGGGCTCGAGTCCAAGGCCGACGACTACGCCAAGCGGCTCTCCGGCGGGCAGCAGCAGCGCCTCGCGATCGCGCTCGCCCTCGTCCACGACCCCGAGATCGTCTTCCTGGACGAGCCGACCACCGGCCTCGACCCCCAGGCCCGGCGCAACCTCTGGGACGTCATCCGCTCGATCAACGCCGACCAGGGCAAGACGGTGGTGCTGACGACGCACTATCTGGAGGAGGCCGAGGAGCTGTGCCACCGGGTGGCGATCATGGACGAGTCGAGAATCGTCGCCCTCGACACGCCCGCCGGCCTGATCGCAACGCTCGACGCCGACGCCCGGGTGTCCTACACCGACGCCTCCGGCGACCACACCGTCTACGTCCGCGACGTGCAGACCACGGTGCTCGAGGTGCTCGAGCGAGCCCGCGAGAGCGGCGACACCATCAGCAACCTGGCGGTCAAGGGCGCCGACCTCGAGGACGTGTTCATGCAGCTCACCGGACGGGAGTACCGCGAGTGAACGTCGGCCGCTTCCTTGCGACCACGAAGGCGCAGCTGCAGATGACGTTCCGGCGCCGGATCACGCTCTTCTGGTCGCTCTTCTTTCCGATCATCCTCATGTCGGCGCTCGGATTCCTCTTCGGTGGCCCGATCCACGCAGGCACGATCGCCGTCGTCCCCGTGCACGCACGGGCGCCCGCAGGCGGTCACGCGCGTCCTCGAGCACACGAAGGGCGTGACCGTGAAGACGGCGACGACCGCCGAGAAGGCCGTCGACCAGGTGCGCAACGGCGACCGCGACGCGGCCATCGTGTTCGAGCCCGCCACAGACGGGACGTATGTCGTTCGGCTCTACACCTCGAACACGTCCGCCGACCAGGCCGGCATCATCCGCGGGATCGTCTCCGGCGCCGCCGACGGGGTCGCCGTCGCCGCGACCGGGACGGCGCCGGCACTGCATCTCCAGGCGCAGTCGGTCGACTCGTCGTCGCTCACCTACGTCGACTTCCTGGTGCCGGGCATCGTCGCCTTCTCGATCATGACGTCCGCGGTGATCGGCCTGGCGACGATCATGGTGGACTGGCGCCAGCGCGGCATCCTGCGCCGACTGAAGCTGACGCCGATCCCTTTGCCGGAGTTCTTCGCCGCCCGCATCGCCACCTCGCTCGTCGTCGCGATCATGCAGGTCGCAGTCCTGCTCGCCTTCGGACGGCTCGCGTTCGGGGTGCACGTCGAGGCGAGCGCCTGGGCGGCGATACCCGTCGCGCTGGCCGGCTGCCTGTGCTTCCTCGCGCTCGGTTTCGCGATCGGGTCGTTCGTCTCGACGCCGGAGACCGGAGACGCCGTGTCGCAGGTGTTCACGCTCCCGATGATGTTCCTCTCGGGCATCTTCTTCCCGGTGGCGGCGATGCCGGCCTACGTCCAGGCGGTCGCCCGCATCCTGCCTCTGTACTACATGGCGAACGGCCTGCGCGACGCCACCGTCCGTGGGCTCTCCATCACGCATGTGGCCCCCGACATCGGGGTACTGTTGGGCGTGACCGCAGTCCTCTCGGTTATCGCGCTGCGGTCGTTCCGGTGGGAGCCTTCGATCTAGCTGGTTAAGGGGGACGCGAGTGCGCTACGAACACGTCATCGTCGGCGGAGGCCTGGCCGGCGGCATGGTCGCCCAGGAGTACCGCGAGCAGGGGGGCGACGGATCCGTCCTGATCATCGCCCGCGAGGCGCACACCCCCTACCACCGGCCGCCGCTGACGAAGGGCTACCTGCGCGGCGAGGCCGGCCCGGACGAGGTGTTCATGCACCCGGACGAGTGGTGGAAGGAGCAGTCGGTCGAGGTCCGCACCGGCACCGAGGCGGCGGCGATCGACACGTCGGCGCACACGGTCACGCTCACCGGGGGCGAGGAGATCACCTACGGCCGGCTCGTGCTGGCGACGGGGTCGACGGCGCGGACGCTCCCGGGCACGTCGCACCTCCGCACGGTCGACGACTCCGACGCGCTCGCGAAGCAGCTCGACTCCGGCTCGGGCCACCTGGGCGTGATCGGCGGCGGCTTCATCGGCGTCGAGGCGGCCGCGAGCGCGCGCATGAAGGGCTGGGACGTGACGATGGCGGTGCCCGAGAACGTCGTCTGGGAGCACCTCTTCGGCGCCGAGGTGGCGGCGTACTTCCAGCGCCAGCTGGAGGCGCACGGCGTGAAGGTGCACACCGGGACGCGAGAGCTTCCCGAGGGCAGCTACGACGTGAAGCTGGCCGGGATCGGCGTGACGCCGAACACGCAGCTCGCCGAGGCCGCCGGGCTCGCCGTCGACAACGGCGTGCAGACCGACGACCACCTGCGCGCCGGCGACGACGTGTGGGCGATCGGCGACATCGCGAGCTACCAGAGCGTCATCCACGGCAAGCGCATGCGGATCGAGCACTGGGACGTCGCCCTGAACCAGGGCGCCTACGTCGGCCGCACCTGGGCCGGCAAGGAGGACGCCGCCTACGCCGTCGTGCCGTACTTCTTCTCCGACATCGGCGACTGGACCTGGTTCGAGTACGTCGGCCCCGGCAGCGGCCGCGTCGACGTGCGCGGGTCGATGGACTCCGACGACTTCGTCGCCTACTACCTGGACGACGCCGACCACGTGGTCGCCTGCCTGGGCGTGAACCGCAGCGACGACGTCGAGGCGGCCAAGGCGCTCATCTCCGAGCACCAGGCGGCACCCGCCGCCTAGCCACGGCGTTCCTGGGGACTGTCCCCGTTTCCCGGGGACAGTCCCCGGCTTGCCGCTTTCAGACCGCGGTGACGGCGGGCGCGAGGTTGCGCACGTAGCCGGCGATGTGCTCGACCGTCACGACCGGCAGGCCGTGGCGGCGGCAGAAGGCCTTGAGCTCGTGGCCGCGCGCCATCGTGCCGTCGTCGTTGATCACCTCGCACAGCACCCCGCCGGGCGTGAGGCCGGCGAGCCGGGTCAGGTCGACGGCCGCCTCGGTCTGGCCGCGCCGCTCGAGCACGCCGCGGGCGCGGGCGCGCAGCGGGAAGACGTGGCCGGGGCGCACGAGGTCGGCAGGGCCGGACGCCGGGTCGACGGCGACGCGGATCGTGCGCGCCCGGTCGGCGGCCGAGATCCCCGTCGTGACGCCGGTGGCCGCCTCGATCGAGACGGTGAAGCCGGTCGCATCCGTGCCCGAGTTGGCGGGCACCATCAGCGGCAGGTCGAGCTCGTCGCAGCGCTCCCCGGGGAGGGACACGCAGATCAGCCCGCGGGCATGGCAGGCCATGAACGCGATCGCCTCCGGCGTCACGAGCTCCGCCGCCATGCAGAGATCGCCCTCGTCCTCGCGATCGGGATCGTCGCACACGACGACCATCCCGCCTGCCTGGAGCTGCTCGAGCGCCCGGCCGAGCTGGCCGGGCATTTCGGGGGCGGCGCTCACGGGCGGCGGATGATAGCGCACCCTCCCGTCCCGTCCGCTCAGATCTGGGCGGCCGACGCGGGCCGGTAGGCGCCGAACTGCGACCGGAGCGTCGAGCAGATCTCGCCGAGCGTCGCCTCGGCCGAGACGGCGGCGACGATGGCCGGCATCAGGTTCTCGCTGCCGGCGGCGGCCCGCTCGAGCGCCCCGAGCGCCGCCCCGACGGACGCCCCGTCGCGCTCGGCGCGCAGCGTCTCGAGCCGGCGGCGCTGGTCGGCGGCGAGCTGGGGCGGGACGTCGAACCGCTCGGGCAGGACGGTCGTGTCGTCGACGAACGCGTTCACGCCCACGACGACGTCCTCGCCGGAGGCGACCCGGCGCTGGCGCTCGTAGGCCTCGTCGGCGATCACGCGCTGGTAGAACCCGGCCTCGATCGCCGCCACGGCGCCGCCCATGTCGTCGATCTGGCCGATCAGCTCGCGCGCCTCCCGCTCCAGCCGGTCGGTGAGCCGCTCGACGTGCCACGAGCCGCCCATCGGGTCGGCGACGCCGGTGATGCCGAACTCGTGCTGCAGCATCTGCTGGGTGCGCACCGCGAGCGTCTGGGCGTGCTGGGTCGGGATGGCGATGGCCTCGTCGAAGCAGGAGAGCGCCATCGACTGCACCCCGCCGAGCGCCGCAGCCAGGGCCTGCACGGCCGCGCGGACGATGTTGTTCTCGGGCTGCTGCAGGGTCAGCGCCGAGCCGGCGGTCTGGGTGTGCGTGCGCAGCATCATCGAGCGCGGGTCGCGCGCGCCGAAGCGGTCGCGCATGACGTGCGCCCACAGCCGCCGCAGCGCCCGGTACTTCGCGATCTCCTCGAAGAAGTCCATCTGGGTGTTGAAGATCCACGAGAGCCGGGGCGCGAACGCGTCGACGTCCACGCCGCGCTCCGTCACCGCCGAGACGTAGGCGATCGCGTTCGCGATCCCGAACGCCATCTCCTGGGCCGCCGTGCAGCCGGCCTCGCGCATGTGGTAGCCGGAGAGCGAGATCGCGTTGAACCGCGGCGCCGCGGTCGTCGACCACTCGATCATGTCGGCGGCCAGCCGCAGCGACGGCCGCGGCGGGTAGATGTAGGTGCCGCGGGAGACGTACTCCTTGAGGACGTCGTTCTGGGCGGTGCCGCGGATGCTGCCGGGATCGCGGCCCTGGCGCTCGCAGGCGACGTAGTACATGGCGACGAGCACCGCGGCGGGGGCGTTGATCGTCATCGACGTCGACACCTCGTCGAGCGGGATGCCGTCGAACACCTCCTCCATGTCGCGCACGGAGTCGATGGCGACGCCGACACGGCCGACCTCGCCCTCGGCCAGCGGATCGTCGGAGTCCATCCCCATCTGCGTCGGCAGGTCGAATGCCGTCGAGAGCGCCGGCTGGCCCTGCTCGATCAGGAAGCGGAAGCGGCGGTTCGTCTCGTCGGCCGTGCCGAACCCCGCGTACTGGCGGATCGACCACGGCCGGCCCGCGTACATGTCGCGGTGGATGCCGCGCGTGAACGGGAACTCGCCCGGGTCGCCCAGGTCGCGGGCGTAGTCGGGATCGGCGTCGTCCGGCGTGGCGAAGCGGCGCTCGCTCACTCCCGCCGGCCCTCGCCCTCGCGCTCCGCCCCCACCAGCACGACCATCTTGCCGACGTGCTGGTTCTCCTTCATCATCTGGTGCGGCACCGGGCACTCCGCGAACGGGAAGACGCGCGAGAGCACCGGCCTGATCTTGCCCTCGGCGATCAGCTGGTTGGCCCGCTGGCACTCGTAGGCGTTGGCGAAGTGGCTGCCGATGATCGACTTCTGCCGCATCCACAGGTAGCGGACGTCGAAGTCGAGCTGGAACCCGGACGTCGCCCCGCAGATCACGATCGTGCCGAACGTGCGGCAGACGAAGACGCTCGTGAAGAACGTGGCCGCCCCGACGTGCTCGAAGACCACGTCGCAGTCGACGCCGCCGGTGAGGCCGCGGATGGCGCCGCCGAAGCGCTTGACCTCGTCGAAGTTGCGCTCGCCCGTGTCGGGGTCGGCGAGCGCGAACTCGCGCCGGTCGAGCACGGCGGCCGCGCCCAGCTCGCGGACGAGGCCGACCTTGTCGTCGGACGAGACGACCGCGATCGCGTTCGCCCCGTGCAGGGCGCACAGCTGCACCGCGAACGTCCCCAGGCCGCCCCCGGCGCCCCAGACGAGGACGTTGTCGCCCGGCCGGATCCGGGCCCGGTCGACCAGCATCCGGTAGGCGGTGAAGTACGTGAGCCCGTACGACGCGGCCTCCTCCCACGTCAGCCGCGGCGGCTTCGGCAGGAGCTGCTGGGCCTGGACGAGGCAGTGCTCGGCGAAGCTGCCCCAGTTCGACTCGTACGCCCAGATGCGCTGGCGCGAGCACGCCATCGGGTCGCGGCCGTTGCACTCGGCGCACTCGCCGCAGCTCTGGTTGCAGTGGATCACGACCTCGTCGCCCGCCTTCCACCGGGTCACGCCCGGCCCGACGGCGTCGACGATCCCGGACGCGTCCGACCCGGCGATGTGGAAGTCGTAGCCCGTGTAGCGGAAGATCGAGACCGGCAGGCCCGCGGCCGCCCAGACGCCGTTGTAGTTCACGCCGGCGGCCATCACCCGGACGCGCACCTCGCCCGGGCCGGGCTCGGGCACCTCGATGTGCTCGAGCTGCATGGCCTGCATCGGGTCGCCGAGCCGGTCGGGCCGGATCACCCAGGCGTCCATCGTCCCCGCGGGAGTCATGGCTTATCGTACCGCCGCGCGGCGCAGCTCCCGGCGCCGGGCCGTCGCGCCGGCCACGGCCAGCTGGCCGCAGGCCGCGTCGATGTCGCCGCCGTGGGAGCGACGGTAGGTCGATGCGACGCCGCGGCGGCGCAGCTCGGCGGCGAAGGACTCGACCCGGTGAGGCGGCGAGCCGCGGTAGCCGGCGGCGGTGGGGTTGTAGGCGATCAGGTTCACGTGGAAGCCCTCGCCCCGGCCCAGCAGGCGTGCGAGCGCCGCCGCCTCCGCGGCGGAGTCGTTCACCCCGTCGAGCAGCAGGTACTCGACGAAGATCCGGCGGCCGGTGCGGGCGCGGTAGTCGCGGCAGGCGCGCATCAGCCGGGCGAGCGGGAAGCGCTTCGTCACCGGCATGAGCGTCGTGCGCAGCTCGTCCGTGGGCGCGTGCAGCGAGAGCGCCAGCCGCAGCTGCAGCGGCTCGTCGGCCAGCCGCTCGATCCCCGGCACCCAGCCGGCGGTCGAGATGGCGACGTGGCGCGCCCCCAGGCCGTACCCGCCGGGGTCGGTGATCGTGCGGCAGGCGTCCAGCACGGCGTCGTAGTTCAGGAACGGCTCGCCCATGCCCATCATGACGACGTTCCCGATCCGGCCCCCGCCCGAGTCGCGCACGATCCGGGCGAGCACGAGCAGCTGCTCGACGATCTCGCCGGCGCTCAGGTTGCGGCCGAGGCCCATCGTGCCGGTCGCGCAGAACGTGCACTGGAGCGGGCAGCCGGACTGCGACGAGAGGCACGCGGTGCGGCGGTTGTGGTGGCGCATGACGACCGCCTCGAGCGGGAAGCCGTCGCCGGTGGCGAGCCCGAGCTTGATCGTCCCGTCGCGCGACTCGAGCGTGTCGGTGATGCGCAGCTCGCGCAGCGGCACCTCCTCCGCGAGCCGTTCGCGCAGCGCCGCGGGGAGCGCGGTCAGCTCGTCGTAGCCCTCGGCGAGGCCGCGCGTCGCGCCCTCGTAGACCTGCCGGAACCGGTACGCAGGCTCGCCCCGGGCGGCCAGGATCGTGCGGATCTTTTCGAAATCCATCGTGGTAGTGTGGCCGCAAACCCCCGTATGGAGGTGCAGCATGCCCACGAAGATTCGCACGGACAAGGTCGCCGAGCAGATCACGCCCTTCGTCAACCGCGTCAAGGACGACGACCAGCTTCGCGACCACGCGAAGAAGACGCTCGACTCGGCCAAGACGATCTACGTCAAGATCCAGGCCGACGGCCCGCGCAAGGCGGCGACGAACAAGGCGGTCACCGACGAGGTCATGAAGGCGGCCTCGGAGCTGCGGCTGACGGCCGAGCGCCTGACCGGCAAGACGAAGCGCAAGAGCCACAAGCTGCGCACGCTGGTCATCGGTGCGGTGGTCGCCGGCGCGGCGGCGGTCGGGCTGAAGAAGATCCTGAGCCGCGACGAGGACGAGTTCGAGTACGAGGCATAGGGGCCGCTGCGCGGCCTTGGAGGGAGGCCGCCGCGCTGCGCGAGTGGATCGGGCAGAAGATCGGCAAGATCGCCCGGCCGAAGGCGGTGATCATCGTCGACGACCTGCCGAAGACGCGCTCCGGGAAGATCATGCGCCGGCTGCTGAAGGACGTCGCCGAGGGCCACGAGCTGGGCGACACGACCACCCTGCGCGACCCGGCGGTCGTCGAAGACCTCAAGCGGCGGACCGACGCGGTGCTGCGCCCCTCTGCATGACGTGAATAGCCGGTGCCAGGCACCGGTTCATGGTCTGACCTGCCATCTCCAGCCGCGACGGGACAGGATCCGGCCCCAGTGTGGGGACAGTCCCCCGTCACGGGGGACTGTCCCCGGGTCCTGGCGATTCGCGGAGCGCGCGGACCGCGAGCTGGACCGCGGTGATCACCAGCACGAGCGCGAACAGGCGCTTGAGGGCGTCGTTCGGCAGGGAGTCGGCCACGATCTCGCCCAGCTTCGCCGTCGGGACCGAGGCGATGCCGATCACGACGGCGTCGCGCCAGGTCACCGTCCCGTAGGTCGTCTGCCGCCACGAGCCCACCAGGACCACCGGCACCATCGCCGCGAGCGACGTCGCCACCGCCACGCGGGCGGAGGCGCCGAGGAAGATCAGCGTCGGCACGAAGACGACCCCGCCGCCGACGCCGAAGAGCGCCGAGAGCACGCCGGCCAGCAGCCCGAGCGCGGCGGCAACGACGTCGTGGCTCACAGCGCGAGCTTCCCGGCGCTCAGGACGAGGAGCAGCGAGAAGGCGAGCACGGCCCCGCGGGGCGCCACCCGCTGGTGCAGCCACGCGCCGATGACGGCGCCGGCAGTGGCCGGCACGCCGATCAGCGCCGCGTCGCGCCAGTCGACGTTGCCCGCCTGGGCGTGCGAGGCGGCCGCCGCGATCACCGTGAACAGGATCGCCGCAAGCGACGTGGCCATGGCCCGTTTGGGCGCATAGGCGACCAGGGCAACGAGAAGGGGCACGATCACGATGCCGCCGCCGATGCCCAGCACTCCGGACAGGAACCCCGCGGCCAATCCGATGCCCACGAGGGCCAGGGTTCGCCGCGACACGGCGGGTATTGTAGGCCCCGTGGACGGCAGCCTGGCCCGCCTGGTGGCGCCGCTTCGTGCGCAACCGCGGCGCGGCGCGGTGCTCTGCGACATCGACGGCACGCTTGCGCCGATCGTGCCCGTGCCCGAGGACGCCCGCGTGCTCCCCGAGGCGCTCGCGGTCCTCGAGCGGCTGTCCTCGCGCTACGCGCTCGTCGGCTGCGTGACCGGCCGCCCGGCGGCCGAGGCGCGCATGCTGATCCCGATCAAGGCGGTCGCGATCTCGGGCAACCACGGCCTCGAGGTGTGGCGCGACGGGGCGGTGCACCTGGCCCCGCAGGCGGAGAAGTACCTGCCCGTGATCCACGACGCGCTCCAGGTCGTGCGCAACGACGGGCTGCTGCCCGAGCTGGGGTGCCACGTCGAGGACAAGGGCATCACCTTCACGATCCACTACCGCAACTCGCCCCGCGCCGACCACGCCCGCCGCTACCTGGAGACGCAGATCGTGCCCAAGCTGGAGCGGGCCGGGCTGGCCTACAACTTCGGCCGCATGGTGCTCGAGGTGCGCCCGCCGGTCGCGGTGGACAAGGGCGCGGCGGTCGTGCGGCTGCGCGGCCGCAAGCGCATCGACCACCTGCTCTTCGTCGGCGACGACCGCAGCGACCTGGACGCGTTCCGCGAGGCGACGATCCGGATCGCGGTCAACTCGGCGGAGGCGCCGCGGCAGCTGATCCAGGCGGCGGACGCCGTCCTCTCCGGGCCCGCTCGAGGTGATCGCCATGCTCGAACATCTGGCAGATGTTTGATTCCACACCCGTCGCCGACGTGGGGTGAGAAACCCCACCCCTCCCCGGGGTGGCCCGGCGGGCGTAGGCTCGAAGAGATGCGCACCGATGCGATTACCGTCGAGGTCGAGCCGGACGAGCTCCGGGAGACGGCGCCCGGCGTCATCGACGTGTTCGACGCCCTCGGCCGCCAGTTCTTCTGGGCCGACGTCGTGATGGTGGCGGCCCGCGACTCGGACACGGACGTCCTGGTCGGCGAGATCGTCGACACGCCGCCGGCCCGCTAGACGGCAGCCCCGTCCTTCAGGAGCTTTCGCAGCTCCGGCCACGAGCGCGTGTTCACCACGGTGGCCGGGCCGGTCCAGCCGCGGCGGGCGTTCATGACGCCGAACGGCAGGTAGTCGATCGCCGCGACCGAGTGGGCGTCCGTGTCGATCGCGAGCATCGCCCCGGCCTCGACGGCGAGGCGGACGTTCACGTCGCTCAGGTCGAGCCGGTGCGGCTGGCAGCTGACCTCGAGCGCCGTGCCCGTCTCGACCGCCTTCGCGACCACCGCCTCGATGTCGAGCGGGTTGGGCCGGCGGCGGCCGATCAGCCGGCCGGTGGGGTGGCCGAGCACGTCGACGTGCGGGTTCTCGAGGGCGGCGCACACGCGCTTCGTCTGGTCGGCGGCGGACAGCCGGTGCGACGCGTGGACGCTCGCGACGACGACGTCGAGCTGGGCCAGGAGCTCGTCGGAGTAGTCGAGCGAGCCGTCGCGCAGGATGTCCACCTCGGCGCCGACGAGGAGGGTGAAGTCCGGCTCGAGCGTCGCCGCCAGCTCGCGCACGCGCTCGATCTGGGCGTGCAGGCGGCCGGCGTCGAGGCCCATCCCGAACCCGACCGACGGCGAGTGGTCGGTCACGTTCATGTACTCGTAGCCCCGCGCCCGCCCCGCCTCGACCATGCGCTCGAGCGTGGCCTTGCCGTCGCTCCAGTCGGTGTGGAGGTGCAGGTCGCCGCGGATGTCGCCCACCTCCACGAGCTCCGGCAGCCCGCCCTTGCGGGCCGCCTCGAGCTCGCCCCGCCCCTCGCGCAGCTCGGGCGGGATCCAGGGCAGGCCCAGGTGCTCGTACACCTCGGCCTCGTCGTCGCTGCTCCACACCTCGCCCGACTCGACGTGCTCGATGCCGTACTCGCTGACCGAGAGCCCCTTGCGCACGGCCGCCTCGCGCAGGGCGACGTTGTGGGCCTTCGACCCGGTCAGGTGCTGGAGCAGGTTGCCGTAGCAGCCCGCCGGCACCATCCGCAGCTCGACGACCGTCCCGTCGTGGGCGGTCGCGGCGATGCGGCTGTCGCCGCGGGAGGCGACGTCGGCCACCCATTCGCCGGCCGTGAACGCGTCGGCGGCGGCGATGCGATCGGTGACGGCCGCGACGATGTCGACGTCCTTGCTCGTCTCCCGGTAGCGACGCACGCTGCCTGCGACATCGCAGCGGATCACGCCCTCGCACGCGCGCAGGTCGGCGAGCACCGTCTCGCCCAGCGCCCGCGCCCGGGCGATCGACCGCCGCGGCACGGGCGCCGCCCCGTCGCCGCCGTCCGCCAGCCCGGCCAGGATGGCGGCCTCCGTCTTCTCGCCCATGCCGGAGAGCGCCCGGATCCGGCCGGAGCCCGCCGCCTCGCGCACGTCCTCGACGGTGCGCAGGTCGAGCTCGGAGAAGATGCGCCGGGCGGTCTTCGGGCCGACGCCCTGGAGCCGCATCACGACCACCGCGCCGGGAGGGTTGCGGTCGACCAGCCGGGTGAGCGCCGCGATCTCTCCCGTGCCGAGCAGCTCGGCCACCTTGTCGGCGATCGTCTGGCCGACGCCCGGCAGGCTGGTCAGGCGCGACTCGGCCGAGAGCCGGGCGACCGACTCGGCCGTCTCGCGGAGCGTCTGCGCGGCCCGCCGGTAGGCGAGCACCCGGTAGACCACCGCCCCTTCCAGCTCGAGCAGGTCGGCCATCAGCTCGAACCGCTCCGCGATGGCCGCATTGGAGAGCGGCGGGGATTCCACGGGGCCAATGCTAGTGTGGCTGGGTGCCCAACAGGTTCGTGATCGTCCTGCCCACGTACAACGAGCGCGACAACCTGGAGCGGGTGGTGGAGGCGATCGGGGCGGAGCGCGCCCGCACCCCGTTCCCGGGCGACGTCCTCGTGGTCGACGACGCGTCGCCGGACGGCACCGGCGAGCTGGCCGACGCGCTCGCCGCCCGGCACACGTGGGTGCACGTCCTGCACCGGCCGGACAAGCGCGGCCTCGGCCGGGCCTACGTCGACGGCTTCCGGTGGGCGCTCGAGCGCGACTACACCCACATCCTGGAGATGGACGCCGACCTGAGCCACCCGCCGGACGCGATCCCGCGCCTGCTCGAGGCGGCCGCCGACGCCGACCTCGTGCTCGGCTCCCGCTACGTCGCCGGTGGCGGCGTGACCGGGTGGCCGGCCCACCGGCGGGCGATCTCGCGGGGCGGCTCGCTCTACGCGCGGACGCTGCTCGGCGTCTCGGTGCGCGACCTCACCGGCGGGTTCAAGTGCTTCCACCGGCGGGTGCTCGAGAGCGCGGACCTCGACTCGGTGCACGGCCAGGGCTACGTCTTCCAGATCGAGCTCACCTACCGCACGCTGCGGATGGGCGGGCGCGTCCGCGAGGTGCCGATCACCTTCTGCGACCGGACGGCGGGGACGAGCAAGATGACGCCCGCCATCGTGGCGGAGGCGGTGTGGAAGGTGCCCGCCCTGCGGCTGCGCGGATCGCGCGCCGCCGGCGACCGCGACCTGCGGCCGGGGAGCGTCACATCGCTGGTCGCATCCCGCCCACCGCTATAGTCAAAGCTCCGGTTTCGAGACAGGAGCAACGGGTCGTGAGCGAACGGTTGATCGAGGTTTCAGACGCCACCTGGGAGTCCGAGGTGGTCGGGGCCGATGGGCCCGTTGTGGTGGATTTCTGGGCGCCGTGGTGCGGGCCGTGCCGGGTGATGGATCCCATCCTCGACGAGCTCGCCGAGGCCCACGCAGGGCGGGTGAAGTTCACCAAGCTGAACGTCGACGACAACCTCCAGACGGCGACCCGCTACGACATCCTCTCGATCCCGACGCTGATGGTGTTCGCCGGCGGCGAGATCCAGAAGAAGCTGATCGGGGCGATCCCGCGGCGGCGGCTCGAGGACGAGCTGTCGACCTGGACCGCCGCCTCGGCGTAGCGGGTCGGGCGGCCCTCACGCCCGCAGCACCGCGAGCACGCTGACGCCGGCGACGATCACCGAAGCGCCGGCGATCTGGCGCGGGCCGATGCGCTCGCCGAAGATCAGGAACGAGGCGATGGTCGCCACGGCCGCGAACTGCGACCCGAGCACGGCCGGGATGGCGACTCCGTGGTGCGCGCCGGTGACGTAGCAGACGTAGCCGGTCACCTCGGCGGTGGCCGAGAACAGCACCATCCACAGCGCCGCGCCGGGCAGCTGCAGCCGCCGCCGCAGGAGCAGGGGCAGCGCGATCAGGGACACGCCGACGATGCGCGCGACCAGGATCGTCCACAGCGCCCCCAGCGAGTCGCCGGCACGCGCGCTCGCCACCAGGTTGACGCCGAAGAGGCACGCGGCGGCCAGGGCGAAGAGCGACGGGCGCAGGTGGACGTCGGCGGCGTGGCCGCGCATCGTGACGACCACCACGCCGCAGGCGATGACCACGAGGCAGGCGGCCACGCCGACCGTGAGGGTCTCGCCGAGCGCGATCGAGAACACCGCGGCGAGCGCCCCCTCCGTCGAGGCGATCGGCGCGACCACGCCCACCTTGCCCACCCGCAGGGCCTGGTAGAGCAGCGAGAGCCCGGCCGCCGAGCCGACACCCGCGAGCACCGCCCACGCCCAGGCGTCGCCGCTCGCGTGGGCCGGGTAGCCCGAGGCGGGCGCCAGCACGGCCAGCGCGGCGAGGCCGAGCAGCATGACGTAGGCGAGCGCCTGCTGCGACCCCAGCAGCCGCGTCGAGCGCGACGCGACGACCGTCGAGAGCCCCCATGAGACCGCGGCGCCGAGGCCGCCCAGGATCGGGATCACCCGAAGTGGTCCCAGCCCCGCAACGACCGCTCGCGCCCGCCGGCATCGAGCAGCCGCACCGCGCCGTCGGCGGTCAGCCTGCCGACCACGGTGACCGGCACCGGCAGCTCCGCCCCGTCGGGGACGGCCGCCAGCAGCTCGTAGTCCTCGCCGCCCGCCGCAGCCTGCTCGACCGTGGCGCCGGGCGCACGCGGGAGCCGCTCGAGCTCGATCACGGCCCCCGTCCCGGACGCCGCGGCGAGGCGGCCGGCATCGGTGGCGATGCCGTCGGAGAGGTCGAGCATCGCCGTCGCCACCGCCGCGAGCGCCCGTCCCTCGGCGAGCCGCGGCGTCACCCGGCCGGTGTACCCGCCCGCGGCCTGGCCGCCCAGCGTCCCGGTGACGACGAGCCGGTCGCCCGGGCGGCCGCCGGAGCGCAGGACGGGCCGCTCGGCGCGGCCGATGGCGGTCACCGCGACGACCAGCCGGTCGCTGCGGGACAGATCTCCGCCCGAGAGCGGGACGCCGTGCTCCGCCAGACCGGCCGCCAGATCGCGGACGTCGTCGAACCCCTCGGGCAGGCCCAGGGCCGCGAGCAGGCAGAGCGGCTCGGCGCCCATCGCCGCCATGTCGGACAGGCTCGCCGCGGCGGCCCGGTGGCCGATGTCCCGGGCGGACAGACGGCCGGAGTCGAAGTGGACGCCGGCGACGAGCATGTCCGTCGAGGCGACGATGCCGCCGGCGAGAACGGCCGCGTCGTCGCCGATGCCGACCTCGACGCCGGCGCCCCCGGCCCCGGCGACCGCCGCGATCACGGCCACCAGGTCGTCCTCTGATAGCATGGCGGGCAATGTACCGCGCCCGGTTCACCTTCCCCTTTACCACCCCGCCGGGAGGCGTCTGAGCGCGTACGCGAAGCCCGTCGTGCCGTTTGGAAGCCTCCGCAGAACGCGGGGGCTTTTTTCGTGATGGAGGAGCCATGCAGATGACCGTTGCCTATCCCGGCGAGGAGGGCGCATACGCCGCCGAGGCGGGCGCGCGGCTCTACCCCGAGGCCGAGCTCGTGTCGCTGCGGTCGTGGGCGGACGTCGTCCGCGCGGTCGGGCGGGGCGAGGCCGGCTACGGCGTCCTCCCGATCGAGAACTCGCTGGCGGGCCCGATCCCGGAGACGTACGACCTGCTCGCCCACGCCCCGCTCGCGATCGTGGCCGAGACGGTGATCCCCGTCCCCCACTGCCTGGTGGGGCTGCCGGAGACGAACATCGATGCGCTCGCGCGGGTGCACTCGCACCCGGCCGCGCTGGCCCAGTGCCGCCGGTTCCTCTCCTCCGTGCCCGACGCCCAGCCCGACGTGGCGCCGTCGACGGCGGCCGCCGCCCGCCGGGTCGCGGAGGCGGGCGACCGCAGCCAGGCGGCGCTCTCGTCGCGGCGGGCGGCGGAGCGGTTCGGCCTGGTGGTGCTCCTGAACGACGTCTCCGACCACGCCGAGAACTACACCCGCTTCGTCAGCGTCGCCAACCACACCCGCATCGACCGCGACGGCGTCCGGCTGTGGCACACGGCGGTGCGGTTCGTCACCCACCACCATCCGGGCGCGCTGCTCTCCGCCATCGAGCCGCTGGCCCGCTACGGCGTGAACATGGTGTCGCTGCAGTCGCGGCCGATCCCGGGCCGGCCGTGGAACTACCAGTTCTACGCCGACCTCGAGGGCCACCCCCTCGACACGGCCGTCGCCACCGCCCTGCGCGCGCTCGAGGAGAACGTCGCCGAGATGGGCTACCTCGGCTGCTACCCCGCGTTCGAGCGCGACTGACCGAGCCGGGCGAGCAGCCGCGCGACGGCGTCCGCCGGGTCGTCCGCGCGCTCCACGCCGCGCACCTCCCAGCCCGCCAGCACCACCACGGGCCGGCCGAGCTTCCCGGCCAGGCCGATCTCCGACAGGGTGCCCCACTCGCCGCCGACGGCGATCATGCCGTCGCAGGTGGCTGCGAGCGCGAGGTTGCGGGCCTGGCCGGTGCCGGTGGCGACCACCGTCGTCGCGTGGGTCGTCGCGCCGGCCCGCGACTCGCCGGGGACGATCGCGACCACCTGCCCGCCCGCCGCCGCGGCTCCGCGGGACGCCGCGTCCATCACGCCGCCCAGACCGCCCGTGACGACGACCGCGCCCGCCTCGGCGAGCAGCCGCCCGACCTCCTCGGCCAGGCCCTCGACCCGGGCCGGCGCCCGCCCCGCTCCGGCGACCGCGACGTACACGAAGGCGGACGCTACCGCAGCGGTGGTATGCTCGCGCCCCCGCGAGCGGTGAAGGGAAGCCGGTGCGAATCCGGCGCGGTCCCGCCGCTGTGAGGGCGTCCGTCCGGCGCACCATGTGGTGGCCACTGGCCGAGAGGCCGGGAAGGTCAGCCGGACGGCCCGGGATCCCCGGGAAGACGCGCCCGAGCCAGAAGACCTGCCGCTCGCCGAAACGACGACGCCTCTCGAGGAAGGAGGACACGTTGGCGAGAACTCGCCTCCACTACCTGGCCGCCGCCGTGGCCGTATGGGCCGCGATCGGCCTCGGAGCGGCCCAGACAGCGACCGCTGCCGCACCCGTCCACGTCAAGGTGCGGGTGGAAGGTCCCGCGCACACCGTCACCCAGTCCACCCAGGTGCCGATCACCGGCACGTTCGTGGGCCACAAGCTGTCCGGCGCGACCGCTCTCGGAGCGCTGCTGGCCGCCGGGAGGCACCAGCACTTCCCCGTCGGCCTCGCAGTGGTTCGACTGCTGCGGGTTCTTCGTCAACTCCATCGCAGGCGTGCCCGGCGACGCGACCCACTTCTGGGCGTTCAAGGTCGGCCACACCCTGTCCGGCCTCGGCGCCGGCGCCGTCACTGCCACGCCGGGGATGAGCGTCCTCTTCTACTACACGACCTTCGATCCCAACACCGGCGCGACCGAGCCGACGCTCGGCATCTCGCCCGCCAACCGGACGATCGCCCGCGGCGGCACGGTCACGTTCGCGGTCACGTCGTTCAACGACGCCGGCCACCGCTCTGCGGCAGGCAGCGCCTGGGTGAACGTCGGCGGGATCGCCACCCGGGCCGACTCGACCGGCCATCTCACAGTCCAGTTCACGCACACGGGCACGTTCCCGGTGCGGGCAACGCTCGCCGGCGCGATCCGCTCGCGGACGATATGGGTGCACGTCACGCGGTCGGGCTCGTCCTGACGGCCGCCGCGGTCGCGGCCTGCGGCTCGTCTCTGGCCAAGGCGCCGAGCGGGCCCCGGGCCGCGACCGTGACGGTCACCCGCGGGTTCGGCCAGGTGACGATCTCCGCTGCCCGGGCCGCCCCCGGGCAGTCGGCGCTCGACGCCCTGCGCCGCATGTCCCACGTGTCGACGAGCTACGGCGGCCGTTTCGTCCAGGCCATCAACGGGCTCGCCGGCGACCAGTCGCAGGGGATGGCCTGGCTCTACTTCGTGAACGGCATCCAGGCCAACGTCGGCTCGGCCGACTACACCCTCCACCCCGGCGACCGGGAGTGGTGGGACTACCGCTACTGGAACGACCTGATCCAGGTGCCCGTCGCGATCGGCGCCTGGCCGGAGCCGTTCGTGCACGGCTACGGCGGCGACGCCCCGGCGGTGAGCGTGTCCGGGCCGGCGTGCGCGGGGCCGATCCGGTCCGCCCTGCGGAAGGCAGGTGCCCGGGTCGTGCGCGCGAGCACCGCATGGTCGGTGCGGGTCGAGACCTTCGCGCAGGCCGCCGCTGCGCTCTCCTCGGGGGTCTGGCAGGGCCGCGGCCTCACGGTGTCGCTCGACGGCGGCCGCGTCATGGTCTACCGCGGCCGCGCCGGGCTGCGGCCCGACCCGCAGGCGCACGCGCTGATCGCCGGCTACCAGCCCGGCCCGTCGACGGGCAAGTCGGCCGAGGTCGTCGTGGCCGGCGACACGCGGTCGGCGGCGTGCGCGGCGGCCCGCACGCTGGCGACGAGCCCGGGAGCCGTGCACGACGCCTACGCCGTCGCACTGGACTCGTCCGGCCGCGTGATCGCCTACGGTGGGCGACCGTGAAGCCGCTGCCCGCAGCGCTCGTCACCGGGCCGCCGCTGCTCGCCGCGATCGCGGCGTGGAGCCCGCTGTGGCTGGCGGCCGCGACCGTCGGCGCGGCGCTCCTGCTCGCCGCCGCGCCACCGCCCCGGCGGCTGTACGCCGTCACCGCGATCGGCTCGGGCCTGGTCGTCTTCGCGATCAACCCCTTCGTCTCGGTGCAGGGCCTGACGGTGCTCTGGCAGGGGCCGCACATCCCGATCCTCGACACGCAGATCACGGTCGAGGAGGTGGCCTACGGCGCCGGCGCCGGCATGCGGGTGGCCGCATCCGCGCTCGCCGTGGCGGCGTTCGTGCGCCTGGCCGACCCCGACCTCCTGCTGCGCGCCGTCTCCCGGATCGCGCCCCGGTCGGCGATGATCGCGGCGCTCGCCACCCGCATGCTCCCCGCCCTGGAACGGGACGCGGCCGGAATCGTCACCGCCGCGCGCACCCGGGCGGCGCGGATCAGCGCGCCCCGCACCGCCGCCGGCCTGCTCGGCCCGCTGCTCGCGAGCTCGCTCGAGCGATCGCTCTCGGTCGCGGAGGCCATGGAGGCGCGCGGATACGGCGGGCCCGGCCGGACGCGCGCACCCGACAGGCCGATGACAGGCCGGGAGTGGGCCCTTGCCGCCGTGGGCGCATGCGCGCTCACGCTCGTGACGGCCGCGCTGATCGGCGGCGCGACCGCCTTCCGCTACTACGACACGCTCGGCGATCCGTGGCGGCCGGTCGCGATCGCCGGCGCGGGCGCGCTCACAGCGCTCACGGCCACGGCCGCGGCGGTGGTGCGATGGCCGCGCTGAGCTTCGAGCACGTCTCCTACGCCTACCCGGGCGCCGACCGGCCCGCCCTGGACGGCATCGACCTCGACGTCGAGCCCGGCCAGCTGGTGCTCCTGCTCGGCGGATCCGGCTCGGGCAAGTCGACGCTGCTGCGCGCGGCCCTCGGCCTCGTGCCCCACTTCCACGGCGGCGAGCTGCGCGGCCGCGTGCGCGTGTCCGGCCTGGATACGCGCGAGCACCGCCCGGGGGCGCTCGCCCGCCACGTCGGGCTCGTGTTCCAGGACCCGGAGTCGCAGCTCGTGATGGGCCGCCCCGACCGCGAGGCCGCCTTCGGCCTCGAGAACCTGGGCCACCCCGCCGGCGAGATCGCCGTCCGCGCCCGGGAGGCGCTGGCGGCCGTGGGGGCGGCGGCGCTCGCCGGCCGGCCGGCCGCCGCGCTCTCCGGCGGTGAGTCCCAGCGGGTCGCCATCGCCTCGGTGCTCGCCATGGGCCAGCCGATCCTGCTCCTGGACGAGCCGACGAGCCAGCTCGACCCGGTCGCCGCAGAGGAGCTGCTCGGCCTGGTGGTGCGCATCAACCGCGACCGCGGCGTCACCGTCGTGCTGGCGGAGCACCGCACCGGGCGGCTGTTCGCCGAGGCCGACCGCGTGATCGCGATGGAGGACGGCCGCCTCACCGTCGACGCGTCGCCGCCCGTCGCCGCGCGGGCGCTGGCGGCGACCGCGCCGTGGCTGCTCCCGCCGGTGACCCAGGCGTTCGCCCGCGCCGGGCGGGCCGAGCTGCCGCTGACCGTGCGGGCGGCCCGATCGCTCGTCGACCCTCCGCCCCCACCCGCCGCCACGGCGCTCCCACCCGGCGAGGCCGCCGCCGGCGTCGTCAAGGCGCACAAGCGGCTGGGGGACGTCGACGCCCTCGCCGGCGCAGCCACCGCGTTCGAGCGCGGCCGGGTGACGGCGCTGATCGGCGAGAACGGCGCCGGCAAGACGACGCTCGCGCGCGCCGTCTGCGGCCTGCTCGATCTCGACCGCGGCCGCATCGACCCGGTCCCGGCCCGGGCGGGCTACGTCGGCCAGGATCCGGCCCACTACCTGCTCCACGACACGGCCCGCGACGAGGTCGCCTACGCGCTTCGCAACCTGGGCGTCCCGGCGCCGGAGCGCGAGCGCCGCGTCGGGGCGGCGCTCGCCGGGCTCGGCCTGGAGGAGCTCGGCGACCGCCACCCGCGCGACCTCTCGAGCGGTGAGCGGCAGCGGCTGGCGATCGCCGCGGTGACGGTGATGGAGCCCGAGCTGCTCGTGCTCGACGAGCCGACCCGCGGCGTCGACGGCCTGCGCAAGCTGGCGCTGGTGGAGCTGGCCCGGTCGCTGGCGGCGAACGGGGCGGCGGTCGTCATCGTCACCCACGACATGGACTTCGCCGCCGAGGCGGCGGACGCGGTCACGAGCATGGCCGCGGGCCGGGTGCTGTCCGACCGGGCGCCGCGCACCCTGCTCGCGTCGGGGATCTTCTTCGTCTCCCAGCTCGGGCTCGCGCTCGGCCGGGCATCGCAGGCCGACGCCGTCGCCCTGCTGACCGAGCCGCTGGAGTCGGCACGTGTCTAGCGACACCGTCGCGCTGGCCCTGCTGGCGGCGATCACGCTCGGGCTCGTCGCCGTCGAGACCGGCCCGACCCGCAGCCGCGAGCTGGCGCTGGTCGCCGCCCTCGCCGCCGCAGCCGCCGGCGGGCGCGTGCTCTTCGCCGCCGTCCCCAACGTCCAGCCGGTGACCATGATCGTCGCGGTGACCGGGATCAGCCTCGGTGCCCGGGCGGGGCTCGCGACCGGCGCGGCGGCAGCGCTGGCGTCGAACGCCTTCCTCGGCCAGGGGCCGTGGACACCGTGGCAGATGGCGGGCTGGGGCCTCGTCGGCGTGACCGCGGCGGCGCTCGGGCCGGCGCTGCGCAACCGCCCGGCGCTCGCGCTCTACGGCCTCGCCGCCGGGTTCCTGTTCGACTGGCTGATGGACGTCTGGGCATGGTCGTCCCTCGGCGGCGGCTCGGCGTCCTTCATCGCGCTCGTCTCGACCGGCATCTGGTTCGACGTCGCGCACGCGGCCGGGAACGTCCTCCTCGCCGTCGTCGCCGGCCCGACCCTGATCCGCATGCTCGACCGCTACGCCCGCAGGCTGCACGGCACCTTCGTCCCACTGGAGCAGACATGAAGACCACCACGACCCTGATCCTCGCCCTCGCCCTCGTCTTCACGACCGCCGCCGCGGCGAACGCCGCCACGGCCACCCGCTACCTGCTGTCCCGCCAGACCGCGTCGGGCGGGTTCGCCGAGTCCGGCAGCGGCAGCCCGAGCGCCGTCGTCACCGAGTGGACGATGATGGGCCTGCGCGCGGCCGGCGTCGCCCCGGCCGGGGTGCACCGAAGCGGCGGGAAGACCGCGATCGCCTACCTGGCGGCGCGGGCCGGCTCGTGGACGAACGCCTACGACCTCGAGCGTGGCATCCTCGCCGTCGTCGCCGCCCGCCGCAATCCCGCGGCGTTCGCGGGCCGCAACCTGGTCGCCGCGCTGCGGGGCAAGATCGGCAGCCACGGCGGCATCGGGCCCGCCGCCAACTCGACCTACTGGGGCGTGCTCGCCCTGCGCAGCTCCGGGTCGTCGGTCCCCGCCCGGACGCTCGCCTACATCCGCTCGCGCCGGCACCGCAACGGCGGCTATGCCTGGTCGGTCTCGGCCGCCCCGGACTCGAACGACACGGCGGCGGCCGTGCTGGCGCTGCACGCCGCGGGGGTCGGCTGCGGGAACGTCGCGGTCTCGCGCGGCCTCGCCTACCTGGGCAGCTCCCAGGCCCCGTCGCACGGCTACGCCCTCCTGCCCGGGAGCGCCGCAGACAGCCAGTCGACGTCGTGGGCGATCCAGGCCCGGCACGCCTGCGGCCTTCGCAACGCTCGCGCGCGCCGGTGGCTGCTGGCCCGCCGGCTCCCGAACGGGGCCTACAACTACCAGCCGGGGACGACGATCACGCCCGCGTTCGTGACCGCGCAGGTGCTCCCCGCCGTCCACGGCCGCTGGTACCCGATTCGATAGCACGGGCCGGTCAGCGCAGCCAGACGGCGACCGCCACGATGAGGTAGATCGTGAGCAGCTGGAGGCCCTCCAGCCAGTTGGTCTCGCCGCCGCGCGCGATCAGCGTCGAGCCGAGGGCGGCGGCCGCGAGCGCCGCCAGCTGGAGCGGGTCGAAGACGAGGGTCAGCTGGTTGCCCATGATCACCCCGGCGAGCACGGCCACGGCGGAGGCCACCAGCACGATCTGGATGCCGCTGCCGTAGGCGATCCCCATCGCGAAGTCGAGCCGGTTGCGGTAGGCGAGACGCACCGCCGAGAAGTGCTCGGCGACGTTCCCGACGAACGGGACGATGACGAGCCCGACGAACGGCCGGGGGATCCCGAGCGCCTCGACGGCCGGCTTGATGGAGTCGACCAGCACCTCGGACACGATCCCGGTGCCGACCGCCGTCAGCGCGAGCGCGGCCACCGCCTGCCGGCGTGACCAGCGCAGCCCCCCGGGCTCGCCCGAGTCGCGCAGGGCGGGCTGGTGGAAGCTGTAGTAGAGGTAGGCGGCGTACACGACGACGAGGGCGCCGCCCGTCCAGCGGGACAGGATCTCGGTCGCATGGGGGTCGTGCTCGAGGGCGGCGAAGAGGGTCGGAAAGCCCAGCCCGGCGACGCCCAGGATGAGCATCGAGGAGTTCGTCGCGGCCACCTTCTCGGTGAAGGTCTGGGCGCCGTTGTGCCAGCCGCCGATGATGAGCGAGAGGCCGAGGATCAGGAGCACGTTCCCGATCACCGAGCCGATGATCGACGCGCGCGCGATGTCGTCGAGGCCGGCCCGGATGGCGAGCACCACGATGACGACCTCGGGCAGGTTGCCGAATGTCGCGTTCAGGAGCGCGGAGGCGCGCGGCCCGGCGCTCTCGCCGGCCTGATCCGTCGCCTCTGCGAGCGCCCACGCCAGCCCGGCCAGGGCGACGGCGGCAACCACGAACACCACCTGGCCGCTCGTGCCGGCCGCGTGCAGGACGACGGCCAGGACGGCGACGGCGGCGACGACGCCGAAGCGCTGCAGCTCGCCGCCGGTCACAGGTACCAGAACGAGGTCGCGACGATGACGTACACCGCCATGAGCTGGGCGCCCTCGAGCCAGTTCGACTCGCCGTCGGCGGCGATCAACGCCGTGATCGTCACCGCGGCGGCAAGGGCGATGACCTGGATCGTCGGGAACACGAGGTCGAAGTGGTGGGCCGTCAGCAGCGAGACGAACACGAGGACGGGGGCGACGCCGAGCGCCACCTGGAGCGAGGAGCCCAGCGAGACGAGCATCGAGAAGTCCATCTGGTTCTGGTAGGCGATCTTCAGGGCGACGATGTTCTCGGCGATGTTCCCGACGATCGGGACGATCACGAGACCGAGGAACGCGGCCGAGATGCCGACGTCGGCGATCACCCCCTCCAGCGTGCCGACGAACACGTCCGAGATGACGGCCACGGCGGCCGTCGCCGCCAGCAGCGCGGCCATCGCCGCCCGCACGGTCCAGTGCGGCAGCCCGGTCGGAGGATGGGCGCCGCCGGCGGTGCGGAAGTAGTACACGAGGCTGAGGCCGTAGAGCAGGAGCAGCACCGCGGCCGTCACGTCGGAGATCGTCTGCGCGTCCGACCCCGTGCCCCGCGCCGCGGCGAAGGCCGTCGGCACGCCGAGCCCGATCACCGCCAGCGCCAGCATCGACGAGTTCATCCCGGCAACCCGCCGGTCGAACGTCTGGGTGCCGTGGCGCAGGCCGCCGATGAGGAACGACGCGCCCAGGACCAGCAGGGTGTTGCCGAGGATCGACCCGGTGATCGACGCCGTCGCCACGTCGAGCTGCCCGGCGCGGATGGCGAAGATCGTGATGATCAGCTCGGCGGCGTTGCCGAACGTCGCATTCAGCACCCCGCCGACCTTGGGGCCGCTGCTCTCGCCGAGCTGCTCGGTGGCGACGCCGACGATCCACGCCAGTGTGAGCAGCGCGAGCCCCGACGCGAGGAACACGGCGGTGTTCGGCGCCGACGCCAGGTCCAGCCCGAGGGCGGCCACGCTGCACACGGCGGCCGCCGCCAGGGAGGCCGCCTCGAACATGCTGGGGCGTCGCGTCGCCGAGGCGGCGGTCACCGGCCAGCTACTCCTGGTATGCGCCCATGCTGCGGAACTTGGCCCGCCGCCCGGCGCGGCGCTGCGCCGGCGGCACCGCCGCGACCACCTCGAGCTCGAGCTGGATCGCGTCGGCGAGCAGCTCCGCGGCGCGGGCGTGGTCGCGGTGCGCGCCGCCCGACGGCTCGGGCACGATCAGGTCGACCACGCCGAATGCGAGGCAGGCCTCGGCGGTCGGCCGCAGCGCCGCGGCGGCCCGCTTGGCCTCGCCCGCGTCCTTCCACAGGATGGCCGCACAGCCCTCGGGGGAGATGACGGTGTAGACCGCGTTCTGCTGCATGAGCACCCGGTCGGCGACGCCGATCGCGAGCGCGCCGCCCGACGACCCCTCGCCGATGACGCAGGCGACGACCGGCACCGGCACCCGCATCAGCGTGAGCTGGGCGCGGGCGATGGCGCCGGACTGGCCGCGCTGCTCGGCGCCGACCCCCGGCGCCGCGCCGGGCGTGTCGATCAGCGTCACGATCGGGAATCCGAGCCGCCCCGCCAGGCCGAAGACGCGCATCGCCTTGCGGTAGCCCTCCGGGCTGGGCATGCCGAAGTTGCGGTAGGTGCGCTGCTTGAGGTCGCGCCCCTTCTGGTGGCCGACGAACGCGACCGACTGGCCCCGGAACGAGCCGATCCCGGCCACGACGGCCGGGTCGTCGCCCTCGGCCCGGTCGCCGTGGAGCTCGATGAAGTCGTCGCAGATCCGATCCAGGTAGTCCAGCGTGTAGGGGCGGTCCTGGTGGCGGGCGAGCTGGACCGCGTGCCACGCGTCGCGCTCGGCGCCGCGGCGGCGGAAGAACCCGAAGCGCTCGCGCTCAGTCGTCGACACCGGTGCCTCCGTTGCGGAATGGCTTCACGCCCGTCACCCGGCGGCGCATGCCGGCGAGTGCGCGCCCGAGCGCCCCGACCGGGTCGATCTCGCCGACGAGCGAGGGCGGCCGGTAGGGCATGCCGCCGGCCAGGATGGCGGCGACCCGGGCCACCATATCGCGGAGCTCGGGGCGGGGCACGATCAGGTCGACGTGGCCGTGGCGGAAGTTCGACTCGGCCAGGCCGAAGTCGTCCGGCAGGCTCTCCCGCGTCGTCTGCTCGACGACCCGCGGCCCCGAGAACGAGAGCAGCGCACCGGGCTCGGCGATGACGACGTCGCCGAGCGCGGCGAAGCTGGCCGCGACGCCGCCCGTCGTCGGGTGGACGAGCACGGAGATGAACGGCCGGCCGGACTCCTGCAGCTCGTCGACCGACGCGACCGTCTTCGCCATCTGCATGAGGGCGAGCACGCCCTCCTGCATGCGGGCGCCGCCCGACGCCGCCACCGACACCAGCGGCATCCGCCGGTCGACGGCGAGGTCGGCGGCGCGGGCGAACTTCTCGCCGACGACCGACCCCATCGACCCGCCCAGGAAGGAGAAGTCCATCACCGCGAGCGCCACGGGCGTGCCGCCGATCGCGGCGGCGCCGACCACGGCCGCGTCGCGCAGGCCGGTCGATCGCATGGCCGCCTCGACCCGCTCGGGATACGGCTTCGAGTCGGTGAACGCGAGCGGGTCGGACGACTGCAACCCGGCGGCGATCTCGGCGAACGAGCCGTCGTCGGCCAGCTGCAGGATCCGCTCGCGCGCGGTCACCGGGAAGTGATGGCCGCAGTTCGTGCAGACGCGCAGGTTGCGCACCATCTCGTCCTCGCGGTAGTGCGACGCGCATGTCGGGCACGTGTTGCGGGTGCGGTGCGGGGGCTCGCCAGGGCCGTTCGGCTCGTCGGAGCGGCTGATGTCGACGTTGATGTTCTGGGCCACTGCCGTTCCCCCCAAGGTGCCGCTGTCAGTCCCCGTCGTCCCACCGGCGGAGGACCAGGACGGCATTGTGCCCGCCGAAGCCGAACGAGTTCGACACCGCCACCCGGACATCGGCCTCCCGGCCCACGTTGGGGATGTAGTCGAGGTCGCACTCCGGGTCGGGATCCGTCAGGTTGATCGTCGGCGGCAGGAACCCGTCGCGCATCGCGAGGGCGGTCACGGCCACCTCGACCGCACCAGTCGCCCCGAGCAGGTGGCCGGTCTCGCTCTTCGTCGAGGAGATCGGCACCCGCGCGGCGTGCTCGTCGCCGAGCGCGAGCTTGAGCGCCCGCGTCTCGGCCGAGTCGCCGGCCGGCGTGGACGTCCCGTGCGCGTTCACGTAGCCGATGTCGGCCGGCGCGATGCCCGCGTCCTCCATCGCCATCGTCATCGCCCGGGCCGGGTTCGTCCCCACCGGATCGGGCTCGGTGACGTGGTGGGCGTCGCTCGACATGCCGTAGCCGAGCACCTCGGCGTAGATGCGCGCACCGCGGCCGCGGGCGCGCTCGAGCTCCTCCAGCACGAGCACGGCGGCGCCCTCGGACAGGATGAAGCCGTCGCGGCCGGCGTCGAACGGGCGGCTCGCGCCCTCCGGGTCGTCCAGCCGCCGCGACAGCGCCCGCATCGTGCCGAACCCGCCCAGCGCGAGCGGGACGATCGGCGCCTCGACCCCGCCGGCCAGCATCGCGTCGGCCATCCCGGCGCGGATGTACATGGTCGCGTTCCCGAGCGACATGCCGGACGCGGCGCACGCGGTGCACTCGGTGGTGAGCGGCCCGCGCGTGCCGAGCGCCATCGACACCTCGGCGGCGCCCATGTTCGCGATCAGCGCCGTCACCCAGAACGGGTTCAGCCGGTCGGGGCCGGCCTCGAACAGCTTCGCGTGGGCGACCTCCTGCGTCTTCAGGCCGCCGATGCCGGTGCCGATCGAGCAGCCGATCCGGGCGCCGTCGGCGGCGATGTCGAGGTCGGCATCGGCCACCGCCTGCGTCGCCGCGGCGACGGAGAGCTGCGCGAAGCGATCGGTCTTCCGCGCGGTGCGCTTCTCCATGTACTCGGTCGGATCGAAGCCCTTCACCTGCCCGGCGATGTTCACCGTGCCCTCCGGCATGTCGAACCCCTCGACGTAGCCGACGCCGGAGCGCCCCTCCCGGATGCTCGCCCAGGTGTCGGGCATCGTGAGGCCGTTCGGCGTGACCGCGCCCATCCCGGTGATCACGACCCGCCGCCTGCCGTTCGCGCTCATATCCCCAACCCTCCGTCCACCGCCAGCACATCACCCGTCACGAAGGCCGCTGAATCCGACACGAGGAACCGAACCGCGCGGGCGACATCCGCCGGATCGCCGAGCCGGCCGAGCGGCGTCTGCGCCAGGATCGCCTCGCGGGCGGCCTCGGGCAGCGCGTCGGTCAGCTCGGTCGAGATGTACCCCGGCGCGATGGCGTTCACGCGTATCCCGCGGCCGCCGAGCTCCTTCGCAAGCGACTTCGTCAGGCCGATCAGGCCCGCCTTCGAGGCGGCGTAGTTCGTCTGCCCCGCGTTGCCGTGCACGCCGACGACGGAGCTCATCGTCACGATGGCGCCGGCCCGCCGCTTCAGCATCGGACGGGCGACCGCCCGGCAGGTGAAGAAGGCGCCGCCGAGGTTCGTGTCGACCACCGCCCGCCAGTCGTCGTCCGACAGCTTCATGATCAGGTTGTCGCGCGTGATCCCGGCGTTGCAGACGAGGATCGCGATCGGGCCGATATCAGCCTCGACCCCGGCCACGAGCGCCGCCGCGCCCTCGGGCGAAGAGATGTCGCCGGCCACCGGCCGGGCGCTCCCGCCCGCGTCGCGGATGGCTGCACAGACCGCCTCGGCCGCGGCGGCAGAGCTCGCGTAGTTCACGACCACCTCGGCCCCGGCCGCGCCCAGCTCCGCGCACACGGCCGCACCGATACCCCGCGAGCCACCCGTCACGAGGGCGACCCGCCCCTCCAGCTCACGAACGGGCAAGACTCGCCTCCGCCGCCTTCAGCTCCTCCGGCGACCCCACCGAGATCGCGGTGACCGAGCGGTCGATCCGCTTCACGAGCCCCGCGAGCACGCCGCCCGGGCCGACCTCGACGAACGTGCGCACGCCGTCGGACACGAGCGCCTGCACCGACTGGGTGAACCGCACGGGCGCCGTCACCTGCTCGACCAGCAGGCCGGGCACGCGGTCGACGGTCTCGAGCTTGCTGGACACGGTCGACATGAACCGGGTGCGAAGCTCGCCGAAGGTGGCTGCCCGCAGCGCCGGCTCGAGCCGGTGCGCCGCGTCCTCGACGAGCGGGCTGTGGAAGGCGCCGGAGACGCGCAGGCGCACCACCTTCGCGCCCAGGTCGCGGGCCTTCTCGCCCACGCCGGCGACACCGTGCTCCCGCCCGGAGATGACCAGCTGGCCGGGGCAGTTGTAGTTGGCGGGCCAGACGTCGCCCGTCTCGATGCAGAGGCGCTCGACCTCGGCGTCCTCCAGGCCGAGCACGGCCGCCATCGCGCCGCGCGCCTTCGACGCTGCCATCGCCAGGCCGCGCTCGCGCACGAGCCGCGTCACCAGGCCGACGCCGATGCTGTCCGCGGCCGCGATGGCCGCGTACTCGCCCACGCTGTGGCCGACGACGACGTCGGGCTTGATCCCGAGCCGCTCCTGGATCGCGCGCAGGGCGGCGAGCGAGGTCGCCACGAGCGCGGGCTGCGTCACCTCGGTCTGCGAGAGCTCCTCGATCGGCCCCTCGAAGCACACCCGGCGCAGGTCGAAGTCGAGCTCGCCGGCCGCCTCGTCGAAGACCGCCGCCGCCTCGGGGAACTGCGCCACGAGGTCTCGCCCCATGCCCACGCGCTGGCTTCCCTGCCCAGGGAAACAGAACGCCACCTTGCTCATTCTCGCTCCTTGAGAGGGATTGTCCATTCCATCACGCACGAGCCCCACGAGAGGCCGCCGCCGAACCCCACCATCAGCACGACGTCGCCGGGGCGGATGCGCCCGGAACGGTATGCCTCGTCGAGGCAGATCGGGATCGATGCCGCCGAAGTGTTGCCGTAGCGGTCGACGTTCGCGACCACCTTCTCGGCCGGGATGCCCAGCCGCCGGGCGGCGTGCTCGATGATCCGCAGGTTGGCCTGGTGGGGGACGAACACGTCGACGTCGTCGACCGTCATGCCGATCGCGTCGAGCACGCGATCGGCCGACTCCACGCTCACCGTGGTCGCGAACTTGTACACCTGGGGCCCGTCCATCGTCACGAACGGGCCTGCGGCAGGGGCGCGCGCGTGCCCGGCGGCGGCCACCTTGAGCAGGTCGCCGCCCTCGCCGTTCGACCCGAGCTCGAATCCGAGCAGGCCGCTGTTCGAGCCGTTCCCGCGCAGCACGACCGCTCCGGCGCCGTCGCCGAAGAGCACGCACGTGGAGCGGTCGTCCCAGTCGAGCAGGCGGGAGAACACCTCGGAGCCGACCACGAGCGCGGTGTCGGTCAGCCCGGAGGCGACCTGGCCGTAGGCCTGGGCGAGCGCGAACACGAAGCCGGTGCAGGCCGCCGAGAGGTCGTAGCCGGGCACGCCGGCCGCGCCCAGGCGCTCGCCGATCAGGGTCGCCGTGGCCGGGAAGTAGTAGTCGGGGCTGGCGGTGGCGACCACGATCACACCCACGTCGGACGCGTCCATGCCCGCCGTCTCGAGCGCCCGCTCGGCCGCGGCCGTGCCGAGCACGGCCGCCGACTCGGCGTCGGAGGCGATCCGGCGCTCGCGGATGCCGGTGCGCGTCGAGATCCACTCGTCGGTCGTGTCGACGCGGGTCGCGAGCTCGGCGTTCGTCACCACCCGCTCGGGCAGGAACGAGCCGATCCCGAGCATCTCGACGCCGCGGCGGCAGGCCGTGATCACGCCTCCGCCTCGACCGTCGTGAGCGCGAAGGTCAGCGCCGCCCGGCAGGCCAGCTCGCCGCCGACGTGGGCGCTCGCGTCGGCCTTGCCGATCGGACCGCGGAGACGGGTGATGGTGCACTCGAGGTCGAGCACGTCGCCGGGGCGGACGATGCGCTTGAAGCGGACGTCGTCGATGCCCGCGAACAGGGCCAGCCTGCCGGCGAAGTCGGGGTGGGCGAGGCCGCACACCGCCCCGAGCTGCGCGAGCGCCTCGACCTGGAGCACGCCCGGCATGATCGGGTTCCCGGGGAAGTGGCCGGCCAGGTACCAGTCGTCCGGCTTCACCAGGTAGCGGCCGGCGGCGCGCACGCCGGGCTCGAGCTCGGTCACCTCGTCCACGAGCAGGAACGGCTCGCGGTGGGGAATGATCGCGCGGATGCCGTCGCGATCGAGCGGGGCCGTCACAGACCGGCCGCCACGAGGCCCGGCGTCATGGCGTTGCGCATGCGCAGGCGGCCGCGATGGGCGTGGCACTTGACCGTGCCCACGGGCATCTCCATCGCCGCGGCGATCTCCTCGTACGAGAGCGAGAGCACGTCCTTCATCACGAGCACGCGGCGCTGGTCCTCGGACAGGTTCGCCATGCAGGCGCGCAGCTCGGCCCGCTGCTCGCGCTGCACCGCGACGTCCTCCGGCACCTCGGCCGCCGGCGACTCCGGCACGGCCTCGAGCGGCTGGTGACGACGCCGGCGCTGGCGCACGGCCAGGTCGCGGCACGTGTTCGCCACCAGGCTGTGCAGCCAGGTCTGGAACCGGGCCTCCCCCCTGAACTGTCCGATCCGCGTGCACAGCTTGGCCAGCGCCTCCTGAGCGGCGTCCTCCGCATCCTGCGTGTCCGCGAGCAGGTACGCGGTCAGCCGGCGAACGCCCGGCGCATGCCGCTCGACGAGCGTCTCGAGCGCACGCTTGTCGCCGTCCTTGGCGCGTACCGCGAGCACCAGGTCGGACAGGGATTCGTAGGCCGGCCGGTCACGTACCCGATCACTGACCTTCAGACGCGCCTGCGCGCGTTTGGGTTGCGGGAACATGGGCGCAGTATTCTAGTGATGACGTGGAGGACTCGCTCCGGCCCGAGGCCGTCTCACCGCTGTTTCGGGGTCGGTTCGGCCATCCCTACATCTATCGCCCCACCTGCCCGAGCACGCAGGACCTCGTGCGCGGGCTCGCCGAGGGCGCCGTGGCGTCGTGCGAGCAGCAGACCGCGGGCCGCGGCCGCCTGGGCCGGCAATGGATCAGCCCGTGGGGCGCGGGGGTGCTCTTCTCGCTCGCGCTCGCGCCGGCCACGCCGCCGGAGCGGCTGCCCCCGTTCGGCCTGGTCGTCGCCGAGGCCGTGTGCGAGGCCTGCTGGCCGGACGCGCAGGTGCGCTGGCCCAACGACGTCGTCGTGGGCGGGCGCAAGCTTGCCGGCGTGCTGGCCGAGCTGCGCGAGGGCCGGCTCGTCGTCGGGGTGGGCGTGAACGCGAACCACACCCCCTCCCAGCTGCCGCCGGGCGCGCGCGTCGGGGCGACCTCGCTGCGGATCCTGCGCGGCGCGCCGGTCGACCGCGCCCAGCTCCTGGCCGACCTCGTCGCCTCGATCGAGGCCCGCTACACCCGGTTCGAGCGGGACGGGTTCACGGGCCTCGAGCGGGACGAGCTGCGCGGCCGCCGGGTGGAGCTCGCGGGGGGCGCGACCGGCGCCTGCGCGGGCGTCGACGCGTCCGGCCGGCTGGTCGTCGCCGGACGGCCGCACACCTCGGCCGAGGTGACCGCGGTTCTCGTGGCCGAGGACGGCGATGACTACACTTCCGTTGACACGGAGGCCGAGTGCCAAGACGGATTCTGATCGCGGTGATCGCGGCCCTCGCGCTCTTCGCCGGAGCGGCGGCAGGGCCGGCGAAGGCGGCGACGGGCGGGCAGCCGCTGGTCCTGGCGATGCGGCTCGACACCGAGATCAACCCCGTGTCGGCGAGCTTCGTCAAGGACTCGATCTCGCGCGCCGAGAGCGACCACGCCGCCGCCCTCGTGATCCTGATGAACACGCCCGGAGGCGACTCGGACTCGATGAACGACATCATCCAGGCCGAGCTCCAGTCGAAGGTGGCCGTGATCGTCTACGTCGCCCCCGAGGGCGCCCGGGCGGCCTCGGCCGGCGCCGTCATCACGATGGGCTCCGACGTGGCCGCGATGGCCCCGACCACGCACATCGGCGCCGCCACGCCGATCGACTCCTCCGGCCAGAACCTCGGCTCCGACCTGCGCCGCAAGGTGCTGCACGACTCCGTCGCCCAGATCACCAGCCTGGCGGCGTCCCACGGCCGCAACACCGAGGCCGCAAAGCTCATCGTCACCAACGCGAACGAGTACACCGCGCCCGAGGCCCTCCACAAGAACCTGATCGAGCACGTCGCCCGCAGCCTGCCGGTGCTGCTCGGGCAGGTCGACGGCACGACGACCGCCTACACGCAGAAGCCGATCGTGCTGCACACCGCCGACGCGCGCATCGAGACGATCGAGATGCCGTGGACGCTCGAGCTCCTGAACATCCTGATCAACCCGAACCTGCTGTACCTGCTGTTCCTGGGCGGCATCATCGGGATCGCCTACGAGGTCTTCCACCCCGGCGTGATCCTGCCGGGGACGCTGGGCGCCGTCTCGCTGATCCTGGCGCTCTTCGGGTTCTCGATCGTCTCGATCAACCTGGCCGGGGTCGTGCTCATGATCTTCGGCGTCGTCCTGCTCGGCCTGGAGGCCTGGGTGTCGGCCCACGGCCTGATGGGCCTCTCCGGGGTGATCGCGATCGCGGCCGGCGGGCTCATGCTGTTCCGCACGCCCGGCGAGGGCGTGAGCCCGATCCTCGTGATCGGCATGAGCGTCGTCGCCGGGACGCTGCTCGCGGTCGTGGCCACCAAGGTCGTCGAGGCCCGCCACCGGCCGGTGACCGCCGGCGGCGGCGTCCTGACCCTCGTCGGCCGCACGGCCGTCGTCCGCACCCGGCTGCAGCCGGAGGGGCAGGTGTACCTGCACGGCGAGCTGTGGCGGGCCGAGGCGGCGGACGGGGACGACGTCGCTGCCGGACGGGAGGTCGTCGTCGAAGCGGTCGACGGGCTTACGCTGCGGGTGACACCGGCCCCGGCGCCCACCACCGAAGGAGTCACCACGTGATCCTGCTCACCTCGCTCGCCCCGATCATCGTCGTGGCGGTGCTCGCCGCCTTCGCGATCGCGCTCCTGGCGAGCTCGGTCCGGGTGCTGCGCGAATACCAGCGCGGCGTCGTCTTCCGGCTCGGCCGGCTGCTGGGCGCGCCGAAGGGCCCAGGCCTCTTCCTGCTCATCCCGATCGTCGACCGGATGGTCCAGGTCGAGCTGCGGACGATCACGCTCGTCGTGCCTCCGCAGGAGGTGATCACACGCGACAACGTGCCGGTGCGCGTGAACGCGGTCGCGTACTTCCGGGTGGTCGACCCCACGGCGGCGATCGTCGAGGTGGCCGACTTCGGCCTGGCGACGTCCCAGATCTCACAGACGACGCTGCGCAGCGTGCTCGGCCAGCACACGCTGGACGAGCTCCTGTCCGAGCGCGACAAGATCAACCAGATCCTGCAGCAGATCATCGACGAGCAGACCGCCCCCTGGGGCATCAAGGTGAGCGTGGTCGAGGTGAAGGACGTCGAGATCCCGTCCGGTATGCAGCGGGCGATGGCCCGCCAGGCCGAGGCCGAGCGCGAGCGGCGGGCGAAGGTGATCGCAGCCGAGGGCGAGTTCCAGGCCTCGTCCAAGCTGGCCGACGCCGCCGCCGTGATCGCCGAGCACCCGATCGCGCTCCAGCTCCGCTACCTGCAGACGCTGCTCGAGATCTCGGGCACGAACAACACCACCACCGTCGTGCCGGTCCCGCTCGACCTGCTCCGGGCGCTGCGGCCGGGGGGCGACGGATAGCGCTCGATCTGCGCCGAAGCCCCCTCACGGGGGTGCCGGTCGTCGTCGCCCCGGGCCGGTCGGCCCGGCCGGGCGCGCTCGGCCGCACGACCCGGATCGCCGACGCCGCCACCTGCCCGTTCTGCGAGGGCCACGAGGCGATGACGCCCCCCGAGGTGCTCGCGCTGGGCCGGGCTCAGGGCGGCCCGGACACGCCCGGCTGGACGGTGCGCGTCGTCCCGAACAAGTTCCCCGCCATCCCCGGCCAGGAGGTCGTGATCCACGGCCCCGCCCATGTGACCGCGTTCGCCGAGCTGCCCGACGAGGTGGTGCGTGAGGCCCTGTCGCCTGGGAGCTGCGCCGCGCCCATCACCGCGCGGCCGGCGCCGCCTACCTGCTCGCAGCGATCAACGAGGGGCCGGCGGCCGGGGCGTCGCTCGACCACTCCCACTCCCAGCTCGTCCCGTTCGAGGAGATCCCGCCCGCGGTCGCGGACGAGCTCCCCGCCTTCGCGGGCGCGTGCGCCCTGTGCTCCGCCATGAGGGATGAAGATGCGCGCACGATCCGCCATGCCGACGGGCTGCGCACCTTCGCGCCCCGCTGGAGCCGGTTCGCCTACGAGCTCTGGATCGTCCCCGAGACGCACGACGGCGAGCCGGCCGCGGCCGCCCTCGCGGCGGCGCTCCTGCAGGCGGCCCGCAGCCTGCGCGCCGTCCTGGGAGAGGCGCTCGCGTGGAACGCCGTCCTGCACGCGCCGCCGCTTCGCGGCGAGCACCCCTTCCACTGGCACGTCGAGATCTGGCCGCGGCTCGCGGTCGCCGCCTCGATCGAGCTCGGCGCGGGCATCTGGGTCAACATCGTCGACCCGGACGTGGCCGCGCGGGAGCTGCGCTCCGTGTAGGGCGGCCCTACTCCTCGCCCGGCTGACCGTCGGCGCCGGGATCGACCTCGAGCTCGGTCTGCGGGTCGTCCGGGGCCTGGGGCTCGGTCACGCGGGCGATGCTGCCGACCGTGTCGTCGCCGCGCAGGTTCATCAGCCGCACGCCCTGGGTGGAGCGGCTCATGCGCGAGATCCCGTCGACCGCGGTGCGGATGATCGTGCCGTCGCGGCTGATCAGCATCACCTCGTAGCCGTCGCGGACGATCATCGAGCCCGCCAGCCGGCCGCGGGCCTCGGTGTAGCGGATCGTGAGGACGCCCATCGTGCCGCGGCCCTTGGTCGGGTACTCCTCGACCCGCGTGCGCTTGCCGAAGCCGTTCTCGGTCACGACCAGGAGATCCTGGTCGTCGCGGGCGATCTCGACGGCGATCACCTCGTCGCCGGGCCGCAGCTTCATGCCCGCGACACCGGTCGCGTCGCGGCCCATCGCGCGCACGTCCTTCTCCGAGAACCGCACCGCCTGGCCGTTGCGCGAGACCATCAGCACGTCGTCCTCGCCGTCGGTGAGGCGGACGCCGATCAGCTCGTCGCCCTCGCGCACCTTGAGCGCGATGATGCCGTCGGCCCGCAGCACGGTGTCGTAGGCCTTGAACTCGGTCTTCTTGACGACGCCCCTGCGCGTCGCGAAGAGCAGGTAGCGGCCCTCGCTGTAGTCGCGCGTGTCGATGACCGCGCGCACCTTCTCGTCCTGCCGCAGCGGCAGCACGTTCACCAGGGCGCGGCCCTTGGACTGGCGGTTGCCGGTCGGAAGCTCGTGCACCTTGATCCGGTAGACCTTGCCGACGGTCGTGAAGAACAGCAGGTAGTCGTGCGTGGAGGCGACGAACAGGTGCTCGATGTAGTCGTCCTCCTTGGTGTCCATCCCGATCACGCCGATGCCGCCCCGGCCCTGGACGCGGTAGGCGGACAGCGCGAGCCGCTTGATGTACCCCGAGCGCGTGATCGAGATGACCATGTCCTCCTCGGCGATGAGCTGCTCGAGGTCGATCTCGCCCTCGGCCGGCACGATCTCGGTGCGGCGGTCGTCGCGGAACTGGTCGCGGATCTCCTGGAGCTCCTCGCGGATCAGGGCCATCAGCCTGGCCTCGTCGGCCAGGATCGCGCGCAGCTCGGCGATGCGCTCGAGCAGGTCGGCGTGCTCGTCCTGGACGCGCTTGCGCTCGAGCCCGGTCAGCGCCCGCAGGCGCATGTCCAGGATCGCCTGGGCCTGGATCTCGCTCAGCTTGAACTGCTGCATGAGCTCGGCGCGGGCGGCATCGGCGTCGTCGGCGCCGCGGATCAGGGCGATGACCGCGTCGAGGTTGTCGAGCGCGATCAGGTAGCCCTCGAGCACGTGCGCCCGGCGCTCGGCGCGGTCGAGCTCGAACTTGGTGCGCCGGGTGACGACCTCCTTCTGGTGGTCGAGGTAGTGCACCAGCATCTGGCGGAGCGAGAGCGTCCGCGGGATGCCGTTCACGAGCGCCACCATGTTCACGCCGAACGTGCTCTGGAGCGGGGTGTGCTTGAAGAGCTTGTTCAGGACGACCTTCGGGATGGCGTCGCGCTTCAGCTCGATCGTGAGCCGCGTCCCGGTGCGGTCGGAGTGGTTGTTGACGTCGGAGATCTCGGGGATCACCTTGTCGGTGACGAGCTCGGCGATCTTCTTCACGAGGCCGTCGTCGCCGTCGCGCTTGACCTGGTAGGGCACCTCGGTCACGATCAGCGCGGTGCGGCCGCCCTTCAGCTCCTCGGTGTGCATGCGGGCCCGCATCACGACCCGGCCGCGGCCGGTCTCGTAGGCCTCGCGGATCCCGGCCATGCCCATGATCGTGGCGCCGGTGGGGAAGTCCGGCCCCTTCATGTGCGTCATCAGGTCGTCGAGCGTCGCGTCCGGGTTGTCGATCAGCTCGATGCAGGCGTCGATCGTCTCGGCCAGGTTGTGCGGCGGGATGTTGGTCGCCATGCCGACGGCGATGCCGGCCGAGCCGTTGACGAGCAGGTTCGGGAACCGCGCCGGCAGCACCGTCGGCTCGCGCTGGCGGCCGTCGTAGTTCGGCGCGAAGTCGACCGTGTTGGCGTCGATGTCGCGCAGGAGCTCCACGGCGAGCCGGCCGAGGCGGCACTCGGTGTAGCGCATCGCGGCGGCGCCGTAGCCGTCCTGGTTCCCGAAGTTGCCCTGCCCGTCGACGAGCGGGTAGCGCAGCGCGAACCACTGCGCCATCCGCACGAGCGCGTCGTAGGCGGCCGTGTCGCTGTGCGGGTGGTACTTGCCGAGCACGTCGCCGACGACCCGCGAGCACTTGGAGTACGGCCGGCCGGGCTGCAGCCCGGCCTCGTTCATCGAGTGCAGCACCCGCCGGTGCACGGGCTTCAGGCCGTCGCGGACGTCGGGCAGGGCACGGGACACGATCACGCTCATCGCGTAATCGAGGTAGCTCGTGCGCATCTCCTCCGCGAGGTCTTGCGGCTCGATCCTGCCGCCGCCGAGGGTGTCAATCGCCATGCGTCACGCGCTCCCTAGATGTCGAGGAACTTCACGTCGCGGGCGTTGCGCTCGATGAACTCGCGGCGCGGCTCGACCCGATCGCCCATCAGAGTCGTGAACATCGCGTCGGCGGCGGCCGCATCGTCGACCGAGACCTTCTTCAGCACCCGGTTCTCGGGGTTCATGGTCGTCTCCCAGAGCTGTTCGGGGTTCATCTCGCCGAGGCCCTTGAACCGCTGCAGGTTGAGGCCCTCCTTGGCCATCTCGAGGATGACCGGCCGCAGCGCCTCGAACGTATGCACCGTCTCGGCCACCTTGCCCATCCGCACCGTGAACGGCGGCGGGCCGGTCAGCTCGACGAGCCGCGCGTGGATGCCCTTGAGGCTCTGGTAGCCGGGGCTGCGGAAGAGCTCGACGGGGATGACGCTGGCGAGGGCGGCGCCGGTGGCCTTCTCGATGATCCGCACCCGCAGGCCGCCGTCCTCGGGCCCCATCACCTCGACCCGGTGCGGCTCCTCGTCGGGGACCTGCGACTCGAAGTAGGTCTGCAGGTCGGAGACCGAGGAGATGTCGTGCTCGATCAGGCGGTGGTCCTTCGCATAGACGACGGCGGCCGGGCCGAACTGCTCCTTCAGCTTGGACGCCCAGCCCTCGTACTCCTTGACCGCGCGCTGCAGCCGCTGCAGCCGCGACTCGGTCAGGCGGCCCTCCTCGCCGGTGCGATCGGTCACCTCGACCTTGGCCAGCCGCTCGCGCATCAGCCACTCCTCGAGCTGGAGCTCCTTCTCGAAGTAGCGGTCGTCGGAGCCGACCTTGAGCTTGTAGAGCGGCGGCTGGGCGATGTAGACGTAGCCGGCCTCGATCAGCTCGGTCATGTGCCGGAAGAGGAAGGTCAGGATCAGCGTCCGGATGTGGGCGCCGTCGACGTCCGCGTCGCAGGTGACCACGACCTTGTGGTAGCGGGCGCCCTCGATCGAGAACTCCTCGCCGATGCCCGTGCCGATGGCGGTGATCATGGCCTGGATCTCGTTGTTCGAGAGCACCTTGTTGATGCGCGCCTTCTCGACGTTGATGATCTTGCCCCGCAGCGGCAGGATCGCCTGGAAGCTGCGGTCGCGGGCCTCGACCGCGCTGCCGCCGGCGCTGTCGCCCTCGACCAGGTAGAGCTCGGCCGCGGCGGGGTCGGAGAGCGAGCAGTCGGCCAGCTTGCCCGGGAGGCCGCCGCCGCCGAGCGCGGTCTTGCGGCGGATGAGCTCGCGCGCCTTGCGCGCCGCCTGGCGGGCGCGGCTGGCGGCGATCAGCTTGTTCACGATCGCGCGGGCCTCGTTCGGGTGCTCCTCCAGGTACTCCGAGAGCTTGGCGCTGCACGCCGACTGCACCACGCCCCGGATCGACGGATTGCCGAGCTTCGTCTTCGTCTGGCCCTCGAACTGCGGCTCGCGCAGCTTCACGGACACGATCGCCGCCAGGCCCTCGCGGCAGTCGTCGCCCGTCAGCTCCTCCTCCTTCTCCTTCAGCAGGCCCTTGTTGCGGGCGTACTCGTTCAGGGTGCGCGTCAGCGCCGCCTTGAACCCGGAGAGGTGCGTGCCGCCCTCGTGCGTGTTGATGTTGTTCGCGAACGAGTACGTCGACTCGACGTAGGAGCCGTTCCACTGCATCGCCACCTCGACCTCGCCGTCGTCGCTGTGGCTGTCGAAGTAGATGACGTCCTTGTGGACGGCCTCCTTGCGCTCGTTCACGAAGGCGATGAAGTCGACGATGCCGCCCTCGTACATGAAGTCGGCCCGCTCGCCCTCGGCCCGCTCGTCGATCAGCTCGATGCGCAGGCCGCGCGTCAGGAACGCCATCTCGCGCAGGCGCTGGCTCAGCGTCTCGAAGTTGAAGTCGGTCTCCTCGAAGATCTCGCCGTCGGGCAGGAACGTCGTCGTCGTGCCGCTGCCGTCGACCTTCTCGCCGCGCTCGAGCTTCGTCTGCGGCTCGCCGCGCTCGTAGCGCTGGCGCCAGACGTGGCCGTCGCGGCGCACCTCGAGCTCGAGCGACTCCGAGAGGGCGTTCACGACGGAGATGCCGACGCCGTGCAGGCCGCCCGACACCTTGTAGCCGTCGCCGCCGAACTTGCCGCCCGCGTGCAGCTTCGTCATGACGACCTCGACGGCCGTCAGCCCGACGTCGTCCATCATCCCCACGGGGATGCCGCGGCCGTTGTCGGTCACGGTCACCCTGCCGTCGGGAGCGAGGACGACGGTGATGTGATCGCAGTACCCCTGGAGGGCCTCGTCGACGCTGTTGTCCACCACCTCGTAGACGAGATGGTGGAGTCCGCGAGGCCCGGTGGACCCGATGTACATGCCGGGGCGGCGGCGCACGGCCTCCAGGCCCTCGAGAACGGTGATGTCTTTGGCGTCGTAGCCAGATTCGGTCAAACGAAACCCGCTTGAATAGGCGGAAAATGGACTACCTGCAGTGTACCAGAGGCAGGGGTCGGATCCGGCCGCCCGGAGGGCCGCAAGGGTGTCACAAATCAGCCCCGGAGCGTGCGGCTGATGGCGCGCTCGAGGCTGGCCCGAAGCTCGGCCTGCGCCACCTCGGCCGTCAGGCTGCGGGCATGCTCCGCCGCCGCCGGATCGGGAGGTTGGCGCGGCTCCCGGGAGGGCTCGTCGGGCGCCGGCACCTCGCCGACCTCGAAGCGCAGATCGAGCCCCCGGCCGAGCTCGGCGCGGAGCCGCTCGCCGATCGCCGGGGCGAGCATCGCGAGCTCCGACGACCAGGAGGAGCTCGAGCAGGCCACGACGAGGCTCCCGGCCGACATCCGGGCCGGCACGGCGTGGCGGGCGACCGTCTCGCCCACGATCGCCGGCCAGCGCTCACGCACGGCGGCCAGCTCCGGGTCGGGCGCCGGCGCCCGGCGGCCGACGACGGAGTCGGTGCGGATGCGCTGGAGGTCGCTCACGCCGCCACCTTCCCCGATGCCACCCGCACGAGCGCGGAGGCGCGTGAGCCCAGGTCGGCCTCGTCCGTGGTCGTCACGATCGCCTGCTCGAAGCGGCTGACGGCATCGAGGAGCAGCGTACGCCGCTCGGCGTCGAACTCGCCGGTGACGTCGTCGAGCAGCAGCAGCGGCTGCTCGCCCCGCTCCGACGTGAGCAGGTCGGCCTCGGCCAGGATCAGCGCGAGCAGCGCCCGCCGCTGCTCGCCCTGCGACCCGAAGCGGCGCAGGTCGCGGCCGGACTCGCGCAGCTCGACGTCGTCGAGATGCGGCCCGGCACCGGTGGCGGCCCGCTCGATGTCGCGCCGGCGCCGCTCCCGCAGGGCCGTGGCGAGCGCGCCCGGCTCCGTGTTCGAGACGAGCCGCAGCGGCTCCTCGCCCGGCGCGCCGCCGAGCTGCTCGAGCCTGGCGGCGAACGCCGGGGCGAGCCTGTCGCACAGGCGCGCCCGGGCGGCGGAGAGATCGGCCCCGGTCCGGGCGGTGACGTCGTCCCACCCCACGAGCGCCTCGGGGTCGCCGCGGCCGGCGCGCAGCCGCCGCAGCAGGTGGTTGCGCTGCGCGAGCGCGCGGGCGTAGGCGGCGGGCACGTCCGCCAGCGCCGGCCACAGGCGCACCAGCGCGCGGTCGACGTAGGTGCGCCGCAGCGCGGGCCCTGCCTGGACGAGTCGGATCCGGTCGGGGGTGAAGACGAGCACGGGGAAGCGGGCCAGGAGGCCGGCGGCGGAGCGCTCGGCGACGCCGTCGACGACGACCCGCTTCGGCTCGCCCGGGCGGAAGCCCACCTCCACCCGCGCGGGCCCGGTCGCGAGCTGCGCCGCCACCTCGACGCGCGTCACGTCCTGCCCGAACGCCACCACCTGCGCCTCGGTCGTCGTGCGCGGCGAGTACGCCAGGGCGCCGAAGTGGATCATCTCGACGAGGCTCGTCTTGCCGGCGCCGTTCGGCCCCACGATCCCGATCAGGCCGGCGCCGAACCCCACCTCGACGCGCTCATAGCAACGGAACCAGCTGCCGCGCACCGACGCGACCAGCACCGCTAGTGGGTCGTCAGGTGACGTTGTTGGCGTCGACGCAGGACCCGCGATGCGACGGGTCAGCCGCCGGAACCCGGCAAACGTGCCTGGCGATCCACTAGGTCGAGAGCCTGATCGGCATGATCAGGTACGAGAAGCTGCCGTCCTCGCCCTGAACCAGGCCGGGGCGCAGCGGGCTGATGAGCTTCAGGCGCACCGTGTCGCCCTCGACGCTCTCGATGCCGTCGCGCAGGAACTCCGCGTTGAACCCGATCTCGAGCGGCTCCCCGTGGAAGTCGACCGGGATCGACTCGCGGGCCTCGCCGACGTCCTGCGTCTGCGCGCTCACCGTCAGCTTGCCGGGCTCGAAGGCGAGCCGCAGCGGCAGCGTCCGCTGCGCCATGAGCGCGGTGCGGCGGACGACGTCGAGCAGCTCCGCCCGGCCGGCGGGGATCTCGTGCTCGAAGGCCTGGGGCAGAAGCTGGCGGTAATTCGGGAACTGGCCGTCGATGCGCCGGGCCGAGAGCCACACGCCCTCCATCCCGAACAGGATCTGGTTCTCGCCGATCGAGACCTGGATGCTGTCGGCGTCGAGGGCGGCGGCGATGCGACCGAGCTCCACCAGCGCCCGGGCCGGCACGATCGCCTGGGCGTCGCCGCCGGAGCCCGGGACGACCGCCTCCTTCACGCTCAGCCGGTAGCTGTCGGTGGCGGCCATGGTCACCCGGCCGTCGCCGAACTCGACCAGGATGCCGGTCAGCACCGGGCGCGACTCGTCCCGCGACGCCGCCCGGGCGACGTAGTTGATCGTCGCGACGAACGCCTGCCGCTCGAGCGTGAACGACGGCCCGGAGGCCTCGGGCAGATGGGGGAAGTCCTCCGCCCCCTGGGCATGCAGCGAGTACTCGCTCGAGCCGCAGGCGATGCGCACGGCGCCGGTGCCGGGCGGCTGCTCGATCGTCACCTCGGACTGGGGCAGCGCCCGCACGATCTCGAGCAGGAGCCGGCCGGGAAGCACGGTCGACCCGGGCTCGTGCACCTGCGCAGGCACCGTGACCCGCACGGAGAGCTCCATGTCGGTCGCGGCCAGCTCGACGGGGCCCTGGGCCTCGGCGCGGACGAGCACGCCGGACAGGATCTGGACGGTCGAGCGCTGGGACACGCCCCGGGCCGCGATCTGCAGCCGGCCGAGCAGGTCATCCTGGGAACAGACGATTTTCATGCGCGGACAGTGACCTCCCGCTTCAACGGGTTCTAGGAGAATTCATTCAGAGGTTATAGGAGTAGGGGCTGGGGACGGTGGGGAAAAGGACAGCACGCGAGTCCCGGAGCGCGATCGCGGTGTGGGGGACCCTGCGGACGGCCGCGGAGGCGTTTCCCCCCGGTCCCCCAGATCGGCCTCGGGAAGCGTGTGCCCGAGGAAGCGGCTGGGGGTCCATGGCCCGGACCTCACAGGCTGTCCACATGGAAGCGGGCGCGGTTTTCACCGGCCGCGCTTGATCCGGGCGGTGAGCTCCTGGACGACGTTGAAGACGTCGCGGTCTTCCCGGATCAGGTCTCCGATACGGCGGACGCCGTGCATCACCGTGGAGTGGTCGCGGCCGCCGAACTTCGCCCCGATCTTCGGCAGCGACTGGTCGGTCAGCTCGCGGCACAGGTACATGGCGATGTGCCGGGGGTAGGCGATCGACTGGGGCCGCTTGTCACCGCGCAGGTCGGCCTGGCTCATGCCGAACCACTCGCACACGGCCGCCTGCACCTGCTCGACGGTGATCGAGCGGGCGCTGCCGCCGGGGAAGAGGTCCTTCAGCACCTCGTCGGCGACGCTCACCGTGATCGGCCGGCCGGTGAGCGAGGCGTAGGCGATCACGCGGGTGAGCGCACCCTCGAGCTCGCGGATGTTCGACGTCACGCGGTCGGCGATGAACGTGAGCACGTCCTTGTCGGCCACGTCGATGCGGTCGGTCGCGACCTTCTTGCGCAGGATGGCGATGCGTGTCTCGAGATCTGGAGGCTGGATGTCGGTGATGAGCCCCCATTCGAAGCGCGACTTCAGCCGCGCCTCGAGCGTCGCCAGCTCGCGCGGCTGGCGATCGGAGGAGATGATGATCTGCTTGCCGGCCTCGTACAGGCTGTTGAAGGTGTGGAAAAACTCCTCCTGGAGCGTGTCCTTGCCTTCGATGAACTGGATGTCGTCCACAAGGAGGACGTCGTACGTTCTATACCGCATTTTGAATCCGGCAGTGTTTTTGTCCCGCAAAGCGTCGACAAACTCGTTCAGGACGGTCTCGGTCGTCACATAGCGGACGCTGAGGCCGCGGTGTTGCTGCGCCACGTACTGGCCCACCGCCTGCAGAAGGTGCGTTTTCCCCAGCCCGGTCGACCCGTAGATGAACAACGGGTTGTACGCCTGTGCGGGGGATTCGGCCACGGCGAGCGCCGCCGCATGGGCGAAGCGGTTGCTCGGGCCGATCACGAAGAGGTCGAACGTGTAGCGCGGATTGAGGCCGCGCAGGCTGGAGACCGGGCCCTCGGGGCCCTCCTCGTCGATCGTCTCGTCCACACCCTCGGCCGCCGCCTCGGCCCGGGCGGCCGCAACGGCCTCCGACACGGCGACGCGCAGCTCGAGCACGAGGTCGTGCTCCGCTGCGGCGGCGTTCAGAAGGCTGCCGAAGTGGCCCTCGATCCAGGTCTTCGTGAACTCGTTCGGGACGGCGACGACGAGCCGGTCTGCGTCCTGCTCCACCGGGGTGGCCGCGCCGAACCAGTTGGCGAAGGTGCTGGCGTTGAGGGATTCGCGCAGGCGCTGAGAGATCGTGTCCCAGGTTTGGGACGCGGCGGCCGGCTCCGAGGTCATAGAGCGGCGAGTCTACGCCGTGGCCGTTCGGGCGGCAAGGCGGTACGGCGGTCTGCCGAAACCGAGAAAGAGCGCATTTTGCAGGGATTTCGTGGATACCCACAGAACGCTCCACAGCTGTGGACAGATTCGCGGCGAGCCGTTCGCGGGCCCGGAAAGCGGTCGTTTGCGCGGGGTTTGCCATCGTGGGCGGTCACGATCAGTCGACAGGCTTTCCACAACACCACTTTCGTCGTCCGGTGCACGGCGGGCGATCCGGGGCGCTGCCTTATACTCTCGGGCACTCCATGAAGCGCACCTATCAGCCGAATACCCGCAAGCGCGCGAAGACGCACGGATTCCGTAAGCGGATGAGCACCCGCGCCGGGCGGGCCGTGCTCAAGCGGCGGCGGGCACGTGGGCGAAAGCGCCTGTCCGCATAGACCGCCCGTGACCTCCGATGCCCCGTTCCCGCCGAGCCGGCGTGGCCGCCTGTCCCGTGCGGGAGAGTTCGACGCGGTCACCCAGCTGGGCAAGGCCGTCGGCGGCCGCTACCTGACCCTGCGGTACCGGACGCGCGACGACGGCGGCGAGCCCCGTGTCGGCTACGCCGTGCCGCGCCGGGTCGGCGGCGCCGTCGACCGAAACGGCGTCAAGCGGCGTCTGCGCGAGGCGATCGCCCGTCAGGACGCCCTGTTGCACGGCGACACCGACTACGTCCTGATCGCCCGCCCCGGGATCGCCGCGACGGTCGAGGCGCAGGGGTTCGACTGGCTGTGCGAGCAGGTGGGGGAGCTCCTTCGCTCCGCCGAGGCGGCGTCGTGATCTCCCGCGTGCTGATCCTGCTGCTGCGGGCGGTGCGGCTCGCGCTCATGCCCTTCGTCTCGATGACGTCGATCACCCCGCGCGTGTGCAAGTACGAGCCCACGTGCTCCCACTATGCCGAGCAGGCGATCCGCGCCCACGGCCCGGTGAAGGGCCTCGGCCTGGCGGTCTGGCGCGTGCTGCGCTGCAACCCGTGGTCGCGGGGCGGGTTCGACCCGGTGGTGCGGCGGTGATCCTCCACGACATCGTCATCTGGGACCAGATCATCTCGGCGCTGGTCTGGCTGCTCAACCACTACTACGACTGGATCGGTTCGTGGGGCTGGTCGATCGTGCTCCTGACCTTCACGATCCGGCTGGCGATGCTGCCGTTGACCATCAGGCAGTTCCGGTCGATGGCGGCGATGCAGATCGTGCAGCCGAAGGTGAAGCAGCTGCAGAACCGGTACAAGGGCAAGAACTCGCGCGAAGACCGTCAGAAGATGCAGCAGGAGCTCATGCAGCTCTACAAGGAGCACAACGTCAACCCGTTCGGCTCCTGCCTCCCGCTCCTGATCCAGGCCCCGGTGTTCATCGCCCTGAACGCCACGCTGCGGTTCCACATCCACCCGGCCGGCGACCAGGCCTTCCTCGGGATCAACAACATCTTCGTCAAGCTGAACGAGCTGACACCCGTGGCGGAGTACACGCTGATCGCCCTGTACGTCGGGTCCATGCTCGGCTCGACGCTGCTGTTCTCGTTCGTCACGGATCGCCAGCAGAAGTACATGCTGGCGGCGATGCCGATCGTGTTCGTGCCGTTCGTCCTGAATTTCACGACCGGCGTCATGATCTACTGGATCACGTCGAACTTCTGGACGATCGGGCAGCAGGGCATGATCAAGCGCACCATGGGCCATCGCTTCCCTCAACCGGCCGCGAAAGCCGGGAAGGCCGGTGCGGCCGGGAAGGGCGGCTCGTCCGGGAAGGGCGGTTCGGCGAGCAAGGGCGCTTCGACGAGCAAGGGCGGCGGCGGTAAGCCCAAGCCCGGCACCGACGGCAAGCCGAAGCCCGGCACGGACGGCGGCAAGCCGGCCGACGAGCCGGCCGCGCCGCCCCCGCCGCGCCGCGGCAGCGGCCGCCGCTCATCGCAGCAGCCCGGCCGCCGCTCCGGCCAGCGCCGGGGCGGGCGCAAGCGGTGACCGAGCCCGCGGTCCGGGTCGAGGCCACCGGTGAGACGGTGGGCGAGGCGCGCTGGGCGGCGCTGCACGAGCTCGAGCGGCGCTACCCCGCGCTCGACCGCGACCTGGTCGAGTACGCCGTGATCTCCGAGGGTCAGCGCGGGCTGCTCGGCGTCGGCTACGAGCCCGCCCGGGTCGTCGCGGCGCTGGCCGAGGAGCCGCCGTCCGCGTCCGAGCCGGCGCCGGCGCGGGTGCGGGAGCCGGCCGGGCCGGCGCCGGACGACTCCGAGGCGGCGGGCCTGGTGCGCGACCTGCTCGGCCGGGTGGTGCACGGCCTCGGGATCGACGCCGACATCGAGATCGAGGAGGCCGAGGGACGCGTCACCGGCACCGTGTCCGGTGGCGACCTGGGGCTCCTGATCGGCCGCCACGGACAGACGATCGACGCCATCCAGTACCTCGCGAACGCGGTCGTGCACCGCCGCCAGACGGAGTCCGTCGAGGTCGTCGTCGACGCCGAGGGCTACCGCGAGCGGCGCGAACGGGCCCTGTGCGGCGTGGCCGACCGGGCGGTCGCCGAGGTCCTGCGCACGGGCCGGCCCGTGGCGCTCGAGCCCATGACCTCGGTCGAGCGCAAGATCGTCCACCTGCATCTGCAGGAGATGGACGGGGTCGGCACGTCCAGCGAGGGCGTCGAGCCGAACCGGCACGTGATCGTCCTCCCGGAGGGCGATTCCGCCGAGGTGTAAAACGTGAAACACCCCGACTCGCGGCTGGTGGCCTATCGCGACCTGCTGGTCGCGGCTCCGGTGTCCGTCACGTCCGTCCGCGATCCGGACGGCGCCTGGGCCGTGCACGTCGAGGACGCGCTCGCAGCCGTGCCGCTGGTGGAACGGCTGGCGCCGGCGGGCATGGTCGACGTCGGGTCCGGCGGAGGCAGCCCCGGCATCCCCATCGCGGTCGCGACGGGCATCCCCGTCGATCTCCTGGAGGCGACCGGGGCAAAGTGCGCCTTCCTGCGCCGCTGCGTCGAGGCGGTGGCGGCGCCGTGCCGGGTCGTCCACGACCGCTCCGAGCACCTGGCCCGCGCGGACGGCCGCGACGCATACGACCTCGTCCTGGCCCGGGCGCTCGCGCCGCCGCCCGTCGCGGCGGAGCTGTGCCTGCCCCTCGCCCGCGCCGGCGGCCACGTGCTGCTGTGGACGGCCGATACCGCGCCGGAGCCGCTTGCCGAGACGGCGGCGGCGGTCGGCGGCGAGCTGGCGGAGACGGTCGTGGTCGGTCCGAACCGGCGCCTGGCGCTGCTCAGGAAGGTCTCGGCCACTCCGGACGGGTTCCCGCGGCGGCCGGGAATGGCCGCCAAGCGTCCGCTTATCCGGGTACGATCTCGCCCATGAGCGCCCGCGTCTACGCCCTTGCCAACCAGAAGGGCGGTGTCGGCAAGACGACGACGGCCATCAACATGGCCGCGTGCGTGGCGGAGGCGGGCACGCCGGTGCTGCTGATCGACCTCGATCCGCAGGCGAACGCCACCACGGGGCTCGGATTCCGGCCGGAGCAGCTCTCGGCCAGCACCTACGATCTTCTGCACGGCCGCCCGCTGGACGAGGTCGTCCTCGAGACGGGCGTCCCCAACCTGTTCCTCGTCCCGTCGCATCCCGACCTCGCCGCGGCGCAGGTCGAGCTGCCGAGCGGCTCCGAGCAGGGCACGCTCCTGCGCGACCTGCTCGCCGGCACCGAGGAGCGGTTCCCGTACGTCTTCGTCGACTGCCCGCCGTCGCTCGGCCTCCTGACCGTGAACGCGCTGGCCGCGGCGAACCGCCTGATCGTGCCCGTCCAGTGCGAGTACTACGCACTCGAGGGTCTCGCGCAGCTGCTCCAGAGCGTGGAGCTCGTGCGCACCCGGATCAACCCGCGCCTCGGCGTCACCGGTGTGCTCCTGACGATGTACGACGCCCGCACCCGGCTCGCGAGCGACGTCGCCAGCGAGGTGCGCAGCCACTTCGGGCCGCTCGTCTTCGACACGGTCGTGCCGCGCAGCGTCCGGCTCGCCGAGGCGCCCAGCCACGGGCTGCCGATCACGACCTACGACTCGTCGTCCGCGGGCGCCGACGCCTACTACCGGGCCGCCCTGGAGGTGGTCGAGCGTGGCTGAGTCGAGCCGCCCCCGCGGCCTCGGGCGCGGCCTCGCGGCCCTCGTCGCCGAGTTCCCGAGCGGTGCGACCGCGATGGTCGAGCTCGAGGTCGGCCAGGTGCGGCCGAACCCGCGCCAGCCCCGCCGCGTCTTCGACGACGACGCGATCGAGCGCCTGGCCGAGTCCGTCCGGGCCGACGGCGTCGTCCAGCCGATCGTGGTGCGCGACGCGGGCGACGGCTACGAGATCGTCGCCGGCGAGCGCCGCTGGCGAGCGGCCCGGCTGGCCGGCCTGCGCACCATCCCGGCGATCGTGCGCACCGCCGACGACCGCGAGCTGCTCATCCTGGCGCTGGCCGAGAACGTCGCCCGCGAGGATCTGAACCCGGTCGACCAGGCCCGCGCCTACGCCGTCCTCGCCGACGAGCTCGATCTGACGCAGACCGAGATCGCCCGCCGCGTCGGCAAGAGCCGGCCGGCGGTGGCGAACACGATGCGCCTGCTCGAGCTGCCCGACGACGTGCTCGACCTCGTCACCGACGGGACGATGTCCGAGGGCCACGGCCGCGCCCTGCTGCTGGCCGCGGGCCAGGACGAGCGGTCGAGCCTCGCCCGCACCGCCGTCAGCCGCGGCTGGTCGGTGCGCGAGTGCGAGGCCGCCGCCAGGCGTGCGGCGAAGGCCGCCAAGCGTGAGCCGAAGCGGATGCCGGGCGTGATGGACGACGAGCTCGCCCACCTGGCCGTCGACGCCGCCTGGCAGTCGCTCGGGCTGCGCGCCTCGGTCAGGCGGGGGCCGCGCGGCGGCCGCGTGGAGCTGCACTTCTCGACCGCGGCCGAGCTCGGCCGCATCGTCGACCAGTTGCGCGCCGACCGAGTCTCCCCTGCCGACTGACCGCGGTAGTATGCGGGCTCCCTTCGGGGGCGATTAGCTCAGTCGGTTAGAGCGCCGCTCTGATAAGGCGGAGGTCCCTGGTTCGAATCCAGGATCGCCCATTGGTCCCCGCGGACGACACCCGACCCCGGTGCAGCTGGGTTCCGGCCGGCGATCCGCTGTACGCCGCGTATCACGACGAGGAGTGGGGCGTCCCGTCCCACGACGACCGTCACCTCTTCGAGATGCTCGTGCTGGAGGGCGCGCAGGCGGGGCTCTCGTGGTCGACCATCCTGCGCAAGCGCGAGGGCTACCGCAGCGCCTTCGCCGGCTTCGACGCCGAGGCGGTGGCGCGGTTCGGCCCTGCCGACGTCGAGCGGCTGATGGGCGACGCCGGCATCGTCCGGAACCGGCTCAAGGTCGAATCGGCGATCGCGAACGCCCATGCCGTCCTCGCCGCCCGCGAGGCGCACGGGAGCCTCGACGCCTTTCTCTGGGGGCTCGTCCCCGGCGCGCCGTACCGTCGCGGCGCCGGCGAGATGCCGGCCGAGACCGCCGAGTCGCGGAGCATGAGCAAGGCGCTCAAGGGGGCCGGCTTCCGCTTCGTCGGACCGACCGTCTGCTACGCGTTCATGCAGGCCGTCGGCATGGCCGACGACCACTCCCCGGGGTGCTTCCGCTACGGCGGATGAGGCGCCAGGAAGCGTGGCTATACTGGACTTCGGATGCAGGAGATGAGCATCTACGGGGTGTCCTTCGACATGGTCGGCAAGCAGCCGATCGTGCTGCTCCGGACGCTCGATGGGAGCAAGTTCCTGCCCATCTGGATCGGCCACCCCGAGGCGGCGGCGATCCTGATGAAGCTCCAGGGCACGCCGACGCCGCGGCCGATGACGCACGACCTGGTCACCTCGATGCTCGGGGAGCTGAACGCGAAGGTCGAGAAGATCGCCGTCACCGAGCTGCGCGACAACACCTTCTACGCGTGCATCACCTTGCGCATCGACGGCTCCGAGGTCGAGATCGACTCGCGCCCGTCGGACGCGCTCGCGCTGGCGGTGCGGGCCGACGCCAAGATCTACGTCGCCGACCAGGTGATCGACGACTCCGCGATCGAGTTCGGCCAGGAGCCCGAGGAGGCCGGCGAGGTCGTCGAGGAGTTCAAGAAGTTCCTCGAGAACGTCAGCCCCGAGGACTTCGCGAACTAAGAGCGCGCATCCGGTCGAGCTCGCGGCCGATCACGAGCCGCTGGATCTCGGCGGTGCCGTCGACGACCTGGAGCATCTTCGCGAGGCTGATGAAGCGCGGGAGCGGCGTGTCGTCGAGCCAGCCGTAGGCCCCGAGCGCCTCGCTGCAGGCGATCGCCGCGCGCAGGGCGGCGTCCGGGCAGAAGCGCTTGGCGTGGGCCACCGCCGTCGGTCCTGCCGGCGTCCCGAGAAGGCTCGCCGCGCGGGCGTAGAGCAGCCGCCCCGCCTCGAGCTCGGTGAGCACATCTGCCAGCGCGAACCGCATCGTGTCGAGCGCGAGCAGCGGTGCGCCGAAGGCCCGGCGCTCGCGGGCGTACCGCAGGGCGATGTCGAGCGCCTCGGCGTGCAGGCCGCAGGCGATGGCGGCGATGTCGCAGCGGGCGACGTCGATCGCGGCGAGCGCGGCGCGCATCCCCGAGCCGGGCGGCACGAGCATCGTCGCCGGGACGTCGGCGAGCGCCATCTCGCCGATGGGCAGGAACGCGGCGGCCGCCGTGCGGTAGCGGCGCGGGAAGGTCACGCCCTCCGCGCGCCGGTCGATCGCGACGACCGCGATGTCGGTGTGCCCGGGCTCGTCCGCCGTCTTGCAGACGACCAGGAAGAGGTCGGCCTCGCCCGCCAGCGAGACCCATGCCTTGCGCCCGGTGACGCGCCAGCCGCCGCCGTCCTCGCGAGCCCGGGTGGTGATCGCGGTCGCGTCCGACCCGGCGTGCGGCTCGGTCAGCGAGAACCCGCCCAGCGCGCGGCCCGCCACCAGGTCGGCGGCCCAGCGCGTCCGCAGGCCCTCGTCGTCGCAGCCGGCCACGACGGCGGCGACCGCGTTGTGCATCGAGAGCGAGAAGGCGAGCGCGGCGTCGCCGCGGCCGAGCTCCTCGAACACCTCCATACCGGCCGGATAGCCGAGCCCCGATCCGCCGAATTCGGGCGGGCAGAAGAGCCCCGTGAGACCCGACGCGGCGACCGCCTCCCGGGGATACGCGCCGCCCTGGTCCCAGCCTGCAACGGCCGGGCGGACGACGTCGCGGACGAATGCGGCGGCCGCCTCTCGCATCGAGCCGCGATCATATCCGCGGGGCTTGCCGGCCCGGTTAGACTGTGTCCACGCGACGACTTGGAGGCCTGGGATGCATGGAAACGGCAGTGGCGCCCAGTGGTTCGCCGAGCGATCGATCCGTGGTGTGGGCGACGACGGGGCGGCGGACGTCGTCACGATCTGGATCGAGCGCAAACCCGGCGCGCTTTGGGCTGTTGGGCGGGCTCTGGGCCTGTCCGAGCGGCACGACGGGCTCGTGCGGCCGGACGACTACGTGTTCGAGGGCTACGAGATGGGCGACGCGATCGAGGCGGCCAACGCCGCCCTCGACGCCGACCTGGACGTGTCGGCCGAGGAGGGCAAGCCGCAGGAGATCGAGCCGTTCAGCGAAGGCGAGCTGCTGATCCCGCTGGAGCGGTGGTTCTTCGGCCATTCTCCGCGGGCGGAGCGGCCGGCCCGCTAGCGGCGCCGAGCACGCGCAGCGGGGTCGTCCCATCGGGCAGGGCGCCGGCGGCCGCCGCGGTGCGCTCGAGCGTCTCGAGGGCACGCACGCCGTCGTCGCCGAGGTCGACCGTGTGCTCGGTGACGTAGAGCTCGACGTAGGGCCAGATCACGTCCTCGCCCAGCTCCTGGGCGTGGCGGCGGATCGTGCCGAGCACCTCGTCGCGGTTGGCCCAGCCGTAGGCGATCGAGTCGCGCAGCACGGCCGTGAAGCGGTCGACGACGTCGTCCGGGAGGTCGAGCCTCGCCAGGATGCCGCCGAGCGGGACGGGCGCGTGGGCGAGGCGCTCGAAGGACGCGCCGAGATCCTCCACCAGCAGGAGGCCGTCGCGCTCGTACGTCAGCCGGCCCTCGTGGATGAGCACGCCGAGGTCGGCGTCGCCGTGGCGCAGAGCCGCGCCGATGTCCGAGAACACGGCGTGGTCGATCGTGCCGCCGTCGGGGTGCAGGCAGCGGTAGAGCAGCGTCGCCGTGGTCGTCGGCCCGGGACAGAGGACGCGTGCGCCCGAGTCCGGGAGGACGTCCGGCCGGGCGGCCACGAGCAGGGGGCCGACGCCGAAGCCGAGGGCCGAGCCGGCCCGGACGACGCCGTAGTCGCCTGCCAGCAGGAGTGCGGCGTAGAAGCTCGCCTTGGAGACGTCGTAGCGGCCGGCGAAGAGCCCGTCGTTCAGCTGCTGGACGTCGAGCAGTTCCGGCTCGAACTCGAGGCCGCGCAGGTCGATCCGCCGCTCCAGGATCGCGTGGAACGCGAACGTGTCGTTGGGGCAGGTCGAGAGCCCCAGGCGCAGCTTCATCGCTCCAGCCCTCGCACGAGCGCGGCGGCCCGCCCCAGCGCCTCGTCCATCCGCCAGGCGCCGCGGTCGCGGTCGCCGGCCGTGTTCGAGAACCCGCGCACGATGGTGAGATTGACGCCGAAGAGCCAGGCGGCCACGGCGACAGCGTAGCCCTCCATCTCCTCGCCGGCGGCGGCCGGATGCCGGGCATGCCGGCCGGCGGCCTCCTCCGCCGATCCGGCCGCGGTCGCGACCGAGAGGATCTCCGGGCCCGGCCCGAGCGCGATCGCGTCCGCCGCCGCGAAGCCGAGGTCGGCGGCGGAGCGGTGTGCGTCGCCCGATCCGGCGCCGATGCCGTCGCAGCGCACCGATCCCGCTCTGATCGCCGTCCCGATCGGGTGCCGGCCGGCGTCGTAGGTCCCGGCAGCGCCCACGAGCACCACGCCGCCTTCAGCCGCCGCGCGGTGCTCGGAGATGGCATGCGCCGCCCCGGCGCCGGCCGTCGCCAGCCCGAACCCGCAGATCGCGAGCGGGGCCGGCGGGCCGTCCGGGAAGAGCAGGCCCGACTCGAGCTCGGTCGGCACGAGGACGAGCACGGCGCCGCTAGGCGATCTCGACCATGCGGGTGATGGCACCGCGGGCGCGGGCGGCCACGTCCTGGTCGACGGTGACGACGTGGCGCATGTCGCGCAGGCCGTCGCGCAGCTTCTCGAGCGTGATCATCTTCATGTACCGGCAGACGGCCCGCTCCGACATCGCGTAGAAGCGCTTGTCCGGCGACTCGCGGGTCAGGCGGTGCAGGATCCCCGTCTCGGTGGCGACCACGAAGTCGCGCTTCGGCGAGCGGGCGACGTGGTTCACCATGCCCTCCGTCGAGAGCACCTGCGTGCGCCGGGCCAGGACGTCGTCCTGCGCGGCCGCGTACATGCACTGGCTGGCGCAGCCGCACTCGGGGTGGATCAGAAGGTCGGCGTCCGGGCGCTCGTCCAGCATGCGCGAGACGTCCTCGGTGCGGATGCCGGCGTGCACGTGGCACTCGCCGGGCCAGATCTTCATCCGCCGCCCGGTGACGCGCTCGAGATAGGCGCCGAGGAACATGTCCGGCAGGAAGAGGATCTCGCGGTCGGCCGGCACCGCCTCGATCACCGCCCGGGCGTTGCCCGAGGTGCAGCAGTAGTCCGAGAGGGCCTTCACCTCGGCCGTCGTGTTCACGTAGCTGACGACGACGGCGCCGGGGTTCTCGGCCTTCCAGCGCTCGAGGGCGGCGGCGTCGATGCTGGCGGCGAGCGAGCAGCCCGCGTCGAGGTCCGGGATCAGCACCGTCTTGTCCGGCGAGAGGATCGCCGCGGTCTCGGCCATGAAGTGGACGCCGCAGAACGCGATCACGTCCGCCTCGGTGTGGGCCGCGGCCTGGGACAGCCCCAGCGAGTCGCCCACCAGGTCGGCGACGTCCTGCACCTCCGGAAGCTGGTAGTTGTGGGCCAGGATGACGGCGTTTCGCTCGGCGGCGAGGGCGCGCACCTGCGTCTGCAGGGCGTCGACCGCGTCGGGTGTCAGTGTGGGCACGGGTGCACCTCCAGCGAGATGTCGAGCGCTCGCACCGAGTGGGTGAGCGCTCCGATCGAGATCGCGTCGACGCCGGTCTCGGCGACTGCGCGGACGGTCTCCAGGGTGATGCCGCCGGAGGCCTCCAGCCTGACCCGGCCGGCCGCGATGCCGACGGCCTCGCGCAGCAGCTCGGGCGGCATGTTGTCGAGCAGGACGCTGTCGGCGCCGGCGGCGATCGCGTCGCGCACCTGCTCGAGCGTGTCGGCCTCGGCCTGGACATGCAGGTCGGGCCGCGCCGCCCGCGCGGCGCGCACGGCCTCGGCGACGCCGCCGGCCAGGGCGACGTGGTTGTCCTTGATCAGGATGGCCGCCCCCAGGTCGGGGCGGTGGTTGGTGCCGCCGCCGCAGGCGACGGCCCGCTTGTCCAGCTCGCGCAGGCCCGGGGCGGTCTTGCGCGTGTCCAGGATCTCGACGCCCGTTCCGGCCACCGCCGTCACGTACCGGCCGGTCGCGGTCGCGATCCCGGAGAGCCGTTGCAGCAGGTTGAGGGCGGTGCGCTCGGCCGTGAGCACGGCGCGGGCCGAGGCGCGAATTCGCGCGACCGTGGCCGGTGCGCTCTCGACCCTCGTGCCCTCGGCGACGAGCACGTCGATCTCCGCGTCCGGGTCGAGACGCCGCACCACCTCGAGGGCGACGCCGATCCCGCAAACGATTCCAGGCTCGCGCAGGATCACGTCGGCAATCGTTTCCAGGCCGCGGGGGATGGTTGCGTCGGTCGTGGGGTCGCCGCGGCCGGCGTCCTCGGCCAGGGCGCGGTCGATCACACCGTCGAGTGCAGCGGCGGGCACGTCGTGCTCCTGGCCTGGTCGGGGTCGGTGTCGGGGTGGTCGCTGCGCAGGTGGCCGCCGCGGCTCTCGGTGCGGCGCAGCGCCGCCGTCGCGATGAGGCCGGCGACGTGCACCGGGTTCGAGTCCGGTCGCTCGCCGAGCCAGGCGCGCAGCGTCGTCAGCGACTCCTCGCTCCGCACCGGCCCCGCCTGCAGCCACATGCGCCGGCGCAGCTCCGGGAGCGGCGCCCGCGCCCGCGGCCGTCCGGGGGGCGGCCCGGGGTCGGCGCCCGGCGCCGGTGCGTCGAGGCCGCGGGCGACCGCGCGGTGGGAGAAGACGAAGCACTCGAGCAGGGAGTTGGAGGCGAGCCGGTTGGCCCCGTGGACGCCCGTCGCGGCGCATTCTCCGACCGCATGGAGGCCGGCGATCGACGTGGCGCCGTCGAGGTCGGTGGCGATGCCGCCCATCAGGTAGTGCGCCGCCGGCGCCACCGGGATCAGGTCGGCGGCCAGGTCGAAGCCGGCCCGGCGGCATCCGGCGGCGAGGTTCGCGAACTGGCCCAGGACGGAATTGCGGTCGAGGTGGCGGAGGTCGAGGTACGCCTCGCCGCCGCCGGCGATCAGCGCCACGATCGCGCGCGTCACGACGTCTCGCGGCGCGAGCTCGGCGTCGGGGTGGACGTCGAGCATGAACCGGCGGCCGGCTGCGTCGACCAGGTGCGCTCCCTCGCCGCGCACGGCCTCCGAGATCAGGAACGCCCGCCCGCCGCCGGCCAGAGCGGTGGGGTGGAACTGCACGAACTCCATGTCGCGCACGTCGGCGCCCGCGCGATGGGCCAGGGCGATGCCGTCTCCCGTCGCCCCGGGAGGGTTGGTCGTCCGCTGGAAGAGGGCGCAGGCGCCGCCGGTTGCGAGCAGCGTCATCCGGCCCCGGACGAGCCGCAGCTCGTCGTGGCCGAGCAGCCACGCACCCGCGCAGCCGTCCGCTCCGCTCGCCAGCGCGAGGGCTGCCGTGTGCTCGAGGACGCGGATGCGCGGGTCGGCGGCCACCCGTGCGATCAGGGCGCCGGCGATGGCTGCGCCGGTCGCCGCGCCGTCGGCGTGGAGGATGCGGCGGCGGCCGTGCCCGCCCTCGCGGCCGAGCCGGTAGGCGCCGGACGGAGTCGCGATCGAAGCGCACGCCCAGGCGCTCGAGGTCGGCGATCCGGCTCGGCCCCTCCCCGACGAGGACATCGACGGCGGCCGGGTCGCAGAGCCCGCGGCCGGCGGCGATCGTGTCGGCGGCGTGCCGGGCGAACGAGTCGCCGTCGGCGACGACCGCGGCCACGCCGCCCTGGGCCATGTACGAGTTGGACGCCTGCAGCGACCCCTTCGTCGCCAGCACCACGTCCGCTCCGCTGCGGGCGGCTGTGAGGGCCGCGTAGAGACCCGCGAGGCCCGCTCCCAGCACGAGCACGTCGGTGCGGTCGGGTGTGGCAGACGCCATCGAGCGGGATATTAGCTCAAGTGACTAAAACTCGCCGGGGAATGACGGAGGGGCGCTCGTCGTTACCCTTGAGGCGATGCTGCTTCTGACTGATACGCTCGTGGAGATGGTTCCCTCCGACCCGCCCCCCGGCGGTCTGGCGGCTGCCGGCCGCGACCGCGCCGAGTTCGAGGAGGAGGCGCTCGTCCACGCCGAGCATCTCTACCGCATCGCGCTTCGCCTCACCGGCAGCCCGCAGACGGCGGAGGACCTCGTCCAGGACACGTACCTGCGCGCGTTCCGGAGCTGGCAGAGCTACAGGCCGGGCACGAACCTGGCCGCGTGGCTCGCGACCATCATGCGCAACGCCAACCTGGACGAGCTGCGCCGCCAGAGCCGCCGGCCGATCCAGGAGCCGCTCGACGACGACGGCGACTACTACCTGTACAACCGGCTGGCCGAGTCCAGCCCGCAGCCCCAGGACGAGGTGCTCGCGCGCCTCTCGGGCACGGCCATCGTCTCGGCGCTCGGCGAGCTGCCGCCGAACTTCCGCGAGGTGGTCGTGCTGGTCGACGTCGGCGATTTCTCCTATGCGGACGCCGCGGGCATCCTCGGCATCCCGATCGGGACGGTCATGTCGCGCCTCTACCGCGGGCGGCGCCTGCTGAAGCGGGCGCTGGCCGACAGCGCCGGCGACGGGGAGGCCGCATGAGCGCCGACCCCTGCCGCGGCGCAGAGAGCCTGCTCCAGCCCTACCTCGACCGCGTGCTCACCGAGGCGGAGGTGGCCCGCATCGACGGCCACCTGCAGGGGTGCAGCTACTGCAGCGACCGCTACGTCTTCGAGCGCAGCCTGCGCAGCGTGGTCAAGAGCTGCTGCTGCGACGAGCCGGTGCCGGTCGGCTTCGTCGAGCGGCTGCGCCGGCGCTGCTCGGATCAGGCGTAGTCGACGTCCCCCGGCGGCTCGAGGCCGCGGCAGTCGACCGCCTCGGCCGGCAGTCCGCGAACCGGCCGCTCGCCGCGCTCGGGAATGTCGCCGAACCGGCTTCGCGGGATCAGCACCGGGTGCGACCGGCCCCGGCCGTAGTCGGCCGCCCGGATCGCGTCGCCGCCGCCGTCGGCGGACGCGAGCATGCGGTCGACGGCGCGCGGGTCGAGCCCCGGCCCGTCGCCGAGCACGACGAGCGCCCACTCCGCCGTCTCCGGCAGCGCGGCCAGCCCCGCGTGCAGCGACGCGGCCTGGCCCGCGTCCCAGCGGTCGCAGACGACCGGCTGCGCGCCGAACAGGTCGATGCGCTCGAGGATCGTGCCCGCCCGCGCGCCCAGCACGACGGCGCGGTGATCGGGCCCGGTGGCGGCCAGCGTCCGGAGCACCCGCTCCAGCATCGGCCGGCCGTCGATCTCGTGCAGCTGCTTCAGCCCCCCGTAGCGCCGGCCCTCCCCGGCCGCGAGGACGACCGCGGCGATCACACGTCCTGGACGAGCGCGTCCGCGATCTGCAGCAGCCGCATCGCGGAGCGCGTGTACGTCCGCCCCGTCGTCTCGTCGTCGCTGGAGAGGCCCTCCGACCACAGCTCGCGCACCGCCTCGAGGAGCTCGGCGACGTCGGCCAGCTCGCCGCTCCCGTTCGTATCGCAGGCGCGCAGCGCGAGGCCGAGCGCGCCCGGCGTGTCGCCCATGCGCGACCACATGAGCGTCTGCGTCATCACCAGGTAGTCGTGGATCCGCAGCCGCTGCAGCGGCATGGTGCGCTCGCGTGGCATGAGCGCCGGGCTCAGCGCCGGCGCCGGCTCGCCCCGGCACGCGCGGTCGGCGTTGTCCCAGAACATCGCCCGGATCTGCTCCTCGGTCGCCCCGGCCCGGCGCAGCACGAGCAGGAGCGCGAAGCGCGCCGTCGCCGGCATGCCGTACGGGGCGTCGCTCGCGAACAGGATCTGCTCGGGCGAGGCCGAGGCGAACAGGGTGCGCAGGTCGGTCGTGCTCCAGACCGACGTGTCGTAGAGGACGTTCGGGTGGTCGACCAGCGTGCGCGCGATCTGCTCGAGGTCGGCGATCGCGGCATGGGCGAGGATCAGCTGGGCGCCGGTGTGGCGCTCGACCAGGATGCGCAGGTCGTCGGCGATGGCGGGCAGGCCGCGACCGGCGTGGATCAGGATCGGCACCCGCCGGGCCGACGCGAGCTCGAAGACCGGGTTCAGGGCGTCCGCGCCGAAGTCGAAGAACTGCGCCCGCGGGTGCAGCTTGATCCCGCACGCGCCGGCGTCGAGGCAGCGCTCGGCCTCGGCGATCGGGTCCTCGGTCAGGTCGAGGCGGCAGAACGGGACGAGCATCCCCTCGGAGGCCTCGGCCCATGCCATCACCCGGTCGTTGGGGACGCGGTAGGCCGGGTGGCGGTCGGGATCGTTCAGGGGAAACGTGAACGCGCGCTCGATGCCCTGCGCGCGCATCATCGTCAGCAGCTCGTCGGGCGACTGGGTGAACCCGTCCTCGTCGACGCCGAGATGGGTGTGCGCGTCCCAGACTCGCAGCGCCGCCGGCGAGAGGCTGCCGTCGAGGTCGAGGTGCCGGTGGAGCAGCTCGTCGAAGCGGGCGGTGGGCACGGCCGAACGCTACCAGCGGAAATCGGTCGAAGTGCTACCTTCTGCCGATGCCTGATTCCCGCCTGATCTACGCAGATTCCCTCCGCGATCCCGACCTCTTCGTCGCCACCGGGATCTCGGTCGTCGACCCGTTCACCTACGTCGAGACGGACGGCAAGCGCGTCATCGTCACGTCCGAGCTCGAGGCCGACGCCGCCCGCCGCCACTCGAGCGCCACCGACGTGTGGACGGGCTCCGAGTTCGGCGCCCGCGAGCTCGTCAAGGGCGGGATGAGCTACGAGCAGGTGTCGCTCGAGGTCGTCCGCCGCGCGCTCGAGAAGCTGGGCGTGAGCGCGGTGACCGTGCCGCCGTCGTTTCCGCTCGAGCTGGCGGACTACCTGCGCGGCCACGGCGTGACCGTGCAGCCCGACCGCACGCCGTTCGAGATGCGCCGGCGGGTGAAGGACGATCGCGCGCTCGAGGGGATCAGGACGGCGCAGCGGGCCACCGAGGCCGCGTTCGCGCGCGCCGTCGAGGTGCTGGGCGCCTCGTCGCCGGGCGCCGCCGGGCTCGTGTTCGAGGGCGAGACGCTCACGGCCGAGCGGCTGACGGGCGAGCTCGAGGACGTCCTGCGCGCGCACGGCTGCGAGGGAGAGCCGCCGCTCGTCGGCAACGGCCCGACCGGTGCCAACGTGCACGAGCACGGCACGGGCCCGATCCGGCCGCACGAGTCGGTGATCATCGACATCTTCCCCCGCCACACGGCCAGCCGGTATCACGCCGACATGACCCGGACGTTCTGCTTCGGGGACGCGCCGGAGCAGCTGCGGCACATGCACGCCGACGGTGTACGAGGCCCTGCGTGTGAGCGAGGAGCGGATCGCGGCGGGCGTGAACGGCAAGGCCGTCTGGGAGGCGGCCTGCGACGCGATCGAGGCCGGCGGCTACCGCACGACTCGCGGCCTGGCCGACGGCGAGTCGCTCGACGAGGACTTCTTCCACGGGCTCGGCCACGGCGTCGGCGTCGAGGTGCACGAGGCCCCCAACATGGGCCTCTCGGGCGACGACCTGCTCGTCGGCGACGTCGTCACGATCGAGCCGGGCGTCTACCGCAAGGGCTTCGGCGGCATCCGCCTGGAGGACCTCGGGGTCGTCCGCGAGGGCGGCTGCGACATCCTCACGAACTTCCCCTACGACCTCGAGATCCGGCCCTAGCGAGGAATCGGGGACAGTCCCCGGACGGGGAGTGTCCCCTGCTAGCCGCCGTCGTAGGTGACGATCCCGTCGACGCGCGGGTGGGTGGCGACGCGCCGGACCCACTCCTCGACCCGGGGGTGGTCGCCGTCGAGCGCCAGGTTCTCGGCCAGGATGCGGTGGAAGCGCTCGTCGTCGTCCGCCTTGATCCAGAGGCCGTACTTCAGGAACGGGAACGCCGCGCAGTCGGCGGCCGTGATCGAGTCCGACATCAGGTAGTCGCGGCCGGCGAGCAGCGCCTCGAACACGTCCAGGGTCGAGCGCAGCTCCTGCTCGAGCGCGGCGACGCGGACGTGGTCGGGATCGGCTCCGCCGAGCTCCGCCTCGATCGCGTTCGGCGGCACCTTCCAGACGCGGTTGAACCAGTCGACGAACACCTCCACCTCGGCCCGCCGGGCCGGGTCGGCCGGGTACAGCGGCGGGTCGGGGAAGCGGCGCTCGAGGTGCTCCATGATCCGGGTCGAGTCGGCGACGCAGAAGCCGTCGTCGTCGAGCACGGGCACCAGGTCCTGGCCGCTCGCGTCGCGGATCGGCGACCGGTCGGCCGGGTCGCACATGACGACCTCGGCGCCGAGGCCCTTGTGGCCGAGCGCCAGCCCCACCCGCTCGACGTTCGTCGAGTACGGGATCGCGTAGAGGCGCAGGCCCCCGGTCACACTGTCATGAGCTCGAGGAAGTGGGCGTCGTCGTCGAACGGCCCCACGACCCCGAAGTTCAGCCCCTCGCCGCGGATCACCTCGCCCGCGAGCCGCTGGATGTCGGCGGCCGTCACGGCCTCGACCCCCTCCAGCACCTCCTCGGGCTCGGCCAGGCGGTCCTCGAGCACCTCCCGGCGCAGGCCGAACGTGAGCAGGCCGCGCGGGTCCTCGAGCTGGAGCACCATGCGCCCCTTGAGGTAGTTCTTCGTCCGCCGCAGCTCGACCTCGTCCACCGGCTCGCGCACGAGCTTGCCGAACTCGCGCAGGATCGTCTGCACGGCCAGGTCGATCCGCTTGATGTCGACGCCGGACTGCGAGAAGAGCGTGCCCGTGTCGTCGTAGGACTGGTGGTGGCAGAAGACGTAGTAGGCCAGCCCCAGCCGCTCCCGCACCTCGGTGAAGAGGCGCGACGACATGCCGCCGCCGAGGATCGAGCCCATCACCTGCATCGTGTAGCGGTCCCCGTGCGTCGTCGGCAGGCCGCGCACGCCGAGGCGCAGGTGGGCCTGATCGGAGTCGCGCGTCTCGAGCTTCACCCGCGGCGTGTCCTGCTCGACCCGCGTCGCCGCCGGCGCGCCGGTCGTGCGGCCGCCGAGGTGGCCGAACTGGCGCTCGACCTCGGCCGCGAACTCGCCGTCGACGGCGCCGGCCGCGCCGACCACCATCCGCTGCGGCGCATACCAGGCGTCCAGGTAGTCGAGGAACGTCTGCCGGCCGGCGGCCCGGATCGTCTCCTTGGTGCCGATGATGTCCCACCCGAGCGGCTGGTCGCCGAAGAGCAGGTGGTCGTACACGCTGTCGACGTGGTCGCGCGGGGTGTCGACGTACATGTTCAGCTCCTCGATGATGACGCCCTTCTCGCGTTCGACCTCCTCGGCGTCGAACTTCGAGTTCAGGAGCTGGTCGGCCAGCACGTCCAGCGCCAGCGCGCGGTGCTCCGCGGCGCACTTGATGTAGTAGCCCGTGTACTCCTTGCTCGTGAACGCGTTGAACTCGCCGCCGATCCCGTCGACCTCGGCGGAGATGTCCTTCGCGGTCGGGCGCCGCTCGGTGCCCTTGAAGAACATGTGCTCTGCGAAGTGGGCGATGCCGTTCGTCTCGGCCGTCTCGTACCGGCTGCCGGCGGCGAGCATCACCATCACCGCGACGGACTTGGCCGCGGGCATGGGTGCCGTCACCACGCGCAGGCCGTTCTGGAGGGTGGTCTTCTGGAACATGGCGCGTATCGTAGTGCGCCCTTCCCGGCCGGAATCACGCCGGTAGGCGTCTGATGCAGATGACACTGCTCGCCTTGACGAAGACCAGCAGGAGGAGGAACCCGATCAGGTCGAGGATCAGCCCGAACGTGGCGATGACGCCGCCGAGCCCGAAGCCCTGCACGAAGAGCAGCGGCGCCGTCAGAACCGCAATCCATCCCAGCGGGCGCGGAAGCTCGCCCGCCCGGAGGATCAGCAGCCCGGCTGCCAGGAACGCGAGGCTGCCGAAGACGTCGCCGATGCTGTCGAGCGCGTAGGTCAGGTAGTAGAGGGAGAACGAGATGCCCGGGTCGTGGCCGGCCGAGTACGCGGCGACCTTCGCGCCCAGCATCCCGGTGATCGCGACGTCGCTGACGGCGTGCAGGGTCACGAAGACCACCCCGCCCACGAGGACGAGGGTGCCGAGGCTGCTCGGCCGCATGGGGTTGCCGCGGAGCAGGTGGGAGAGCTTCGACAGGTAGACGACGAACGCGACGGCGTACACGATCGAGATGCATGCGATCGCCTCCAGGCGCCCCGCGTGGTGGTCGAGCCCGGCTGCGATCGTTGCGGCGGAGTCGCGGTGGGTTAGGCCCACGCCGACGGCGATCACCGACTCTGCGAGGAGGGCGAGCACGAAGACGATGCCCGCCGCCCATGCGTACCGCTCCCACGCCGCGGACGGCCGTGCCGATCCAACCATGGTGTCCCTCCTGTCGTCGGTTGGTGCGATGCTTCCCGAATCGGCCACGCTCCATCCTTGATGCTGAACAACGGGGTGCAGCTCCCCGCCGTCGGGCTCGGCGTCTTCCAGACCCCGCCCGAGGACACCACGCGCGCCGTCGAGGCCGCGCTCGGGGCCGGCTATCGCCACATCGACACCGCGGCCTCCTACAACAACGAGCGCGAGGTCGGCGAAGGGATCCGCCGATCGGGCGTCGACCGCAGCGACATCGTCATCGAGACCAAGGTCTGGATCAGCGACTACGGCGATGACGCGACCCTGCACGCGTTCGCCAAGAGCGCTGCCAAGCTCGGCGTCGACCAGATCGATCTGCTGCTGCTGCACCAGCCCCTGCCCACGGCCTTCGACCGGACGATCGAGGCGTACCGGGCACTGGAGACGCTTCTGGCCGGCGGCAGGGTGCGGGCGATCGGCATCAGCAACTTCACACCCGACTACCTGGAGGCGCTGCTCGACCGCACGGAGGTCGTGCCCGCCGTCAACCAGATCGAGCTGCATCCATACTTCACCCAGCGCGAGAGCCGCGAGGTACACGCCGAGCATGGGATCCTCACGCAGGCCTGGTCTCCCATCGGCGGCATCAGCTCCTACCGGCCCGGTGCGCCGAGGAGCACGTTCAGCGACCCTGTCATCCTGGGGATCGCCGAGGCACACGGCAGGTCGGCCGCGCAGGTGATGCTGCGCTGGCACGTGCAGCAGGGTCGATCTGCGATCCCCAAGTCGGTCAGGCCCGAGCGCATCGCCGAGAACTTCGACATCTTCGGCTTCGAGCTCACCGCCGCGGAGCTCGCGGCCATCGACGCGCTCGACACGGGCGTGCGACTGGGGCCCGAGCCCGCCGACGTCACCCTCGAGAAGTACGGCAGACCGATCCCGGAAGCCTGAGCTCACGGGGGTCAAAGGCCCGCGCGGGACGGATCAGAGGTGCGACGCGAGCTGTTCCGAGAGGCGTTCCGCGATCATGATCGTGGGTATGTGTGTGAACCCCGAAGGCACCTCGGGCATGATCGACGCGTCTGCGACGCTGAGGCCCTCCGTGCCGTGGACCCGGCCGGAGCGATCGACGACGGCGCCGTCGTCGGGCCGAGGGCCCATCGAACAGGTGCCGACGACGTGGGGTAACGCGTAGTTGTCGGCGCGGATCAACGCCCGGACATCGGAGAGGCTCGGTTCGGGTGAGGTTGGGCCTTCGCAAAAGCGCCGGATCTCGCCGCGGTCAGCGAGCTCGTACCCCCGGCGGTAGCCCTCGGTGAGGCGCGCGACATCGAATGGGTCCTGAAGCCCGGGGAGCTTGATCGCCGGCTGCTCCGCGGGATCCATCGAACGGAGCCGGACGCGACCTCTTGAGCGGGGCTTGACGAGCACGACGGCGACCTCGAAGCTCGCCGGCTGTCCCTCTGGATCGGACACCCAGAGCATCAGATCAGGCGGCCCGTCTCTCGAGCTCGCCGAGCTGTGGAACGTCGCAATCAGATGAAGGATCGGGGCGCTTCGAGCCGTCCCTCGGTAGGCGCCACACTCGATGTCTACCGCCGGGTGGTCGGCGAGGTTCGCCCCGACGCCCACCAGATCGACGCGGACTGGTGCGCCCACGGAACGAAGGTGCTCGACGGGCCCGATCCCCGAGCGCATCAGGATCGAAGGGCTTCCGAACGTCCCCGCGCACAGGACAACCCAGCCCGCATCGATCACGGTCCCGTCCGCGAGGCGCACACCGCACGCCCGGTCTTCGTCCAGGACGACGTCGGAGACCAGTGCCGTCGGTACGGATGGTCAGATTGGCCGGCGTCGCACCGACCGGCAGGTAGGCGTCAGCAGTCGTGACCCTGGCGCCGTTCCGCGAGTTCATCGGCATCCGGCCGGCACCGACCGTGCCGGGGCGGTTGTGGTCCTCGACAATCGGGAAGCCGGTTGCCTGGAGCGCATCGAGGCTGGCCCCGGCCACATCGGTGTATGGAAGGTCGAGGTAACGCGTCGACGGCATCGGGCCGCGAGCTCCGTGCCAGGGGCGATCGCCGAACTCCGCATCGGTCTCGAGCCGGAGAAAGTACGGGAGGACGTCGTCAAAGCCCCAGCCGGTGTTTCCGCGCGCCGCCCAGGCGTCGTAATCGGCGGGGGAGCCGCGTGGCGTGAATCTCGTCACCCAGGAAGTTCCACCGAGGAGCTTGCTCCTGCGCACGTTTTCGACGCCGCCGCGCGCGTCGGGTTCCGATGTGTAGCCCCACTCGAACCGCCGTGTGATCTGCCAGCCGTTGCGGATGTCGTCCGGTGGGTCGGTTCGGCGATCAGGACCCGCTTCGAGTAGCAGCACCGAGCGCGGACCCGACTCTGCAAGTCGCGCTGCAACGACGCATCCAGCAGCCCCGCCTCCCACAACGACCACGTCGAAAGCCGTTCCACTCAAAGCCGGTCACCTCTCCGAGTCGACCATACCAGGCGGGTATCGTTACGACGCCTTGAGGATCCTGGTCGCCCGCTGCGAGATCGCCTACCACGGCCGCGCCACGACGCGGCTCGGCGCCGGCGACCGGGTGATCCTGTTCAAGGACGACGGCAGCCTCTGCGTGCACACCGACTACGGGTTCAAGCCGCTCAACTACATGGCCGGCCCGACGTCGGTGACGGAGGACGGCGACGTGATCCGCGTCCACCGCGCCGCCTCCGGCGAGTCGCTCGTGATCGTGCTCGAGCAGGTGCTGCAGGACTCGGTCGTCGAGCTCACGGACGACGCGGTGCTCGAGCGTGACGGCGCAGAGCGGCAGATGCACGTCCTGCTCGAGCAGGCGCCGGAGCTGATCGAGCCCGGCCTGCGGGTGATCTCGCGCGAGCGCTTCACCGACGTCGGGCCCGTCGACCTCTTCTGCCGCGACGCCGACGGGCGCACCGTGGTCGTCGAGGTGAAGCGGGTGCGCGCCGTCGCCGCCCACGTCGAGCAGCTCACCCGCTACTGCGAGCGGGTCGACCTCGACCCCGCTCACGCGCCCTGCCGCGGGATCCTGGTCGCCCCCGAGATCGCCCCCCAGGCCCGGGTGATGTGCGACGCCCGCGGCTTCGCCTTCACGGCCGTCGACTACGACGTCCTCAAGGGCGAGGTGGCCCCCGAGCTGACCCTCTTCGATTGACCCGATCCGAAAGGACGACATGCCGACCGCCGACCTCTCCACCCATCCCGTCACCAGGACGCCGTACGGGCGCTGGCAGGCGCTGAACGCCGAGCTCGGCATCACCGGCTTCGGCATCAACGCCATCGTCTGCGACCCGGGCGAGACCATCGACACCGAGCACGACGAGGCGGACACCGGCCAGCACGAGGCCTACATCGTCGTCGCCGGCCGGGCCGAGTTCCGGGTGGGCTCCGACGTCTCCGAGGCCGGGCCGGGGACGATCGTAGCCGTGGCCGATCCGGCCGTCACCCGCAGCTTCCGCGCGCTCGAGCCGGGCACCCGCGTCGTCTGCGTCGGTGCCGTGCCCTCGCCCGATGCGCCCGACTTCGGGGCATGGATCGGCGAGGACGCCTCGTAGACTAAAGCGTGCTCATCTGCCCCGCCTGCGGCGAGGAGAACCCGCCACGCTTCCGGCTGTGCGGGTTCTGCGGCACGCCGCTCGCGGCGACGCCGTCCGCCGAGGTGCGCAAGACGGTGACGGTGCTCTTCAGCGACGTGGCCGGGTCGACCGCGATGGGCGAGCGGCTCGATCCCGAGTCGCTGCGCGAGGTGATGGGCCGCTACTTCGCCGTCATGAGTGCGGCGATCGAGCGCCACGGGGGCACTGTCGAGAAGTTCATCGGCGACGCCGTCATGGCCGTGTTCGGCCTCCCCCAGGCGCACGAGGACGACGCCCTGCGGGCGGTGCGCGCGGCCCTCGACATGCGCGCCGGGCTGGACGCGCTGAACGCCGACCTCGAGCGTGACTACGGCGTCACCATGGCGAACCGCACCGGCGTGAACACGGGCGAGGTCGTCACCGACGAGGCCGCCGGCAACCAGCGCCTCGCCACCGGCGACGCCGTGAACGTCGCCGCCCGGCTGGAGCAGGCCGCCCCGGCGATGGAGACGCTGCTCGGCGCCCTCACGCACGCGCTCGTGCGCGACGCCGTCGAGGCCGTCCCCGTCGAGCCGCTCGAGCTGAAGGGGAAAGCGGAGCGGGTGCCGGCCTATCGCCTCGTCGGCCTGGCGAGCCGCGAGCGCACGGCGGCGACGCCGCTCGTCGGGCGCGTGGACGAGCTCGAGCTCCTGCGCCAGGCGGCGGCCGCGGTCGAGGCGTCCGCAGGCGGGCGGCTCGTCACCGTCGTCGGCGAGGCCGGCGTCGGCAAGTCGCGGCTCCTGCGCGAGTTCACCGACGGCCTCGAGGGATCGGCGGCGGTCGTGCGCGGGCGCTGCCTCCCCTACGGCGACGGGATCACGTTCTGGCCGATCGCCGAGGCGGTGCGGGCGGCCGCGGGGATCACCGAGGACGACGCCACCGCCGCGGCCCGCGAGAAGGTGCTGCGGCTGGCCGGCGGGAACGTCGAGGTGGCCGACCGGGTCGCGTCGGCGATCGGCCTCGTCCCCGCGGTCTTCGCCGTCGAGGAGACGTTCCTCGGTGTGCGGCGGCTCTTCGAGATCCTGGCCGCCGATCGCCCGCTCGTGGTCGTGCTCGACGACCTGCACTGGGCCGAGCCGACCCTGCTCGAGCTCGTCGCCGAGGTCGTCGAGCGCGTGAGCCGGCCCTGCCTCGTCGTCGGCACCGCCCGTCCCGAGTACGTCGACCGCGACGATGCCGTCGCCGACGGCCCCCGGCGGGCGCGGCTCATGCTCGAGCGGCTCCCGGCCGATGCCGCGGCGGCGATGGCCGGGCAGCTGCTCGGCGGAGGCAGGGTCGACGCGGCGACGGTCGAGCGGATCGTGACCGCGTCCGACGGGAACCCGCTCTTCGTCGAGCAGATGGCCGCGATGCTGGACGAGCAGGTCCCCGGCGCCGAGCTGGACGTGCCGCCGACCATCCTCGCGCTGCTCGCGGCGCGTCTCGACCGGCTGGCCCAGCCCGAGCGGGCGGTGCTCGAGCCTGCCGCCGTCGCCGGCCTCACCTTCCCCCGCGCCGCCGTCTCCGAGCTCGTTGCCGACGCCGACCGCGAGCGTGTCCCCGAGCGCCTGGCGGCGGTCGAGCGGCGCCGGTTCATCCACTCGTACACGCCCATCATGGGCGACCCGAACTCGTACCAGTTCGAGCACATCCTCGTCCGCGACGCCGTCTACCGGCGCCTGCTGAAGCGCACGCGGGCGCAGATGCACGAGCGGTTCGTCGCCTGGGCCGATCGCGTGAACGGCGAGCGCGCCGGCGAGTACGCCGAGATCACCGCCTACCACCTGGAGCAGGCCCACGCCTACCTGGCCGAGCTCGGCCCGCTCGACGACCACGGCCGCGATCTCGGCCGCCGCGCCGGCGAGCGGCTGGCGGGCGCCGGCCAGCGCGCCTTCGCCCGCGGTGACATGCACGCCGCGGCCGGGCTCCTGCGGCGGGCGGTCGACCTCATGCCCGAGCTCGACCCCGACCGCCTCGGGCTCCTGCCCGACCTGGGCGAGGCGTTGATGGACCTGGGCGAGTTCGCGGAGGCCGACCGCGTGCTCGCCGGCGCGATCGCGGCCGCCGAGGCCACCGGCGACCACCGCCTCGGCGCCGAGGCGCGGCTGGGCCGGCTGCTCGTCCAGCTCTACGGCGAGGAGGGCGAGTGGGGCGCCCGGGCGCTGCGCGAGGCCGAGCGCGCCATCCGCATCTTCGAGCTCGTCGGCGACCAGGTCGGCCTGGCCAAGGCGTGGCGGATCATCGGCTCCGTCCACGCGACGGCCCTCGAGTATGGGCCCGCCACCGCTGCGGTCGAGCGCGCGATCGCCTGCGCCCGCCTGGCCGGTGACACCCGCCAGGAGCGCCGCAACATGGGCGCCTTCACCATGGCCTGCGTCTTCGGGCCGATGCCCGTCCCGCAGGCCATCGCGCGCTGCCGCGAGATGGAGGCCGGCTCGGGCGGCGACCACCGTACGGAGGGGCTCGCGCTGTGCGCGCGGGCGCAGCTCGAGGCGATGCGGGGCAGCTTCGACGAGGCCCGGGCGCTCTACGCCCGCGCCCGCACGGTGCTGACCGACGTCGGCGGCAGCATGCTCGGCGCCTCGACCGCGCTCGACTCGAGCATGGTCGAGATGCTCGCCGGCGATCACGCCGCCGCCGAGCGTGAACTCCGCCGCGACGCCGAGCTGCTCGAGGGGATGGGTGAGCGCTACCTGCTCTCGACGATGGAGGGCGTCCGCGCCCAGGCGCTGATCGCGCTCGGCCGCCACGACGAGGCGGCCGCCGCCTGCGCCCGGGCCGAGGCGGCGGCGGCTGCGGACGACATCGAGTCGCAGGTGCTCGTGCGCAGCGTCCGCGCCGAGCTCCACCTGCATGCGGGCCGCACCGCCGAGGCAGCCGCGTCGGCCGCCGCGGCAGACGCGCTCCTCCGCGGCGCCGAGGCGCCGACGATCGTCGCCGACCTCGCGATCGTCCGTGGCCGCATCGCCGCGGCCGGCGGCGATCTCGGGGCGGCCGACCGCGAGCTCTCCCGCGCGGCCCGGCTCTACCGCGACAAGGGCAACGTCGTCTCCGAGGCCCGGGTCGGCGAGGTGCGGGCCGCGCTCGGGCTCGGCCCCGTCACCGCCTGATCAGGCCCGCCAGCGGCCGTTCGTCGACGAGTTCACGTCGATCTCGACCTCGAACTGGCCCTTCTTGCAGTGCTTCGGCTTGACGATCTTGCGGGCCGACACGCACGGATCCGGCGACGCCACGCCCGCCGCGCCGGTGCAGTTCGGCACCGAGACGCCGTCGTGGAACATCGCCAGCTTCTTCAGCGACTTGGCGGTGAAGTACTTCGGAAGCTCGCTCGAGTCGAGCAGGAAGCTCAGGTGCAGCGGGTCGGTCACCGGGAACGGGTTCGCCGCGATCGTGACGACCGAGATCTGGCCGACGCAGGTTGCGCCCGGGCCGCACGCGTCCTGCGGGCTCGTGGCGTCGACCTCGGACAGGGAGGTGGCGGCGCCTGTCTGCGTCGCGGGGACGACGGCGGTGGTCGACTGCGGGTTCGCCGCGCTCGTGGTCGAGCCGGTGCTGACGGTGCCGCCCGCCGGGAGCACGTACACCGCGACGCTGTTCGGCGACGGCGCCTGCACGGTCACCGTGGTGTAGGCGGGGAGCGTGATGTCGTCGGAGTCGTGGTCGCCGTCGCTGGTCGTCCAGGTCACGGACGAGTTGACGTCGCCGGTCGTCGCCGGGACGCTCATGATCACGGTCGCCGAGGCGCTCGCGCCCTTCGCCAGCGTGCCGAACGTGCAGGTCGCTTCGCCGGGGGACGTGGTGCACGATCCGGAGGAGACGACGTTCACGACGCTGAACCCGGCCGGGGCCGGCGCGTCGAGGGTCGTGTTCTGGAGCGGGCCGGAGGTGCCGTTGGTGAACGTCGTCTGGTAGGCGACGGTGGTGCCGGCCGTTACCGGGTTCGGCGAGCCCGTGAGCGTTGCGGTGGCCGTGCCGCTCGGGTGGGCCGACGCGGGCGCGGCGGCTGCGAGGACGGCGACGAGGGCGATGAGCGGGGCGAAATGTCGGCGCATGCAGGCACCTTCGCATAACCGGTGAAGTCGTGTCAAGCCCAAAGGAGTGTCAGGCGAGCTCGGCCACGGCCGCGAGGAACGCGTCGATCTCGGCGGTCGTGTTGTAGTGCACCGCTCCCACCCGCACGGCGCCGCCGGAACCCTCGAGGCCCAGGCGCTGCATCAGCTCGAGGGCGTAGTAGTTGCCGTCCCAGACGAAGATGCCGCGTTTCCCGAGCGCCGCCGACACCTCGGCCGGTCCTCGCCCGGCCACGTTGAACGCCGCGGTGGGCACGCGCCGGTCGGGATCGCTCGTCCCGTACACGGTGACGCCCTCGATCGCGCACAGGCCGTCCAGCAGCCGTGCGGCCAGGCCACGCTCGTACGCGGCGACGGCGTCCATCCCCACCGACTGCAGGTAGCCGACGGCGGCCGCCGTGCCGGCGATGCCCTCCAGGTTCACGGTCCCCGTCTCCCATGAGTGCGGGATCTCGTCCGGCGCCGGGCGCACCTTGTACGGGCGGTGCCGCTCGAGCAGCTCGGCGCGGCCGAAGAGGACGCCGACGTGGGGGCCGAAGAACTTGTACGCCGAGCAGACGAGGAAGTCGCAGCCGACCGCCGCGACGTCGATCGGCCCGTGCGGCGCGTAGTGGACGGCGTCGACGTAGGAGACCGCGCCCGCCTCGCGGCACAGCGCGCACAGCGCGGCGACGTCGTTCACCGTGCCGGCGCCGTTCGACGCCCAGCCGAATGCCGCCACCCGGGTGCGCTCGCTGAGCAGGCCGGCGAAGACGTTCGGGTCGACGACGCACACGTCGGGGTCGATGCCGACCTGGCGCACGACCACGCCCCGGTCCTCGGCGGCGAGCAGCCACGGGGCGACGTTGGCGTCGTGGTCGAGCCCGGTCACGAGCACCTCGTCGCCGGGCCCGAGGTCGCGGAAGAGCGTGCGCGACGCGTGCATCGTGAGCGTCGTCATGTTGGCGCCGAAGGCGATCTCGTCGGCGCCGGCGCCGAGGAACGCGGCCACCTGCGCACGGGCGTCGGCAAGGATCCGGTCGGACGCGACGGAGGTCTCGAAGGGCCCGCCCAGGTTGGCGTTGGACTCGCGGTAGTAGCCGGCGACGGCGGCGTAGACGGACTCGTGCACCTGGGTGCCGCCGGGGTTGTCGAGGTAGATGCGGTCGTCGCGCAGCGACGGGAACCCGGACCGGATGACGGCCGGGTCGAGGAGGGTGGCGATCTCGTTCATGACGCGGAGTCTACGATGCCGCGCATGAGGCTCGTCATCCTTGGCGGCGGTCCCGCCGGCTACGCCGCCGCCACCACCGCTGCGCATCTGGGCGCGGACGTCACGCTCGTCGAGGACATGTCGCTCGGCGGCAACTGCACGATGACGGACGCCATCCCGTCGAAGACGCTCCTGACGACGGCCGACGCCGTGCTCGAGGTGGCCCGCGCCGAGGAGGACGGGCTCGACTTCGCGCACGGCTACCCGTCGGTCAACCTGCGCCGCACCCTCGCCCGGGCGCGGGCGGTCGCGCTGCACCAGAGCCGGGGCGTGCGCGAGCGGATGGATGGCGTGAACGTGCACGTGCTGCCGGGCCGCGGCCGCGTCACCGGCACGAACGAGCTGGTGGCGAACGTCGACGGCCGCGACCATGTGCTCGAGTTCGACGCGCTGCTCGTGTGCACGGGCGCCTCGCCGTTCGTGCCGCCGTTCGCCAATCCGGACGCCCGCAAGGTGCTGACGACGCGGCAGGTGTTCGACCTGCGCGAGATGCCCGAGCACCTGGTCGTGCTCGGCGCCGGCCCGACCGGGTGCGAGTTCGCCGACTTCTTCTCCCGCTGCGGATCGCGCGTGACGCTGATCTCGGCCCGCGACCAGCTGCTGCCGAACGACGACCCCGACCTGGCGGAGGTGCTCGAGGAGGTCTTCCTGCGCCGCGGGCTCGACGTGGTGAAGAACGGCCGGGCGGCGGCGATCGACTGCGAGGACCCCGACGAGGTGCGGCTCGTGCTCGAGGACGGCCGCGACCTGCGCTGCTCGCACGTGCTCCTGTGCATCGGCATGCGCCCGAACACCGCGTGCCTGGGCCTCGAGGAGGCGGGTGTCGCCTTCGCCGACCGGGGCGCGCTGCCCGCCGACGAGTTCTGCCGTACGAACGTGCCCCACATCTACGCCTGCGGCGACGTCACCGGCCAGATCATGCTCGCGAACACCGCCTCGCTGCACGGCCGCACCGCGGCGCTGCACGCGCTGGGCGTGCCCGTCGACCCGGTCTCCTACACCGGCGTCGCCTGGTGCGTGTTCACCCGCCCGGAGATCGCCAAGGCCGGGATCTCCGAGCGGCAGGCCCGCCTCGACGGCATCCCCGTGCGGGTGACGAAGCACCTCGTGCGCGCGAACCCGCGCGCGGTCATGGAGGGCGAGACCGACGGGATCATCAAGCTCCTCTCCGACCCCGACGACGGCACCATCCTGGGCGGCGCGATGGTCGGCTTCCGCGCCTCCGAGGTCATCACCGCCGTCGCCCTGGCCGTCCACGCGCGGCTGTCGGTGCAGCTGCTGGCCGAGACGGCGGCCGTCAACCCGTCGATGTCCGAGAGCCTGCAGCGCGCCGCCGAAAAGGCGGCCGAAGGCATGCTCGGCATCTCGCGCGTGACGCTCTCCGGGTAGCTCCTCTTAGAGCTCGATCGTCACGCCCGGCGCGGCGATCTCGATCGGCCCCGAGTACTCCGACCGGGCCATCTCGAGCACGCGGTCGGCGCCGATCTCCATCGGCACGTGCGCCAGCAGCAGGCGGGAGACGCCGGCCCGGGTCGCCTCGCGGCCGGCCTCGGCCGCGTCCATGTGGCCGCGCTCGCCGACGTCGTCCTTGGCGGCGTCGGCCAGTGCCGCCTCGCACACGAACAGGTCGGCGCCGTGGGCGAAGCGGGCCAGCCGCTCGATCGGGGCCGTGTCGGCCGAGTACGCGATGGTGCCCGCCGGCCCGTCGATCCGGATCGCGTAGCAGGTGGTGTAGTGCTTCGTCGGCGCGAACGAGAGCCGCAGGTCGCCGATGCGGAGGTCGGCGAGGGGGTCGTACTCCGAGACGTCCCAGGCCGCCTCGAACGTCTCCACCGACCCGTCCCACACCGACGCGACCGTGTCCAGCACCGCCCGGCCGCCCGGCGGCAGGTACAGGTTGGCGTGGGGCCGGTCGGCCCACGAGCCGTAGCGGTGCGCGTAGTGGAGCGGCACGAGGTCGAACCAGTGGTCGGCGTGGAAGTGGCTGATGACGATGTCGGTCAGCGGGCCCGGGTCGTTCGCGCGCAGCTCCGTGGCCACGCCGGAGCCGCAGTCGACCAGCATCCGCACCTGGTCGGTCTCGACCAGGTAGCCGCTCGCGGCCTGGCCCGGGTTGGGCCAGGCGGGGCTCCCACCCAGAACCGTGAAGCGCAGCACGTCGCCCGGGAAGGTACCAGGGCTCGCCCTGGCGGCGGCGTACGATCTGCGGGTGGAGCGGAAGGTCGTCACCGTGCTGTTCACGGATGTGACCGGTTCGACGCAGCTTGCGGACCGGCTCGACGTCGAGGAGCTGCGCGAGGTGATGAGCGAGTGGTTCGCCGCCATCCGGGCGGAGATCGAGGCGCAGGGCGGGACGGTCGAGAAGTACATCGGAGACGCCGTGATGGCGGTCTTCGGCGTGCCGACGGCGCACGAGGACGATCCCGCGCGGGCGCTGCGAGCTGCGATCGCGATCAGGCGACGGCTCGTCGAGTTGAACGACGGGCTGGCCGCGACGCACGGGGTCACGATGGAGATCCGGACGGGGATCAACACCGGAGAGGCGGTCGCGGTGCTCGACCCTGCTCCGGGTGAGGCCATCGTCACGGGAGTCGCGGTCAACACGGCGGCGCGGCTCGAGCAACTCGCCGAGCCCGGCCAGACGGTGGTCGCCGAGCGGACGGTGCGCGCGTCGCCGGGCTTCCGTTTCGACGAGCTCGGAGACCAGGAGCTCCGCGGCCGTGAAGCACCGGTGCGGGCGTTCCTGCTCCTGGAGGAGGCGCCGGACGCTCCGACTCGCGGACTGCCCGGCGTCCACGCGCCGCTCGTCGGGCGCGATCGAGAGCTCGATCTCCTCCTCGCGACGTACGAGCGCGTCGTCGCCGAGCGGCGGCCGCAGCTCGTCACCGTGTACGGAGATCCTGGGGTCGGCAAGAGCCGGCTCACCCGCGAAGTGCTCGGCCGGCTGTCGTCGTTGGCGGCGCCGCCCCGGATCGTGATCGGCCGTTGCCTGTCCTATGGCGAGGGCATCGCGTACTGGCCGTTCGGAGAGATCCTGGAGAGGCTCTCGGGCCTCGCGCATGACGATCCTTCCACCGTCGCCGTCGAGCGCGTGCGGGCGCTCGTCGACGACGTGCTGACCGACGTGCCTGCGGAGACTGCCGGGCTGACCGCGGCGGCCCTTGCCTTCACGCTCGGCCTCGACACGGGCGACGAGGAGTTCGCGCGCTTGCAGCCCTCCGCGGTGCGGGTCGAGCTCGACCGGGCCTGGCGCATCCTGCTCTCGGCGCTCGCGGCACAGGGCCCGCTGGTGGTGGTGATCGACGACATCCACTGGGCCGACCCGGTGCTGCTCGACCTGCTCGAGGAGCTGGCCGACCGGTCGCAGGGGCCGATCCTCCTCGTCTGCCCGGCACGGCCGCAGCTGACGGATACCCGGGGCACGTGGGGCGGCGGTCGCCGCAACTTCTCGTCGGTCTCCCTCAGCCCGTTGCCCGAGGACGCGGCGGCGGAGCTCGTCGGGCACCTGCTCGACGTCGACGGCCTACCCGACGAGGCACGTCTGCAGATCCTGGCCCGGGCCGAGGGGAACCCCTTCTTCCTCGAGGAGATCCTCCGCCAGCTGATGGACGAAGGCAAGCTGGTGCACGAAGACGGCCGGTGGCGTGTGCGCGTGGAGCTCGACCGGTTGGAGCTGCCCGACACGGTGCAGGGCGTGCTGGCGGCGCGGATCGATCTGCTGCGGCCGCCCGAGAAGCGGACGCTTCAGCAGGCCTCCGTCGTCGGCCGCATCTTCTGGCGCGGCGCGGTGGCCGCACTCCTCGACCGTGACGACGACGTCGACATCGACCTGCGCCGCCTCGAGGATCGGGAGCTCGTCGCGCCCCGTCTCAGCTCGTCCATGGCGGGCGAGGAGGAGCTCGCATTCAGCCATATCCTCACGCGCGACGTCGCCTATGAGAGCCTCCCGCGCCGCGAGCGGCCGCGCGCCCACGCCCGCGTCGCGCGCTGGATCGAGGAGACGACCGGTGACCGGCAGCGCGAGTACAGCGCGCTGCTCGCGCACCACTACGCGCAGGCCTACCGCGGCGCGAGCCGCGACCGGTCGTACCGTGAGGACGAACTCGAGTCGATGCGGCAGCGCGCGTTCGAGCTCCTCCTGAGCGCGTCGCGGCAGGCCGCGCGTGGCACCGCGTACCGCGCGGCGCGCTCGCTGGCGCGGTCGGCGCACGAGATCGCCTCCTCGCCCGACGAGCGGGCGACGGCGCTCGAGGAGCTCGGCCACGCGTACCGCTATGCGGCGCTCGGCGACGACGCGTGGTCGGCCTACTCGCAGGCGGTGGATGCACTACGCGAAGGCGGCTCCACCGACGACGAGCGGATCGCCCGGGTCTCCGGGCTCGCGCTCGAGACGGTCGTCCGGTGGTCGGGGACGATGCGCGACCTGCCGCCGGAGGAGACCGCGCGTGGCTACCTCGTGCCCGCACTCGAGCGGCTCGGCGAGCAGGAGGGCGAGGGACGCGTCCGCCTGATGACGGTTCAGGCGTTCTGGGGTCACGGCTATCCGTCGAGCGAGGCGCCGGAGAACGACCCCGCCCGCGCCGAGCAGATCGGCTCGGAGGCCGCCGAGATGGGCCTGCGCATCGGCCGCCCCGACCTCGCGGTCGTCGCGCTCGACAGCGTCCAGCACAACCTTCAGCGTCGGCTCCGCTACGAGGCCGCCTACGCCGCGGCGCGCCGCCGGCTCGAGCTCGCACGCACCGCCGGCGACGTCGGCGAGCTCGGTGACAGTTACGCGATCGCGGCCTGGAACGCGATCTATGTCGGGACGTTCGACGAGGCGCGCACGCTCGGGCGTGAAGGCTTCGAGCTCCTTCGCAGCGACGCGCCGCTGTACGCGGCCCATGCTCTGGGGTGGGCCGCGCTCGCCTCGTTCTACCTGGGTGACTGGGACGCGTGCCTGCACGACTTCGGGCTCGTCGTTGCCGGGCTGGGCGAGCGCGGGCAGTCCCTGACGTCCGGCTTCTCGTCGCCCTGGCCGGCCGTGGCCCTCATTCTCGAGGCGCGCGGCGACCGCGCCGGGTCAGAGGTCGTTCTCGACGAGGTGTACGGGGTCGAGCGGGGCACGCGCAGGCGCGTCTCGACGACCCTATCGCCACTTGTTGTGAGCACGCTCCTCCTCCGCGGCGAGACGCAGGCGGCACGTGTGCGCTACGAGGCCGTGTTCGAGCAGGAGCACGTGCCCGAAAACCTGCCGCTGCTGCAGCTCGCGGAGGCCGAGCTGCTGCTGACGGAAGGCCGGTGGGACGAGCTCGGCGATCTTGCCGCGAGCATGCGCCGGACGCTCGAGTCGAGCGGTGCGCGGTACCTCGCGCCCGCCGCCGACCGCATCCAGGGCCGGGTCACGGCTGCCCGTGGGGAGCCCGGCGCGGGGATGGAGCTTCTGCAGGCCGCTGCCATGGGCTACGCCGCCGTCGGCATGACGGTCGACGCGGCCGTTGCACGCCTCGAGGCGGCGGAGGCGGCGCGCGCCGCCGGCCGCGAGGGCGACGCGAGGCGGCTTGCTGAGGCTGCCGCGGGACCGCTTCGGAGCGCGGGCTTCCGCCGGGGGGCCGCTCGGACCGAGGCGCTCCTCGCCTA